>NZ_JAKNBL010000002.1 GCF_022410535.1 Pelotomaculum terephthalicicum JT
AGCCGCCATTCAAAAACGCTGGCCGTGTGGTTGAATATCTCGGAAGATATACCCATCGTGTTGCCATTTCCAACAACCGCATTTTGAAGCTGGAAAACGGAACTGTCACATTCAAGTGGCGTGACTACAGGGATGGCAATAAACAAAAACATATGAACCTGGCTGCCGATGAATTTATCCGACGTTTTCTTATCCACGTGCTGCCTGACGGTTTTACCAAAATCCGGCATTATGGTCTGTTGAGTTCGGTTAATAAATCAACAAAACTACGACTGTGCAAAAAGCTTACAAATACGCTCGTGAATGAATTTCCAAAAGACAGGCTGTCTACGATTGAACTTTTAAATCTATTGACTGGCAGGGATGTTACATTATGTCCTTGCTGCGGGGTCGGACATCTCGTCAGGGCTTCCCCCTAAAGGTAGAAACCGCATAGGACTTATCAAATGCCTCTTTATTGGGGGAGGGGGAATCTCTGTGCATTTGTTTGTAATTGTTATTCCTTTGAAACCACCTTGCGCATGAACGGCCTTGCTATATCAATATTTGTCATTCAATCGTAAGATGAATTTTTTAATTTCCCCATAGAAACTAGCGTCAGCGCTTTCGTCCAATGAAATTATCCAAAGTCAGCTCACGTTTTCGTAGAGCTATTTTTTGTTTTATTGACTTTGGATAATTTACTATTCATTATGTAGAGCTCTACATAATACCGGCAAGGTTGAAAAGTTTAACCAAACTGTCGATTCCTTCTTACGGGAATCTGCTCTGGAGAAACCGCAAACATTAGAAAGACTGAATGAATTATTCCAAATCTGGCTTTCTGAATGCTACCAGAATAAGCCGCACACTGCTCTGAAAAGCAATATGAGCCCGGAAGCCGCCTTTCACAGTGACAGCCATCCCCTTATGTTTATCGAACCCCATGTTTTGGCTAATGCTTTTTTACACTGTGAATCCCGTAAAGTGGATAAGTCCGGTCGTATTAACTTTATGAGCAAAAAATATGAAGCGGGCTTAAGCTTCATTGGCTGCACAGTGGATGTCGTTTATGACCCGGCGGATATTTCCGAGCTTACGATCGAATATGAGGGCTATACCCCTTTTAAAGCGAAAGAACTAACCATCGGTGAACGTGTCGGCAAACGTTCGGGATTACCGGAGTATTTGCAAAGAAAGCCCGCGGATTCTTCTCGACTGCTTACTGCCGCTGCATCTAGGAATAAAGAAAGACAAAACCGTCAAAACCAGGCGATCTCCTTTCGCAGTGTAGGAAAGGAGGATGGCCGTCATGTTTGAATCCTTTTACAACTTAAATAAGGTTCCGTTTTCCAGGGATATTCCCACTGAATATTTATATAAATCGGCTGTCTTGGAGGAAACCCTGGGCAGACTTGAGTACGCGGCCGAACGCAGATGGTTTGCGGTAATTACCGGAGACTGCGGGACAGGCAAAACGACCACTATCCGCTGTTATGCTGAAATCTTAAACCCCGCCAAATTTAAAGTGCTCTATATCTCCGACTCCAGGCTTACCCCGCGTCATTTTTACAAAGGAATCTTAGAGCAGCTCGGACATGAAGCGAAATTTTACCGGGGCGATGCCAAGCGTCAGCTGCACCGGGAAGTGGAACTGATGCAGGTGGTTCACCACCAGCAGCCGGTTGTGGTCGTAGATGAAGCCCATCTTTTGGATAAAGAGATGCTGGAGGAAGTCCGCTTTCTCCTGAACATGAATATGGATGCCCAAAGCCCGATGGCCCTTATTCTGGTAGGGCAGACAGAACTCTGGGACCGGCTGCAATTACAGTCTTATGCCGCGATTCGCCAGCGGATTGATCTTCAGTGCAAGCTGAACTACTATGACCGCGCTGAAGCAGGTGCCTACATCAGGCAGCATTTGGCTTATGCCGGCGCCACCCAGGATATCTTTTCCGACCAGGCCGTTGATGACATCTACCGCTTTTCCAGCGGAACCGCCAGACTGATTAACAAAGTATGTACCCACGCCTTGATGTATGGCGCTCAAAACGGACACCGTATCATCGATGACCGGATGGTGAAACGGGTGATTGAGGGGGAACTGTCATGAGCAGGCCTTTATTAAGCTTGGAAGATTACTTTATCCACACCGGCTTTTACGATTTGCTGCCCTTAGCCACTCAGTTGGCGGAGGAGTTCGGTTATGCGCCAAGCGAAATGATTGAAGCTGTTTGCAAGGTTTACGATAAGCTTAAGCAGTATCCGCCCACCCGCAACAGAACAGCCTGGTTCAAATTGGTCTTTAAGGAAAAGCTCCATGAAGCCAGAGAGGATATTTTAACATTTAAGGCGATGGACAGGTAAGTTTTCTTACCATCTGACGGACAGACTGACCGACTTTCTTTTTCGGTCAGTTTATCCGGCAGATTAGGGACAATTAACACCAGCTATTTCTGGACATTTTGCGGGAGTATTAACACTTTTCTCTTTTATGATGCTGATAAATCTATTGAAGGTGCTTATTTAAAAAGCTTAAATAAGGCAGATAGGTACTCACTCATTCTGATTTCACCAGAAGATATTTGTGTACATGTGAAACAATGGTCTGATAATGGAAAGAAAAAGGTAACAATGAGCTTTAATTATAGCGGAATCCGTTATTGGTATGTGAGCATAACAGATACTGAGTTCGAAAATATATATCTACAATATCCAGATGGAAATTATAATTATCGTGAAAATTGCTTGCTTGTTGTGAGTTTACGGGATATGTATACAGATAAAAAGCATTATAAACCCGCTGGTGCCGACACTGTCGGTGTCGGGCAGACCAGACTGCCCTGGCTGGCCTTAAAGGCTTGACTTTGTAAGTCAGCCAGCCCGGCCAGACTGCCCAGCACTAGGGTCCTGTCCGGGTCATTCTCCGTGGTCCTTCAACCCCCAGCACCCGGAGCCCCCGACCCCAATCATGGGGGTCGGGGGCTCCGGGTGCTTCGCTGTGCCGGTGTAGACAATCGCCTCCCTTTTCTTCCATTGTACTGCAGCTCCGGCCCCCGTCGGCGCGGCCTCCGTGAACCTCCCGGGCAACTGTCAAGGGTACGCTCAAAAAAATATTTTTTAGTTTAGCCCTGGACTCTGGGTAAAAAATATTTTTTTGAGCCCGCCGCTAGCGGGTACTGGTTGCTGCCCATGCCAGGCTCCAGAGTTTGTTGCCGCGCCGGCCGCGCTAGGTCTAGTGCTGATAGTTCCGCTTCGACCGGCAGTTGCCGGTTTTACATAATGGCGGGCGGTTGCCCACCAAGGTATCAGGCGCTGATACATACATGGTCAAGATTTGTGCAGTTCGAGGAAGCTTACAAATTGTAACAACCGTAACTGGCACATTTTGTTATTTATACGCAATAAGGATCTGTCGCAGTAAAATGCTGGAAAACCCATGTTAAGACAATTATAGAATAAAAAAAGCCGATTTTCCCTATGATAAGGATAATCGACTTTCTTATTTTTCGAATTATATAGATGCCCATGAAAATTAAAAAAATGGCATATAGGCTTTGGGGTATACCACAACAGTAGCTTAACTCACAAAAAAGAAAAAGTCTATTCTTTTTTTGGGATTTCAATTATATTTTTAATGCTGGCTTCCAAGCAAAATAAAATTTGGGAGGTTTTAATGTGGAAAAAGTAAAAATCAAAAATTATCCTATGGTAAGTCCTGCTCCAACTGTCCTTATCGGAGCCGATGTAAATGGCAAACCTAACTATGCCACCGTTGGAGCATTTGGTGTGGTGTGTCTGGAACCAGTGTTTTACATCTCATTAAAAAGCACTCATTATACAACTATTGGGGTTAAGGAAAATGGATATTTTAGTATCAATGTACCCTCGGCAGATATGGTTCAAATGACAGATTATTGCGGTATAGTATCGGGAAAAACAACAGATAAGGCAATTGTGTTTACTCCGTTTTATGATGAACTTGAAAAAGCTCCCATGATTAGCGAATGTCCGTTGAATTTTCTCTGTAAGATCATTCATAGCATTCCTATTTGCGGCTTTGAAGTGTTCTTTGGGGAGATAGTTTCTACATACCTAAATAAGCAATGCTTGACAGACGACAAGCCTGACCCACTAAAAATCAATCCGATGATTATGATGGGTGCCAGTAACTTTGATTTAGGTCGGGCTGTGGGGAATGTGTTTAAAGAAGGTGTAGAATATAAGAAATCACAAAATATATGATAAATATAAATAATGTCAGTAAGAATATTGTTAATTGGCATTTTAAGCTCATGCGACATAACCAGATACTAATTTTACTATGGAAACCCGTTAAGGCGCTTACCCTTAAGACATTTTTGCAAACATCATTCTTAGGTAAGGAAGTTCAGGCCAGGCGGTTGCCCGGCCCTTTGGCTGGCGGGGATAAGGCAAGCTTAGGCCGGTTCTGGGGGTCTGCCGGCTCCGCTCAGCCGCTATGCCGGGGCAGCTTCGCCTATCGGGCGCGCTGCTTCCCGACGTGCTCAGCTGTCACACGAGGATGATGTAAATAATTAAACGAAGGTTATTTTTTTACTCTGGATACTAACGATAGCGTCCTGTCGATACTGCCAGGATATTTGTTTGTGTTACTAGGCTTGTCACCTTAGCGGTTAATGGGTAAGAATGTTGCTTTCAGGGGTTTACAGATACTGATAGATAATTAGGTTTTAATTAAAGAGAGAAATGAAAATGTTGGATAAAATGTTAGATAAAATGCAAAAATAAAAGGCCTCCGTTTTCGAAGGCCTTGATTTTCTTGTGGACACCGTGGAAAAAAGATTTCTTATCTTTCTCAAAAAAGAGCATCCAGTCCTCAAAATAAATCGGATTCTCCGCAGGCAATGACCAATTTTATGATATCATAAACCCTCAGGCTTTTCACTGTTGTGTTCAGACATTCATGCGACTGTTTTCGGTCGGTGTACTCGACATTGATCATTCCTGCTCTGCTTTCTGCTGAAAGACGGCGGGAACTTGTTCGGCTGAACTGTGTCGGGCGGTGGCTTCAAATAGATGATTTGTTTCTGCGCCAATATTTTTGATGAAACAGAGCGTTCAAGAAACGGATAATCCCGCCAGCATAAAAAAGAATGTTTTCGCATATTTTTCATTCTTCTGTCGGTCGGAAGCATTGCGAGGATTTTGCTGTAGCTGCTGTCATTGCTTCGGTGCAGAGCATCCCCTTGGCGGGGAGGCTCACACGCTGTCACAAACGGCTCACACACCGTTCCAACGGACGCAGTAGTGTCTACTGCTTCATCGATGCGGCTATCGCTTACAGGGGCAAAGCTGGGTTCCATATTCGTGGCGTAATTTTCTGTATGCATAGCTTCAGCAAGGGCATCCTCCTGAATGACTTTCATGAGCGCCAGCTTGGAAAGGTTCCGTTCTGCCGCAAGGTCAATATAAAACGAACGCTGCTCATCGGTTTCACAGCATTCCAGTATCACGGCGTTCTGTGTCCAGCCAAGGGACTGTGCCCTTTCCATAAGAACCTGGTTGTTTTCATAAGTGCGGTAAAAATCACGCATCCTGCGGAGATTACGAAGAGAGAAGCCTTTCAGCGATGGAAATTGGTCAGCAAGCATTTCAGCCAAATGTGGGATAAATGCTTTTTCTCCCTGACGGCAGATACATTGACCGATCCGTGTATAAAGCTCCAGCAGTGCCCGATTGCAGGGCTTCTCGTCTTTTTTATAGCATTCAGCTACCGCAGAGGCAACCTGTTCCAGATACAGGGCACTGTTCTTTTTCAATGCTTTCATAGACTTCTCCTTTCCGGCTCCGTGAGAGCCTGTTTTTTTATGTACCCGGCAGAGCAAGCTCCGCCGGTGAAATGCTTGGAATTGTTAGTAGCTTTGTTTCATTTCAAGGCCGCCGTCCTGTTGTGCAGTTGCTTCATCCATATGAACGCCCAGCCGGTTGGGAAGATAATCACTCAGCCAAGTGCCGCCGAAGGCACTGTGTGACTGCAAACGCCATATGGCGAGCTTTCCCATATGCAAATCCACATTTTCCACGGAAAACAGCAGATTGGTGCAGCCGTCATGCTCAAAAGCGAAAACCTCCTTGAAGGTATCGCCGTTTAGCAGGATACCTTCCTGTGTCAGCAGCTCGTTGATGCCGTTTACCCATTCTGAAAGCTCCCCGCCGCAGCCTTGAAGAATCAATCCTTCACGGTCTGTCATGGCGCGAAGCTCATCTGTCGTAATTCGTTTCACGGTATGGCCTCCCTTCATTCCATTTTCATGCCGAACTGCTGAGTAGGACTTTCCTCCGGCTCAGACGGTGCCGGACGTGAAAGCACTGAGAAGCCGTCCTCGCCGGGAACGACACCGAGGGTGCGTCCATTGTCAAAGGTGCAGTGAAGCGTGCCGATGTCATCCACAAAATTTACCGTCCCTTCCGTACCCGGCGCAATGGGGGCGTAGGGATCATCCATACTGTCGAGGCGGATGCGGGTTCCGCTGGGATACCGCTCCTTCATCCGCTGTGCTTTTTGATAATCAAAAAACATTTTCATTCCTCCTGATTCAAATTTTCTGCCAGTTCCATGCAATATAGAAAATCAGGCGCGGGATATTTCCCCGCACCTGATTGCCGTTGCCCTTATATGATCTGCTCAATCTCCGTTCCGTCCTTGAAACGGATGAGCAGTTTTTCTTCGCTGAGTACCGTGATGGCACTGATCAACTGCCGCACCGTGACCTCGTCAAAGGTGGCGATGCCGGTGTCCACCGATTCCAGCTCGGCGGCAAGCTGCTCCGCCCGTTCATCCGCCTGTTCGGTATCCTGCCGATTTTTCTCCAGCTCGCTCCGTTTGGCCACCAGTGCGGAGAATTCCATACTGACCTTTTTCAGTTCTTCATCGTATTGGGGGGAATCCGCTCCCACGGCGGCAGCAAGCTGGAGAAGCCGGTACTGCTGTTCCCGCAGTTGGGACAGCCTGCTGTCGATGGCTGCGAGGCTGGTTTCGCCGTTCTTCGGCAAAAGGGCTGTTCGGATGCTGTCCTGCAGAATCTCTTTCAAGCTCTTTTGGCTGAACATTTCGTTCATGGCACTGACCACCGCAGTGTGAATCCGGCTTTCCTCCAGCGTAGGGGCATCCTTGCAGAACTTTTTACCGTTCTCCAGACGGTTGATGCACCGCCAGACAATTTTTTTACCCTCCGGTCTGGTCCATGTCACTCTGCGGTAAGGGCTGCCGCAGTTCCCGCAGGATAACAGCTCCGTCAGCACATATTTGCCGCTGTATTTGGCAAGCTCGGTCTTGGCGGCTGTACTGACTTTTTTCAGGCTGGATCGCCGTGCCATTTCTTCCTGCACCCGCTGAAAGGTCAGCCGGTCAATGATGGCGGGATGGCTGTTCTCCACATAATATTGGGGGAGTTCGCCGGTGTTTTTCTTGGTCTGTCGGGTGAAAAGGTCTGCGATGTAGGTTTTCTGGAGCAGGGCGTCTCCCATGTATTTCTCGTTTCGAAGCATCCCCCGTATCACGCCGTCATTCCACTTTTTATGCCCCCGCGCCGTTTTGATGCCGTCCGCCTCAAGGTCTGCGATGATTTTGGCTACGCTGTGTCCAATCAGATACCGTGAAAAAATCCTGCGGACGATTTCCGCTTCCTCCGGGTCGATTTCAGGCAGATTGTTCTCGCCCCTGCGGTAGCCTAAAAATCCGGCATAGTGAAAGTAAACCTTGCCGTCCTTGAAATTTTTGCGGTGTCCCCAGCGGATGTTGCCGCTCATGGACTCGCTCTCGGCCTGTGCCTGGCTCATCATAAAGGTGAGGATCATTTCATTGTCCATGTAGAGGGTGTTGACATTTTCCTTTTCAAAGAAGACACCTACGCCCATCCGCTTGAGCCTGCGGACATAATCCAAGCCGTCCAGTGTATTCCGGCAGAACCGGGACACCGATTTAGTGATAATCAGATCCACCTTGCCCTTTTCGCAGGCTTTAATCATCCGCAGGAAATCCTTGCGCTTTTTGGTGGAGGTTGCGGTTTTGCCCTCGTCCGCAAACATATCCACCATGGTCCACTCCTGCTGGGCGGTGATTTTTTCAGTGTAATATTCAATCTGCGCCTGATAACTGTCGAGCTGTTCCTCAGAGTTGGTGGAAACGCGGCAGTAGGGCGCTACCCGCAGGCGCTGTTTGCGGATATCTTTCTGGTTGTGCTTGGGATCTGCGGGAATCACCGTGACTTTTCTCACTGCGCTTTCGGGCACTTTGCATCCTCCTTTCCATCTGCTTCAAGGGATTTTCCGTTGATGAGCCGCAAGCGGAGACCGCCGTGGGCGGTAAATTGGATTTCCTGCACTGCGGTTGTGAAAAGCTCTCTGAGAAGTTCCGCATTGATAGATTGTGTGAGGATTTTTTCCTTCAGTCTCTGCATCTGATAATAAGGCATAGAATCAGGCAGTCCGCTGTATTGCTCGGCGGCACAGGCCAGTATCAGCATTTTGGTGTACTCCGGTCCCGGCTCCGCTTTGTTCAGCTCCCGGATGACCTCGTTCTGGATGCGTACCGCCTCCAGCGTCGGCTCATTTGTATTTTGCGGCAGGGACCATTCTAAGAGGTTCGGGGTCTGCGCCAGCACATCCAGCCTTTCGGATAGGGCTGTGCGGATGTCCTCGTCCTCTATGTAACGGCGGTTGGTACAGCCCTCCTTTTCGCAGTACCAGCGGGGCTTTCCCCCAGCTCTGGTATCGCGGATCATCCTGCCGCCGCACACGCCGCAGACCGCCTTTTCACGGATGGGCTTGATGTAGTCCGGGCAGGGTGTATAGGCATTCTTTTCTCCCCTGACAAGCTGGGCCTGCAGAAAGGCTTCCGGCTCAAGGATGGGGGGATATTCCTTTTCCCCAAGATAGCGTTCGTTTTCAATGATGCGTTTAACCATGTGCTTGTTCCATTCAGTCGTGTGGCTGTGGTAACGAAGCCCCCGGCGCATCATTTCAGCGGCAATTTTGCTGTAGGCCATGCCGTCCGCATAAAGCCTGAAAATCTCTTTGACCGCCGCTGATTCTGTGGGGCTGCATTGTATCTCTCCCTTTTTCATGGTGTACCCGAAGGGGATTTTTCTCTGCCATGCCATATTACCGCACCGTCCTTTCCATGGTTTCTTTTAGTATCAAGCCATTGTGAAGGCTGATATTCATCTCGGTTTCCGATGAGATGGTGATGTTCTCCACCAGCATCTCAAATACTTCCTCCGTGAGTTCCTCCAGATAGTCAGGGCTGTCCTCCAGATAATCCAGCATGGCTTGGGTGGCTTTGATCTGACTGTCCTCGCCGTTGGCCTCCATGATGCGGCGACGTTGACGGCGCAGCTCTCGGAGCTTAAAGTCGATTTCGCCGATTTGGGATAAATAAAGAGCAGAATCTACGTATCCCTTCGACTTGAGTCGAACAAGAACGAGATTCTGCTCGGTGAGCTGGGCAATTTCTTTGTCAATATCATTGATTCTGCGGTTGGAGCGAAGCTCCTTTTCCCGAAGCTCGGTCAGCTGGGTTAAGACCGGGGACAGGATTTGTGTACGATACCGTTTCAGCTTGTGGTACATACGGAGGATTGCCGTGACAATCTGTTCCTCCGGTATCTGTGAGGTGGGACAAAGGTTTTTATCACGGTCATGCCTCCGGCAAGTCCAGTAGACCTTTTCGTTGACGATTTTTCTGCGGAACAGAGTACCGCAGCCTTCACAGCGGATTTTCTTTGCCAGCAGTGCGGAGGAAACCGTTCCGTTTGTCTGTCTCCGTCGGCTTTCCATCAGTGCCTGCACCCGCTGAAAGTCCTCCTTGGAAATAATCGCCTCATGGCAGTTCTCTACAAAATATTTTGGCTTTTCACCCTTGTTGCGCACCTGCCGGAACGGGATTTCGTTGGTGGCGAAGCTCTTTTGCCAGAGCATATTTCCGGTGTAGGCGATGTTGGTGAGGATGTACGCCACTGTGCTTGGGTGCCAGACGGTTCGCCCCTTGGTGCGGGGGACGTCTGCCTTGTTCAGATCGTCTGCGATGTCACTCTTTCCCTGACCGCTGAGATAAGCGGCATAAATGCGGCGCACTACCTCGGCCTGTTCGGGGATAATCATCAGGGTGCGCCCCTCCAGTCGATAGCCATAAGGCTCGGACGGCGAGAGGTAGTCGCCCTTTTCCATACGGATGCGGACGCTGATGCGCATATTGTTTGAGTGGTTCTGTGACTCCATCTGTGAAAAAGCGCCATAGATGGTGGCGATCTGCTCCGACGTCATTTTGCCGGTGTCGATGTTTTCTTTCTCAAAGTGGATGGAGATGCCCAGCCGTAAAAGCTCCCGCACATACTGGATGTATTCCTTGGTGTTCCTTGCGAAGCGGGATATGGATTTGACGAGGACGCGGTCAATCTTTCCGTCCCTGCAGTCTTGAATCATGCGGTTGAATTCATCCCGCTTGCTTGCCACAAGACCGGAGATGCCCTCGTCAGCATAAATGTCCGCCAGCTCCCAGCTCTCCTGTGCTGCGATATGCCGGGTGTAATAATCCACCTGTGCGATGTAGGAATTCTGCTGATCCTCCGAGTCGCTGCTCACACGGGCATATGCCGCCACACGGAGCTTTGCCGTTTCCGGCTTTCGCGCCTGTATCAATGTGATTTTGGGCGCTTCCGCCGATGTTGAATTGGGTTGATACATCTTTTTTCCCTCCTTTCAACGACATACACTACCACACCTCCCAGCATATAGCTACCGAATCGTTGATAATATTCAGAAAACAATTCCGCGACTCAGCATAGTGCGATGATGGTGGGTCGCAGCCTGCGTTCCAAGTCTTTTTTAATCCTTTCAATTTCCTGTTCTGTCATGTTCTTGGCGGCCGCAAGACGTGTGAGCTGCTGCAGGGCGGCAGCGTACATCAGATTATCGGATACCTGTGCGTTTGTCATGGCGTTTCCCTCCCTGATAGAATAGGCACTGGAGCCAGACCGACGCTGATTGCCAGTGCCTCGTCAATTTTTTTCATTTCCTGTTCATCCAGCCTGCCGACATATTCCCGCAGCCTGCTGCGGTCGATGGTGCGTATCTGCTCCAAAAGCACAAAGGATTCCTTCAGGCGGCCGCAGGCATGACCGATGCTTGCATGGGTGGGGAGCGGCTTTTTCGGCTTCGCTGTAATGGCAGCGGCAATCACGGTGGGGCTGTGGCGGTTTCCGACGTTATTTTGCAGAATGATAAGGGGCCTTACACCGCCTTGTTCCGAGCCGACCGTTGGATTTAAATCCGCGTAGTAGATGTCGCCTCGTAAAATGGTATTATGGAACTGTTTCAAATACACACCTCTTTCCTATGCCCATATTCTTAATGGCACAAAAATAGAGACCGCCCTGTATGATCTGCTTTGTTGTGAGAGCCTTTACAGGCAGGGCGATCTCCATTGCTTCTAACATTAAGATTCTTCTCGCTGTGCTTAATTCGACACTACTCCCCAAGCACGCAGAGCTCTGGTTTATAAGAGCTCAAAAGGCGACGGCCTGAACTGCGGCTGGCTTCACCGCATCATAGGAATCTCACCTCCACCGGGATCTCCGCTGGCTGCCCTCATTGCGTGGTCCCCATGTCTTGTGGGGGCTGTGACTGGACAGAAGTATCAATATAGGCTGACGGGATCATTGCGAAACAGGCTGCCACAGCCTGCTTTTCGGACGGATGGGTACCGCTTTGCACCTTATTTGGCCGTCTTTGATAGGTGGGAAAATGAGAAACCATGAACAGAATAAAAATAATATGGTTGCTTTCATGTTCTCATCGCCGTCCTACAGGTGGTCTTGGCGCATCCTCCGGAGTCGCTTTCCCTTTTGGGGTCCGTCAGCTAACGTATTCAGGTCGTCGGATATGAAATTTTCAAAGAGCAATGGGGGTGAATAGAAAAACCCCCTCACTACTAAGCCGATTTCGTGAGGGGGTCTACAAAAAATATTTTTACTTTTCTATCATTTTTTTGAGCTTCAGCCGAATCTGTCGTTCACGGTAGCTGATAGTTTGTTGCTTGATACCGGTTTCCCGTTCCAATTCCGACTGAGATTTTCCCTGAAAGTACAGGGCAAAGATTAAAGCCTGCTCCTCCTTAGAAAGCTGTGCGAGGCATCGGTGGAGCTTTTCCGCTATGAACTTGTCCACGACCACATCCTCCACACGGGGAGAAATAAGGTCCGGAATCCCATCCTCGCCTGTGGTTTCTGTCGTATCCATGGTGCTGTAATAAAAGACACCGTGTGCCGTATCCCTTTCCTCCAGATAGGTTTCACGGCGCTTCATGCGGTGATAGGTAACATAGACTTCTTCGCTGACCGGCACAAGCTGACCCTGCACCTTGATTTGGTATTTTTTCTTGATCTCCCTCTGATGCTGAGTGTCTCTTTTGATGCTTTTCATAAAATCTGCTCCTTTGAATTTCAAATTTTTGAAATCCGCCGGAGCCATCGAATCCGCATAAACGAAACAAGACGGCAGGAGAACCTCCTTTGCAGGAAGTTCCGCACTGCCGTCTTGCGTTCTGGCGGATTTCATTTTTATTACTGAGGTACGGTTATGCTACAGGTTTTACACGATCATGCGTTATGTTCAACGTGCCATCGGTATTTACGGTGATGCGAGTAACGCAATCTTTTATCTGAATTTCAAACAGACGTTGATCGCTGCTCATATCGCCGATGCGTTTTTTATTCAGGTTTCTTACTTCGGTCATAGAAATACTTCCCTCCCCTCGACTGATTTGTGAGTGTTCAGGCATATAAAGCAAAAGCTGTTATCGCCTTACGCAATAACAGCATACTAATTTATGGGACAAGCTTGGAGGTGTGGGAATAGCTTTCCGGTAGAGTGTGAGTAGCGAATTTTTAATATTGTACCAAGTTCATGCATGAAGTCTAAATATGTAAAGCCAATATCAGCGTTAATCAAGTTAACCTTGATATCAGTCTCAAAACGTGATAAAATATTCCAAATAGGCTATTTGAGGGCAAAGCTCTTTGGAGGAGATATTATGGCGTTCAGCTACAACAAGCTATGGAAAATACTGATAGATAGAAAAATGATGAAAAAAGATTTGATGGCTATGACGGGCTTAACTACAACTACTATGGCAAAGTTAGGCAAAGAACTGCCGGTCAGCATGGACGTTTTGGCGCGCATATGTAAGGCTCTCAGGTGTAATATTGGAGATATCGTCGATTACATTGATGAAGAAAATAAATAGGATACAGTTCAGTTTGAATGGAGGGTTTCGGCATGAGGTTATGTTTTGGCTCATATTTAGCGATTCTTGTTCCGTGCAAGGCAGTTAATATTGATAATAAGCAGTTGTGCGAAGCACTTCTTCATTCTGTTGCCCCCAATTATGAGTTTACCTTTTCAGGGCAGGAAAATGCAGATCGTGTCAGAGAAGATGCCACATCAAAATTACTGCGGTGTGAACAGAATCTCTCAAAAGATATTACTGGGCCAGCCCGCAACGCCGTTCCACAAGAAGTAGCCAGCTACTTTAAGAACAATGTCATCAAACTGTTGGACAGTAATTTATCCAAGCAGATAATCCTGGCGCTTAAAGACATGATTGGTAATGATTTTCCTGAAAAAGATGGGAAGAAAATACATGGTATTTACGATGATACGAAAGTCGAACTGGTCAATGGCATAACAAAAAAAGAATTGGCATCCCAAACCGAATTCTGTTTTCATTCGTTTTTGGCCGGAGTCTTTTTATATGTTGTCACAAACACTACGAACCGAAGCGGCAAAAAGACGATTCGGTCTGTTACACAAGAGTATGTTCTTTCCTTCACATCTCGGATTGAAGAAATAACGCTCCTTGAGGATAATGTGTCAGATCGGATCTGCACTTATGATTATAGAAACGGAAAGACCGATACAGAATTCGCCGAAGGTGTCGCAGAGTATTTGATAGACAAAATCAAGCAATTACCTCAGCCATCAAAACAGGACGATTCCCTGCTTGTTACTCTGCTGTCAGAAGCTAATGGTAAGTGTTTATATTGCGGTGGTTATCTTGGAATTCCCAAGCGAGGGAAGATTCCGGTTAAAAACTGTGAAATTGTCTATTTGAAGCAGTCACCAGATGAAGCGGACAGCTATGAAAATGCGGTAGCATTATGTACAAACGAATGTGCTCCTCTTGTTCCGGCGATGTCATCTGATGAAATAGCAGAGTTGCTTGAAAAAAAACACCGTTGTGCGGATATTCAGGCATTTCTTGACAGAATATCCGGCATTAAGTTTCAGGATGAAATAGAGACTGTTCTGCGCGAAGTTCATAAGACAAAGAATGCGCAAGGACTGGAACCAACAGATATCAAAGATTTGGTTGAGATTGAGCGTAAGATTCACGAACCTTTCCTAAAGGACAAGATTAATGCGAGTATGGCTCGCTTATATAAAACTGTAAAAAACACTTGCTCCCGTCTTGAACAGGAAATTGGATTTGACACGAATATGTTTGGGGAGTTAATGAAATCCGCTTATAAGCTGCTCGAAAGTGGAATACAGCAAAAATCAGATATCATCGATCCACAGGAATACATAGCAGATCTCTTAGTTGAAAAACTATTTTCACAAGTTGGACAGAGACATAGAGACGCCTGTGAGATCATTGTTGGATATTTAGTGAAAAGGTGTGATTTGTTCAATGAAAATACCAAGCAAAGTTAATTCTTTCTCCGATAGCGTCATTGCTCTCTTTGCGCCTATCTTGGAGAAATTAGAGGAGCGGGATATGACCCCGCATGAACTGCTCGAAGCGACACGGACAAAGGTATCGGAAATAAGCATATTTCTTGATGCTCTTGATTGTTTGTATAAACTTGGGCAAATAGAAATACCTGACGGGACGGAGGTACTCCACTATGTTAAAGCGGATAACATGTGAGAAGTTTAAAACTCAGCCGGAGGATTTCCGGCCTGGGCTTAACGTCATCCTTGGCAGTTCGGATGGCAGCAACGCTATTGGCAAGTCCACTTTTCTGCTGATACTGGATTTTGTATTTGGAGGGGATAACTACCCGAAATCCGCAAAGGATGTGATCACTCATCTTGATCACCACACGATAAACTTCATCTTTGAATTTGATGGTTTTCCCTACTTTTTTTCTCGAAGCACAAGCCGCCCGTCCGTGGTGAATCGCTGCGACAGCCAGTTCCATGTCATTGAGGAAATGAGTGTGCCGAACTATCGCAAATGGCTGTTCCACGAGTATAGAATACTTCTGAGGGGTATTACTTTTGATGAAATTGTAGAAAGATTCTTCCGTATTTACGGCCATGGAAGCCATAATGAACACAAGCCTCTGCAAAGCGAGCGCGAATCAATGGCAACGGCTGTCGAGTACCTTATGAAATTATTGGATAAGTTTGAAGCCATCCAGAATCTGAAAACCGCCGAAGAAAGCTATGGCATCAAGCCAAGCAAACAGGCGGAACGTTCCATATCGGATATCACGGCTGATATTGGCGAGAATAAGGATAAAATAGAAAGTCTGGAAAAGCGCCGGGAGAGGCTGTGCAGGCAAAATGAAGAGGCCAACCTGCGCGCTTTGGGTATTGATCCGCAGCAAGCGGAGCGGCTTGCTGAAATTAAGAGTGAGTTGGGTAAACTGAGCCGCCGGAAGAGCCGTTTGATATCCCAGCTTAATGCAGTCCGCAACAACATGCCTGGTAATGACGGAGTGCTAAAAAAAGACTTTTCGGCGCTGCTCCATTTTTTTCCTGATGCTAAAATTGATGCTTTTACTGATGTCGAAGCTTTCCATGCTAAGATCAACGGTTTTCTTCGTGCTGACATTGAGGAAGAAATTGCACGGCTGACGCCGCAAATTGAATACATAGATGCTGATATTGCAAACTATGAGAAGCAAATCGAGGGTTCAGGAGTCGCCAAATCTCTCTCGCAATCCATTCTTACTCAGTACGCACGTGTGTCACGGGAAATAGAAAAACTGGTTGAAGAGAATGAAGCGCTGCAAGGCGAAATGGAGCAAATGGAAAAGCGCAAGGAGATTGAACATCTGCTGGCGAATCTCCGTAAGCGGCAAGAAGAAGCTCTCGCCGCTGCTCAGGATGAAGTGAACGCTGAAATGAAGCGAATTAATGATATTATTACCGGCGGTGACAGAACCGCACCAGAATTGACGCTAAAACCGGACAAGACCTTTGAGTTTGAAACCCCCGATGATAAGAGTGAAGGAACAGCGTTTAAGAGTCTTGTGGTATACGATCTGAGTATGCTCGCTTTAACTCCGCTCCCTGTTCTGATTCATGATTCAAGCATCGTTAAGCGTATAGAGGATGCCGATTTTGAACAGATACTTGGTTTGTATCAGAAAAGCGGTGAAAGCGGCAAGCAAGTGTTCATCGCATTTGATAAGGCAGATACTTATACACCAAATACATACAAAATCGTTGATAAGGCGTCAGTTCTCCGCCTGTCCGTGGGGAATGAATTGTTTGGCAAGTCTTGGAGCCGGCAAAATGCTGTGCCAGAGACGGAGCCCATTTCCAGATCAGATGCCGAAGATAAAGCAAAAACAGAACAGCGAAACGATGAAGATTAAGGAGATAAAAGCACATGGCACGTATTGGAAACCTACTGAGGCAAATCTCCGACCCGACACTGCGAGAGCAGTTGACAACCGAAGTAGATAGTCTCAAAAAAAATAAGAAGTTTGGGCTGGTGTTTGAGGAACACGAGCCGGAGTATACGCCGCTTTACGGTGTCGCCTTTAGGTGCGGGTCTTTCGTCGCCAGAAAGACTGGAAAGCTTACAGGTGTTTATATCGTGAAAAAGATGGACGGTGAGACCGCCATCTGTGAACACAAGAACTCGCACGAAATTGAAACCATCCCGATTGCGGAACTGGTATCCGTGGCACAATTCGGCGAGCCGATTTTCCCGTCGCTTGAGCCGATTGCGAAAGTGGAAAATGCGCCGAATGACAGTCTCTGGCACACGATTATTGAAGCGGATAACTACCATGCTCTTCAGCTTTTGGAGTACCTTTACGAGGGACAAGTGGATTGCATATACATAGACCCGCCCTATAACACAGGGGCAAGGGACTGGAAATATAACAATGACTATGTGGACTCCGCCGATGCATGGCGGCATAGCAAATGGCTTTCGATGATGAAAAAGCGTTTACGATTGGCGAAGCGTATTCTTAATCCAAATACAGGCGTTCTTATTGTTACAATTGACGAACATGAGGTTCATCATTTACGGACGATGCTTGAGGATATCTTTCCAGAATTTTTTGTTCAAATGATAACCGCAGTCACGAATCCCAAAGGTGTAACTCAAGGCCGTTTTTCCCGTGTAGAGGAGTATGCTATCTTTTGCTTTGCTAAGAATGCATTTGTTGCAGACAGCAAAGATAATTTGCTTAATATACCTAATCCTAATCGAAAGCCTCGATGGAAAGGACTTCTTCGTTCCGGAACAGACGCATTGAGAACTGATAGAGAGAGTATGTTCTATCCTGTTTTAATCGATGCTGAAAAACAGATGATTATTCGTGCTGGGAATTATTTACCTATTTCCCAGAATCCTGTACTTGGAGATAAGATCGATGGATATGATGTTGCATGGCCTATCAGACGCGATGGGTCATATGGTCGGTGGAGCGTGGGTAGTGAAACACTGAATGATTTGATTAAAAAGGGATATGTGGCATGTGGGAAATTTGACATGCAAAGAGCGACATGGGGTATTTCTTACATCAGCCAACCTAATCAGCTTCAAATTGAGCGCGGTGGTATAAGAATTGTTGCTCGAAATCCAATTACAGGTGTTGTGGAAATTGAATATGTAAACGATGATACAAGAGTGATAAAAACCGTATGGCATCGTACCACTCACGATGCGGGTGCATATGGTTCTGACATGGTATCAGCGATAATTGGACAATCACGAGCGTTTTCATTCCCGAAGTCTCTTTATTCTACAAAGGATGCCATTTCTGCAGTTATGAAAAACAAGCCTACCGCTCTTATTGTTGACTTTTTCGCCGGTAGTGGAACGACTCTTCATGCTGTTAATCTGCTGAACGCTGAGGACAATGGAAAACGGCGCTGCATCCTTGTCACCAACAACGAGGTTTCCGAAGCCGAAGCCCAACTATTGACTGAACGTGGATACCAGCCGGGTGATCCAGAATGGGAAAAGCACGGCATTTGCCGTTCGGTGACTTGGCCGCGCACGGAGTACAGCATCCTCGGCAAACGGGCTGATGGTACGGTGCTTTCAGGCGAATATTTTACAAACCAAACAACGACAAAAGAAGTCAATCGCTCGTTCTATCAGCTTGGCTTTGTTGAAAATCCTGCATCACTTACCCCTGCTGCGAAAAAGCAGATTGTTGCTCTCATCGGTAAGGATAAGCTGCCGCAGTCTCTCGTGAAAGCAGACAGCCGTTTCATTGTATCAGAAAAGCATACAGCGTCCGTGTTGTTTGACTCTGATGCTGCTGATGAATGGCTCAATGTCCTTGAAGATCAGGAGCATATAACCGATTTCTATATCGTGGCAAAAGACAGCCGAACATATAATAACATCAGACAAAAGGTCGTGGACCTTCTCGGTACGGTCACGGTAACCGAACCTCTGAAGCGCCCGATGAGCGAAGGTTTCGCCGCTAATGTAGAATACTTCAAGCTTGGCTTTCTTGACAAAAACAGCGTGTCGCTCGGTCAGCAATTCGCCGAGATTCTTCCCTTGCTATGGCTGAAAGCTGGAGCGATTGGCAAGCGCCCCGAGTTGGACAGTGCGGAACTGCCGAATATGTTGATTTTGCCGCAGAACTCTTTTGCAGTTCTCCTTGATGAAGACTGCTACGGTAAATTTGCCGAGGCTTTGCTGGAAACGAAAAATATTGGTACGGTATATTTTGTTACAAACTCTGAGGAAGCGTTCAGAGAGATGTCGGATGGTATTGGGATCGAGCAAACTTATCAGCTATACCGCGACTATATTGATAATTTCGTAATCGGGAGCAGGAGGAATAATCTATGAGAGCAACGTTATTTCCGTTTCAAGAATCGGCACTTGCCGACTTGCATGAGAAGATAAAAAAAGCACATGCCTATTGGAGTGAAAAAGATCCTCAGGTCATTTCGTTTACTGCTCCCACAGGTGCCGGTAAGACAATTATTATGACCGCTTTATTTGAAGATATTATCTTCGGCCATGCCTATGGAGTAGCGGAGCCGGATTCTGTTTTCGTTTGGCTTTCGGATATGCCGGAACTCAATGAGCAGACACGTTTGAAAATTGAAAGCAAATCGGAAAAATTTCGCACAAGGGACATTCGGGTAATTGACTCGACTTTCGATGCAGAGTATTTTGCCCCCGGCGGCATCTATTTTCTGAATACACAAAAGCTCGGTTCGGACAAGCTGCTCACGCAGAAATCCAATTTGCGCGAATATACGATTTGGGAAACAATTGCAAATACTGCGGAGCGTCAGCCCAAGTCCTTTTATGTTGTAATCGATGAAGCGCATAGAGGAACATTTACATCCCCACAGGCCGAAAATAAAGCACAGTCTATCATGCAGAAATTTATTAAAGGAAGTAAAGAAGATGGGCTCCCTGTTATGCCTCTTATTATCGGAGTGACCGCTACGCCTCAACGGTTTCAAAAGCTTGTGGCCGATACGACATCTACTATACAAAAAGTTGTCGTTCCTCCTGAAGATGTGCGAGAATCCGGTCTTTTGAAAGACAGAGTTATTATTCACTTCCCCGACATTGCAATCGGTGCCGATATGACGATGTTTAAGGAAGCCGTTGCCAATTGGAAAAAGAAATGTGAACGATGGCAGTCTTATTGTGACCACGAGGAAATTAAGAAACCCGTCCGCCCTGTTCTTGTCATTCAGGTTGAGGATGGAAATGAACGGGAAATCACTCAAACAGATTTGGATTCCTGCATCTCCATACTTGAAGATGCGATCGGGCGCAGACTTCAAGCTGGAGAAGTTGTTCATACGTTTGATAAACACGAGACCATTAAAAGGCATGGGCTGGATATACGCAGGGTGGATGCTTCCCGCATTGAAGAAGATGAAAAGGCTATCGTTGTGTTCTTTAAAATGAATCTTTCCACTGGCTGGGACTGCCCTCGTGCCGAAACAATGATGTCGTTCCGACACGCAAATGATTATACTTATATCGCTCAATTGCTCGGACGTATGATACGTACCCCGCTTGCCCGTCGTGTGGAGTCTGATGCCGAACTGAACAATGTAGGTCTATTTCTTCCTTTTTTTGATGAAAAAACAGTCAAAATGGTGGAGCAGGCATTGCGCGACAGTGAGGCAATTGTTCCTGCTGAAACCGGATCGCATAAGGAGCTCATCACCCTGAAACGTGATCCTGCATTTGCCGATGTATTTAGCGATATGAATTTAATAACCTATCGCATAGATTCCGCGAGGAAACAACCCGCACTCCGCAGACTGATTGCGCTTGCCCGTGCGCTAACGCAGGACATGATTGCCCCTGAAGCTCGAAAAAGCACACTGAAAAAGGTGCTTGATGAGTTTGAATCGGAAATAGCCGAATTGAAGAAAAGCGGCAAATTTGAAGAGATCTCTAAAGCTGTTACCGGCTTGGCGCTGCGAACGCTTACCATAGATTACGGCAGCGGCGCAGAAGGGACGACAGACAACATATCAGAAATTGTGGAGCTCTCAGAATTTGATATCAACAATCTCTTTGAACGGGCGGGAAAAGTGCTCGGCGAGGGTTTGCACAAGGAATATTGGGTCCGTCACGCTGTCCGTGATTTTAAGGATGTAAAAACAGAAATTATTGTGTTGACAAACGACAATGCAGCCATGGAGCGTCTTGAATCGTTTGCAGACAAGCTGTTCAACGAATTATATGACATGCATAAAACAGCATTCCGAAAATTGAAAGAGGATCGTAGAGAAGCTTACAAAAAGCTGGCTCTATCATCAACGACCCCAATTGCTCTTGACTGGGAACTGCCTCCAACCATTGATTTTTTAATTGGCGAAGATGCTGTAATTCTGGAAAAGCACCTCTACATCCCTTCTGATGGTGGTGAATTCAAGGTAAGTCTGAATGACTGGGAACTTGGTGTTATCAGGGAAGAAATGAAGGATGAAAAGGGTGCTGTAGCATGGCTCCGCAACCTTGACCGTAAAAGGTGGTCATTGGAAATTCCATACGAAGTGGACGGTGTGGTAACTTCGATGTTCCCTGACCTGATTGTTGTTCGAGCTGATGCACATGGATATGTTTTTGATGTACTGGAACCGCATGACTCAAGCCGTAAGGATAATTATCCGAAAGCCGTCGGATTGGCCAAGTTTGCAGAGAAGCACGGAGAGCATTTCGGACGTATTCAATTAATCCGCAAGGCAAAAGGAGCGGATAAGCGAGATCACTTCTATCGCTTGGATATGGGAAAACTGAGCGTCAGAAATAGGGTCCGCGGTGTGACATCTAATGCCGAACTCGATAGAATCTTTAATGAGGATGCACAAACAGAGGAATAAGCTTCAAGAAGGGGGAAACATCGTGGCTAATTGTGAATATCAATATCCGGCACTGACCGTGGAAAAAAAGCATGGTGACGAGTGTTTCCTTAACGGCTGCTGCTCCGCTCATCTTGTAGACTTTTGGAGATGGGCATACTCCGACCTGATGGGAAATACGGAGCGTGGCAAACTCGCCGAGTACATTGTTTCTCTGGCAATGCACTGTGCCAATGGTGTTAGCGAAGGCTGGAGAGCTTTTGACGTGTTGACACCCGAAGGAATAAAAATCGAAGTGAAAACCTCAGCCTATTTGCAGAGTTGGGCGCAAAAGAGGATATCAAATATTCGTTTTGGCATCCGTGAAACTCTGGCTTGGGAGTCGGTTACGAATACTTATGCGGAAATTGCTATGCGCCAAGCGGACGTTTATGTGTTTTGCGTTCAAAACTGCAAAGAACAGAAGTTGGTAAACCCGCTTGACTTAGCACAGTGGGATTTTTACCCCATTACTACAGAAGCTCTGGACACTGCCGTTAGCAATCAAAAATCAATAGGGTTAAATACGTTACTGGCCCTTGGTGTCAAAAAGTGTTCTTTTACCGAATTGCGCGACACAGTAATTTCATTGGCTAAGACGCCGATTGACAGATAATAACAGACCAATAAAAAGATTTGGAGGTACTTTATGGCTTTTCAAACTGCTCTAACAATTAAGGAAACAATCGCTAATATACATAGCAAAAAATATTTGCTGCCGTCTATTCAACGTGAATTTGTTTGGGATGTAGACCAAATAACCCAGCTGTTTGACAGCCTGATGCTTGGCTATCCTATTGGTTCCTTTCTGTTTTGGGAGGTTAGCCCTGCTAACGTGAAGGAGTTTGTTTTTTATGAATTTCTTCGGAATTATCACGAACAGAAAAAGGATGGCCGGCACAATCCGAAAGCAAGTATTATCGGCAACGAGACCGTCACTGCTATTCTTGATGGCCAGCAACGCTTGACATCGCTGTATTTAGGATTAATGGGGACATACGCCTATAAAAAACCATATATGCGGTATGACAATCCGAAAGCCTACCCGATAAGAAAGCTTTATCTGAACTTATTGAAAAAATCGGATGACGATGACTGGTTTTATGATTTTGCATTTCTTACTTCTGATGAGTGCAAAAATGACGATAGCCACTACTGGTTTTTCGTTGGGGATATACTGGGGTTTGATAAACTGTCCGATGCGATGAAGTACCTCCAAAAAGTCAACAGCTATCTTGTTAAAATCGGACAAGGCTCATATGATGAGGAGAAAGCAGAATTTGCCACCGAAACACTTAGTAAACTGTGGCAAGCAATTCACGCCGATGGAACGATCAGCTATTATCTTGAAAAGAGCGATAAACTGGACAAAGTCCTCAACATATTTATTCGTGTAAACAGCGGAGGAACACCACTCAGTTACTCCGACCTTCTCCTTTCCATTGCTTCTGCACAATGGGATGATCTGGATGCCCGTGAGGAAATTCATAGTGCAGTTGACGAAATAAACGCAATTGGCAGAGGATTCAATGTCAATAAAGATTTTATACTCAAAGCCTGCTTAGTCCTGTGTGATTTCCCTGACATAGCATTCAAAATTGATAACTTCAATCACACTAATATGATGAAGATACAGTCGGAATGGTCAAATATTATGGCTGCCCTGCGAGAAGCGGTAACCCTTGCCGCCAGACTGGGTTTTAACAGAGATAACCTGACATCAAATAACCTGTTCATACCTATCGCCTATTATATTAAACACATAGGCTTGCCTTCAAATTTTGCGGCATCACCCAAAAATGCTGAGAACGTTAGGGCAATCAAAAAATGGCTTGTAAGCGCCATGCTGAAGCGTGTGTTCAGTTCCCAGCCTGATGGTGTCCTGCGCCCTATTCGGGAGATAATCGCTAAAAGCGATGGTTCGATCTTTCCGCTTGAACAAATTATTGAGCGGTTTAAGGGAACAAACAGAACACATGAATTTACGGATGCTGACATTGAAAATCTGCTGTATCTCAAATATGGACAAGGTGATACGCTGACAGTGATGTCGGTTCTCTACCCTTGGGCAGACTTGCACAATTTGTTTCATATGGATCACATTTTCCCAAAAGCAGAGTTCACAGAGCGCAAGCTTCGCAAGATGGGAGTTCCTTCGGATAGAATTTCAGATTTCTTGGAGAACTTCAATTACATAGGCAACCTTCAATTACTTGAGGGGCTGGACAATACATCAAAAACCAATAAAGATTTTAAGAAGTGGTTTGAGGATAACCTGCCTACAGAAGAGGCAAAGACTGCCTATCGGCAGAAACATCTGATACCCGCTGGCGTTGATCTTGCGTTTACAAACTTCCCGGAATTTTTAGAAGCCCGTGAAGCTTTAATAATTGATAGATTAAAAAAGGAACTGCAAGGATAGCGTGTGAGAAAAGAACTTGAGGGATGGATGATGGAACTGAAAATTGAAGAGCTGTGGTCTTCTACCCGCCAAGACGACTGGCTGATTGCCGAGAATTGTTATTGGAATCAGGTTTCTGATGCGAATAGAAATCTGGAAAAATCGCTTGAGATGTTAAATCCAGATGACATAAAACATATGAATGTTGAGACATTTTATCTTTTTCTCCACGACACTTACTTTGTCTGGAAATATACTGCCAAAAATCGGCTTGCCACCACCCGCGCACAGTTAAAAAGGCATTTGACTGACATCACCACACTGGCTGAGATTCAGAACGAGTTGTTTTCTTTTGATAAGGCACAAATTCGTACTGGACTTGAGATCGCAAGCAGGATTCGAGGTTTGGGCATCGCCGGAGCGTCAGGATTACTTTCAGTTTTATTCCCTGATTATTTTGGGACTGTTGATCAATTTGTAGTGAAGTCCTTGCTGCGCATTAATGAGTTAAATGAACTTGAAAATCTTGTTCGGATGCGCCCAGAGGCGTTGACGCTTGCAGATGGCGTAATGCTTGAACAGGTGTTGCGTGCAAAGGCAGACGAATTGAATCGAATATTTCAGACTGGCACATGGACGCCAAGGAAAATTGATAAAATCCTTTGGGCCTATCGTGAAAAGAATGAAAATTCGCCTTCTTTGAATAAAAAGTTAAAATTTGAAATTACATAACGAAAATCGGATTTAAGTTTGCTTTTTCTGGAAAGAGGAGTATTAAAAAAATGTTACAAAACAAAGAAAAGGAGCACTAATTAATTATGAAAACCGTTTCTAATTTAAATGAATTAATCACGAACATCCAAACTTTAGATGGATACCTCAATGCTCAAGTTGATCCGGAATATGATTTTGCCCTTAACTTAATCAAAAACGGAACTTGCTTTGTTGCGATGGAAGATTCCAGCGTTTATAGATTTTATCCCAGTAGATTCATTGGTTACGCTGACAATTCAATGGACGCTCATTTGAACAACGTGGAAAAAGACGGGAAAGAGACTAATCCGGCTATATCAAGAATTTTGGGTGCCAAACCTTCGGTCAATTCTATCTTAAATAAGGAATATGCAAGATACTGCGAAACATTGGGCTTTGAGCCACGTGATAAAGGCGCATTTGGAAGCGAAAGAAAGTTCTGGTTAATAGAGAAATGATTAACAGGAGCAAATACAATGTACGACTTAGATAAAATACTTGATGAAGTACGCACAAAGTACTATGCATCAAAAGCTTTACCACGCCCTAATATCTTATGGTCTGATGAACACTGGACAGCCATCAATGGCAAATACGATTTATATAATAATCAGATTACTATTAGCCGGGCATTAAATAGTA
The DNA here is from genome assembly GCF_022410535.1 of Pelotomaculum terephthalicicum JT. Taxonomy (GTDB): domain Bacteria; phylum Bacillota; class Desulfotomaculia; order Desulfotomaculales; family Pelotomaculaceae; genus Pelotomaculum_D; species Pelotomaculum_D terephthalicicum. The sequence continues at coordinate 25,418 of NZ_JAKNBL010000002.1, forward strand.
ATGACATTTCTTATGAAGCTTTGGCATCCGTCGTTTATCACGAAAGCTTGCACCAGGATTTTGCAGACCATGACCGCAAATTTATGCTGAAGGCCAATAGATTTCCTAATTACAAGACATATGCAAAAGAACTGGATGAATACCTTAGCGATTACTCACTTAACTTGAAATATGACAAAATAACAGCTGATTATTCAAAAGGTAAAAACGAGGTGGTTTTTGTTATCATTCCTTATCTGGAAGATTTTCAAAACGCCTTTACTTTTTATGATGGGAACATTTATATTGACACAGAAGCAGAAATTTCAAAGGTTTCAAAAAGCAACTTGACAATCTTTCTGGTAGACAACGGAGAAAAATACCATATTGTTGCTTGGGCGGAAAATGCAGAGTTTTTTAAGTTTCAAAAGCAGATACTTCATGGCGATTTCGGAGGGCTTGACTTTTCTTATAGGATTTGGACTTTGAGGGATAATGTAAAAATTCTTTTTGATACAACATGTACCTATGCGATTTGTAAAAAAGCATTTCCTGCTTCTTTAGAGACTGATAAGTTTATCATATATGATATTACATCAGATGTAATACAAGAAGATTTAAAATATGTAAACTCATATTGCGAAGGCTTTTATGAGTTAGGCATGGCTCCTTTCGCAACAGAGAAAGCCGCGCCATATCTGCAGCTTGCATATAAGGAGTTGTATGCAATAGCTGTCAATGAGGTTGGGTTCCGGGGAGTATGGGCGGCAAATGCACTATGCAAAATGAATTTGAATTATGATACGCTTTTTAATAGAGCTGATGCTCTGAGGGATAGCGGACTTATTACATTGGCTTATCATGAAATGAAAAAGGCGTATTCTTTGGCAAGTAAAAATTCTAACTGTGTCGTAGAATTAATTAAATTATGTGCTATGGTATCAGATTTCTCTCTCGGCAATCAGTTGATTAAAGAACTCTCTGGTTCGATTGCTGTAGATGAATATCTTTCCAATAGTATTGCCCATCTTCAAAAGTAAAGGCATTGTATAATTCAGCGACGTTAAAAAAGTAGATAAATAATGGTTCATAACAAGAGAGGAGGTGTGTTAATGCCGTTTACTATTGTCCGTCAAGATATAACAAAGCTGAAAGTTGACGCCATCGTCAACGCAGCTAACACCGAATTGCAAATGGGCGGCGGGGTCTGCGGAGCGATATTTAAAGCAGCGGGAACAACGCAGCTCCAATCTGCCTGCGATAAACTCGCACCGATAAAGACTGGTGATGCCGTTATCACGCCGGGGTTTGATCTTTCGGCGAAGTTTGTCATTCATGCGGCGGGTCCGGTTTATCGACATTGGAATGAGGCAAAGAATGAGAAAGATCTTCGTGCCGCATACACAAATTCACTGAAACGCGCCGTTGAAAATAATTGTGAAAGTATAGCATTTCCGTTAATTTCAAGCGGCATATATGGCTATCCAAAGGATAAAGCACTAAAAGTAGCTACCTCGGCTATTCAGGACTTTCTATCTGGCCATGACATTGATGTGGCTCTTGTGGTATTTGATAAATCGGCGTTTAACATAAGCCGCGAACTGCTTGGTGAGGTGGACAGCTATATTGACGAGTACTACGCCGATGCGCATCCGCGCCAAACTCAACGGCGGGAACTGCTTGATGTGGAATTGGAAGCCTTAGAGGAAGCCGATAAAAGCGCAAGTAAGTACAACGGACCTTTTCTAAAAGATCTGCTTGCTCCGTCCGTTGGCGCCCCTGCTCCACTCGACGATTTGGTCGGCAACCTTGATGAGCCGTTCTCGAAGACGTTGCTCCGCTTGATTGATGCCAAGGGTAAGACGGATGTGGAAGTCTATAAACGGGCAAACCTTGACCGCAAGCTATTCTCTAAAATTCGGAGCAACACAGGCTATATGCCCAGCAAGCGCACAGCAATTGCCCTTGCCGTGGCGCTGGAGTTATCCCTTGACGAAACCGATGATCTTTTGAAGCGTGCGGGATATGCACTTTCTCACGCCGTTAAGTTTGACGTAATTGTGGAGTATTTTATCACAAACGGCAAGTATGATGTTTTTGAGATAAACGAAGTGCTGTTCGAATACGACCAGCCGCTGCTGGGAGGCTGATTAAATGAAACAAAATCTTCCTATTCCTAAACCAATCATTGATACTAAAGAAGCAAACGCCCTCGATACACTGACGGAGCGTTATAATAAACTAATTGAGCCGAGCAAAGTATCAAAAAAATTGAAAGAGGTCGGCTCGAAAGTTGAAGAAATTATCCCCAGCAAAGTTAAATCTTTAGGGAGCGGCGTATCCTCAGCTATATCAGAACAGGAAATATACCGACAGGCTCTTGAACTGATTGCTAAAGGATTTAAGTACGTTGAAGAGATGGCTGCTAAAACTTCAATTAGTGAACAGGCAATCATATCAAAAGTAAATAAAGCAACACCAGATATCTCTATTTCTGACTTTGAGGACATTTGCTTTGCACGCAGCTACAATATATCAAAACTGGTATCCTCATATAAAACTCAAGACTTTTTTATCGCTTTTGCAGAGGGCGGCGCAACAGGTTTTTTTGGTTTTGCAGGAATACCTTTCAACTTAGTCCTGAGTACATTTATTTACTTTAGAGCCGTACAATCGATAGCAATGTATTACGGCTACGATGTAAAGAATAGCGTTGAAGAATTAGTGATTGCAAGCGAAGTTTTTACAAAAGCATTAAGTCCGACTCAACAAGATGTAAATAACGAATTGACAGCTACAATCAGTAAAGTAATGCTAATGAGTCAAGCTTCTATGATTAAACAAACGTCCCAAAAGACTTGGTCTGATATGGCTTCAAAAGGCGGTATTCCTCTTTTGATGACACAAATGAGAGCTTTGGCGAATAAAGCTGCGCAAAAAGCACTCGATAAAGCGGGGCAAAAGGGGCTTGAAAATAGTCTGTTCAGAGAGGTGTTCGAACAAATTGGCAAAAAACTGACAAAAGAGGTTATAAAAAAAGGAGTTCCTTTTGTTTCGGCAATAATGGGGGCATTTATAGATGCGGCACAAATGAAAAAGGTATTAGACTACGCTGATGTGTTTTATCAGAAACGATTCATTTTAGAAAAAGAAAACCGCATCATGGAGATTAGCGGTGAAGACTGTATCATTATTGATACCGACATAATTGTAAACGAGAACAAAACCGATTAAAATTGTCGCTTTCGAAGTGACCACTCGCCTCGCTGGAGCTGTTATCCTTAAGTCATCAACAAAACTTAAGGAGGACATAGCAATGAAAAAGGGATTAACAGAGCTGGTTTTTATACTGGACAAAAGCGGATCAATGAGTGGTTTGGAAAGAGACACGATCGGCGGCTATAATTCCATGCTTGAAAAGCAAAAGGCGGTTGAGGGTGAATGCCGCATTACTACGGTGTTATTTGATAATAACTACGAGCTGCTTCATGACCGCATTGATATTAGGGCTGTCAATCCAATCACTGAGAAAGAGTATCAGGTGGGCGGTTCCACAGCGCTTCTTGATGCCATCGGCAGGACGATTCATAAAATCGGCAATGCACAAAAGAACACAGCCGACGACTATAGAGCTGAAAAGGTGATGTTCGTAATTATTACCGACGGCGAGGAAAACGCAAGCCGCGAATATTCCGCCGATAAGATAAAAGCACAGATTGAGCGGCAAAAGGCAAAATACGGCTGGGAGTTTATCTTCCTCGGTGCAAACATCGACGCTGTACAGACTGCGGGGCGGTTCGGAATTGCCCCAGATAGAGCTGTTGACTATCTGGCGGACAGCGCGGGAACGGAATTGAATTTTAAAGTAATGAGCGCTGCCGTATCGACATTTCGGGAAAAAGGAACTGTCGACGAAGCGTGCTTTGAAGACATTCGTAAGGATGTACAGCGCAGAGGAAAACGGAAAAGGTAATGAATAATATCAGGCATTCTGGAAGGAGTGGCATAGAAGAAAAAATGAAACGTGAACAAACCGTGTTGACCGGTAATGAGAATTTTGAAATGCATGGTATCGTACAGGATGCCAATATATCAGATTTTTGGGCATGGTCCATGTCACGACTGCTCGCAGACGGACCTCGTGGCGATCTTGCAGAATTTATTGTTCGATTAGCTCTTGGTGAAAGCATAACCATTCCGAAAAGAGGATGGGGTGAATGTGATATTATCCACCGAGGAAAACGAATTGAAGTAAAGTGTTCCTCCGTAATTCAAGAGTGGGAACGAGACCATCCTTCTCGTCCGGTATTTTCGATTCGTCCAACATATGCATCCGACATTGCGGAAGGTGTGGAAGGTGGCTATCGTTATGTCGGCCGACAAAGCAACGATCTTTGTAGGCGCTCGGATGCATATGTTTTTTGCCTTTTTTCCAATCCAAATCGCCAGACCGCTAATCCGCTAAAATTGGAACAGTGGACTTTTTATGTTGTATCCACTAATACTATCAACAAGGAGCTTGGACGTAGAAAAACGGTTTCTCTCCCAACTCTTGAAAAAATAGGCTCAATTAAGTGCGATTTTCCAAAGATTCGTTTGGCAGTACAATCTGTCTTGGCATAATGGACATTATACTTGCAACAAAAATTGAAGCTGGCCTTTCGTATGAATCTACTCAGGCCATGCTTCATTTTTGAATATAGCATATTTATTCTGTTTTTATTCGCGTGCACACTTTGTATTCAAAATTTTTAGGTCAGATGATTCGGTTGGCTGTTGGGGACCATTTGGGTTTTTGACGATGGTATGCTTATGTGAAATACAGTTTCTACCGTTCTTCTTGGCATAATACAGTTCCTTATCTGCACGATTATAATAATCGTTTATTGTGTCTTGTTTGTCCGGGATACTTATTTCAATGCCTATGCTGACAGATAAGCATTGATTGGCACAGGATTTCACTTTCAGTTGTGAGAGCGAAGCGAGAAGATTTTGTGCCATATTTATGACTTTTTCATCTTCGGTATCCTGAATAAAAATCAAAAATTCATCCCCGCCGATTCGTCCGATAATATCACTTTCCCTTTTAAAGCAACTTTTCATCTGAAGGGCAACCTGCTGTAGTATATGGTCACCCTTTAAATGACCTAATGTATCGTTATAGCTTTTAAAATAGTCTATATCGATCAGAAGTACCCCAACGAGTTTTCTTTCACGCTTGCAGATGTTTAAAGCTGCGGAGAGTGTTTGTTCCAGACCCTTTCGATTAAGCAGTTGTGTTAAATGATCCGTAGTTGCTTCCAGTGCCAAAGCACTCATTGTTTTATATTCACAAAGTAACATATGAATAAAATTTCGGGCTATTCTCATAGAAACTAAAAGTGTAGATATGTTGCAGAGTAACATCAGTAAAAACTCTTTGAGATATATTTTCCCTAAGCAAAATTCAATTGTTATATAAGCGGTCACAATTACAAATATTAGTACAATTCTTTGCCACGGAAGAACAAACAATATGGATAGTAAAATAAAAGCTATTGATCCAAAAACTGCGATTCGGATCACCGCAGATTCTGCTCCAAGTGATGGAACCAGCAACAGAATCGCAACTGCAATAATAAGCAATACCGATATTGCAATGCGTTGCTTGTTATAGTATTGTATTTTTTTCTTAACTTGTTTATCGTCAAAGCAGTGTGTTTTCATGGCATTCCTCGCAATATTTAAAAACTTTTCCTGAAGCATTTATACGTGCTTATTTGATCAGAGCATCTTTGGGGATACCAAACTGAGCGCGATAATTTAGGTGCTCCTGTTCCAGACGTTTCCATTCCATATCTGCAGTATGGAATTCAGACAAAGCCTTTTCCATTTCCGGTGAATCATATGGAATTTTTTTCTCCACCAATCGGCGAACCTTCTCTCGTCTCCTTTCTACAGTAATGCCTAATGTATATAATTTGCTTGCCTGTTTGATCAGTTTTCTTTTTTCAGTTGGTGTCATACCTATCCCTCTATAATGTAACTTATAATTTTTATATGTATCATTATAAGTTATACTTTGCGTAAAATCAAGTTGAAGAAAGCACAAAAAGAGCCTCCTTTCGGAGACTCTCATTGACTAACTTAAAATTATTCCTTTTCGGTAATATGGCGAACCAATACTTCTATCATTTCATTGACCATATCAATCTGATCCGGTTCCAGATGCTTTAGCTGTTTGCCGAGTTGCTCCACGCTGTCAGGTATCACTGGATGTTCCAGGAGATCCCCTAAGAGATAATCAGCAGAAGTTCCAAGCACATTGCATATCTTCAGAAAAAGAGAAAAGCTGGGCAGGCTGCCACCGCTTTCAATTCTGCGGATATGCACGGCGTTTACTCCGCACAGCTCCGAAAGCTGCTCAGAAGTTAACCCCTTGCTTTTACGCAATTGGTTTATTCTCTTTCCCAATGCCTGCCGCATTCTATTCTCACCTCTCTTTGTAACATTAAATTTTTATTTGTATATTTATAGTTTACAGAAGTAGCATTTCCATAAATAGCGCTTTGAATGTTACTTAAAAACATATAAAGATACATTTCTTCTTTCTCTGTAATAAATATTCTTAGAGTGAGAGGTTCTGGTGGGTTCATCATGAACCGCACCTCGGTTCAGCAGAAAGACGGAATACCCCCTTGGCGGGAAATCCGTCTTTTCGCTTTGCCACGATTCGGCTATTTTTTTAGAATCATCCGGTTGCTGGTGTTGCTGCCGTTTTCCCGGTAGCGGGACTCCTTTTCAATGAGCCCAGCATGAACCAAGTCATGCAGGGCGCGCTTGACGGTGCTGCGGGAGAGTTGTAGGTCGGCAGCAATGGTCTTAACCGCGGGCCAGCAGTCTGATCCCTTTCCCGCACGGTCGCGAAGGTAAATATAAACAGCCCTCGCCCGATGGGGCAGTTCATCGGGCGAAGCAGAATAAATGTGGTTAAAATAGCTCATTCGTTATCACTCCGTTCTGACATGGCTGCGCCGCTTTAGTGCCTCTGCGGGCGGCTCTGCCACAGGTGTGTGAAGTGCGCCGGTACCGGTGGGCGGTTCAAGGATTTCGCCCGTTTCCTCATCCACCATCAGACAGGCTGTGTGCTTGCGAACAATGTTTTCCTCCAGCGTCTGCTTATCGGCGTACACTACTTTGCGGTTCGCCTTTTCCGCTACAGTATAGGGCTTTCCGAAGCGGATGCCCCAATCCAAAAACAGCCGCAGTCTTGTCCGCATGGGATGAGTACCGGTTTTCATGACGACAAAGTTTCCTTTGGGAATGGATTTCAGCTCGTCCGGCGTCATGAGAGGACGCTCCATCATCTGTAAAGACTGGCTGGGATCGTTCTTGCCACGGCTGATACTGCCGCTCATCACGGTGCGGCTGCCCAGCGCCTTACTCAGCACTTCGGCCGTCTGGCTGTTTGGTGCAAAGCCACCGAAGATAGTGTCCTGGCAGTTGTCCACAATTATTTCCGCACCCTCTTTGCCGTAATTCTTTTCAAGCTGGCCGAAGGACTGGATAATGGGTACCATGGAAAGGCGGCGGGAGCGGCTGGCTGAAAAAATCAGTTCCAGCGATTCAATCGCGGGGAGGGTACCCAGCTCGTCACAGTAAAACATCACCCGGTTTTTCAGCTTGCCTCCGTTCTCATCCGCCACCGCGAGGATTTCCCGGTAGAGCTGCTGGATCATCAGGCTGACCATGAAATATTTGGTCAGATCTTCTTCGGGCAGGACGATAAACAGCGCGGATTTTTCATTGCAGAACTTCTCCGCGTCAATGGCGGTTTCAAAGCAGAGAATCTGCTCCATTTCACTGTCGATAAACGAATTGAGCCGGGACAGCACGGTGGACAGCACCGACGCCATAGCCTGCTCCGCGGAGTTGAGGGCGGCCCCGGCAAACCAGCGGGCCTTGTGGTCGGGCGGCAGCTTTTCCATGAGGAGCTGGAACTGGCTTTTGCCCTTTACCTTGCTGGGCGCCAGCAAATCCTGCACCAGCTTGAACACGCTGATGATATGGCGGCAGTCCACCTTTTTTCCATCCACCTTGGTGGGCGGCAGATATTCTGCAATCAGCAGAATGATGGAGGACAGAAGCCCCTCGGCGGCATCATAGAAAAACTGGTTCTGTCCGTAGTTTTCACTGCTGGCATTGATGATGGTCTTGGAGATGATTTTGGCATATTTCTCCGCCTTGGCCTTTGCCACAAGGTTGTTTTCATCGGCAAGATACGAATCCATGTAGGTGTTGACCAGCTGGAGCATATTGTTGCCATCCGAGCGTGTGGGATTTCGAAGGTCGATGACCGCCACATGGTAACCGTAATGGTCACGGGCAATGGCGCCGTAGTTGCGGAACAGGTCCCCCTTGGTATCGGTGGTCAGAAAGCTCATACCGCTGGCGCAGGCATATTCCAAATTGGGGTACAGGAAAAACGCTGTCTTACCCACACCGGACGCGCCGATCATGAGGCAGTGGACGTCGTCGGTATCCACCAGCGCCGTGACTTTGTTCTTTGCTCCTGTGCTGCCGAGGATGATGCCCTGCTCCGAAACAGCGGGGAGATTTTCTCCCTTCCGCCACAGCTCCGGCTGGAAAGGAATGTGCTTGTAGATGCTTTTGATTTCCTGCTTGGTGGAAAATCGTGCCGTACCATGCTGCCCATCGCCCACCGTGCGGGATTTAATTCCGTTGAGGGTGTAATAATGGGCTAAAAGAGAAAGGCCGCCGATGACGAGAAACATCACGGCGGCCGCTGCAAATAAGATGTAGACTTGGGATTGCATAGGTGAAACTCCTTTCTTATCAGCCAATTTGGTGGTAAAATAAAAGCCATACAAATCATGGTTATTGATGAAAGGGACTCGTAATGGACAAGGAATTATTATTGCTTAACAGCAAATTGGATTATCACCTGTTTCTTTACAAACAGCTCACGGAGCAGCTATCCTCCATTCAAAAATGTGCAGCTCAAGGCAGCATTGAAAGCTATGAGTCAATGCTGGCGAATGAAACGCTTCGAGATGCGCTGCTGCTGAAATTTATTCTTTTCCAGCGCACCATTAAAAAGGTTGGCATTTCAACTCTGGAAAGCCGGTATAAAATGCGTTTGAAACCTTTTCCGTGGCTGGAGGCGGAATACTTTGATCAGAACTGTGTGGTGCATTATGACTGCGTGTGGTCGCTTCTGCAGGACATCAAGCCGCTGAAACGGCAGATGGAGCGCATCAAAAAATACGATGACGCCCGGTATGAGGAGCATGGCGAGGATATTCACTGCAGCTTCTGCGGTAAGGGTCAGCAGGAGGTGGAACGCATCATAGCCGGTACCCATGAAGCAATCTGCAATGAGTGCGTCGGGCTCTGCTCCGAGATACTGGAGGAAGTAACGGAAGAGGAAAACGGGAAAAAATAATGTCAGGCAGGGTCATTCATGCCTGATTGCTATGCCATCCGCATTTCAAAGCCGCTCTGCCTTTGCTGCGCCGCTTCCGTTAAATCGTCATTCCAGTCCTTCCCCTGAGAAATCAGCCGTTCTGATTCATATCCCTTTTCTGCAAGCTGCTGTTTCAGCCGCTCACTGGCTTTGTGTCCGGCTTCGTCGTTATCCAAACATAGCGAGACCTTCCGGAGCTGCGGGTACTGCTCCAGCATCCACAGCATGGCCTGACCGCCCACGCCGCAGAGGGATACATAGCTGTGCCGCTGCCAGTCCTGCGGATGCAGGGTGATGAACGACAGCATATCCACCGGCGCTTCAAATACATACAGCGTATCGCTTTCGCCAAGCCAGTGAAAACTGTGCTGGGGATCGCAGCTGTCCACATTCCCCTTGAACGCCTGCCCCAAGGTGTAAATCCCGCGCTTGTGGGCATGGTGGGCAATTCCGTTTTCATCCAAGCCCACAAATACAGCGTTATGGTATTCCTTCGTGCCGTCCTTAGATTTTTCGCAGCTCTCATACAGGAGCTTTTGCTTTGCAAAGAAGCTGACCACCTCCCGGCCGATGTGCCGGGTTTTCACCAGATAGGCATAAACCCGCCGCATATCCGTATGCGCCGGTGGGAGCGCAAAGGGCTTTTTCGGCTCCGGCTCCTTTTGCGAGGCGGGTCGATAGCTTTCGCCCTGCTCACCGCCCAGCAGCAGGGTCACGGCTTCGGGATAGGAGCAACCGTAAAACTTCCGCACAAAATCAATGGCATAACCGCCGCTCTCCGCGGAGTGATCGTACCACTCGTTCCCCCGGACGGTGATGCTGCGGTCGGAGGCCAGCCGCTTATCCCGTCCGCTGGGCAGGAGTCTTTCGCCGCGCCGCTGGAGAAAGTCTGCTAAATCCACATTGTTGGCACGGTATTTCTGTTCATCTGTAAAATGCACATACACACCCATGGCGCACCTCCTATTGATGGCGATTGCCGATTCGATGAAAAAATGCCGCCCTTTTTACAGGACGGCATTGCTTTGGATACAAATTTTTCCGGACGGGTATCTGCCCGGTTTTCTTTTTCTGCTTTTTCATGGTGATCCTCCCATCGTTTTTTAGAGTGACATGGTCTGTTCGTGGTCATCCCGCGCATGACCCTGTGCCTGCTTCTTCTCCCGGAGCTTGCGCAGAAGTTTGCGGTCGATGCGCTGACCGGGCGGTTTCAAGGGTGGAGCGTTATCTGCAAACACACGGCTCATGTGATGCAGGAGCCGTGTGCCCGCCAGCAGGACGGAGGAGTCTTTGAACTCATCCATATGGTCAAGAAAAAACTGCGCGTAAAGATTGCCCTGCGCCGCTGACAGCGTAAACCAGCGGACGGCGGCCTCCTTGTCTTTTGGGACATCTTTTCCCATCAGGTACAGCTTGCCGAGGGTGTACTGCGCATATTGATTTCCCTGTTCAGCGGCGGCTGTCAGGAATTGCAGGGCAGCCGGAATGTCCTTTGGCACAGTTTCCCCCGTGAGATAAACCTTGCCCAGCCGGTATTGGGCAAATCGATTTCCCTGTGCAGCGGAGCGTTTCAGGTATTCCAATGCCTTGGGCACGTTCCTCGGAACATCCTCTCCCTTGAGATAGAGAATACCGATGGCATATTCGGCAAATTGGTTTTTTCGGTCGGCGGCAAAGGTCAGCCATCGAATTGCGGCTTCCACATCCTTGAGGATGCCACCGCCGCCAAGGTACAGTTTTCCAAGCCGGTATGCGGCAAAGTCGTTGTCCTGCTCTGCGGACAGGGCATAGAGTCGTACTGCTTCGGCCGTGTTCTGCGGAACGTACTGCCCCTTCTCATAGAGCTTGCCGAGAAAATAGGCGGCATAGGGATTTTCTGCCTCCACTGCCTGTTTGAGATAACCGAGGGCCTTTTCCACCTCTGGCGGAGATGCCGTTTCATCGGAAAGAATGAGCTTTGCAAGCTGATAGCAGGCAAAGGGATTTCCTACCGTCGCCGCCTTTTCAAAGTATTCCTTAGCCTTGGCTTCATCCTTTTCCGTGCCTACGCCATTCAGAAGCATCCAGCCCAGCCGGTACTGGAGCTTATCGTCGTGCCCTTTTTCCTCCAGAGAGACAAAGCCGAGAAAGGCTTCCTTGAAGCGCCGGTCAGCATCCAGCTGGTTTTTCACACAGCCGATGCCGTCCCGCAGCATTTTCCCAAGCTCGAAGCTGGCATAGGGAAAGCTCTGGTCTGCCGATTTGGTATAGAGGGCAAAGGCGGTTTTATGATCCTGCTCCACACCTTTGCCGTGATAGTACAGGCCGCCGAGGGAATACTGTGCGTACTTGTATTTTTTGTTTGCGGATAGGGTAAGCCAGTCTGCCGCCTGCAGATAGTCCTGCTGTGTGCCAAGCCCCGCGGAGACCATCTTGCCGATGCGGTACTCGGTGTATTTCCAAGGTTTTTCTTCCTCGGCCCTATGGAAAACAGTAAGAGCCTTTTCGTACCAGCGATAGGCTTCGTCCGCATCCGCTTCACACCCAAGCCCAGCGGCAGTCATACGGCCAAGGTCATAGAGTGCAAGGGGGTTATCCGCCCCGGTTTCCATGATGAAAAATTCACGGGCTTTCACAAAATTCTGCGGGATTCCAGCATCCTCATCGCCATGCAGATACTGCTTTGCCAGCTTGTATTCCTCCGTCCACCATGAGCCGGAGGATTTCTCTCCGTCGGAGGAAGGCATACGGGGCGGCGGTTCGGACTCGTCCTCCGGCTCAGTGGGTGTGTTCTCCGGCTCAGCCTCCATGGAAGGTGTATCGTCATCCGGTTCGGCATCCGGCAGAGCGGTTTCCACCGATGCCGGTTCCTCAAAGGTCATGGTTCCGCTGCCAAGGTTCAACGCCTCCTGAATGACACGATTGCGGATGGGCTTGAAATCCTCACAGCGGGAAAGGGGCGGCGGATCGGAGGGTGTTTCGGTATAGACGGCTTCGATTCTGCCCCTGACCTCCCACCACAGGCGGTAGGCTTCGGCAATGCGGCTGTCCTTTCCAAGCTCATCCACAATTTCATCCACCACATTTTTCAGGTCAGCTTTCAGGTAGCCGTACTGCTTTTTTCCGCTGACCTTTTGCAGACGTTCGGCAAGGTATGTGAGGAGCTGCTCCATGCGCCCGCTGACCAAAACGCCGCCCTTCATCTGGTGGAGCAGTTCCCCCATGGCTTCGGCGGCCTGTTCCTTCAACTCATCCCGCCGCTGGGTCTTTTCTCCGTAGAGCGGAATAAGCTCCTGACGGAAAATCTCATTTGCCAGAGAGGACTTCATTTTGCGGATGCCCTGTTTGGTGAGGTAGCCCTCCCTTGGGTCGATGCTGTAGCAGACCATATGGACGTGCGGATGATGCGATTCATTATGAAACGCACCATACCATTTCAGATGGTCTGGATGAATTTTCAAATTTTCCGCCAGCTCCATCGCTTTGGCGGAAAGCAGGGCTTTCCATGCACGGGCATTATCATAGCCCAGCCGTGCGGCGTCCTCCCGGCGCAGGGAAATAATCGGCGTCCAAACATTGCCGGTGTGGGCGGCCACTTCCTCCGCCACCTGAGACAAGACCAACGGCGCATCCCCGGATGTGAACAGACCATGGCTGTCGAACTTCTCCACGCGGGGACGATTTGCAATGTAGTCCAGGTATTTTTCCCGCCCGCTGATTTGATCAAGGTTTTGTTCCAGCGCAATGGAGATAAACTCCGAAGCGTTTCCCCGGTTGGGATTCTCACAGTAATCCTCGTATTCAAATAATTCTCTGGTATCGGGAAACTCTCGGAGAATCTGCGCAATCAGCTCCTGTTGCTTTTTGGTGGAGTTCCAGAGCCGGTGGGCACTCTCCATTTTTTCCACGCCCTCACGGGTAGCGATATATTTGACGAGGTTACTTAAGTGGGCGGCGGTTTTTTCGCTGCCCTTGAGATAGGGAACCTTGAGAATGATCCGCGCCATTATTCTTCAGCCTCGGCGCCGTTTTGGAACTCCACCGCATCATCCAGCCGAATTTTCCCTTTGGTCTTTTTCACCTCGGCAACGCACCGGCCGCGAAGTCGGTGCAGTTCCTCGTCGGTAATCTCCAGCGTGGCTGCTAAGAGATGCATCATCATGCTGATTTCCACCGAGAGGCGAAACAGGTTGCTTGCCACCCGGTTTTCGGTTTTCTGCAGAGTTCCCTCCATGGAGGAAAGCAGGGCCTTGGAAAGATAGGAGGAGGTGTCCTCCGTTCCAAGGTAGCCCATGTAAAAGCAGAGCGCCTTTTCTATAAACTCACTGCGACTCTTGCAGTTATCTTGTATGAGCCAGCCGTCCAGCCGCTCCATGGTTTCGGGATACAGCCATACCGCCGTTCGTTCCTTGTTGTTTTTCATGGTAAAACCTCCATTTTTGTGGGTGTTCACCTGTGAGGTGACCGTATAAAATCCTTTGTTTCCCTGTGCTTTCGCAGTTTCCGACCACCTTGACCGTGACAAATCTTCAATCCGACCACCTCATGGCAAGGCGCGAAAAACGCCCGGCACTGCTGGGCGAAGTGAGCGGCGGGCGGTCGCTTGCGACCACCCGCCTTTATCCCGCTCTTTTTTCGACCGAGGGGACCTGCCGGATTCGGGAGCCGGTGCGCCTTTCCAAACGCCCGGCACAAAGCCTTTACGTTGCCGTTTGGGGCGGGATGGGTTATGGATGCCACATCCGTCCTGAAAACGGCACACGGGGGCGAACAGGGGGCAACGCTGGGGGATACGTGCAGTGGGCGGTATGCTACTTCATCTCCATGCCAGAATGACCTTGGATAGGCTCGGATTGGCAAAGTTCTGTTTCTCTGAGGCTGAAAGAGGAAAGCGAATAGAATTCCCGGTCAAACTCACCCAAGCCGTGCCGTTTCAGAAATTCATCATTGCTGGCATTGATGCCGAGATCCTCTTTGCCGTATGCGTCAGTACAGGCGTATATTTCCTCTATGCTGCCGTCCTCCATGCGGAGAAACATTCCGGCCTTAATCTCATTGCTGTGCTTATCAAAATACTGCATCATTGCTCCTCCTGCCTCGGCTCTGCTGTTTGCCTGATTTTTTCTTTCTGCTTTTTGGGTGAAGCCTCCGCCGGAGCTTCACCCTCTATGCCCTCGTCAATGTATTCCCGGACGGAAGACGGAACATATTTTTCATAGAGCTTCTGCAGGGAATCACAAAGCTCTTTCGTGAGATCCGCGTCCTTCTTTTCCATGTAGCGTTTTACCGCACGGAGCTTTTCGCCGTCCATTTGTATGGTAATGCTTTCTTTTTTCATAATGGGAGCCCTCCTAATACTCAAATCCGATAAAGGTGAAGCCGGGTTCAAGCTCCGGCTCCTGCCCGGTGAATTCTGGAATGTCAGCAAAGAGCTGGCTGTATTCCGCGATCTTGCTCTTGCCGAGCGAGGTAAAGTTGCCGTCATGGGCGGTGTCGCAGACAAAAAACGGGCCGCAGATAATGTCCGCACCCAGCCTTCTGTTGGGTAGCATTCCGTTTATCTTGCCTTCCTCATTGCAGACGGCAACGCAGCCGTTTGGAAAGCCGATGCATTCAATCAGCCCTCCAACCTCCGCCTGCAGGCTGGCAAGGTCATTTTGGATTTCCTTGACTTGGGGCGCCTGCCCCGGCTCAATTTTGAGTACCTTAATCCTGTTTTCACGCATAAAATCATTCCTTCTTTCTCTTTTTACGGCAGATAATTTCTCGGATTCTGCTTCACGCCATTCACCCGCACCTCGAAGTGCAGATGGTTTCCGGTGCTGCGCCCGGTGGAGCCCACCTTGGCAACGGTTTCCCCGGCTTTCACCGTCTGCCCCTCACGGACAAGAATCCCCGAGCAGTGACCATATAAAGTCACCAGCCCGCCGCCGTGGTCAATGGTTAGATAGTAGCCGTAGCCGGTGCTGCCATAGACAACGGTTTTCACCGTTCCCGCCTTGGCCGCACGGATGGAGGTTCCTTTCGATGCGCCGAGGTCAATGCCGGAATGTCCCGCCCATTCCCCGGTGAGCGGGTCCGTCCTGCCGCCGAATTCGGAGGTCACCATGGAACGCCAGCTCTTTCCAAGAGGGGAAATAAGACCGGAGCTGGAGGTTTCCGGTGCGTCGGCATAGGGTCTTGTGTACAGCACCTGCTTGCCGGAATCGAATAAATCCCGGTAGACAACCTCCCCTCTGGAGGAGGACGCGTCCACCACCTTGCCGTCCCCGGCATAGATTCCAACGTGGGTAATGTTCATGAAGCGGCCGTTGGGCTTGTGGCTCCAGAACACCAAATCGCCGGGAGCAAGACCAGATTTGGGAATCGTCAGCCCGTTGTCTACGCAATATTTTCCCTGCGCCGCAGCCGTGCCGGGCAGATTTACGCCCAGCTTTTTGTACACCCACTGCACAAGATAGCTGCAGTCGGTGTAGCTGCCCTGTCCGCGCAGCTCCTGGGAATAGGGGTCGCCAAGGCGGGAAAGCCCCAGCCGGACAGCCTCTGCGCCCCTTTCTCCGACAGGCAAATCAGAATAAAAGCCGTCTATCTGATCCGGCGCCCAGTCCTCCCACAACCCGGAGCCGTCCCCCTCCATGGGTGCGCCGGTGCCGTACCGGGCACGGTAATAAATTTCGTTGGCGTTGGCCTGATCCTCATAGGTGATGGCTCTGCCAAGCAGTGCGCGGATGTTGTTGTAGACGGTGGGCAGAGAATCAATGGAAACGGCTACGGTGTAGGTTTCTTCCGAGGTGGTGCCGTCGCCGTTGTCCACGGTGCGGGTGCGTTCTTCATAGGTCACAAAGCAGTCCACATATTTACGATGCTCCAGCCGGGAGGGGGACGCTGCGCCGAAGAACAGAGAATAAAAAATTGCCTTGACGCGGTCATCGTCAAGGCTGTCGCCGCCCTCCATCTCTGCGTTCACGCTGGCAATAGCGCCGTCTATGAGGGTGAAGCTTTGGCGCATATCCCCGATGTATTCCCGGTACTCCGCAGGCATACTCGCTGGAATCACACCGCCGTGAAAGCACAGCTCCACAGCTGTGTTGTTGTGGTTTGTGGTGCCGGAGAGCAAGGAACAGACCAGCACGATGACTAAAATCAGCGGGGACAGGACGGCAGCGATTACCCATCCGATGGTCTTTCGGAGGCGTTCATCAGAGAGCGCGGCAGCGGCGGCCTTGGCAACCGCTGTAATGGTTGCGGGATCTGCCATGCCGTCACCACCATTTCATTTCACCAAAGCCGAATAGACTCTGCTGTTCCGGCTCCGGCTCACTCTCCATGAGCTGCTCGGTATAGTCCACCGCCTGCTCCAGAACAGCGGGATCAAACCCCGCGGTTTTGTAGCCCTCACGGATGGTGTTGTAGTAATAGTCCGATGGGTACCCCAAGCGATGCCCCGGCGTCATGACATAGACCATGGCGGACACCATTTGTCCGTCCAGCGGCAGCTCCATCATTTCCTTGTCATAGAACCGGGGAAAGCCCTCGTAAACATCCAGCGCCGCCTCGTCCTTCGGCGTGATTTTCCATAGCAGAACAGGGACGGAGGAGCCCTCGCAGGGTTCGATGGTAGCAACGGCTCCGCTTCGGCCGCCCCGGAACACAAGAGCATAATTCTTGATTTCGGATGCCCCCACCACCTTGGCGGATGGGCAGCGATGCGCCATCTGCGGCAGATTGAGATTGCTGCCGTAGGCGATATACAGTTTATTTTTCATATGATCTCCCTTCTACATGGACATAGTAAAAGCGGGGGACTGATCGTCCTCCGCTTCCATAATGGGTTCTGGCACCGCTTCTTCCGGCGGGGTCTGCGCCTGGGAGCGCTCCGCCTCCCGCTTTTGCCGCAGCCGTTCTTTTTGTCTTTGGGCTTGTGCCGGGTCTTTCCACGCAATACAGCCCTCCAGATGATCCAGCAGATGCTTACGGGCGGTTTTGAACTCGTCCCCGATCATGCCGAGGCGCAGAAGCCACACACGAAAGGTATATTTTTCGTTGCTGGATTGGGTTTTTGTCGGGCTTGCCGACCGCTGGTTGAGCGCCTGCGCAGTCATGGCAAGACAGAACTGGATGTATGCCTTGATTTTTCCGGCGTGCAGATCTCCGTTGAACGCCCGGAACTCCACTGTGCCTTTTTGAAACACGCTGTGCAGATTCAGGCAGTGGTAGCGGCTGTGATGGTAATGCTCCCGGCTGCCGTCGCCGCCGTTGTACCAGAGGCTTTTCAGCCGGTCGAGGGTGGCGGGCTTCTGCCGGTTGAGCCGCTCTAAAAAAGCGGGGTCAGTTTTCTGGCAGTAGTGGCTTTCCCGCCCCCGCGAGACCTTCAGCGCCTTGTAAATCATATCCTCCTTGGCCGCCATGATGTTGACCAGATTGCGCAGATGGGGTGCGTCAAAGGGGGCGGCGTTGATGTGGATATGGATGCCGCAGGAGGAATTCACAAAAGCTCCGGCTTCCCGGAGCTTGCGGATTAATTCCTGCACCGTTTCGATGTCCCCATACTGACAGATGGGGCTGACCAGCTCCACGCTGTAGTTCCGGTCAGCGCTGACCTTCCTGCGCCCCTCCTTCCGCTGGCAGTCCAGACTGCCGTCGCTCATGACCTTCCATTTGCGCCCGGTGGTATCCCTTGCGAAATAGGCGTCGTAGAAGCTGCCCTCATATTCTTTTGTGGTGCCGAAATGCTCGGCAATCACCCCGGCGGCACGGCTTCTTGTAAGCCCGGTCATTTCAATTTCAATCCCGAAATCCTGACTCTGTATCTCCATTTAACCACCGCCTTACCACATCCTGTGCTGCAGGGTCAGGTCTTTTTCCTGAGACAGCCCCGCAAGCTCCGCCGCGGAATTGAGGAAGCCGCACAGCCGTTCCCTGCGCCAGGTATCAATGAGGTACCGTCCGCATTCCTCGTTGAGCGCATTGATTTTCAGCACCGTATCCCGCACACACTCAGAAACGGCGGCGGGATCGCCCTGTGCCAAGGTGAGAGCGTCGATGTAATCATCCAGAATCTGCCCCATGAGAGACACATCCTCCGGGGTATAGTGGTAGCTCCCGGCATAGGGATCGGGGTATTCCTTACCGTCCATGCAGCGCCGAAGCTGCTCCAGAACAGCGGGGCGTTCGTCGCAGTCCGCTTTCTGGTACTTCTCCATAAAGGCTAAAAGATCCGCTTCCCGGTTGGGGGTGTAGCGGATGAAGGACAGCATATCTTCGAGGAGTCCCGATTTGTTTTCTTTCTGCTGTTGCAGTCTGTTCATGATTTTTTCTCCCTTCTTCATTATCTGCCGCCCGCCGTTCCGAACAATTTCTCCTTATATGCCGGAGCGTGAACCGCAAGGTTATACCGCTCAATACCGCATTTGTAAAGGCACACGCCGCGCTGGGGAAAGCGGATGAGGTTGTATTCGGATTCCTCTAATTGCAGGGAATCGATATAGAACCGCTTGTCGATGTTGCCTGCGTTAAACAGAAACGCATGAGACGGA
Source organism: Pelotomaculum terephthalicicum JT (assembly GCF_022410535.1). Lineage (GTDB taxonomy): Bacteria > Bacillota > Desulfotomaculia > Desulfotomaculales > Pelotomaculaceae > Pelotomaculum_D > Pelotomaculum_D terephthalicicum. The sequence goes on from NZ_JAKNBL010000002.1 coordinate 44,378, forward strand.
ATGGAAAACAGGGGCTTTGTCAGCTCCCGGATATGCTCGATGTTGAAGTCCTCCAAGTTCTGCGACGAAAGAATCACCGCCGACTCCTTCTTGCGCACACGCTTCATAAAATTGCGGATATATTCAATAGCCGTCAGGTTCGTGAGGAACAGGTACAACTCATCAATGGCGGCGACAGTGTTCCCCTCGGTCAGCAGCTTGTCGCTCATGAAGGACAGCACATTGAACAGCAGGGCGTTTTTCACATTCCGGCTGGCTTGGAGCAAGCCTTTTACTCCGAACACAATAAAACGGTCGGAGGTCACGTTGGTGTGGCCGTTGAAAAATTGACTTTCCGCGCCCATGCACATGGAGTGGAGCCCCAGCAGGATTTCCTGTAAAAGTTCTGGCGGGTAGAGCTGGTATTTGGTTTTGTCATAGCCCTTGTACTCGGCTTCAATCAGGGCATATAAGTCAGACAAAACGGGATAGTCTGTGGCGGCAAGGCTCCTGAAATCGGTGCGGTCGCTGATGCCGAATTGTTCATACAGCTTGCCCAGCATGATTTCAATGGCGTCAATGTGGCGGTCGGAAAAATCCTTGTAGCACCGGAAGAAATCCTTGAGAAAGCTGATATGCTGACTGAGCTTAGTGGACTGGCGAAACGCCTGTGGCGCATCGGTATCCTCCGGGCTGCCGCCCTCATCCCATGTTTTCGGCTCCAGCGGGTTGATCCGGTACCGGCCCGACATGAGGTCGATGAAACAGCCGCCGAGGTTTTCCGCCAGCTCCACATATTCGTGCTCTGGGTCCAGGCAAAGAACAGACTTGCCCGATTCGAGGATATTACAGAGAATGAGTTTTAACAGGTAACTCTTGCCTTGGCCTGAGTTGCCTAAAATCAGCACATTGGCGTTTGTTTTGTCATCGTCGCGCTTGTCAAAATCCGCGATGATATTCGAGCCGAACTTGTCCCTGCCGAGGTAAAACCCGCGAGGATCGGTTTTGCCGCTGTAGTTGAAGGGGTAGAGATTTGCTACAGAGCTTGCCGGGAGCACCCGTTCAAACTGGCTGGCGAACACGTTGTATCCGGCGGGACCTACGGCGAGAAAGCCCTCCCGCTGGCGCAGCATGAGCCGGTCCACATTGAGCTTACTGCGCACCAGCTCGGTGAGAACATCGGTCTGGAGGAGCTTCAGCGCATCGGGATCATGAGCGGTCAGCTCCAGAAACACAGCGCAGTGCAGGAGCGGCTCCCGGTTTCGGTGCATGGAGGATACCAGCGTGACCACATCCTGCAGATTGCTTTCGGCGGTGACGGTCTGCTGGAGGTCGTTGGTATTGCTCTTATCCATGCGGTTCTTGTTGGCGGCATTGTGGATGATCTTCTTTTCCTCGGCCGCCGTTACCTGACGGGTATAGATGCGCAGGGTCACGCCGTCCTTTTCGCCAAGGTGGCGCAGGATGGCCTGTTCCTCGGTAGCAGTGGGATATTCCCGCAGCACCCACACACAGCGGTAGGTGTTGCCGCAGAGGAAGTGGTCGGTGTTGAATTTGATGATGCCCGGTGCGATCATGTCAAGGAAATCCTTGATTTTTACATCCTCCTGCGGCGGAGATTGGCGCTTTCTTTTTCTTGCCATCAGCATTTCTTCCTTTCTGATTTTGATTTTGGGTATAGGAAAAGCCGCCACATTAGTGACGGCTTGAAGTAAAATGGTTCACTTTGATAAAGATGTGAGGTATAATTATTTTCTAAACCCTGTATTCAATTAAGGAGAAAATATATGATTGATAATTTTCAGATGACCTTTCATCACATAGGCAAACCTGTTCCGTTAGAAAACATTAAAGATAATAAGGATACGAAGTACAGTCCTCTGTTCGACATGTACTCGTTGGATATGAAAAATGATTTGTCCCTTCCAATAGAGTTACATGCTTTCGGTGAAAATTCCTCACTTGATGTTAGAATCCAAAAAGAACCTCACGTTGCTTTTAAGGTGAATGATATTGAGTCTGCCTTGGATGGGAAAGAAATCGTCATGCCGCTTTATCAGCCTTTTGCCGGGTATCGCTGCGCCATGGTTATCATTAACAAGCAGCTGATCGAGTTAATCGAAACGACATTATCTGAAAGTGAAATTTGGGGAGACGGAATATTTAAGGACAGTATTCTTTATCCCAAAGGGAAACACGTTTTAGATGAATCTGCGGAAAAGTGATTTGCGGAAAGCCGGGGGTGCATACTTCCGGCTTTCCGTTTATCTGTTCACTCATTCAAAATAACCCAGCGTTCCCCATCGTAATCCTCATACACCTCGGTCGTGACATTCTGCTCATAATAGACACCCAGCAGACGCTTGATGTCCGATTCACCCGCCTTGCGCACCGTGAAGCCCTGATCCTTGAGGCTCTTTTCGATGCGGGAAAGGTATGGCTGAACATCGCTTTCTTTTTCATTCCGAAGCCGTATAATGATTAAAAATTCCCGCGCCGTTGCCATCTGCACCTGCATATGGTCAAGGGCTGTCTGATCCTGTGCCAGCAGCTTTCGGATGACGGGGTTCTGCTCGGCGTCCATTCTGGCTTTCAGGTAGCTTTTGTTGTCCTCAAAATTTTCCCGGCTGTTCAGGCACAGCATTTCAATATCCGAGATGCCTTTCAGCACATTCATAAGGGCATAAATCCTTGCTCCGATGCTGGAATCGGACAGGACACTGATATTGGTAGGCTTGATCATAAAAAATACCAGCTCGCCGTGGGGAGTCACAAGGCTGTGGCCGGTGATGCCCTCGATGTCCATGAGCTGGCGGGTGGAGGCTTTTTCTCTGGCCTCCTGCTTCTTTTTCCGGTTCATATTCACGCCCTCCATTCATAGGTCTGCTGCTTTCCAAAAAAGAAAGCGGCGGCGTAGCGGATAAAATCAAGGATGCTCACATCCTCGAAGCGGATGGATAAAAAGGCATAGACCGCCGTCACGACAATGGGTGGCAGCCAGCCGAGCCGTGAGAGTGCGAACACTGAAATCAGGCAGCCGATGCCGATGATTCCGATGTCACGCAGCTCCCACAGCCACAGGGTTGCCTTGGATTTTAGGTTGTCGGGGTAGATGTACATGGGGGCGATTCCTCCTGTTCTTCATCAATTTTTCGCAAAAAATAGGCGATACCGCGGAGGACAAAGCTCACACAGGGTATCGCCACACTATTTCCAAGAGCCTTATATCTGGCGCTGTCGGATGCGCCGGGAATCAGCGTCCAGCCGTCGGGAAAGCCTTGGAGCCGTTCACATTCCAAAGGTGTCAGCCTGCGAATCAGGTTACGCCTTTCGACAATGCATTTATTCTGACTGACATACTGGCTGCCGATGCCTTTCTCATCCCCACGGCAAAGCGCGCCCACCACCTCTTGGTATGGCTCACACACTGCGTGGCGGTCGGAGGTCGTAATGGTGTAGCTGATGTCCGGCTTACAGCCGAGACCGTTGCCGCCGTTTTCCGGCTCCCGGTCAATGGTGTTCCCCGCAATGCAGATGGTTTCCTGCAAAATAGCAATGCCGCCTTGGTTTTTGCTGGGGTCGGGGTTTGTCGTGTCAATGGTTCTGGCAACGTCCGTTTCCCGGCATCCCGAATGGGGATTGGCTGATTTCATGCTGTTGGATTCCTTTGAATCAAGGGAAAATGCAACGGGGTTCCCCACCAGCGGAACATTGTTTCCTCCGGTTCCCATCCGGGCGGACATGGTGGGCGCCACAGCATGCGGGCCGGTGTAGCGGCTGTCGATGCCGTGATTTTCAAACAGCACCGGCTGGTTATTGCCACTCATACCGGCACTTGCCGTGATAGTCGGACAAATGCCCTCACCAATTTCAGCGCCGCCCTGCTGGGTTGCCATGACCAGCGGCTGGTGTCCATGCTCTTGGGCACGGAGCGTACCGGTGATATCCTCGGTGGAGTGCATCTGGCTGCCGCCCTGATCGTTGAGGCACAGAACTGATGGCGCAGTGCCCGTTTTAATGGTAGGGGAATACTCAGCCTGATAGCCGATTCCTCTGGCTTCGGCACTGGCATTGCCGCAGAAGCCTGCAGTAAGCACACAGGGATAGCCCTGTCCGGCCTGCCCGCCACCGCCGGTTAGCGAGGTGTGTGTTTCGGGAGTCAGAAAACAATCTCCATCCCCCTTGCTGACAACCCCTGCCGCAAACAACAGCCCTGCCGGGTTTCTGCCACCGCCGCCGTCCGCACCGGCAAGAGTAGGAGCCACACCCTCCGGCGTGAACACACGGCTTTGCTGGGTGTCCCAGCTGTTCATGCAATTGGGCTGAGATACCAGTGGAGGATGCCCTCCCATACCGGCGCGCAGTGTAGACGAAACATCCTCGGTGACATCCATCCGTTCGCCGCCCTGATCGTTTAAGCAGAACAGCGGCTGTGCCACAAAGGTCTGCTGCTTCATCCCCGGCTGGGCCTGTATCGCTCCTGCAACATCGTGCAAATCCCGTACCTCATCACGCTGATTTGCGGCAAAGGCTATCGCTGTTTTTTCTTCTGTCTGGATATATCCGTGCCCGCCGCCTTCGCCGCCGTAGAGGGCGGGCCATGTCCCAGTTTCTTCAAAAATGCGGCGGCTTTGGACATCCCATGGTGTCAGGCAAGCCCCGCCTGTATCATCAGTGCGTCCCTGAGCTGGGGCGGCAGTTCCTTGCCTCTGGCCTCCGCTCTGCGCAATATTCCCAAACAGGCCGTCTTGCTTAAATAGTATTTCGGGTGCGGTCGTACCTCCAAAATCTGCGACAAGGAAGATGCGACGGCGACGCTGGGCGACTCCCCAGAATTGAGCGTCCATGACTCTCCAAGCCAAGCTGAATTCATCTCCCAAAAGGGCAGCCCCAGCAGATTCCCAGCGCCCGGACTCAGGTCGAGGCACATCACAGGCACTGTACTTAATGCGGACGATCTCTTCAATGACCGCCCTGAAGTCCTCGCCGTCTGCGGAGCTGAAAGCTCCGGGGACGTTCTCCCAAACGAGGTATCGAGGTCGAACAAGGTGAGCTGGTACGTTTCGCTGCTCATCGGCTTTTCTCATCTCCTTTGCAATTCGGGTCTGCTCCATAAACAGGCCGGAACGCTCACCCGCCAAGCCCCGGCGCTGGCCAGCGACCGATAAATCTTGGCAGGGTGAGCCGCCACAAATGACATCCACAGGCGGCAGTTTCGCTCCGTCCAGCTTTGTAATATCCCCGACATGGCGCATTTCGGGGAATCGGATTTTCGTCACTTCGATAGGAAAGGCTTCGATTTCACTGGCCCATACGGGAGTGAACCCATTGCGGACGGCGGCAAGGGGAAAGCCTCCAATCCCATCGAAGAGGCTCCCCATGCGCATCATCAGACCATCCTCATCGCCTGTATGGGAGCCTCGGCCGGTACGGTGTTTTTTACTCTGCCAATGACAAAGCCGTTTTCCTGTTCCATTACCCGGCACACCGGGATGCCGAGCCTGACCGCTTCCTCAATTTCAAGGTGCATCCCGAAGGAAATACGGTCGCCATAGCACCACAGCTCGTCACAGCGGGGGAGCACGGCAAGCCCCATATCCAGACCGAGCTGGCGCTCCTGCGGCTTGGAATCATCAAGAAGCTGCGGATATAACAGATGGGGCGCAAAAAAAGCGTGCCCCTCATTCATCACATGGCGGCACGCTCTCTGGGCATATTTGGTATTCTGTTCGATGCCCCCTGCATAAGGGGACGCTACATAGATTAGTTTCATAGGCTTTTCCTTTCATAATTATTTCGGAGCTACCGCCTGTACGATGGTGCGGGTGGTGTTGACGGCTGCCTGTGCGGTATACACGGCGCTCATCACATTGGCCTTTGTGCTGGTATCAAGCCCGAAGGCTCCGGCGATTCGCGGCACCTCTCCCGCAGCCAGCATCAGACCAAGCCCCAGCAGGGCATGGGTTCGCAGGACCATAAGCCCTGCCGTGAGGATGGTTGCCTGCAAAAATGTGGTCAGGCACAGACCAATGATCTGCTTGCACCACTGTGTAAAGCCGTCGATATAGCCGCGGGGAACGGAAAACATATACAGGCTGCCCACGGCGATCTGGATCAGCAAAATGCCGCCGCGCTTCAGATTAGCAAAGAACACCTTAATGACCGCATAGCCCATCATGATAATCATAAAGAGCAGCAGGATGGGGCTGGTAATGACAGACAGTCCGCCGAACACGCCGGAGCCCATGGCGCCGCCGATGTCCGCCGAGCTGCCAAGCTCGGAAATGATGTTTCCGGCAAGGTCGCCAAAGCTGGTTCCATACCCGGTGATGCCCGCCGTGAGGCTGCTCTGGAGATTGACCGAAAGCTTGAACAGCTCCACCGGTACGATGGTAAAAAGAGACACCGCCATAAAGCCCTTGATGGCGTTTAAAGCGGTGTCCTTTACGCTGCCCCGGCCGTGCTGGTATTCTATGCCGGTTTCAAACACCGACACCACCAGCCCGGTTCCGTACAGCGCCCAAGCCAGATAGGAGAAAAACAGGACGATGGACTGTACCCAGCTCATCTCAAACAGCTCCACGCCCATGTTCCCCATCTGTGCAAAGAAGTCGGCCAGAAAGCCGACCACCTGTCCGTAGAGCCATTCGATGATCTGATCCATCACGGTTCCAAGGACGAAGTCCCATATGAACATTGGATTTTCACCTCTTTTCTGTAGAAATAAAAAAGGCACACCATAGCAATGCTGCGGTGTGCCTTTGTATCTGCCTGAACGGATTTCAGGCAGGGCGCAATGATTCATAAAACTTCAAAAACGACTTGACAATCTGTTCGTTCAGAGCTTCAATACCACACAACGGTGGCCGCCGAAATAAGGAAAAGGAGGTCAGTTGCGTGGCAGATTACAAAAAAATGTATGATTCGCTGTTTAACGATGTGACAGATGCCATTTCGCTGCTTCAGCGTGCGCAGCAAAAGACGGAGGAGCTTTTCATCTCCGGCGATGACGGTGTTGTGCTGGAACTCAAAAGAGATTCAGAACCCGACGGCAACGATAAATAACAAAGTCCGTTTGCAAAAAGCAAGGAGAGCGGTTCTGCCGCTCTCCTTGTTTTGCTGCTGCAAACGCCTTTTGGGAGAAATAAAAAAGGCGCACCGTGGGTTCATTCACAGTGCGCCTTGGAAAGTATTTGTGATTGTTGTTTTAGCTCGCTCACTCTGACAGGGTTTATATAATGGGTGGCATAGGCTTTTTCAATGTCCTCGCCGCCGCTTTTGGAAAACCGGAGTTTCTTTGCATGGGGGAAGCTTTTCAGTCCCCACTGTTTATAAAAAGTCCACGAAGCCTTGAGTTTGTTTTTGGCGGCATAGCTTCGGATTTCCCGCATGATAAGGGACAGCTCGGAGAGGTTCACCTTGCAGACACGCTCCAAATAATCCACCTTGCCGAAGCGCCACCGCTCATAATCCTCTTTGGAGAGGATGCTCAGATCCATCAGCACCTGCACCGGTGCCGCTATACCGCTCTTTTGGAGCTGCTGATACATGGAGTTATGAATTTTCCCCACAATTTCGCCGTGCTTCATCGCATCGCCTCCTGTGCGTTACAGCATTTTCTGCTGGGTATGCTCACCGGGAGCCTGCGTCCTTTCAAGACCCTCATCCAACTGGAGTAGGGTTTGGTTCAAGACTGCCATGCTTTCAGAGAGCTGTGCCGGAGAAAGAATGTCTCTTTGGGAAAATACATAAATCTCCTGCATTTTTGAAAAGGCTACCGTCAGCTCGGCATCCGTGCCAACAGCATCAAAAAGGGTGAATTGGGAAAAAGGTTTTTCCGACAGGTCACTTCCGATCCGCTCCCTTTCTTCTTTTCGCTTATAGGCGAGCATGGCTGTGAGTTCTTCCGGCGCTGAGAGCAGGGTGCGGATTCTTTCCTGTTCCATCATGATGGCAAGGTCATAAAGGTGCTTGGCGGTATCAAACAGCATACGCCGCTGGTAATAAAATTCCGCAGCCAGTATTTTATCTGCGAAGATACGTTCCAGCTTGATGGTCTGCACAGGAAAGAGTTTTACTCCGTAATTTGATTCGAGAATTTGGCGTTGCTCACCGGTTGCCTCTGAATAAAGAAGTGGTGAGATTTCAAGGATTTCCACCGGCTCGCTGATGGTGAAGGATGTTGCCTCCACCTTTACATAGCCAAAACGCTGCAGGGCATCAGCGGAATCCACCGCAGTTACAGGAACGTATTCATATACGCTGGTGATGCTGCCCTTCTGATTGCTTTCTCTGGCTTTATCGGTTGTCCTTGAAAGAGTATGATAGCCGTTTGCCGATGTTTCCAGCCGCTTTTTTCCCTGACTTTTTGAACAGTCATGAACTGCAACCGTCAGATCAATATCTTCCGAAAAGCGTTTCATTCGGCCGATGGATTTATACAGGGCGGTTCCGCCTTTAAAGTATGCGGGAAGGGACTCCTGCTTTACGGACAGCTCCCATAGTAGCAGCGTCAGATAGTAATCCTTTTCTATAATGTCGCTTCGGATGCCTGTTCTGCGGCTGACGTCCGAGAGCAGGGCTTCAAATGCGTCTTTATCCTGATGTAAGTTCATTGTTCACCTCCATGAGTAAATCGATAAGGGGCAGTATCACCTTTGCCGAGTAATGTTTGCGTGCGGTAAACAGCAGGGCAAGACCATCCAGTTCCTGTCGCTTTGCATAGCCTGTCAGCAGTAGCTCCGGCTTCTCCGCATCTATATGCGCATCGGCAAGCGCCATTGTCAGATCGATGAACTGGAGATATTTCCAGTTGTCGTCCGTTATCGGCACAGCAGGCTTTTTCAGCTTAATATGGCAATCTTTCGGCAGCTTTGCGCCATAACGGTTTGTGGTGATTTCCATGTTGCGGGGAATCAACGTCGTCAGTCCCAGCCTGTTCATCAGGAATGCGCCGGATTCGTACCCGATTTTGGCGCCGTTCTGTTCCGTCAGGGTTTTCTTCATCACCTGCTCAATGCTCGGCGTAACTTTCCCGAATATGGTCTGCTTCACCTGACAATAGACGCCCTTTTGCAGTCTTTCAATTTCGCCCTTGTCCGCCATCCGCTTCAGCTTCACATTGGTCAGTGCCTTGGCCTGCTCATAGGGCAAGGCAAAGGTTTCCGCCAGTTGTGCCGCAATATTTTCTGTTTGAATTGCTGCCTCGTAGGGAATATTTTTAACAGTCTCTGCAATGTGTTCTCCATATCCAATCTGCTCCATGTGCTTCACCTCCCGGTTAAGTGATATTATATGGTTGATTTTCATTTATAATCATTGCCATTATAATATCACTTTATGCGCCGAAAGTCAATTTTCTCCTGATTACATACCAAGTATCGTCCAGTCAATACTTGCATAAGGACGGTGAACGGATTTTAATTTTCAAACAAAGCCCCCCTTTTTCAAGAAATGGGAAATTATCATATTTTAGTTGACAATTACATTACAGCCGCATATAATATTTAGTAACCTCTTTGCACTGCATTACATTCTTTACTTGGAATGCGAGATCAACAGTACAAACTGAGCAGGCGATGAACCTTTTTTATAAGAGGTCATGGGGCCGGGCCACCCAACGAGTGGCAGCAGATTGCATAATGCGCACATCTGTGGGACAGTAGTATGTTCCATAGGTGTGCTATTTTTATACCCAAATGGAACAACGACCACGAAAATGGAGTGCCATAGAGCTATCAAACGCTGCCGCAAGGCCACAACGGAGGGTTCTTTTATGACAAGCAACAAACTGAACATGGCAGGCCTAGCCGCCGCCGAAGCAAAACGATTGCAGGAACAATATGGCAAAAATGAATTGACCTCACAGAAGAAAGAGAGCTTTCTAAGAAAAGTTCTGCACATTATCTGTGAGCCGATGTTTTTGCTGCTGATTGTTGCTGCAATCATCTATTTTATTCTGGGTGAACCCAGAGATGGTGCGATTATGCTCATTTTTGTAGTGGGCATTATCAGCATTGATGTCATCCAAGAATGGAAAACAGATAAAACCTTGAACGCTCTCAAGGATTTGTCTGCCCCACATGTCACAGTCATTCGTGACGGCAAGGAGCAGACAATTGCAAGCTGCGATCTTGTTCCTGGCGACTTAATGATGATTTATGAGGGAGTCAAAATTCCTGCTGATGGTATTGTGCTAAAATGTAATGACCTGTGCGTGGATGAGTCCTCCTTAACAGGCGAAGCAGAAGGTGTGTGGAAAATTCCAACCGAAAGTGCAGAGCCCATTTCTGACTATTGGCGGAAGGATTACTGTTATGCAGGAACTTTGGTCACACAAGGAACAGCAACAGTGCTGGTTGACAAAATCGGCAGCGGCACCGAGTATGGAAAAATCGGCGTTCATATTGCCGCTGCGCCAGAGGAGCCCACGCCACTGCAAAAGCAGACGGGAAGCCTTGTGAAGCTGTGCGCGGGGATTGCCGCCGTTCTGTTTGCGCTGGTAGGCATTTTTACTTGGTTCAATATTCCCGACCATCCCTTCGGCGCCCGACTGATTGAGAGTATTCTCTCCGGAGTTACGCTGGCCATGGCCATGATTCCGGAGGAGTTCCCGGTGATTCTCACGGTGTTCCTCTCTATGGGCGCATGGCGGCTGGCCAAAAAGCAGTCTCTGGTACGAAAGCTCCCCAGCGTGGAAACTCTAGGAGCCGTCTCAGTTCTGTGCGTGGATAAAACCGGTACTATCACCATGAACCAAATGGCCATGCAGAGCACCTGGGCCGTAGACGGCGACGAGCGCACGCTGTGCGAGATCATGGGAATGGGCTGTGAAACGGATGCCTACGACCCCATGGAAAAGGCCATGCTGGCTTATTGCGAAAGTCTTGGAATATCCAGAGACTTCCTCTTTGGCGGCAAGCTGGTCAGTGAGTATGCCTTTACCAACGAGCTGAAAATGATGGGGCACATTTGGCGACGGGACGACAAACTGGTGATTGCCGCCAAGGGCTCCGCTGAGCAGATTCTGACTATTTGCGACCTGACGGGCGAAGAAAGGGCAACTGCAGAGCGTAAAATCATGGAAATGTCCACGCAGGGGCTGCGTGTCATTGCGGTTGCTACAGCAAGCCCCGCCAATGAATCGGAGATCCCGCCGCAGATCACTGACTGCCGCCTGCGCCTGTGCGGCCTTGTGGGCCTTGCCGATCCTCCCCGTGAAAGTGTCAAGGCGGATATTGCGGTATGCAATAGGGCGGGTATTCGTGTTGTTATGATTACAGGCGACAACGGAATTACCGCATCCTCTATTGCAAAGAAAATTGGTATGCCAAACAGTGACCATATCATCACAGGCGATATGCTAAACGAAATGACTGACGTGCAACTGCGTGAAAGGGTTAAGGATGTCAGCATTTTCTCCCGTGTTATTCCTGAACATAAAATGCGCATTGTGAAAGCGTTTAAGGACAACGGCGAGATTGTTGCTATGACCGGTGACGGTGTTAATGATGCACCTGCTCTAAAATATGCAGACATCGGCATTGCAATGGGCAAGCGTGGCAGTGAGGTATCTCGTGAGGCCGCCGACCTTATTTTAATGGATGACAACTTTACCACCATTGTGGAAACAGTCAAGGATGGCAGGCGAATTTATGATAATATCCGCAAGGCAGTGGGCTATGTGTTCACCATTCACATCCCTATTGCATTTGCCTCCCTGCTTGCACCTATCCTCGGCATTGCGCCGACAGCACTGCTTTTGCTGCCGCTGCACGTTGTGCTTTTGGAGCTGCTGATTGACCCCACCTGCTCCATTGTGCTGGAGCGCCAGCCTGCCGAAACAGATATTATGGAACGAAAACCTCGTGACCCCAAGGAAAAGCTTTTGACTGCGCACATTCTGGCGAAAAGCGTGTTGCAGGGTCTTGTCATCTTTGCCGCATCCTTTGGTGCTTACTATGTGACGCTCTCCGGCAATGCAGACAATGCATCGGTTGCCCGCGCCATAGGGCTTTCCATTATTATGATTTCCAACTTATTCTTGGTGCAGGTGAACAGCTCTGATCATGACTTCGCCCTGCAATCTATCATTCGTCTTGCAAAAGACAAGGTAATGTGGGCCGTGAACTTCGGAACACTTGCGATGCTGGGCATTATCCTTTACTCTCCGCTGAATGCATTCTTGAAGCTGGCACCGCTGTCTGTACCCATGCTTTTGAAAGCCGTTGGGATTGCAGCAGTAGCCGTGTTCTGGTATGAGCTTGTGAAGCTTGTAAAAAAGCTGCTCAGAAGGTAAGCCTATGGGCTGGTATCAAGATATTGCTTTTCCAACGCTGATGCGATGGAATATTGGAAAAAATTCCATTTTGAAAAAGCGTACCGCACTGCTGAAACACGCATACGGCAACATTCTTGAAATAGGAATTGGGGAAGGCACCAACCTTCCCCTTTATCCTACTAATATTACACACATTGCTACTGTGGAGGCTTATCCTAGAAAGCTGAAGGATAGTGCCATCGAGGTTGCGTTATTTTCGGAAAGTGCCGCTGCACTTCATTTTGACGACAACACATTTGATACTGTGGTTTCAACCTTTTCCTTGTGCAGTGTGGATGATTTAGAACAATATAGTCCAGAGTATCCTTGTCAAAGGCAGGTGAGCGAATTTTAGTTATCATATCATTTTTCTCCTTTTTCCTCTGTTCATATGGTGAACATGTTTTCTCTTCAAACCTCACCTTAGATCCTTTAATATCCATTTTCATTGACAGAAAATAAAAGATGTAGTATCATACAGTTTAGTTGATACTACATCTTTTTTATGCTGGAGGTGCTATTATGGATGCCACTAAACGGCAAATCACAAAGATTGCCCGTGAAGTCAATAAGTTTACTGCCCGTATGCTGAAGCTGGACGATATTGGAACTGCGGAATATGATTTCATCCATGTGGTTCGCAAAAATCCCGGCATCACACAGGCTGCCATTCGGGAGATTCTCGCATTGGATAAAGGGGCCGCTGCCCGCCGTGCGGCCAATCTGGAGGCAAAGGGGTATCTTATCAGAAAGGCAAACCCTGCCGATGGCCGCAGCCAGCTGCTCTATGCCACTGAAAAGGCTGACCAATTAAAAAACTCCAAGGCTTCCGTTGAAGCTCTTTATTATGAATATTTGCAGGAAACATTGTCTCCTGAGGAAAATGCTGAGTTCTGTCGGCTGCTGAACATCCTTTACACGCGCTCCAAGGCAGAGAGCAAGGCAGACTTTCCAAACCTCATTCACCGCTTTTTAGAAGGGAGCGGAGGAAAATGAGCAGCACAAATCAAAATATCAAACAGGTTTCTCAGCCTGACCATATTCTGTCCTACTTCAAGATGGAACGTTGGTCGCTCACGCTGGTTACGATTTCAGGCATCCTTTACAATGTTGGAATGATTGCGGGGCCATATTTTGAAGGCCGTTTGGCACAGTGCCTGTTCGACATTATGGGTGGTCGTGAATCCTTTTCCGCCATGCTGTCACTGGCGGTGGTCTATCTGATTGTCATTTTAGCCGTGCAGGTCATGCGCTGCGTGAAGCGCTTCTATGTGCGCCGTTTTGCAAATAATACCAGCCGCAACATGCGTCATATGCTCTACAACAGCCTCGTGAACATGAGCCGGGATGAACTGGAGCGAGAAAGCATTGGAACGGTGATGACCAAAGCGGTATCGGATGTGGATGCCTGCGCGGAGGGCATGCGAAAGTTCACCACAGAGGTGTTTGATACCGGCGTGGTGCTGATTGCGTACCTTGCCATGCTGTTTTATTACGACTGGCGTCTGACGCTGATTTCCTGTGCCTTTACCCCTGTCGCTTATTTCATCGCAGGACGTTTGAAACACCGGGTAACGCAGTACAACGGGACATACAAAAAAAGCGCCGAACGGCTGAACGGTGCCACCATGGACAGAGTCTCCAATGCGGTTACCTATCGCATTTACAGCTGTGATAAAAACAGGGACCTAGCTTATGAGGGGTACCTGAGAGACTATGAAAAGTGCGCAGTGGCAGCAAATTTTTGGGAGAACACCATGCAGCCGCTCTACCACATCATTTCCATGTGCGGTGTGATATTTGTCTTGTATCTGGGCGGTAAAAATGTTACCGGTACTGGCTGGAGCAACTGGAATATCGCCGCTTTCACCACATTCCTGTCCTGCTTTGCCAAAATGGCGCTCAAGTCATCCAAGACTGCGAAGCTGTTTAATTCTGTTCAAAAGGCACAGGTTTCCTGGGCGAGAATCAAACCGCTTATGAAAGAGTATGTGGAGCAGTCTACTCTGTCCGATATGGATTTTTCTGCCGGGGCATCGATTAAAGTGCGGGATTTGTCTCTGCGCTGGGAAAACGGGCAGCAGGTGCTGCACGGGATTTCTTTTTCCGCACAGCCGGGACAAATCATCGGCGTGACGGGAGCAGTTGCCAGCGGAAAATCCATGCTGGGCAAGGCGCTGTTGGGGGAACTGCCCTACGAGGGTAGCATTGAGGTAGATGAGCGAGAACTGCGCACGCTGAGTTTATACGAGCGCAGCCGGCTGCTGTCCTATCTGGGGCATGAACCGGAGCTGATGACAGAGAGCATTGAAGAAAATATTCGTCTGGGTGAAAAAGGCGAAATAGCCCGCTGCCTGAAAACGGTGTGTCTGGCAGATGAAATTTGTAAAATGCCGCAGGGAGCGGCTACCTCCGTCGGCAGCGGTGGAATCCGTCTGTCGGGCGGTCAGCAGGCACGTCTTGCGCTGGCTCGCACCTGCTATCATGCACGGCAGATTTTGATTTTGGATGACCCCTTTTCCGCAGTGGACCAAAAAACCGAACGGGAGATTTTTGCAAATCTGCGTCTGCTGGCTGCAGACCGCATCGTTATTTTAATTTCCCACCGTTTACAGCTGTTTCCACAGTTGGATCATGTACTCTTTCTGGAGCATGGCACGAGCGTACTTTCCACCCATTCTGCGCTGATGCGGGGAAACAGCACCTATGAGACACTCTATCAGGCGCAGGCAATGGGAGGTGCAGGCCATGAAGAATAAGAACGGACTTGGCGTCGTTTTTCGGAAGACCGTCCGTCAAAACAGTGGGATGACCCTTCTCACCGGTATTCTGATCGCCGCCTGTGTGGCAGCCGCGCTGTTTCCTCCCCTTGTTCTGGAGCAGATGGTAAACCGGCTGACCGGACGGCAGGCCGTTTCTCTTGTGCTGCCCCTTGGTTACTTTGGGCTGCTGGCACTTTCTGATTTGCTGGAGTCAGGTCAGAGCGTGATGATTACGGTGTTCGGGCAAAAGATGGCCCATAGTCTGCGCAGCGAGCTTTGCGCCAAACTGAAACGACTGCCGGCGGCTTATTTTACACAGCATGCCCCCGCCAAAATCACCTCTCGCTTTGTCAATGATGTGGATGTGGTGGATTCTCTCTTTACAAACGGCATTATCGGGATGGTTGCCGATGCGTTTAAGGTACTGAGCATTCTTATGGTCATCTTTTATAAAAGCACCGGGCTTGGAATCCTGATGCTTTTGGTGACTCCGGCGCTGTTCGCCATGACGCGTCTGTTTCAAAAGCGAATGCTCAAGGCGCAGCTTGCAAACCGTGTCGCCGTCAGCAAGGTAAACAATCATGTGCCTGAAACCATTCATAACATCCGCACGATTCATACCCTGTTTCGGCAAAAGTACATGGAAGAAAAGTATGATTCCTATATTGAGGAAAGCTACCGTGCCCTCGATAAGTCCAATCTGTATGATTCCATTTATTCTCCCATCGTCATTTTTGTCAGCTCCTGCGTGATTGCAGTGATGATGGTGTTCGCCGCTTTGGGCGGTGGAATGCAACAGTTTTTTGGAATTACCGTGGGTACGGCAGTTGCCATCATCGCCTATGTGGGCAAGGTGTTTGAGCCGCTTGAAAGCATCGGCATGGAGATCCAGAACATTCAGTCTGCTGTGGCAGGCGTAAAGCGAATCAACGAATTCCTGTCTGAAAGAGAGCGCACCGTACCGGAGGGCACCTCAAACAGGGCGTTTTCCGACGCAAACGGGGAATCAGCTATTAGCTTTGACAATGTGGAATTTGGATATGACGATAAAACCGTAGTCTTACAGGATATGAGTTTTTCTGTGCAGCAGGGCGAAGCAGTCACATTTATAGGCAGAACCGGTGCCGGAAAAAGCACGCTGTTCAAGTTGATTCTTGGCTTGTATGCTCCGCAAAAAGGGCAAGTACTGATCAATGGCATTGATGCCGCCCAGATTTCGGACAAACAAAAAAGAAAGCTGTTCGGTTATGTGGAGCAGACCTTTCATTCAGTTGCCGGAACTGTGGCGGAGCAAATTTCTCTGTTTGATGATTCCATCGGTCAGAAACAGATTGAAGAAGCTGCAAAACTGGTAGGCCTGCATGAAAATATTATGGAACTGGACCAGAGGTACAACACGCCGGTGGAAAAGCTCACCTTCTCTCAAGGTCAGTTTCAGCTTCTCTCCATTGCAAGGGCGGTTGCGTCACAGCCTAAAATTTTACTGCTGGACGAAATCACTGCAAATCTGGACAGTGAAACTGAGTTGCGGGTGCTGCAAGGCCTGGAACGGGCGTGTAAGGGGCGGACCGTATTGTCTATCTCCCATCGTCTGAATGAGAGCACGCACAGTTCTCGCTTGATTCAAATTGGTGAATAACAAAATGTGAAGCCCTGAGATTCATCCTGAGAGGATAATAACTATGGATTTGAAAAAAAGAGCACGACAGTTGAAAACCGATATCCCAGCGGTATTTCTGTGTATGAAGGACAAAAACACTCCTGCCATTGCAAAAGTGTTGGCTGGTGTAACCGTCGCCTATGCCTTATCACCGGTTGATCTGATACCGGATTTTATTCCCGTGCTGGGGTATCTTGACGATGTCATTTTGCTTCCCTTTCTGATCGCGCTTACCATTCGTTTTATCCCGCAAGAGCTATTTGAACATTATCGGGAAGAAGCAACGGGCCAATGGGCAAGCGGGAAGCCGAAAAAGTGGTACTATGCTCTCCTGATTGTGGCCATCTGGCTTCTTGTTTTATGGCTGATTATAAGAGCATTTCTGTTTTAACTTTGCAGCTATCACAAGAAACTGGAAATAATAAATTGCAGCGCCTGCATTTTTTCTTAGATGCAGACAAGTTGATAATGTTATATTGCATATAACCTGCAATAGGCTGAAAGTATAGGCAATCTCACCAATTAGGATGAGATTGCCCATCTTCTATTTCACCATCACATTCCGAGAATTGTCCAAATATAGGTCGGCGCCGTCAGTGTGAACACCAAACAGGCGAACAGAATTGCAGGCGCCGCCCACTCAAATTGTCCGTGTTTTCTATAGTCGAAGTATGCAGTCCCCAATTTTGCAAAGAAAAACACCGCCAGAATCAGGTCGATGGCGGGGAATACCACCTTGTTGACCACGGTTTTAATCTGGCTGGAGGCGTCGTTCCACGTTCCTTCGATTGCCCCGGCCACATCGCCGTTTGCCGCAAAAGCGGTTGTGCTAAACAACAGGCTTACCATGAGAACAAGCGAGAGTGCCAGTGCAATTTTTTTGTATCTTTTCATGAAAACCACCTTCCTGAAATAAGGAACAAGGCCGCAGGATCGCTCCCGCCACCTTGTTCTTTTTCTGTGTTATAGCTAAGGTTTTTTAGGGCCAGCGTGCCAATCCTGCCACAAATTTCCCTTGATGGTCAGGCTGTCGGTCAGGTTGGCGGACAGCATTCCATCGGGCGTCCACGCATCTATGAGCCATGTGTTGACGGTATAGGCGCCATCGGGCATCCAGATCGGGCTGAAATGGGTCCGATTCTTGTAGGTGGAATAGGGATTTTTCTGAAACTCAAACCGCCCTGTACCCATTCGCTCCAACAGTCGCCAATAGGTTTCGTAGCCGAATTCGGGAAAATAGCTGACCGCATTCTGCGGCTGGGTTACCGCCGAGCTTTGGTTGGAGCTGATGCTCCCGGTGGCGGTCTGGTTGATGCCGTACCCGGATTTCATAGTTCTTCCGCTGGCAGTAGGATTTTTGCTGTCGCACTGAATGCTCATGGCTGCGGTCAGGCTGGCGCTGTAGCGATCCAGATCAAATTCGTACCACCCATGGTCGCACCAATATCCATCATCGTCCTCATCGCCGCTGTGCCACACCCAATATTCCTGCCACCACGGGCGCCAGACACTCCAGCTTACCGTGCTTTTCACTGCTCTACTTGGAACAGAAACACGGGAGAAACTGTCGTTGCGGTCATCGGCTACGGGATTGGGTGGCGGGTTCTTATCAAGATCAACGATTTTCACGTTGAGGGTCGTTTTCGCTGTGTTGCCGGGGCCGGACACTGTCACCTTAATGGTCATGTTTTGCTCGGTATCCGGGGTTCTCCATTTCACCCACGCAAGCTGGCTGTCGCCGTCGGGGTAATAAACATTGCCCACGCTGTAGGTCTGGCCTCCGATGTTGAAGCTGACGCGGGTGGGGCTGTCGGGATCAGACTGACCGCCGCTGATTCTCACTGCCGTGATGACATCGGTGTTGACACGGTACTCGTAGTCGTAGGCTTCAATCTGCGGTTTCTCCGGCTTTTCTTCAAATCGGACGATGCCAAGCCCAAGGCTGGATTTAATATCCGCGTTGGTGGCGGCGCTGGTCTTGCTGCCGCCCCATGCGGGATAGCCGAGATCGCTTACCTCCAGAAACATAGCAAGAGGCAGATTCTTGTGGGTGAGGGATACCATCCGCCGCCTTAACAGACCGCTGGTCTGCTCATCATAGAGCGCCGCCTCGGTGGCGGTGGTGGCAAACATATTGCCCTCGAACTTGTAGTAAGCCAGTGGCTCCAAAAGAATTTTATACTCGCCGCCGATGAGAACGTCATAATTCATGCCTGTAATTTCCGCAATACGCTTAACCACGTATTCGGAACAGAAGTATTTCTTTATGGCCTCAATGTTGTTGCTGCCGTTAGTGCTGATGATGCGTGGCATAGTCTGTCCGGGATTTTTATAGGTATAGCCACCTTTTACCGGGCTTAGTGAAGCACCGTTATTATATTGCAGTTTGCTAACCTTTCCAAAATGGTATATTCCCGCCGAGGGAGCCTTATTGGTAAAGTCAAAAGGTGTGGTGACCACCGCATGGTCGCTTGCGCGAACAACTGTTACACGCACACCTTCGTTGCCGGGACTCCATGAATTGGTGCTGGTTCCCTGACCCATCCCGCCGCCACCGCCGTCAATGTTCCCGCTGCCGCCGGTGTCGGCAAAAGCAGTCATCGGGCAGAGCATACACAAAATGAGGAACAGCGGCAGGGCTCTTAAAAGTAAATTTTTCATCCTAACCTCCTGTTTCTGCAAATAAAAAAGCACGGTATCTTTCAACCGTGCCATGGGGTATATTCTTATTTAGTCCATGATACCAACCTGTTTGTTGATATCGCCGTCTCCATCAACAACTTCTCCATGATTAGCACCGCCATCCGGCACATTATCAAAGCCGGGGATGCTGTTTCCACCGCTGCTGGGTTTAGAGGAGGGTTCCTGCTTCGGTGTTTCCTTCGGCTGTTCCACCTTGTCATGGTCGACAGCCGTGGGAGGCTCGGTGACCTTTTCGCCATTGGGCTTTTGCGTAGGGTCTTTGAGCTGTTCCTCGGTATATTCGGGCTTGCTCACATCGCCCTGAATGGTCTGCTCGGTGCCGCTGGAAACCGCGCCGTTGTCGGCACTTACCGGCTGAGTGGTATCGGGCGGGGTTACGGTGACCTCTTTTTCATTCTCTGTAATTTCCGGTTCGGATGGGTCTACCGTCACATTGCTTACCTCGGAGCTTTGGGACGGAAGGGGCGCATCTGCCGGTTCCGGCGTCTGGAGCCGCTGCCCGATCAGCACTACCAGCACCGCACAGAGGGCGAGTCCACCGGCGACGGCCAGCCACTTCTTCATTTTGGGATTCATATTTTTCATAAGAGTATCCTCCTATTGTTAAATTTTGAGATTCTTCTTGTTAAGTCACACCCTACCACGAAATTTTCAAAAAGTCTATCCATATTATAGAAAAAATTGAAACCAGTCAAAACCTCGGCGTATACCCGGCGCTGGTTTTGACCTTGATGGTCATGGGCGGCAGCAGCTTCCCGCCAAAGGATACGGGAACCTCCAGCAGGATGGTGCTGTCCGCTTCAAAGCGGTCGGAGGCATGATCCCCTGACGCAAAAGGTGCATTGCGAATATCCACATTTAGGTTCCAGGCCTTAAATTCCAGCTTGCCGTCCGGGGTGCGCTTTTCGTGATAGCCACTATTGTAGGAAAGCCCAAGGATGCCGTCCAGCCGGTCATAAATATCGCCGTAATCGAGGCTTTCCTCGAAATCTCCGGCATAGGGCTGGTAAGCGCCCGAATAGCCCTCCCGCACACCGTGGTACACATCATCGTAATTCTCCACCACGGTGGAGATGACAGCGGCCTGCACCGCATCCCGAACACCCTGCGCTATGATCATCAGCCGAAAATATTCAGAAATGCCGGTGAAGATGATGACCAGCGACAGGGTGATCGCAATAATCAGCGGAAAGCCCGCGCCACCTTTTCCCCGTAG
Organism: Pelotomaculum terephthalicicum JT; assembly: GCF_022410535.1. Classification (GTDB taxonomy): domain Bacteria; phylum Bacillota; class Desulfotomaculia; order Desulfotomaculales; family Pelotomaculaceae; genus Pelotomaculum_D; species Pelotomaculum_D terephthalicicum. Next base: position 65,017 of record NZ_JAKNBL010000002.1, read on the forward strand.
GATTTGCTTGATTTTATCCATCATTTCCAATAAACCTCGCTCTTTCCCGCCGCGTCTGCTCTCAGCGTAATGGGGAACGATCCGAAGCCGCCGAACAGCCCGATGTTGGTCTGGTAGGTGACCGTTACCGTGACTTCCTCATTGAGCTGGATTCTGCCGGTTTCAGACCATTCCACGCTGGGGGAAAGCCCGGTCTTTTCCCGCAGAAGCTGCTCACGGAGGCTGGTTTCACCGCCCACCTGTCCGGCAATTTCGGCCTCCCGGATGAGCTCAGTGGCGAAGGTGTCCAGCTGCTGCTTTTGGATGTAGACGGGAAACACCTTCACAGCAAGGGCAATGACCAGCATGGCACACAGCACCAGCACGGCCACGTCAATGTAGCCCTCTCCGCGCTTGTTTCTCAGAATTTTCAGCACATGGTCACCCCCTGCTCAAAGGGTCCCTGTTCCAGCCTTGGTTCCGGGTTGTGGTCACTTAAGATACGCCACGCACCCTTGCTGAAATCGGCGGTGCAGATTTCCTGCTCCAGCAGTTCCTCCGCCGGAATATCTCTGGCAAATTCAGAGCTGCCGGGATTTCCTTTCACGCTGTGGCCTGTCAGCAGAAGCTGTGCGGTTTCCGGCGTCAGGTACACATACCCGCCGGGCGTCATCATGTCAAACGATGCGTTCGGGTGCGCTACAATAAATTTCCGCAGGGTGATTCTCACTTCCTCCGCGGAAACGGGCGCATATTCCGGGTCAAGGGTATATTCTGATTCCGATTCGCCCTTGTCCCACAGCGTCCAGAGCGCATGGGTGAGCTCCTCGCTGAAATCAACGTTCTGTTCGGATATCCACTGATCCGTTACTACCTCCAGCGGGTTTTCGAAGCGGAGCAGATACTCCATATATTCGGCGGAATAGCTGCCTTCGGCCAGCTCTTTATACACAAACTGCGCAGCGGCAATTTCACTTGCCAGCTCCACCAGCTCGGAGGCCGGTTTTTGCCGCCACTCCTTTTGATACCGCGCCATTCCGTTGTCCAGCTTTTTGCGCAGAAGCGTCATCATTTCCTGTTCCGTCATTTAGTTCGCACCTCCCTTAGAACATCCCGGAAAGGGATGTGATGATTTCATAGACAATAACCGCCATATAGGTCATGAGAAAGCACATGAGCATGGCAAAGGAAAACACCCGGATTTTCGGCGGGATCTTCATGGCCTGCGCTTTCAGCCGCTGAAGCTCCAGCTGCTTCATGTCGTGGGCCAGCATCTGAAAATACATCCCGCCGTCGTCCCCGCGCAGTACGCCGATCAGCCCTCTGGTAATATCCGAGAGCATGGGCGAATTGAACCTCGCCTCAAAGCGGGTCAACGCCGCCTCGTAGCTGGAGGAGCGCATATCCGCCGTGAGGATGTCAAGCTCCGCGGCGAAGTCCTCGCCTGCGTTTTTCTTGAAATTCTCCAGCATGGACAGCACGTCACGGCTGGCCTTCAGCTCCTGGGTGATGGTAGCCACAAAGCGCGGCAGCTCCTGTTCGATTTTCCCCCGCTTGGCGGAAAGCGCCTCATCCGCCTTACGGATTTCCTTGAAATAGACCAGTATGGCAGTAAACAGTACAATGGGTGCCAGCAGCGGCAGAACAATCAGGCAGGGAATGATACACAGCCCGATAGCCGCCGCCTTGACAATAGCCGTTGCCGTGAACAGCTCCGGCGAGTCGGAAAGCCCTGCCGCCGACAGCACATTTGCCATCCGGGTTTTCTTGTATGCATCCATGCGGAGATACCGGGAGAGCCCGACGGCGGCGTTTCGCAGCAGGGCATCGGTGGTTTTGGGCTTTGACTTGGCCTGCTTTCCTGCCGACAGCATCGCCTTTTGGGTGGCGAGAGTGGGCAGATGCAGCAGATCGGCGGCAAGGAAAAAGAGTCCTGTCGATAGGAGGACTCCGAATAAAAACAGATAGATTGTCATGGGCTCCTCCTTATCTTCGATATTCAATGGGCTGGGTGAGCTTGATCACAAACGCCGTGGAAATGAAAATCACGGCGGCGCAGATGGTCAGCACCACCTGTCCCAGCGGGGTGTGCATCAGGGTGTGATACCAGTCCTGATTCAAGAAATACAGAAGAGGGATATTTCCGATGACGAGGATCACCATAACGATGAATTCCTTTCTCGGCTCAAACACCATGTTTTCCAGCTCACCGTTGACCACCCGCATATCACTGAGCTTACTGACGATGGGCGTCAAAGTGGTTTTCAGGCTGCGGTCATGCTGGCAGGCAATGAGAGCATCGCACCACTCATGGAACACTGCGTTGTCAATTCTCGTTTTCACATCATGGAGTGCCGCCGTCACATCGGGGTCCACCAGCCGGACGCGGGACACAAAGCTCTGAAATACCGACAGCACCGGCGGGTTCAGGTACGGGAGGTTTTCCTCCACCGCCGTCAGAATATCCTCGTTTCGAAGATAGGCCGTGGTGATAATGGAAAGCGCCGTTTCCAGCTCCGCCGCAATGTCCTTTTTGAAGTGGCTGGCCGTGAGCTTCACCCACCAGAACGGCAGGAGCATACAGCCTGCCGCCATGACAGGAACCAAAAAAAAGTTTGAGAGCATGACAGCTACCGACGCACCCACGGCAAAGAACAGCAGGGACAATGCGCAGAGCATGGGAAAGCGCGCCGACCGGCCGGTGACCTTGAGGATAGACTGCACATCGGCAATTTCCCGGCGCAGATAGGACTTCTTTTTCCTGTGGGTGGTTTCATTGATTTCATCCCGGAGGGCTTTGGGCTGATCGGTCAGCCTGCCGAAAATGGCGGTTGTAAATGCCATAGGGGTCAGCCCAAGCAAAATGAAAGAGCCTGCGATCATGCCGATGCAGGCGATTAAAAGTATTGTTGTCATGCGGTTTGCGCCTCCTTTCTCCGCAAACTCTCAATGACCGCCTGCGGCATGCCGTTTTCCAGCAACCGCTTGGCAAGGCTGTCCGAGATGGTGTTGACCTGCGCATGGTGCCCCTCAATAATGAATTTTCCGTCCTCCATGCGGTTTTCGGTAATGACATACTGAAACAGCGGACGGAAACGCCTTGTGCCGTCGGGCAGGATTTCGCACTCCTGAATCTCCATCATGCGGCGCTGCTTGTTTTCCAGCTGCTTGCAGAACACCACAATGGGATAGGCTTCGGTGACATAGTCCATGAGGGTCGCATCGGACATATCCACGGCGCGCTTACACAGAGACACCATGCGGCGATAGGTGGCCTCGCAGGAATTGGAGTGGATGGTGGTCAGCACCGCCACGCCGGTTCGGGCGGCCTCCTGCGCGGCATTTGCTTCTGCACCGCGCATCTCGCCCACCACAATGATGTCCGGGTTAAAACGGAGGGCATAATCTAAAAGGTTGGTCTGGTCGATGCGCTGGCGGTCGTTATCGCTGTCACGGGTCAAGGTGTGGATGACCGAATTGACCACTTTCCCATCCTTTTCCCGCACCAGAGCCAATTCACGGGAGCCGTTCTCGATGGTATAGATGCGCTTGTTATCCGGTACGGTGGTCAGTACCCAGCCTGCCACGGTGGTTTTGCCGGAGCTGGTGGCTCCCGCTACGCAGACCGAAATCCCGTAGCGGATGCAAAGGGATAAAAAGTCCAGCATTGGGTCTGTCGCCGTACCGCTTCGGACAAAATCCTCTTTTTTCATACTCTGAGGGTTGACGATACGAATGGAAGCCGCCACGCCCACATCCTCGTCCACAATGGGGCTTTTGAGGACGGCAATTCGGATGTTTTTGCTGAGATGCCCCAGCACGATGGGACTGGCGTTATCCAGCACCATGCCGCTGATGTGCAGCATCCTGCGGATGACATTCACGGCGTGCTGGGGACTTTCAAAGCGTTCCTCCAGCTTAACCGTGCGGCCGTCGGAATACTGCACCTCAATGTCCCGCCACGAATTGATGTCGATTTCCTCAATGCCGGTTCCGAAGATGTATTTGGTCAGAAAGCCAAACTCCGCCATTTCGGTGTAGAGGGCGTCCGCCAGCCTGCCGCCGCTCATGCCATTAACAGAAATGCGGTTGTCCTGCAGGAATTTCTGGATATACCGCTTCATCTGCGCCTTGGCGTCCTCGCCGCCTGCGGTGAGGAGGGTGCTGTAATGCTCGGAGATGTACGCCTGTACCTCGGCAAGCACGGATGAGAAGTCTTTTCCCTCCGTTTCCGGGGTAAAGAACAGGCCATGCGCACGCAGCGCGCGGTTGTCACGTAGCGGTGCGGCTTCCTGCGCATCCGGCGGATTCAAAACATCTACATCAGGACCGAACTGCAAGTTTGCAAATCTCTCCGTCGTGGGTTCGGAGGTATTTACAGCTTTGGTGATCAGCTCCGGTTCTGTGGATAGCGGCTGACTGCCGTTTTTTTCTATGCGTGCTGCCTTATTCTGAAATGCCGATGCGCTTCGCTTTTTGCCTAAGCTCATATTCCAAACACCTCCCTTGTAATTTTTTCGATTTCCTTGCGGAAGGGGCGGCTGTCCTTCAGGGACAAATCCGCCAGCAGATTTCCCACCAGATACTGTTCCTCCAGCTCCGGAGAATGGGTCAGGGTAAAGGCCACCGAGCCCAGCGCCTGCCCAATCTGCTCCCCGGCCTGCCGGGGCTTTACATTGCAGGCAACCTTGTACTGCTTCTCTGCGTCCCACTTGGAATCCCGGAGCAGCGGGAGCTGGCTGGAGAGATAGCTCACGGATTTCAGATCGGCATTTGCAAGGCGCAGAACACTGTCGGCCTCCATAAGCACCACGGCGGAGAGAATATCGTTGGCGATATAGCTGCCGCAGTCCGCCACCACAAAGGGAGCTATTTTCCGCAGATTGTCCAGAAGCTCCTGCGCCTGGGTCTGCTCATAGGGCGGGTAGGTGTACTCGTTCTCTCCCTTTTTCATGCCGAGGATGGTGAGATATTTGTGCTTTTTCAGCGTCACCAGATTGTGCTTGATGAGCGGCTCCGTCACATGAGCCGCCGCAAGAATACTGCCCAGCGAATGCTCACCCTCCAGTTCGGAGGGCGGGCAGATGCAAGGCAGCATGGGTGCGGTCATATCGCAGAGCAGCAGCACCACGTTTTTCTTCCGGTCGGCAAGGTACTTTGCAATTTTTACCGCTACAGTGGTTTTTCCGCTGCCGGGGGAGCCCCAAACCGCAAGGATGCCATCCTGCGGCTCCTGCTGCGGCAAGGCATCCTCCTTTGGGGCTTGGCGGGTGAAGATGCCCTTTTTCTTAAAATTCAGCATCACTGCACCCCGCTTTCCGCAGGAGCTTCGGATGCAGTGCTTTCCTCCGGTTCCTGAGACTTAGAAGCGCTGTCCGGCTCCGCGGGATACAGCGCCGCGATGACCTTGTCCTGTGCTTCGATAAACTTGGCGCTGTTGGCAGGCGTACCGCGGTAAACGAGGGACAGATGGAGCTTGCCGTCTGCTTCCAGTTCTGCCAGCGTCTTGCTCTGCTCCGGGGACACCAGCAGGGTCACGGTTGCAGGAAGTTCTCGTTCATCAGACGCCGAAGGCGAATTGGGTCCGGCGTCACGCTGGTTGGCGTCGTAGCCGCTGCCCGCGGTGACGGCGATAACCTCCACATATTTCAGCTCGGCGGGAATCACGGTGGAGCCCTGCTTTTTGTAGTCCGGTGCAATCACCGACACGATATCGCCGCTCTGGAGCTTGCCGGACAGTCCGTTCGCAAAGCTCTTGATAGTGACCGATATGGCCTGCTTGGTGCCGTCCAGATTGTAAAGGTAGGTATTTTCCGCAGCCGGGGTATCGGACAGCTTGGTGTTTAGGATATAGTCCCCGACGGAAAGGTCGGCTGTGGCATATTTGCCCACGACGGATTCGCTCTGGCGCAGGACATTGTCGGGCAGACCAAAGCCGCCCACCTCCACGGTCTGCACCATCTCTCTGGTGACTTCCTCGCCTGCCTTGATTTCCTTTACGACACGGACAATTTCGGTTTTCTGACTAACGGACTGGTTAAACAGCGGCGTCACGCCGAAGCAGATCAGCAGGGACAAAAGGATGCAGATCACGCCGACAACCGTGCGGTTTTTGAAAAGGCTCATAGATTTTCCTCCTTGATCTCTTTATGATTTAGATGCTGGCGGAGCTGTATTTACGGGATTTCACCGCTTTCACAGCCTTGGGAATGAGCGCAGCTGCCAGCGAAACAGCAGCAATACCGGCAATGATGATGGTCTTTTTTTTGGTGATATGGATTCTTTTCATAGGATGTTTCCTCCAATTTTTAAAATGGTTACGGCAAGAAAGCCGAGGGACAAAAACGGCGCCATAGGCAGAGATGCCTGCGACGCCTTCTGCGGCTCCAGCTTGCGGAGCCGTCTAACCAGTTGGTTGATGAGATAAAAAAAGAGGGATGCCGTCAGTCCGAGCAGCAGCCCGGACGTGCATCCTCCAAAGCCCAGCACCATGCCTGCGGCGGCGGTGAGCTTGATGTCCCCGCCGCCAATACCCTCCGGCTTGCACAGGGCGGCAATCAGCAGGGGCAGTGCGGCAAGAACGCCCCAAAGCCTGACGGGGCTGAAATCCATCAGCCCCGTCAGTGCAATGAAAAGACAAATGCTGTCCGGGATGATCCGTTTGCGGAGATCCCACACAGAAGCCGCCAGCAGCAGACATAAAAAAAGCACCGCCTGTGCGATGCTATTAGCCTGCATAATTGAACATTTCCTTAATGCGCTGCACAAGGGTAGGCAGCACCGTTTCCCCGAACAGAGCATACAGCCCCGCAAGGAGCAAAGCGCCCAAAACCACGGCAATCAGGATTTTGATCGCGGTGTCAATGTAGCCGTCCCCGCGGCTGCCGGAAAGGACGCGGCGGGTTCTGGCGGCGGTCATGGCCGCCTTGGTTTTCAGCTTGCAAATGAGATGTTTCATGAATGCTCCCCCTTTATTCAAAATGGTACGTCACCGAGTAGGTGATGTTGGATTTGTTGTACATGCACGAGTGGTTGGTGTAATAATAGAACTCCAGTTGCGTGTATACGCCTGCGCCGAGGGTGCGGGTAAAAGTGATGCCGTTGGAGGTGGTGCCGTAGTCCAGCTGATCCCACTGGCCGGTCAGCCTGTTGTAGCCGCGCACTCTGCCGAAATCCGAGCCGCTGTGCCCGATGACAGGCGGTACCGTAAAGGTATATTCCGTGATGGTGGCGCCCTCAATGCCGTTTTCCATGATGACGGAATCAGGGCCGGTGAGGGTCATGCCACCGCCGCCGTTGGAGTCCGCCACAAAGAACACGATAGCAGCCCAGGGCGATTCAGCCCCTGCGGAATCCACCGCTTTGACACGGACTACGTTCTTTCCGCGGGGATAGGTCTGTGTTTCGGAATTTCTGCCCTCCCAAATCAGGGTGACGGAATCGCCGTCCGGGTCGGAGCTGGCGGCCGTAATCGTGACCGGCGTTCCCGGCGCCACGCTGTTGCCGTTCGGCGTTCGGGTAATCACCGGCGCTGTCGGCGCAGAGTTTGCCACAGTAAAGGTCTTGGAAACCCAATCGGAATACAACCCGGTTGCGTCCTTGGCGCGAACACGAACTGTGTGCGATCCAACGGCATAGTAATTGTCTGACGCCCTGTTTTCCCATTCCAGTGTGGTGGCGTCGCCATCGGCATCGGCGGCTGTGGCGGTAATATTCACAAAGAATTTGCCGTTTTTCGCTGTGCGGGTGGGGGCTGCGGTCAGGGTTACCGTTGGTGCGGAGCTGGTAATGGTAAAGGTCTTTTCCGTCCATGGGGAATACGCCCCGGCAATATCCTTTGCGCGGACTTTTATGGTATGGGTGCCGGTCGAATAGTAACCGCCTGATGCCTTGTTATCCCATTCCAGTGTGGTGGCGTCGCCATCCGCATCCGCTGCCTTGGCGCTGATATTGACAAGAAATTTGCCGTCTTTCACCGTGCGGGTCGGTTCGGCGGTCAGGGTCACGGTGGGTGCGGCATTGGTCACGGTGAAGGTCTTTTCTACCCATGGGGAATATACCCCCGCGATATCCTTTGCCCGGACACGGATAGTGTGGGTGCCCACGGCATAGTAGCTGTCGGATGCGGTATCCGCATACTCCAAGGTTACCGCATCCCCATCGGGGTCTGTGGCACTGGCGGTGACGTTTACAAGGAACATACCGTCCTTGGCGGTACGGGTGGGAACCGCTTCTACCACAGGAGCATTCGGCGCCGTGTTGGTGACCGTGATGTTCTCCGAATGGGTGGTGACTCGTCCTTCGCTGTCGTTAACAGAGGCGGTCAGGGTAAATGTGCCGGTATCACGGATGGCGATTTTCCCGCCGTCATTGCCGAGGGTTCCCTGATACTGTGCGGGATTGCCGTCCTTTTCCAGTGTCCAAGCTACGGTATAGCAACCAAGATACTGAACATTCTTTGCGGCAACCTCAAACTCCGTGCCGTAGTGAACGGTCTGCGGCATGATAAATGCGTACTGCACTACCGGCAGGATGCGGATACTTTCGCTGTGGGAATAGCTGCGTTTCAGGTAATCGGTCATGGTAGCGGTGAGAATATATTCGCCGTCATTCTTGAAGGTGATTTTGCCGCCCTGCGCGTTGAGTCCGCCGCTGAAAGCCTCCGAGAGCGGAAGGCTCTTTCCGTCCTTTGTCACGGACCACTCCACCGGCAGCACCTGATTGTTGCCGTGGGTTCTGAGGTCGAGGACGGTATCGGTATAGGCAAATTCGGGGAGGTCAAAACCGAGGGTCAGCACAGGCAGAACCTCGCATTTGTCATGGCTTTCGTACAGGAATACACGGCCGGTTTCATCGGTGACTCTGGCTGCCAGCTCATAGACACCGGCCCGTTTGAAGCGGATGGTCCCGCCGCCGTTTGTGAGTGTTCCGTCCACATAGGTCGGCCAGTCCTGAAACCCGAAGGTGTTGTCCACCAGCCATTCAACGGTGAGGCCGTCCAGATCGGCGGTTTCGATTTTGACTGTGATATCCGTATCGGTGTGGACATACTCCGGCAGACTGTAGCGGACGGCAGGCACAGGATACACCTTGAAGCTCTGCTCGTAGCGGTAGGTTCTGCCGCCGTCATCGGTGAATTCCGCTTTCAGAACATAGCTGCCCTTGGCATGAAACCGCATCTTGCCGCCGCTGTTGCCCAGCGTACCCTCGGTGACACCTGTGAGGGATACTTCTTTTCCATCATGGAGCAGCGTCCATTTTGCGGTATGGCTGCCGATTTCCCCGAAGACCGCCTCCACGGTGACGGCGCTGTCGGTGTGGAAGATTTCCGGCAGATAGAAGCCCGCGGAGCCTACCGGGTAGACGGTGATATTGACGGTATCCGAAAACACTCTGCCGGTGGCGTCGGTGACAGAGGCGGTCAGCGCATACACACCTTTTTCCTTGAAACGGATGCTGCCGTCCGAGAGCGCACCTTCAATAAAGGAGCCGGTTTGGGCAGGCTCGCCGTTCCGGGTCAGGGAGTAGGTTGCTGCAAGCCCCTCCGCTTCTTTTGTTTCTGTCTTGAGCGCCACGGTTTTATCCGTATGGGAAACGGCTGGGAGTGTCAGCTTGACTTCCGCTATCGGGTAGACATTTATGCTGTCCTGTGCGGTGATAACTTTGCCCAACTCGTCTGTAATAGAGGCGGTCAGTTTGTAGACGCCTTTTTCTTTAAACAGCACCGTGCCTCCTATGGAATCCAGCGCTCCGCTGAGAGCCGTTTCCATATCCAGGGCAGCGCCGTCCTTTTCAAGGGACCACACCACCGCATTGGAACCGAGATTTTCGGTCGTCAGCTCCACCGCTACGGATTTGTCGGTATGGGTGGTTTCCGGCAGCGTGAACGCCGCCGTCACCACTGGGTAGATGCTGATGGTCTGCTCATGGGTCACCGTGACGCCCCGGCTGTTTTTTGCCGTGGCAATCAGGGTAATGCTGCCGGTCTGTGTGAATTTCACTTTGCCGCCGTTTTTATCAAGGGTACCGTCTGTCAGCCCGGAAAGCTCCACGGGCAGGCCGTTTTTCAGGGCGGACCATGTCACACCGCTCACAGAACGGCTTTCCGGCTTGATCTCAATTTCATCGGCGGTATAGGCAGTTTTCGGCAAGGTGAAGCTGAACTGCGGGGCGGGAACATAAGAGCTGCCGCCACCGGAACCGCCGCTGGAGCTGCCTCCGCCAGAGGGCTTATCCTCCGGCTTGGCAGGAGTCGTCGGCTTGGGCGGTTCTTCCTTCTTGATCTGCTCTTTGGCCTTTTCTGTATCCACCAGCATTTCAAAGGCTTCGGCGCGGGTGGCCTCGCCGTCCGGTTTGACCGTACCGTCCGGGTAGCCGTCTACAATGCCGTATTCCTTGCCGGTGCAGATACTGGATTTATCCGCCTCGGAGAGTGTGCCGTCATCGGAAAAGCCGGTGACGCAGGGGCAGGAGGCGTCATGTTCCCCCTTACCGATGGCCCGCACCAGCATACGGATCATTTCCATACGGGAAATGGGCTGATCCGGTTGAAATTCTATGCCGAAATCGTCCTTTTGGATGATTCCAGCGATGATGAGCGCTTCAATATCCTGCTCCGACCAGTGTCCGGCAATGTCGGTGAAGCGAATGGTAACCTCGCTTTCCTCCGGTTCCGGCAGCTCCATGGTTCTGGAAACCAGCGCGGCAAATTCCCCTCTGGTGATGATGTCATCCGGGTGCGCCAGCCCGTCTGGATAACCGCTGATGACGCCTTTTTCCGTGAGAATCTGAATGGCTTCCTCCGCCCAATGCCCCTTGGCATCCTCAAAATACCGGTTTACCGCATAAGCGCTGCCTGCCAGCAGGGAAAGCACAAGGCAAACGGCGAGGACGAGACCCAGCGGCTTTTTCATTTTCTTCTTCATAGGCACCTCCTATATTCCGCCCATGACAGGCTGGCCTTGCTCCTGCTGGGCGGGGGATTCCTGTTTCTGCGCGGCGGTCTGTCCCTGAGTCAGCGCCTGCTGGTAAGCGCCGAGGACAGCCTTGTCGAATTCCGCTTTGGCCTCTTTGGTGCAGGGAAAGCAGATATCCTTGTACTCGCCGTTTCCGGCTCTGTAGCTTGGCATGGAGATAAACAGCCCCTTGGAGCCCTCCATGATTTTGATGCCCCGCACGGCGAAATCGCCGTAGACATTGACCGAGGCGGTGGCCTTGCAGCTGCCCTCCGGACGGATGGAGTGGATTTTCACATCGTACTTGGGGGCGGATGGTGTCGTATTGTTAGGCATGATCTTTCCTCCTTCTCAAAATGTCCGGCATCTTTAACCGGCGTAATTGAACATCTCTTTAATGCGCTGCACAAGGGTTGGCAGCACCGTTTCCCCGAACAGGGCATACAGCCCCGCAAGGAGCAAAGCGCCCAAAACAACGGCAATCAGAATTTTGATCGCGGTGTCAATGTAGCCCTCCCCGGCGTTCCCCGTGAGGATGGAGCGACTTTTGGCAGCTGCCGTGCCGATTTTTTTCTTAAGCTTGCAAAATAGATTCTTCATTTTTTTCCTCCGTTCTAATGATGAGGGCATGAAAAAAGACAGCCGACGGCTGCCTACATACGCATACCCATGGTTTGGGTTTGCTCCGGTTCCCCGAAGCTGATTTTCTGAAATCCAAAGCGGTCGCAGTAGTGAAATTCGCTGCCCTCTGCGTCATACAGCTCCACCACATCGGACATGGACAGGGAGTGTCCGTCATAACCGGGCGGATGATTCACATTGCATCTTGTGTAGATGGCTTCGAGATCGTTGGTATCCAGCTGGCCGTCATAGGCAACGCGGTAATGCTCCGGGGACGGCTCCCCGAACTGCCGCACCGTTTCCTCATAGGAGATAAACTTCATATACACGTCCGTATCCGGCTTCAATTGCCAGATGCGGACATTTTTGAGCGGAGCGGCGGCTTCAGCCATGCCGCCCATCCGTTCCCCCGCGGCAAGGCGCTCCATCACGCCGTCCGTCCACTGCGGGGTCAGGCTGCGGCTTTTGAGCCATGTGGTCAGCTCGTCGTTTCGGAAGATGCTGTCCACCACCGCCTTTTCTTTTTCTGTATATCCGGCCGGGTTTCCGTAGTAGGAAATGAGGCCGTTTTTCAGGGTGATTCCCGGCATATGCTCACCTCCCGGATCGTGTGTTGGGAATCCAAGACCGATTATTTGCCGTAGACGATTTCCTCCAGCATAATCAGCTCATCCAGCTCCGCGAGGCACACGCCGCTTTGGGCCAGCACCGTAAGAATACCTGCCGGCACATCGGTAATGTCCTGCTGGACATCCGCCTCTACCACCGTGATTTCGCCGCTGTCCTCGTCCGTATAGGCTTCCAGCTTGGCGTCCGCGGGGATGCCCGATTCCTCCAGTAGATAGCCGGGGATGCGGATGCTTTGGCTTTCATCCAGCAGATCATGGCAGAGAGAGCACCCTGCCACCCATTCGGCGGGGCAGCCCTCCCCGCATTCATCGCCGCAGTTGCTGCAAAGGCCGCAGGCGGAGGCGAGAACGACGGTCAAATCCGAGGCGAGGGCGCTGAGACTATGGATGGCGTTCGCCACCTCCAAGGCCGTCATTTTGTCCTTCAGAAACACAAGGGCGTTCTGTCCGGCATGAAGCTCCAGCGTATCCTTGTCGGTAAAGCCGGATTGCTCACAGGCGTCGGCAGGGAGACCGATTTGGGGCATTTGATTCTTTTTCATGAATGAGTTCCTCCTATAAAAGATTGGGTTTGAGATTTATGCAATGCTGTGCTAAGGGCGTTTTGCCTATTCCATGAAGCCTCCTTCTCCAAACAGATTCAGCTGTGACGGAGCGTTTTTCTCGCGCTCATGCAGATCATAGTTGGCAATGAGGATTTCGGGGAACTGCGCTCCGTTGTCGTACCGCTGCTTGATATTGTTAATGCGGGTAAAGGCTTCCGTCTGGATGCCCGGTGCTTCATAGAGGCTGCGGATAAATTCACAGTCGTTGTAGGACAGCAGAAATTTGCCGTCGATCCGCAGCAGCACATCCCGCAGACGGATATGGTCTTTTTCCGTGAAACCGTCCTCGCCCACGTTTTTGTAATAGCTTTCGGTTTCAAAATACGGCGGGTCGCAGTAGAAAAAGCTCACGGGGCGGTCATACTGCCCGATGAGCTTCTCGAAATCCTTGTTTTCGATGACGACCTTGGAAAGCCGACGGTGTGCTTGCTCTATGAGGGGAAAGTTGCTGCGGATGTCGTGGGGCTGGCTGCCGTAGCTGGTCAGCCCCGACGCATAGCTGTAGCGGATGAGCTGGTAAAACCACGCCGCCCTTTGCACATCCGATGCGGGAGAATCACGAGCGAGGGCGTTTTTCACAAGCTCGAAATCCGCGCGGGAATTGAGACAATAGGCAAGGGCCGCCATCAGCTCCTGCGGTTTTTCCCGCACGCAGCGGTAGAGGTTGACCAGCAGGCCGTTGAAGTCATTGTAGACCTCAAAATCGTTGCCGGGCTGCTTATGGAACAGCACCCAGCCGCCTCCGCCGAATACCTCAATGTACCGCTCATAATAGAGGGGAAACAGGGTGACGATCAGCTCCCGCAGGGATTTCTTCCCGCCGATCCAGGACATGAAGCTGTTCAGAAGTCATCACCTCCTTCCAGCGGCAGGCGCAGTTGGGTATCGTCAAAGGCCGCAAGGGAGCGGCGCAGGCCGGTAATGGCGGCGCTGATTCCGCTGATGCGGTTTCTCATATGCCGGATGGTCATGCGCACCTCGGCTTCGGTTTTCGCATAAAAGTACCCGTTCTGGTCGCTGGCAATGGGAACACCCTCCCGGCGCAGGGCATTGACCTGATCCCGCAGCTCCTTGCCTGAAACGCCGAAGCTGCGTTCCAGCTCTTTGCTTATGACGGCGTTTTCTGCGCCGTGGTGATACCGGCGCAGATGCTCTGCAAGCTGTTCTTTCTGCATGGGTCCTCCTTTCCGGCCGTTTCCCCGGAAAGAAAGGCAAAAAGGGCGCAAAAAAACAGGGCCGCCTCCTGTTGGGGAAACGGCCCTGTGTTGATGTTGGGTCTAAAAAAGCACAGGCATCTCTGCTTGCGCTATTGGATTACGCCAAGCTCTCTTAACACTGCTACGCAGTCCTTGGCGCCCTGAATGTACAGATGCTTCTGAAACGTTACCTCCAAATCCGAATTTTGACTCAGATAATACTCAATTCTGTCTTTTATACCTTGACTGATTTCAAAGCTGTTCTGGATGCTGTCACTGAGTGACATTAATTCCTGCACCAGTTTCTCCGACTGAGGGTCTGATTCACGCAGGGCAGCATACGATAGCTGAAATCGTTCCGCAAGCGCCATATCCAGTAAATCCAAGAGCTTTTCGTCCAACTGCCTCACCTCCTTCAGCACAACACAATGCCACAGCTTCATTGGAATAGCTATACCAAATGCCAACAAAATTTCGCTTATTTCATTTCCATCCCAAAGCTCTGGCTGGGACGGTTCAGGCATTGCTCCACCGTCATGCCGTTCTGCGGCTCCAGCATTCCATAGGATGTTTCAGCAACGCCGCGCTGTTCCAAAAGATATCGCCCGTAGCCTTCCAGATCGCAGAATTTGTTCAGCCCATAATCGCTTCCCACAGACAGCATCCGTTGGATTTCCTTTTTCGCATACTCTGCGGGAGAATCAGACAAAAGCTTGAATTCCTCTGTCATGGATGCAAGGTCAAGGGCTTCCTCCAGAGAAAGATCGCCGGGTGCTTCCTCCAGCATCGCCTTGTAGGTCGGCAGGCGGTTTTCCATTTCAAGCTGCCGGAGCTGCTCTGCCAGCTCATTCACCGGACCGTAGCAGTCGCCCTCCGAGGCATACAGGGCGTCATTTATTTTTTCGGTGAGGCTTGGCGCCATGCAGTCCTCCGCAGAGAATGCACATTCCTCCGGGGAAGCCACTCCGACAGCATCAACCGCCTGCAAAAGCGTCGCATCCCCGGCAGGGAGCTTCAGGTAGACAGCCGCTTCACTGTCCTGTGCAGGGCCGTTAAAATATCCCTTGGTTACACGGAGAAGCACAGTGTAATCCGGCTTTTCAAGGGAAACCGCATCGCCGCTGTGGTAGTCCGCTGCAATCTCACCGTTCTGCACCACATAGCCATGAGGCGTGAATACGCCACCCTCGCCCTCACGCATCTCTCTGCCAATTTTACCAAAGTCCAAATATGCGTAGACTTCATCCGATACCTTTTCCAGTGCCGGTACAAAGTCATTATCCGCATAAAATTTACCGAGGGACGAATCGTCGTGGGCTTCATAGGCGATCTGGCAGTGCTCGGTGCTGTGTGTCATGTTGATGAGCCGCTCCACCGGAATGGGAGCGTACTGAGTCTGAACGGCATCCATCATCACCATGCCCTCAAAGCAGTCCAGTTCCCATGCACTCAGGGAAGACAGCCGCTGTGCGAGGTGGTTCAGTTCATGAAGATTGATATCGGGCTGGATAAATTGCGGCAGATAGTCCAGCTGGCAGCTTAAAACCTCCGCAGAATAAACGGTGTCCCCGGCGGTTCCCGCTCTTTCCAACGCATCCGCCAGCTCATAGGGTGTGGCGGGGAGTGCGATTTCTGCCGACGGATTTATACCGGAAGGGTTCCACCGGCTGAGTTCTACTGAAAAATTTTTTTCTTCTCTGGCGTTAACGCTCATCTTGATACCTCCGTTTGATTGATCACTGCAATGCACATCCGGCGGTTACACGAAAACCGCTCCGTCGCACCACTTTTTCATGGCGTTGTACAGCAGCAGTACCTTGGTTTGATCCGATACCTCCTGCCATTCAGCCGGTTTGAACTGCCGGAGCCCGTATTGCCGTTCCCCTTCAAAATATGCGAGGATGCCGATGTGGACGGGAACTTTCCCAGCGATTCTGGCGGCAAGGGCTTTCGGCACACAGTAGTAATTTTCGTTCCCATGAAAGTTATGGCCGTTCCTGCTTTTGAAATCCTGATAGGTGATTTTGACTTCAAAACAGGTGACCATCATCCCAATGCGCCAATTATGGCACCGCAGGACACAGCCCCGGCATTTCTGCGCATTTTGCTCTGTGCTGCCGTCCCGAAAGCATTTTCCGGGTTCATGTCTATGCTCCGTCAGGTATGGTTCCTTTTTGGAAAACCGCTCCGCATCCAGAAGCCTGCAGAGATATTCCTCATTCTCGTAATAGTCCTCAAACCGAATGCTGTCTACGATCCCTGACGGCGTCCATACCTCATCCGCCCACCGGAGGGTTCGCTTTTCGGTATGCAGCTTTGGACGGTAGTGATGGGTCAGCGCCTTAATCCGTTTTGTTAATTCGGTTTCCATCATTCATCTCGTTTTTCCTGCGTTTTGCAATTTTTTGCATATCGGTTCTGAGGCAATCTCCCTCCGAGCTATAGCAGAAGAAACCGTGGGATGGGTACGGGCAGCTGCCGCAGCTTTGGAATGGACCG
Organism: Pelotomaculum terephthalicicum JT; assembly: GCF_022410535.1. Lineage (GTDB taxonomy): Bacteria > Bacillota > Desulfotomaculia > Desulfotomaculales > Pelotomaculaceae > Pelotomaculum_D > Pelotomaculum_D terephthalicicum. The sequence continues at coordinate 81,501 of NZ_JAKNBL010000002.1, forward strand.
CGTGGCCGTTCGGCCGGTGGTATTCTGCCTACAGTGGAGAGAGTGTTTGAATCGTAGCAGGCGGTTTGTTTATTTCTTTTATAGCGTACCAACATGGCTACTCCTTTCCAGAAAACAAAAAAAGCCGGAAAATAAAGTGCGTTTCCGCACTCCAATTCTCCGGCTTTCCGATGCTTTCATTTTTAATGTGATTTTGGTGTATATATAAAAAAGGGCGCTAACTTTATCGGCTTTCAATCAGCCTTAAAAATCAGCGCCCTTTTTGGTTTCAGCTCATTCCTTTGATTGTATTTTGAGTGGCGCCCTTTTTCATTTTCTCTGTGCGAAAAAGGGCGCCACTCATGAATGTTCTTACTTGTAGGTTTGAGTCCTGTCTGAGTGAAGCTTTTACCCTAATAAATCTACGAGAAAAGGGCTTCCACTTTTCATCGTGGAAGCCCTCGAAAGGCTTGGATTTACTGGCTTTGTAAGCAATAAATCTTTTTTGCCTTTTGTTTTTGGTGCGGGCGGCGGGAGTTGAACCCGCACGAGGTTGCCCCCACTGGATCCTAAGTCCAGCGCGTCTGCCATTCCGCCACGCCCGCTTGTAATTACATATATATATATAGATATATACAGAATTTTTTATTTCAAAAGTACGGGTTCAAAAGAGTTGCTAATCTAGTTTACTACACTGGATTTTTTTCTGTCAAGGTATACCAACACATACCATTTAGCAATAGATAAAAGAGAAGTGACAATTAATACTGAAAAGAGTCAAAATATTTTTAATTATCCCCTTTTTTAGAACAACTGCTGAAGGATAATTGGTATTTTTGTCGAAGTAATTTTTAGGAAATAAATATTGCCGTATTCTTCCATGGGTATCCTTTAATATTTGTTGAAGCGTATACCTGCGGCAGATGATTGTTATGGTTTCTATGCAGCAATAAAGCGGGATAACAGGCTGGAATAATTGATATGTGAGTGAGCGAGGATGGCATCTGTTCTTAATTTGAAGGAAGGTGACAGCACACCTAAGTAGAGAATTATATAAGGTGTTGTTATGATGTAGAGTCCATCGGTACGAGCCGGTAAACACAAATCTGTGCTCTGGATTGTTATAGCTTAATAATGATTCCATGATATTGAGATAGGAGGATAAACTATATGCTGTGGAATAAACCTCAGAAAAAGCTTGATAATTATCTTGCTAAAGACGGACAACCCGCTGTGGTGCCACCATCAACCGCATCAGACGAAATTCCGGGGTCTGCAAAAAAAGATAGCATTATTGATTTAGTAGTTAAGCTTGCTCCGATTATCCAGGAGATGGTTCCGATGGACTGTACGATTGGTGTGTCGGACAGGGAAAAGTTTATTTATTACCTGCCCGGCCAGGAGATTAACTTTGGGTCGAAGCCTGGAGACGCGATTCCTAAAGGCAGTGGATTGTATGGCGCCGTCAGTACCGGAAGAACCATTGACACAGTGGTGCCCAAGGAAGCTTATGGCGTGTCTTTCAAGTCAAGAGGGCTGCCGTTGAAAGACGACAGCGGGCAGGTTGCTGGGGCGGTCGCTTTTGGTTTGAGTCTTAAAAACCAGGAGACATTAATTGAGGTGGCGCAGAATGTCGCGTCTTCAACGCAGCAAACTTCCGCTACTGTTGAAGAACTTGCTTCATCCGCCCAGCAGTTGGCCGGCAGTCAGGAAGTTCTCGAAAACCTGGGTAAGGAGGTGTTGGAGCAGGTTAAGAAAACAGATGTGATTCTTGGATTTATTCACGAGGTGGCTGACACATCAAATCTGCTGGGGCTTAACGCGGCAATAGAGGCGGCAAGGGCTGGAGATCATGGGAGGGGGTTTTCGGTTGTAGCTGAGGAAATCCGCAAGCTTTCAATAAAAAGTGCGCAGGCCGTCAAGGAAATTAGAGATATCCTTGCCATCATAAATGATAAAGTGCTGGTAATGTCAGAAAAAGTTGTCGAAGCGGCAGCCTTGAGCGAGGAGCAGGCAGCGGCTACCGAGGAAATATCCGCGGCCATGCAGGAACTGGCTTCTTCAGCCGGAAAACTTGAGGAAGTTGCTTCGGTAATATAAATAAATATAAATAATTAAATGACCCCGGGAGAGGTATGGGGGAGGGGATATAGTTGAATCTTGGGATTAAAGGTAAAATATTTCTTTTAATAATTCTATTCGGTGCTTTTATGCTTGGGATAGTCATATTTGGTTCCATCTCAATGACTAGCATTGACAAAAATTATTCAAATCTCCTGGAAAAAGATGTTAAGGTTGCCCAATCAACTTTGGCACTGCAAGGTCATCTATATAAGGTGGGATATACTGTACGCGGATACTTTATTGAACCGAGTGACAACAATCTAAACCATTACCGGGAAGCTGTCAATGAATTAAAGGAGCAGCTGGCGTTTCATAACAACAATAATCTTGTTAGTAACAAGGAAGCCTGGGCACAATTCGAAAACGGCATAAACAATTATGTGAGCTTAGCTGACGGCATTGTTGCTTCGGTTCAGCGGGGAGTGACGCTTCAACAGCTCAGACCGCAAATTGCCGAGGCTGGTACTGTTATGGCGGATTTGGAAGGAATTATCCAAAATTCTGTTAACTCGTATAATAGTAACATCAATACCCGGAGCCAGGAACTGGACCGTGAAGCCGGCAGGACCGTGGTTACTTCATACGTGGTAGGCACTATTGTAGCCTTTATTATGCTGGGTCTCGGTTATTGGTTTGCCACCGGCATTGCCAGACCGATCGTATCTTTAGTCAAGACGGCGGGTGTTGCTTCGTCCGGTGATTTAACAGTGCAGATCACGGCCGGTTCTAAAGATGAGGTGGGCACGCTGGCCGGGGCTTTTGGTGACATGGTTGGCAATATGCGCTTAATGGTGCAGCAGATAAACGAAAAATCCGATATGGTTGCCGATTCAGCCCAGCAATTGACGCTTAACGCGCAGCAAACGGCGGCCGGCGCCAGCGAGACCGCTGCCGCCGCGGGTGAAATTGCCACTACCATTGAACAGGTTTCGACCAGTATTCAGGAAATTTCGGAGGCATCGCAGTCTGTAACCGAGCAGGCCAACGCGGGTAACAGGGATATTATCAATGTTAGTGAGCAAATGAGGAATATTGCCAAATCGTCTGAAGATGTTTCCAAAGTGATAAACGACTTGAGCAAAAAATCACAGGAGATAAATCATATTGTCGGTTTGATTACAACCATTGCCGATCAAACCAACTTGCTGGCCCTTAACGCGGCTATTGAAGCGGCCCGGGCGGGCGAACAGGGCATGGGATTTGCCGTCGTGGCTGAGGAAGTGAGAAAGTTAGCCGAACAGTCTGCCGATGCTACTAAAGAGATAAACAATCTGGTTAACGCCATTCAGGTTGAATCACGGAAAGCGGTTGAGGAGACGGAAGAGAGTGTCAAAGTGGTTGAGTCGGGCACTAAGATAGTCCAGGGTGTAGGTGAAGGATTCAAGACTATTATTGAAGCAATACAGGGTTTGACAGAGCAAATCCAGGATGTTGCCGCTGCGGCGGAACAGGTATCGGCGGGAGTACAAAATGTAGCGGCATCCACCGAAGAACAAACCGCTGTCATGGAAGAGGTTTCGGCTTCTACTGAGACCCTGTCCAAGCTGTCCGGAGAACTGGATGAATTAGTAGGCAAGTTTAAAGTTTAATTGATGAGCATGATAAAAATGATTTAAACAGTAATCCCGTATCACTTTGATAATGATACGGGATCTCTTTTTAAAATCATTGTGTGCTTGTTCCAGAACCTTAATATGGCTGGGGCGGCTGGATTCGAACCAACGAAATGCCGGTGCCAAAGACCGGTGCCTTACCGCTTGGCGACGCCCCAGTAATAATGAGTGGGGTGGGTAATGGGACTCGAACCCACGACCCCCAGAGCCACAATCTGGTGCTCTATCCATCTGAGCTATACCCACCACGTTGCCAATATGATGCTGTCAAAGTTTCCCCAAATATCCGCAAAAGTTATGTTAACAAATAATAATGGCATTGTCAAGAAAAAACCATTTGATTATTTGAGCGGATGTTTATATTATTACATTAAATTAATATAGATGCAAATGGTTTTGGGTAAAGTCAATATTTAAAGAAATTCTTTTTACCAGTTGATAATTTTCACCGGTGCGGATATAATTGAAAAGTAATATAATACCGCCTTGCGACGGTAGTATTGCAGCGTTTGGTTCTTGTCAGCGGCGCGGCAGGCGGGTGAGCCCCACCGGTAATAAGAAAATGATTGGTGCCAGGGCTTTTGTATGCCTTGGTTTTTTAGTTGTATTTTAAGGAAAGAGTTTTGAAGGAAAGAATATGGTAATTGTAGAATAATTTATTAAAGCGGTTAGAATATTATTACAGGTATTTTATGGTATTCATAATCAACGGAGAGGGTGTGACTTTTCTATACAGCAATTGTCTAAGTAAATTACTAGAATGCAATCAAACTTTTAAGGAGGAGCATACATGAAAGCTAACGCGGAAAGGATAGAAAAGAACACAGTTCTCCTTGAGGTAGAGGTGGATGCCGAACTATTCTCACAGGCAGTAAACAAAGCCTACCGCAATATAGTGAAAAAAGTTAACATACCGGGTTTCCGCAAGGGTAAAACTCCGCGGCATATTCTTGAGCGTTATATTGGTAAAGAAACTCTTTATGAAGAAGCAGTGGAAGCCTTGGTGCCCGAAGCTTATCTTGACGCGGTAAAGGATACCGGTATTGAACCTGTTGCTCAGCCTCAAGTTGAGATTGTGCAGGCTGAAGAGGGCAAGCCGGTGGTGTTTAAGGCCACTGTAATGGTAAAACCGGAAGTAGAACTGGGCCAGTATAAGGACTTGGAAGCAGTTAAACAGTCCTATGAAATTAAAGAAGAAGATGTGCAGAAAGAACTTGACCGGCTGCAGAACAGCCATGCCAAGCTGCTGACTTTGGAAGAAGGCGCTGTGGCGAAAGATGACATAGCGGTAATTGACTTTCTTGGAAAAGTGAACGGTGAGCCCTTCAAAGGAGGAGAAGGCAAAGACTATTCCCTGGAAATTGGTTCCGGTTCCTTTATTGAAGGATTTGAAGAGCAAGTAATAGGCATGACTATTAATGAGACCAAGGATATCCAGGTGACTTTCCCCGAACAATACCAGGCGGAAGAATTAGCCGGTAAGGAAGCCACTTTTACCGTAACAGTGAAAGAAATAAAAAGAAAAGAACTGGCGCCTTTGGATGATGAGTTTGCCAAAGATGTCAGTGAATTTGATACTCTTCAGGAATTAAAGGATGATATTAAGAATAAATTAATACAAGCTGCTGAAAGCAGGGCAAAATTCACGCTCCGGCGGGAACTGCTCAATAAAGCTGTCGACAACGCTGTTACCGAAATTCCGGACAGTATGATTGAACAGCAAACCAAAGAAATGCTTGCCAATATGAGTAACAACTTTGCCAGACAGGGTCTTTCGATGGAGGATTATCTCAGTTATTCCAAGTCATCTATGGATAAGATAAGAGAAGATATGCGTCCGGAGGCTGAACGGAGCGTTAAAACTTCTCTGGTGATGGAAACTATTAGTAAAGCTGAAGGTATTACGGCCACTGAGGAGGAAATACAAGTGGAGATTGAAAAAATCGCTTCAGCATACCGTCAGGATCCCGAAGAATTTCGTAAGGCTCTTGAAAGTGAAGGCAGCTTTGATTTTATTAAAGATAATATAATAAAAGAAAAAACATTTCAATTCTTGGTCGATAATGCGAAGATAATTGAGGACACGAACGTGCAGGAGGCGGAATAGTAATAGAGGAAGCAAAGCAAACAGGTTGTTGGGAGGAAAAGATTAAGATGAATCTGGTGCCTATTGTTGTAGAACAAACTAATCGCGGGGAAAGGTCATATGATATTTATTCCCGGCTGTTAAAGGATCGCATCATTTTTATCGGCGGGCCGATAGATGATTACGTTGCCAATCTGGTGATTGCTCAGTTCCTGTTCCTTGAGGCGGAAGATCCGGAAAAAGATATTCATCTTTATATTAACTCTCCGGGGGGAGTGGTTACTGCCGGGATGGCCATTTACGATACCATGCAGTACGTTCGTCCGCCCGTTTCAACCATTTGCCTGGGCCAGGCCGCCAGCATGGGGTCGTTTCTTTTGGCCGCTGGAGAGAAAGGTAAGCGTTACGCCCTTCCTTACGCCAGGATCATGATTCACCAGCCGCTGGGCGGGGTCCAGGGTCAGGCGACAGATATTGATATTCACGCCAAAGAAATTTTGCGGACAAAGGATATTTTAAATGAAATCCTCTCCAGACATACGGGCCAGCCTTTAGATAAAATAGCCAGGGATACCGAACGGGACTTCTTTATGTCGGCACAGCATGCTAAAGAATATGGTATTATTGACGAGGTGTTCGATGTCAGGAAGCAAAGGTAAAAGAGGTGGAAATATGTTTAACGATAAAGGGCAGTTGAAGTGTTCCTTTTGCGGTAAGCTTCAGGATCAAGTAAAAAAACTGGTGGCTGGCCCTGGTGTTTATATTTGTGATGAATGTATTGAATTGTGCAATGAAATTATTGAAGAGGAACTCAGTGAAGACCTGGGCTTGGAACTTGGCGATATACCAAAGCCGAAAGAAATCAAAGAGATTCTGGACCAATATGTAATTGGACAGGAGAATGCGAAAAAATCATTGGCGGTTGCTGTTTACAATCATTATAAACGGATCAACCTCGGCGGTAAAATTGACGATGTCGAATTGCAAAAAAGCAATATAGTGATGCTGGGGCCTACCGGAAGCGGTAAAACTCTTCTGGCCCAGACCTTGGCCCGTCTGCTGAATGTTCCTTTTGCCATTGCCGACGCCACGTCCCTGACTGAGGCCGGTTACGTGGGCGAGGATGTGGAAAACATCCTGCTGAAATTAATCCAGGCTGCGGATTATGATGTGGAAAAAGCGGAAAAAGGCATTGTATATATCGACGAGATTGACAAAATCGCCCGCAAGTCGGAAAATCCGTCGATAACACGTGATGTTTCCGGAGAAGGCGTTCAACAAGCACTGCTGAAAATACTTGAAGGCACTGTGGCCAGTGTCCCGCCTCAAGGCGGACGCAAGCACCCCCATCAGGAGTTCATCCAACTGGACACCACCAATGTTTTGTTTATTTGTGGCGGAGCTTTTGACGGGATTGAGAAAATCATTGAGAACCGCACGGGCAAAAAGTCGATGGGGTTCGGCGCTGAAATCAAGCCCAGGAAAGAAATGAAAATAGGGGAAATCCTCAGCAATATACTGCCGGAGGACCTGCTTAAATACGGACTTATTCCTGAGTTTGTCGGCAGGTTGCCGGTTATTGTCACCTTGGATGCCCTCGATGAGGAAGCATTGATCCGTATCCTCACCGAACCGAGGAACGCGCTTGTTAAACAGTATGAGAAACTGTTTGGCTTGGATAATGTTGCCCTTGAGTTTGCCCCGGAAGCGTTGAAAGCGGTTGCCGAAGAAGCGCTCAGGCGCAACACCGGCGCCAGGGGCTTGCGGTCTATTTTGGAAGAAGTCATGCTGGAAGTGATGTATGATATTCCGTCACGGGATGACATCGCCAAATGTATTGTTACCAGGGAAACAATTCAGAAAAAGGAATCCCCGCGCATCATCGCTCTGGACCGCAAGAAGAAGAAGGAAGAAACGGCTTAAGTCGCGCCGGAGTTGTTATACGCGAAAGAAAGCTCCTGACGGGAATAATTCCGCAGGGGCTTTTTTCATCACTAAGGCGTTTCTGTTTCTTCCACTTCAGACAGGCAGCCAATGTTTCGGTTATTTATAGTTTAGTTTTAAGTAGGATTCCATTACCTCTTTTAAAAATGTTACATGTTTTACATCATTTGTATTTGTGAGCAGGTCATACAGTTCATATAAAGCCTCTTGAAATTCATCTTTAGGCACTCGAAGCAGTATATCTGGCGTAACTCCTAAGATTTCTGCTATTTTAGCCAAAGTCAGTAGTGAAGTATTTCTTTGGCCTCTCTCAAGATAACCCAGATATGAGCCGGTAATACCTAAACTATGTGATAATTGTTCCAGTGTTAAATCTTTTTCCTTGCGGTACCGGCGAATATTTTTTCCACATACTTTCAGTATATCAAGCACTCGTTTTCACCATCGCTATTTCAAAATATTTTTATAAAATCCCCATTTAGTAGAATAACTATCCCACCCGTACACTTTTCAATGTAAAGTAATTGATAATATAAACATATAGTTGTATAATTATTGTTAATTGTAGGGAAAAGTAGACTGATAGTTTCTTTGGAGGGCAGACCATTTCGAAAGAGTGGGGCGCAAAGCCTTGGATCTAAGGTAACTAAGTTGCTATGATTGTCAGGCTGCAGAAAGAAACGGTGACACAAATTTTTACTCGTCCTTTCTGAAAAAGCCCCTTGATACCATGGTGATGGAAGGGGTATTGATTAAATGTTTGAAGAGTTAAATAACTTAGTCAAAATGATCTATGATTACAGTTTAGAAACTTATCAACATTCAGTCAATGTGGGAATCATTGCCACTAGAATCGGGAATTTTCTAGGATTATCAGAAAAGCAAGTTTCGTTAATCAAATATGCGGGTTTGCTTCATGACATCGGTAAAACTAAAATTGATTTAAAAATATTAAATAAACCAGGAAAGTTAACAAGTAAAGAGTTTACTATTATTAAGAAACATACGGAATACGGAGTTGAAATATTATCATCCTATCCTTGGACCAAACCTTTTCTCCAGTTGGTGAATCTGCACCATGAGAGATGGGATGGCAGCGGTTACAACGGCTTTCATGGAAGAGATATTCCCATGGGAGCAAGGATACTGGCCCTGGCAGATGCTTTTGATGCCATGACTTCAGGCAGGCCTTATTCTCAAATTAATAGTATGGAGCAAATTATTAATGAATTAGATAAGTTTAGCGGCACTCAGTTCGATCCCCACTTGGTTGAAAAGGTCATCCATGCTTCAGATAAGGTATTGCTAAAAGATTGGGATGGGGTTGTTTAACTTGAAATCAGGTAATTCGAATGATACCGGGAGAAAGGCACAAATTTCAATTATACTGTCTGAATTTGAGATTCCCCCGATACAGGACGTACTGCTCATCGGCAAAAAGGCGCCCGTTGGTCCCGAAGCCGTTCAACGGATGATAGATGTGCTGAGTCCGGAACAATATGAAATTATAAAGGTAAATGAGGGGCCCTTTGAAGCAGTGGTAATTCGAAATTCACTTTCCCTATTGATTACCCGGGATAAGCTATTAAATATTATTCTGGATGAAGGGTGTAAGATTGCATCCGAAACAGCAGTTTTGAAAGCTCAAGTAAATATAGTTTTGAATATTAATGTTGAGGTTGACCTGTGATGCTCAAAGTATTTGATGTTATGTCTTCTCCTGTCATTACAGCCGATGTTCTGGATAGCGTTAGTAAAGCGGCTTTAATTATGGAAAAAAATAAAATAGGCGGTCTTCCGGTTTTAGATGAAAGAAAACAGCTGTGCGGCATTATAACCTCCCGGGACGTGCGCCGCGTCCATCATAATCGTATTGTTGCCGACGCCATGAGCAAAAATGTAGTACATGTTAACAAATATACTACTCTATGGGATGCTAAAAGTATTCTTGAGGAAAAAAAACTGGAAAGGCTACCGGTTTTAGAGGGCTGCAAACTAGTCGGAATTATTACTAGAACTGATATTCTTGTTAAAATTGGCAGGCATACAGATCCGCTAACCGGGCTTATGACAGGTTCATATATAAGATATCTGGCTGAGAACATTCTGAAGGCTGGGAATGAACTCACAGTCATATTTTTTGACCTGAACGGTTTTGGACTTATTAACAAAAAACATGGACACGTTTACGGAGATCGTTGTTTGAAAATAGTCGGGCAAATTTTTACCGAAAATACGTCCGGCGGACTCTATTTTCCAGGACGTTATGCCGGGGATGAGTTTATAGTAGTGACCACGGAAAAAAAAGATGATGCCGGTTTATGGGCCAATGAAATAATAAAAAAAATAGTCAATATCACAAAGAAAAAGGGCATGCCGGTAAACATCGCCGCCGGAGTGGCAGGCGGCCGCAGAAAAAATGCACGGATGGAAATACATCTTTCCGCAACTGTAGATGACTTAATCAATTCGGCCAGTCTTGCCTCGACTTTATCAAAGCAATACTGTGTACCTGTTACATTTTCAAATTGATATTATTATTGATAAAAGAAAACGTGCTGTTCACAGCGCCGGCTCGCAACAAGAAAAAAACGGCTTAAGTCGCGCCGGAGTTGTTATGCGCGAAAGAAAGCTCCTGACGGAAATAATACCGCAGGAGTTTTTTCTTCATTGCCGGCCGTCGCCTGTTTGGATTTTGTTCTGTTGTAAGACTCAGGATGCTTGAATTTAAAAATTTTGGTTAAAATTTCAAAAACTTAGCAATACTAATGTTAATATTCCTGTTTGATGGGAGGAAGTGTCTTATGGGAGATTATTCTTCCGGTTTTGGCAGCATATTGACTTTTATTCAGGTCTTTTTCGCGGTGATTATCGGCTTGTATTTTTGGAATTTGTTAAAGAATCAGCACAGCAGCAAGAACGTGCTGGAGAGAGAATCAAAGAGAGAAATGGAAAAGCTCAAGGAACTGCGTTCCATTTCCCTGACTGAGCCTCTTAGTGAAAAAACCCGCCCGGCCAGTTTCCAAGAAATTATCGGGCAACCGGAGGGGCTGAAGTCTTTGCGCGCGGCCCTTTGCGGACCTAACCCCCAGCACTTGATCATCTATGGGCCGCCTGGTGTGGGCAAGACCGCCGCGGCCAGACTGGTGCTGGAAGAAGCGAAGAAGAACGCCTGCTCTCCGTTTAAGGAGGATGCTAAATTTATCGAAATCGACGCTACCACGGCCCGTTTTGACGAGCGCGGCATTGCCGACCCGTTGATCGGGTCGGTCCACGACCCGATCTACCAGGGGGCGGGCGCGATGGGTATCGCGGGCATTCCCCAGCCAAAGGCCGGCGCGGTAACGAAGGCGCATGGCGGAGTGTTGTTTATTGATGAAATTGGTGAGCTGCACCCCAGCCAGATAAACAAGCTGTTGAAAGTGATGGAAGACCGCAAAGTCCACCTGGAGAGCGCGTATTACAGCGCGGAGGACCCCAATATACCCTCGCATATACATGATATCTTTCAAAACGGACTGCCGGCGGATTTCCGGATGGTGGGCGCGACTACGCGGGGTCCGGAACATATCGCGCCGGCTATTCGCTCCCGCTGTTTGGAAGTTTATTTTCGCCAGCTTCTGCCTGACGAAATTGAAATGATAGCTGCCAACGCGGCCGGGAAAATAAAGATGCCTCTCAGCGCGGGAGCGCTTGAAGTGCTGAAAAAGTATGCCACAAACGGACGCGAGGCTGTAAATATTATTCAAATTGCCGCCGGTTTGGTTATAACCGAAGAACGGGAGGAGATCCGTACTGCCGATATCGAGTGGGTTGTCCAAAGCGGGCAGTACGCGCCGCGTCCTGACAAAAAGATACCTGATCACCCTCAAGTCGGACTGGTTAACGGACTCGCCGTGTATGGCCCGGGCATGGGGGTTCTCCTTGAAGTGGAAGCCAATGCTCTGCCCGCTGCCAGGGAGCAAGGCAAGTTAACTGTTACCGGACTCGTGGAAGAAGAAGAGATGGGGGGAGGCGGCAAGACCGTTCGCCGCAAAAGTATGGCCAGGAGTTCGGTGGAAAATGTTCTCACTGTGCTGCGCCGGGCGATGGAATGCGACCCCCGGGATTACGATATCCATGTGAACTTGCCTGGGGCGGCGCCTACCGATGGGCCTTCGGCAGGTGTTACCATAGCCACGGCTGTTTATTCGGCAATCCTTGGCCTGCCGGTTGACAACACAGTGGCCATGACCGGTGAGGTATCCATTCGCGGCTTGGTTAAGCCTGTGGGCGGCATAGTGGCCAAGGTGGAAGCCGCCCGCCGGGCCGGAGCCAGAAAGGTGCTGATACCGGCTGAAAACTACCAGGAACTGTTCCGTGATTTTACGGGGATTGAGGTGATCCCTGTCAATCGTCTGGAAGAGGTAATGCGTGCGGCGCTGATCACCATGCCGGTGTTGGGCAAAAAAATAGAGCGGCAGGCTCCGGCCGCGCCGGATGTATTGAGCGCTAATGGTTTAATGGTGGGACATACCTTGTAAAATGGCTGGATTCAACGGAGATGGCATGGCCTGCTGAGTCAACTTGCTTTGATTAGCAAGAAGAAGCAAAATATAAATACAATGTCCAGATCTGTATTAATAACCCGGCTTAAGCCGGGTTTATTGGTTTTCTAGTAATTATTACTATAGGGGTTTTCAAAATTTCATGTTAAAATAAACGCATATGAATGTACGTCCTAATATTATGACAACGTAAGCAACATCTTCTCAAAAGGAGGCGCAGCTATGCATTCTGAAATAAAGACTTTGCCCTTGTTGCCTTTAAGGGGTATTCTGGTCTTTCCCTACATGGTCATTCACCTGGATGTCGGCCGTGAAAAATCAGTAGTTGCCATAGAGGAAGCGATGATCCAGGACCGGGTTATTTTTCTTGCCACCCAGAAAGAGGCGCAGACTGACGATCCGGGACAGGATGATATTTTTGCTATTGGCACAGTTGCTGAAGTTAAACAACTATTAAAACTGCCGGGTGGCACTATCCGGGTTTTAGTGGAAGGACTTGCCAGGGCAAAGGTCAGAAATTTTATAACTAACGAGCCATATTTTCAGGTGGAGATTGAGCAATACTCCGAAAATGTTCAAAAAAACAGTGAAATAGAAGCGCTGATGCGCAGTTTGGTTTACCAGTTTGAACAATACGTTAAACTATCCAAGCGGATACCGCCCGAAGCGGTTGTTTCCGTCGTTAATCTTGACGAACCCGGGCGTCTGGCGGATATTGTCGCTTCGCACCTGACCCTGCGTATTGAAGATAAGCAAAGCATTCTTGAGTCTGTAAACATCTCCCAGCGTCTTGAAAAACTATGCGCTATTGTGGCAAAAGAGCTGGAAATTGTTGAACTGGAACGTAAAATCAATATTCGTGTCCGCAAACAGATGGAAAAGACTCAGAAGGAATATTACTTGCGTGAACAAATGAAAGCGATTCAGCGGGAACTCGGCGAGAAAGATGAACGGGTGGCCGAGGGTGAAGACCTGAGAGAGAAAATCGCCCGGGCCAAACTGCCGAAAGAAGTGGAAGAAAAGGCCATCAAGGAAGTTGAAAGACTTGAGAAAATGCCGCCGATGGCGGCGGAAGCAGCGGTAGTACGCAACTATTTGGACTGGCTTTTATCCTTGCCCTGGAACAAAGCTACCAGAGACCGGCTTGATATCAAAGGAGCCGAAACCATCTTGGAAGAAGACCATTACGGATTAAAAACGGTGAAGGAACGTATTTTGGAATACCTGGCAATCCGCAAGCTGGCCAAGAAAATGAAAGGCCCGATTATCTGCTTTGTGGGGCCGCCCGGTGTGGGTAAAACTTCTCTCGGCCGTTCAATAGCCCGCGCCTTGGAGCGGAAGTTTGTCCGCATGTCCCTGGGCGGAGTGCGCGATGAAGCTGAAATCCGGGGGCACCGCCGTACTTACGTCGGCGCCATGCCGGGGCGGATCATCCAGGGTATGCGTCAGGCCGGCTCCAAAAACCCGGTATTCCTGCTGGATGAGATTGATAAAATGAGTATGGACTTTCGCGGCGACCCGTCTGCGGCGCTTCTCGAAGTGTTGGATATGGAACAGAACAACACTTTCAGCGATCATTACATTGAAGCCCCGTTTGACCTGTCCAACGTTATGTTCATCACCACGGCGAACGTGCAGCAAAACATTCCCAGGCCGCTGCTGGACCGGATGGAGGTAATCTATCTATCCGGCTACACGGAAGAAGAGAAAGTGCAGATCGGCGTGCGTCATCTCTTCCCCAAGCAGGTAAAAGAACACGGGTTGAGTAAAGGCATGTTGAAGATTTCTGAAAACACCATTCGCAAGATTATCCGGGAATATACCAGAGAATCAGGCGTGCGGAATCTGGAAAGACAAATAGCGGCGATTTGCCGCAAGACCGCCAGGCAGATTGTTACCGATAAGACCAAAAAGGTTCAGGTGACCACGCAAAACTTGAGCCAATTTCTAGGCACTTCCCGTTTCCGCTACGGCGTGGCGGAGCAGGACGACCAGGTAGGGGTGGCTACAGGCCTGGCCTGGACGGAAGTGGGCGGCGATACGCTGGCGATTGAAATCACTATTTATAAAGGAAGCGGCAAGCTGACTTTAACCGGTAAGCTGGGCGAAGTGATGAAAGAATCGGCGCAGGCCGGTTATAGCTACATCCGGAGCCGGACTGACGAACTGGGTATAAACGAGGAGTTTTACAATAAGGAGGATATTCATATCCATGTTCCCGAGGGGGCTATTCCCAAAGACGGCCCCTCGGCGGGCATTACCATGGCTACCGCCCTGGCATCGGCTATTACCGGGCGCAAGGTGCGGCATGACGTGGCGATGACGGGTGAAATTACCTTGCGCGGCCGGGTGCTGCCGGTGGGCGGAATCAAGGAAAAGGTGCTGGCTGCGCACCGTGCCGGTATAAAAACTCTGCTTTTGCCTAAAGATAATAAGAAAGACTTGGACGATATTCCTAAAAAGGTGAAAGATAAGATCAACTTTATTCTGGTGGATCATATGGATGAAGTATTGGAAACGGCCCTCGCGGAAAAAGAATACAGGCCCGAAGGTCTTGACGCTGTCCCCCCGGTGGTGTCGCCGGAAGTTTATCACCCTGCTGTAATAAGCGAGGGAAGCGCCCCTGCACCGTCATGAAAATAACCAGCGCGGAATTCGTTACCAGCGCGGTTAAAGCCGCGCAGTACCCGGCCGGGGAACTTATGGAGGTAGCCCTGGCCGGGCGTTCTAATGTAGGGAAGTCTTCCCTGTTGAATAAAGTCGTCAACAGGCGGGGGCTTGCCCGCACCAGCAATACCCCGGGACGTACCCGCCTGATTAACTTTTTTCTAATCAACGGGCAGTTTCATTTAGTGGACCTGCCGGGCTACGGTTATGCCAGAGTGGCTGCCGGTGAAAGGGAAAACTGGGGTAGAATGATTGAAACCTACCTGACGGGGAGGAAAAATTTAAAAGGCATTTTACTGCTTATCGATAGCCGCCACCCGCCAACAGACCTGGATATTCAAGTGTTCGGCTGGTTAAAGAACTGCGGTATCCCGGTGGCGGTTGTCACGACAAAAGCGGATAAGCTATCGCGTTCGAAGCTGCTCCGTTCCATGCAAACCATCAGGAAGGAATTGCCGCTAGACGGGGAAGACATGTTGACGGCTTTTTCCGCAGAAACCGGTCAGGGTAGGGAAGAACTGCTGAGTATAATTGAACAATGGGTGAATATTACTGGAAGAATATCATAAATGATTTTCTTTTTTTCTTTTCTGTTTCCGTTTCCGGGGCGTACGTTACTGTCTCAACCGCCTGACGGGCGAAACTCGTGACAACGGTAGTATCGTAAGGTACTGGTGCGGCAATTTCCCCGGCATTTTTTGCCGCGGTGTTGAATCTTTCATAAGGTTCGCGCTCGACTACCGGATTATCTGTCCATATCTTTAATGTGCCGTACCGTTCGATGGATTTTATCAATACCTGCATCTCAAGATTGGAAAATGACGGGTAAACCGCCATGGCTGCTTCTTCGGCGCTGTGTTGTTTTAGCCAGAGCTGGGCCTTGTATATAGCATTGGTGAACTTTTGGATTATCTCCGGGTTAGATTCTATATATCCAGGCAAGGCGGCGAAAGCTGTAATTGTCATATCGTCACACGCTGCTCCTACCGAGGCAACCACCTGACCATAACCTTCCATTTCTGCCATGGAAGCTTCCGGTTCCAGTAACTGAAGGTAATTGCCCGTTCCGGCGCGAAAAGCGCCGACGCGCAATTTCTCAGGAATATTGTAATAGATGGTCACCTGTCGGTAGGGAAGGATGCCGGCCTGCCTGAGAGCATTTTCAAGCGCGATTTCTGAACTGTCGTTATGAGGGCTGCCGATAATTGTTTTGTTTTGCAGCTTTTGCCATTGGAAGGCGGAATCGTTTTTCTTGCTTAATAGAAGGGACCCGTCCCGGCAGGCCATGGTGGCAAAGACTATCGGACCATTTTTCTCCCTCTCAGGATCGTCCGGGTTGAAGATTATTTTTTGCATGCCGCAAAGCGCCACGTCTGTTCTCCGGTCGGCCAGGGCGGCACGGATGAACTCAGGATTGGCTGTGGTAATTTTCACATCCAGGTGCTGTTCCTTAAAAAAGCCCAGATTTAAAGCCAGGTATTGGGGCAGGAAGTACGGCGACCTTACCGATTCTAATACCCTGACGGTATGGACCTCCTGCTCTGCGGCAGGTTTAATTCTGTCATGCAAGGCAAAAATTGCCAATGTGGCCAAGAGGGTTATCATGGCAATCTTGGCAATAAGTGTCGGACGCAAGCTGTTCAACCCCCATGTTAGTTATCTTATTGTCGCTACTAAGGAGTTAGTGGTCAGTAATCAGCAGTCTGAAAAAATGTTTTATCGTCTCGAAATACTCTGACTGCTGAATTCTGACTACTTGAATAGCAATCATAAAATTTTATTTTTTAATGAGCGCTTTCATGCCTGAAAAGCAATTATATTTTTTTTGAAGGATTTTTGCCTTTCCTGGAGAAAATATGCCAAGAGGTGCGAATGATTTCTCCTCTGCTAACAGGTGGAGGGTTTTGGTTTTTTATAATGGAGATGTAAGGAGAGGAGCGCTTTGGCTAAAGCAGATATTCCTTCCACCTACGATCCACGTGCAGTGGAAGACCGGTGGTATCCCTACTGGGAAAATGGCGGGTTTTTTCACATCGGGGTTAACCCGGAGCAGAAGCCGTTTTGTATTGTAATGCCCCCGCCCAATGTTACCGGGCAGTTGCACATGGGGCACGCTCTGGATTACACTTTGCAGGACATCCTGACCAGGTGGCGGCGGATGCAGGGTTACAACTCGCTTTGGGTGCCGGGTACGGACCACGCGGGTATTGCCACTCAGGCCAAGGTTGAAGAGCAGTTGGCGAAGGAAGGGACTTCCCGGTACGAGATTGGGCGGGAAGCGTTCCTGAAACGGGCATGGGCATGGAAAGAGCAGTACGGCAGCCGGATCACCGCCCAATTAAGAAGGCTGGGCGCCTCCTGCGACTGGCAGCGGGAACGCTTTACCATGGATGAAGGCTGCTCGGAAGCTGTGCGGGAAGTCTTTATCAGGCTCTTTGAGCGCGGTTTGATTTACCGTGATTATTATATTACCAATTGGTGTCCCAAATGCCACACCACCATATCCGATATTGAAGTGGAGCATATAGAAAAACCCGGGCATTTTTGGTATCTGAAATATCCTTTTAAAGACGGGGACGGTCACGTTGTTGTCGCGACCACCCGGCCTGAAACTGTGCTCGGCGACACGGCCGTGGCGGTGCACCCGGATGACGAACGCTATGCCGGCTTGATTGGAAAAATGCTTGTTCTGCCCCTGGTCGGGCGGGAGATGCCGCTCATCGCCGACGAGTATGTAGACCCTTCCTTCGGCACAGGGGCGGTTAAGATTACCCCGGCCCACGATCCCAACGACTTTGAGGTGGGGTACCGGCACGGCCTGGAGCAGATCATAGTAATTGACAAAGAGGGCAAGATGAGCGCGGAAGCGGGCCCGCGTTACCAGGGGCTGGACCGCTATGATTGCCGTAAAAAAATCGTACGCGACCTGGAAGCGGGCGGTTACCTTCTGAAAACCGAAGACTTGTCCCACGGTGTGGGCCACTGCTACCGCTGCAACACGGTTATTGAGCCGATGCTTTCCCGCCAGTGGTTCGTCAAAATGAAACCGTTGGCTGAGCAGGCTATTGAGGCGGCAAAAGCGGGAGATGTCCGCTTCATTCCCGAGCGGTTTACCAAAGTTTACCTGAGCTGGATGGAAAATATCCGCGATTGGTGCATCTCCCGCCAGCTCTGGTGGGGTCACCGCATACCGGTATGGTATTGCAAGGATTGTGATGAAACGATCGCGTCCAAAAAGCCGGTGTCACAGTGCCCTAAATGCGGCGGCACAGATTTAGAACAAGATCCCGATGTGCTGGACACCTGGTTTTCCTCCGCCCTGTGGCCTTTCTCGACCTTGGGGTGGCCGAAGCAGACGATTGAACTTGCGTATTACTATCCTACCTCTGTCCTTGTGACCGGGCGCGATATTATTTTTTTCTGGGTTGCCAGGATGATCTTTTCCGGTTTGGCCTTTATGAACGACGTTCCGTTCAGGGTTGTTTCCATTCACGGAATGGTGCTGGACGCCCTGGGGCGAAAGATGAGCAAATCCTTGGGCAACGGGGTGGACCCGATTGACGTCATTGAGTCGCACGGCGCGGACAGTCTGCGCTTTATGCTGGTAACCAGCAACACTCCAGGCAACGACCTGCGCTTTAACTTTGAGAAGCTGGACGGGGCGCGTAATTTTGCCAATAAACTTTGGAACGCCTCACGGTTTGTTTTGATGAACCTGGAGGATTTTGAGCCGGGCGAGCAGCGCGGCCAATACACGTTGGCCGACCGGTGGATCATTAGCCGTTACCAGAACCTGGCGGAAGAAGTCACCCGGTTGCTTGAGTCGTATGAACTGGGAGAGGCTGCCAGGGTTCTCTACGAGTTTATCTGGAATGAGTTTTGCGACTGGTATATCGAGTTGGCCAAACCTAGACTTTACGGAAAAACCACTCCGCAGGACCGCTATACGGCGCAGAGCGTGTTGACAGCTGTGCTGAAGGGCACACTGGAACTGCTCCACCCGTTTATGCCGTTTATTACGGAAGAGATATGGCAGCATTTGCCCGGCAAGGGACTGACGGTAATGCGCGCGTCCTGGCCGGTTGCCGGAAAAGAACTGGCTGATCCGGAGGCGGAGCGCCAAATGGAAATGTTGATGGAGGTAACAAAGGCCATCAGGCATATCCGCAGTGAAATGAACGTCCCGCCGGGAAAACAGCTCGAAGCCTACCTGGAGGCTCCCCAGGCCGCTTTCAGAGACGTTCTGGAACGGGGAACAGGGTATATTCAAGGCCTGGCGAATGCGAAAATAGCTATCTTTGAGGCACTGAAGGAGAAACCGGAGCAGGCTGCCCATGCTGTAACCCATGGTGCGGAAGTATTTGTTCCGCTAAAGGGATTGATCGACATTGAGCAAGAAGCTGCCCGTCTGCGTAAAGAACTTGCGGTGTTGGAAAAAGACCTGGCTAGGGTGAACGGCAAGTTGAACAACCAGGGCTTTTTAAGTAAGGCGCCGGCCGACGTGATTGAAAAAGAGAAGAAAAAAGAAAATGAATTAACCGGCAAACAGACTGCCATCAGGGAAAGGTTGTCCATGCTGGTGGGGGGAAATGAATAATTTTTACGTCAGCTTTGGACATGCTAAAGTGTATTAATATTTTGGAACAGGGTGAGACAAGGGGACGGTGAGACTGGAACCGTCCCCCCTGTCTGGATTAGTGGCCTATGGAGCTTGCATGAGAGCATGACTGCCAACAGGTTACCGGAGGCGAATTTGTTCTGGACTTCAAAGAAGCGTTGGACTACCTCGCCAACTTGACTAAATTTGGCGTTAATTTTGGTTTAAGCCGCATTGAAGAATTGTTGAGCCGGTTGGGCAACCCGCACCAATTCTTAAAAGTAGCGCATATCGGCGGCACAAACGGTAAAGGTTCCACCACCGCCATGCTGGCAAATATATTGCAGTCGGCTGGATACAAGGTGGGAACATTCACTTCGCCCCACCTGCACTCCTATTGTGAACGGTTCCGGATCAACGGCGAAGAAATAGGCGGAAGCAGGATAGCCGGTTTGATAGCGGACCTGCAGCCGCATCTGGAAGCGATGGTGTCGGAAGGTTTTGAGCATCCGACTGAATTCGAAGTATCCACTGCCCTCGCCTTTCAATACTTCTATCAGGAAAATGTTGACTTTCTGGTGCTGGAAGTGGGCATGGGAGGAGCAGTCGATTCCACCAACGTAATTGCGCCGGTGCTTGCAGTTATTACCAACGTAAGCATTGACCACACCGATTACTTGGGAAAATCAGTAAGGGAAATTGCCGAAGTTAAGTCCGGCATTATTAAGCCCGGTGTCCCGACAGTTACGGCGGCGGCGGGAAAGGCGCTGGCGGTGATCACGAAAACGTGCCGTGAAAGAGGTTCCCCGCTGACGCTGGTGGGACGCGACATTACCTGGAAGCATCAGTCCTCATCCCTTGACGGACAGCGGTTTTCGGTTCAAAGTCGCCGGTATGCCTATGATAATTTATGGCTGCCCCTGATCGGCAGACACCAGCAAATTAACGCTGTTTCAGCGATAGCGGCGGCGGAACTGCTGATTGACCGGGGCTTGCCAATAGATATCGGGAATGTGCGGGAGGGACTCGCGGCCACACGTTGGCCGGCCAGACTGGAAATTTTACGCAGGGAGCCGTTTGTGCTCATTGACGGGGCGCATAACTATGAATGCGCCCGAAGCCTGCGCCAGGCGTTAGATGATTATTTTCCGGGCAGAAAAGTTATTTTGGTAATCGGCATGCTGGCGGACAAGGAGCGGGCCAAAGTGGTGTCGGAACTTGCTCCGGCGGCCAGAGCGGTCATCGTGACCAAACCGGACAGCCCGCGAGCCGGAAATTGGCGGGAGTTGGCTGTGGAAGCACGGCGCCATGCCCCGGAAGTATACCTGGCGGAAGAAATTGAAGCAGCTTTAAATAAAGCGCTTTCAATAGCCGGACCCGATGAACTGGTATGCGTTACCGGATCGCTTTACATGGTGGCGGAGGCGCGGGAATTGCTTTTACAGTAAAAAGTAGGGAGGCTGTGATATTGTCTTATGAAGAAAAACTAAGTGATATGGGGGTAAACATCCCCGCCGTGCCCAAGCCGGTTGCCGCGTATATTCCGGCGGTGCGCGCGGGCAGCTGTGTTTACACGTCGGGGCAACTTCCCCTTGTTGATGGCAAGCTGATGTTTTCCGGTAAAATCGACAGGGATTTGTCGATGGAAGAAGGCTGCCGGGCGGCTCGTCTGTGCGTAATCAATTGTCTGGCCGCGATAAAAAGCGTGCTTGGTACTTTGGATAATATTGAAAGAATAGTCAAGGTTACGGGGTTTGTCAACAGCATCAGCGGATTTACCGGCCAACCACAGGTTATCAACGGCGCGTCGGATTTTTTGATAGAAGTATTTGGTGAAAAGGGACAACACGCGCGAGCGGCGGTTGGTGTCAGTGAATTGCCCCTGGACAGCGCGGTGGAGATAGAAATGATAGCGCTGGTAAAAGAACCGTAAAGTATGCAATTTTAGCCTGTCCCGGCAAGCGCCAAGCCTGTCTTAAACGAGCAGGCTTAATATTTTAAAGAAATATTTACGCTAAATAACATTTTTTTAATATTTTCGTCAAACCTTGTCATCAAATACTTAAAATGATAAACTGTTAAATAGCGCATGTGCTTGTCTCTTTTGTTTGGTTTCTTGTAAGCGGGGGAGATATTATGGCAAAGAGTTTTAAGAACTACGGCAATGTTTGGGTTTTAGTCCTGCTCCTGCTGGTTGGCGGACTGACCGGGAGCGCTATCGGGAACGCGCTGGCTCCGGTGTTGCCCTGGCTGGGAACTACTACAACCATAGGGTTAAAACAGTTTACGCTGGACTTGCAGTTTTTTAGCCTGACCTTTGGCTTTACTTTCGCTCTGAATCCGCTCACAGCTTTGGGACTTATCCTAGGTTATTTTATTTACAGGCGGGTGTGAAAAATAAAGGAAATAATTCTCGCTTCGTCCTCCCCGCGCCGGGCGGCTTTATTGAAACAAATTGGTTTGAATTTCCGGGTTATCGTATGTGATTTGGAAGAACACACTCCACCCGGGCTGCAGCCTTTTGAAGTAGTTGAGCGCCTTGCTGCCAGGAAGGCCATGTTTGTAGCGGATAGTTTGGCGGAAGGGATTGTTGTCGGGGCCGATACCGTGGTGGTATGGCGTGGGCAATTGCTGGGCAAGCCGTCTTGTGCGGAAGATGCCGTAGAGATGCTGAAACGCTTGCAGGGCAATGTTCACGAAGTACTTACCGGGGTTGCGCTGGTAGACGCCGGCAGCGGTAAAGCTGAGGTGGGCCATGAGCAATCCCGGGTAATGTTCCGGCCGCTGGACGAGGAAGAAATCCGGAGGTACGTCGCCACCGGTGAGCCGTTGGATAAAGCCGGCTCTTACGGTGCCCAGGGGATTGGGGCGGTTTTTGTCGAACGCATCGAAGGTTCATATACGAACATCGTCGGACTTCCTCTGGCCAAACTTTCCCTGATGCTGAAGAATTTTGGTTGCAGCGTGCTGTAAAAGAGGTTTTCTGTTAGGAGATGGACCTTTGGTTTTACCAGGCGATCGTCTAACTATTAAGGAACTTCCGGCAGATATGAGGCCCCGGGAAAGACTGTTGCAAGAAGGAGCCGGAACGCTGTCGGAAATAGAGCTTTTAGCTATTCTTCTGGGAACCGGTTCTCATGAAAAAACTGTCCTGGAGTTGGCTTCCCTGATTTTGGCGCGCTTTAAAAGTCTCCGCTTGCTTGTAGATGCCACGGTTGAAGAACTAAGCGAGATTAAAGGCGTTGGACTGGCCAAAGCCAGCCAGGTGAAGGCGGCGTTGGAACTGGCTAAAAGACTGTCCCGTTTTACCGGTCAGCCCCGGCCGGTGATTAAGTCGCCGGGGGACGCGGCCGGGCTGGTGATGGAGGAAATGCGCCACCTGGACCGGGAACATTTCAGGGCGTTGTTGCTGAACACGAGAAACCAGGTTATTGCGGACGACGAAGTGTCGATTGGCACACTAAACACTTCCAGTGTGCATCCCAGGGAGCTTTTTCGCAATGCGATTAAAAAAAGCGCTGCGTCATTGATTCTGGTGCACAATCACCCCAGCGGCGACGATACCCCCAGCAAAGAGGACCTGGATGTGACCAGAAGGCTCAGTGAGGCCGGAAGGATTATCGGGATCGAGGTGCTGGACCATATTATAATCGGTGATAACAAGTTTACCAGCTTTAAAGCAGAAGGACTTATTTAATTTTTTTGTTTTTGTATTATACATAGAAAGGGGCCGGGAAATGCGCGTCGGTCTGTTTTCCAAAGATATGGGTATGGATTTGGGTACGGCCAACTCCCTCGTATACGTTAAAGGAAAGGGTATAGTTATCCGTGAGCCTTCGGTGGTGGCGATCCAAAAGGACACCGGCCAGGTGCTTGCGGTTGGGGAAGACGCTAAGAGAATGATCGGCCGTACTCCGGGGAACATTGTGGCGATTCGTCCGATGAAGGATGGAGTTATCGCGGATTTCGACGTTACTCAAAGCATGATTAAATACTTTATTAATAAGTCGCTCCGGAACCGTACTTTTTTAGTCCGTCCACGGGTGGTCGTGGGCGTTCCATCCGGGGTTACCGCGGTGGAAGAGAGAGCGGTGCGCGAAGCGGCGCTTCAAGCGGGAGCCAGAGAGGCTTATTTGATTGAAGAGCCGATGGCGGCGGCTATCGGGTCGGGATTGCCTGTGCACGAGCCGACCGGCAATATGATTGTCGATATTGGCGGAGGTACTACTGAAGTGGCGGTTATATCTCTCGGCGGCATTGTTACCAGCCGCTCGATCCGGATTGCCAGCGATGAAATGGACGAGGCCATTATCAACCACGTTAAACGCACCTATAACTTATTAATCGGGGAGCGCACGGCTGAGTTAATCAAGATTCAAATCGGTACGGCTTATCCGCTTACGTCATCAGAGACGGAAGAAGTGCGGGGGCGTGATCTCGTCACAGGATTGCCTAAGACTGTCAATATAACTTCCGAAGAGATCTACAAAGCCCTTTCCGAACCTGTAACCAGCATTATTGAGGCAATCAAGGCGACACTTGAACAAACCCCGCCGGAACTGGCTGCGGACATCATGGACCGGGGCATTGTAATGGCCGGGGGCGGATCGCTGCTGCGGGGTCTTGACCGGCTGGTTATTGAAGAGACCGGGATGCCGGTGCATATGGCGGACGAGCCGTTGCTGGCCGTCGCTTACGGCGCCGGACGGGTGCTTGAGAATATTGATGTGTTGCGCAAAGTGTTGATTCAACCCAAAAAGCTGGCCTGACGGCGGCTTTGGTTCCTGATTTTCGTTATTGGAATTATTAGAGCAGGGAGTGAATTATGGGTGCGTTGGGTAACTGCCAGGAGGCTGTTTTTGCTTGCGGTCCTGGTGGCGGCCGCCTTGGTAGCCATACGCGTCACGGTACCCGAGCGGACCCGGCTGACCCTCCTGGAAGCCATGTTCAGGGATGCTATAGCGCCTGTACAGACAGGATTTAACTGGTTGGGCAAACAGACCAGCCATCTGATATCTTTCCCTGTTTCCATGTACAGGGCGGGAGAACGCAATCAGGCTCTGGAAGAGAAAGTTGCCAGCCTGGAAAGCCAGATAATCCAGTTGAACGAGTATAAGCTGGAAAACGAGCGCCTGACCAGTTTGCTTAATTATAAGCAGGTGATGGCTGAAACATATGATTTAATCGCCGCGTCTGTCGTCGGCAGAGATCCGGGCAACTGGTTCGGCAACATAACCTTGAACAGGGGAACCAGTGACGGTGTTGAGGAAAACATGACTGTTCTTACACCTGAAGGACTGGTGGGGCGGGTTATTTCCGTTTCCTCCTCTACCTGCGAGGTGCTTCTGATTACCGACCCGCGCAGCGGGGTGGGTTCAATAATTCAGGATACGCGCACATCCGGTATTGTTGAAGGGACAACCGCCAGTTCAGGAATGACCAGGATGATTCATATCCCTAACAGCGCGACGGTAGAGGCAGGCCAGGTGGTGATAACCTCGGGGCTGGGGAGTATTTTCCCTAAAAACATCCCTGTGGGGAGAATAACAGATATCCGGAGTGAACCGTCCGGCATGTTTAACAGCGCCGATATTCAACCGTTCGCCGATTTGAGCCGGCTGGAGGAAGTGCTGATCATTAGCGGTACGCATCCTTAAACATGGATCACTACCGGGAGGAGGTTAAGCAGTGCCGTTTCCCGCTTTGTTGCTCCTGGTGGGAGTGGTTTTGATTTTTCAAACCACTATAATGGATTATTTGACAGTTTTTGGGGTCAAGCCTGACCTGGTGATGCTTTTTGTTGTTTTCAACGGCTTCCTCCTGAGCCCAAGGGAGGGGGCTTTTTTGGGTTTTGCCGGCGGCATAATTGAGGATTTGTTTGCCGGGAGCTATATCGGCATAAACGCTCTAGCGAAAATGGCTGCCGGTTATTTGGCCGGCGTCTGCGGTGAACGTCTATATAAAGAGAATTCACTGGTGGCAGCAGGGGTTACCTTTTTCGCCACAACAGCCGGTTTGCTGGTTAATTACCTTTTGCTGCTGTATCTCAATATTTACATGCCCTTTTTTTACACTATGTTAAGAGTTGTTCTTCCTACAGCGCTTTACACGGCAATGTTGGTGCCGTTCCTTTACAAGCGTGTGCTCCGTTTGATAGTCGTCAAGAATAAGGATTTATAATTGTTGTTAGGAGCGGGGGACGGGATGGAAAAGAAATTGGTGGAGAGAAGAATGAGGGTTTTCCTTTACGTGGTAATCTTTATTTTTCTCGTTCTTGTGTCCAGGCTTGTTTATATGCAGTTGCTGCAAAACGACAGGTTTTCCACGTTGGCGAGGGAAAACCGGATGAGGTTGGTTACCATCATCGCTCCCCGCGGCGAGGTTTATGACCGCAACGGGGTCAAAATAGTCGGCAACCAGCCGGTTTATACCGTATCTCTGGATACAGTTTCCCTGGCAAGCTCTGGACAAGAGGATACCGGCGAAGTGGTCCGGCGGCTGGCAGCGATTTTAGACATGGATCCCCAGGAAATTCAGCAAAAAGTCGACCAGCAGGAACGCTTCTACGAACCTGTAAAACTGGCAACCAGAGTGCCGCTGGAGATTGTTACCAGAATTGAGGAGCAGCGCATGGAACTGCCGGGGGTAGTTATCGATATCGAGCCGCTGCGGGAATACCCCAACGGGAGTCTGCTGGCCCAGGTAATGGGGTATGTGCGGCAAATCAGCCCGGAGCAACTTGAAAAAAACAAAGATAAAGGATATAAGTCCGGTGACCTTTTCGGACAGTCAGGACTGGAAAACACATACGAGCAATACTTGCGGGGCCAGGACGGCGGGAGGCAGGTTGAGGTTAACACCGGGGGGATGCCGGTGCGTGATCTGGGTGTTAAAGAACCGGTGCCGGGCAATAACCTGGTGCTAACGATTGATCAGAAGGTGCAGAAGGCGGCGGAAGATGCCCTGGCCAGAGCCTCCCAGGAGGCGTTGAAACAGGGATATAATGAGGCCAGGGCCGGCGCCGCGGTTGCCCTGGATGTGCGGACCGGCGCGGTGCTGGCCATGGCCAGTTACCCCGGATACGACCCGGTGAAACTCTCCGGGTATTTGTCCCAGAATGATTACAACGAAATCTTTAACTCGCCCTGGAAACCCATTCTTAACCGGGCGTTATTATCTTATGTGCCGGGCTCGACATTTAAAATGATTGTGGCCATGGCCGGCCTGGAGGCAAACGTAATCACGCCACAGGATACCATATCCGACCCAGGCTATTTTTTCCTGGGCACACGTTTCAATGATTGGAAGCCGGGCGGTCATGGGATTGTGAATATGGTCAGGGCAATAAAGGTATCCTGCGACACCTATTTTTACCAGCTTGGATTGAAAGTGGGCATTGATAAAATCACCCGTATGGCTGAAGAATTTGGCCTGGGCGGGAAAACGGGCATTGAATTGCCGGGTGAGGACGCCGGTGTTGTTGCCGGCTATGACGCCAAATATCAGTTGCGCGAAGACTTTTTAAGCTCCGCGGCTCAAAAGAAAGTAAAGGAGATTGAACAGCGATACAACGACCTCCTGGCCAAGGCTATCGGTGATGAACAGAGGAAGCAGTTACTCAGCAAGAGGTCAGATGAATTGCTCGCGGTCGACTGGGAGTTGGCCTGGCACGAGTATGACACGATTATTTCCGCGATTGGCCAGGGCGACAACCGTTATAGCATGCTTCAATTGGCAAATTACGTTGCCACTATTGCCAACGGGGGCACTCTTTACAAACCATTTTTGGTGCAGCGGGTAGTCGACCCCAATGGCAAGGTTATCAAAGAGAATAACCCGGTTGTGGTTAATTACGCCAAAGTATCACCGAAAACTCTGGCGATAGTCAGAGAGGGGATGCGTGAAGTAACGCTGCCGTCTGACGGCACGGCTTACGGTTTTTTTGCCGGATTTCCTCCTGTGGCCGCCAAAACCGGCACAGCGGAGGTAAAAGATCATGACAATCATGCTCTGATTGTGGGGTTTGCGCCTTATGACAATCCGGAGATTGCCGTGGCGGTAATCGTGGAATTCGCCGGCCACGGCGGCACTATGGCCGGACCGGTGGCTGAGAGTATGCTCGCAGCTTATTTTGGTTTGCCTGATCCGGGCATAAAATCTATCAGCAGCCCGGAATAATGAAAAGTGTCTAAAAAACATGAAATGATGAGGTTTTTTATTGCCCTTTTTTTGTGTTCTATTAGCAGGATTTGGTTATCGTTCGTAGAATTTATTACCTGATAGTTCAGGAGGAGATGGCTTTGGCTAATTCTTATAGTGTTTCAGGATTTGGCCAGGATATGGCAGCCGATTTAGATGATTTGGTTGATGAAAAAACGATCCTGGTGCAGCGGACGCTACGCTCCGGCCAGAGTATTTATTACGATGGGAATGTTGTTATTCTGGGGGATGTCAACCCGGGAGCCGAAGTTACAGCAAAAGGCAATGTTATTGTAATGGGTTCCTTGAGAGGCGTGGTGCACGCGGGGGCGGGCGGTGATGAAAATGCTGTGGTGATGGCTTTTCACCTCCAGCCGACTCAACTTAGAATCGCCAATCATATTACCCGCCCTCCGGACAACGAGACGGTGGAAGCCGATTATCCGGAGATGGCGCGGATTAAAGGCGGAGTGGTCACGATTGAATTTTTTCAGACCGCTGGAGAACGCCAGGGGAAGAATATTTAACCTGAAAAGAAGACGGCAAGTTTTTGACCTCCGGCGCGAGGCGTCCAATGACTTGACAAGAGGAGGAGCTAATGAATGGGCGAAGTAATTGTAGTGACTTCCGGCAAAGGTGGTGTGGGAAAAACCACCTCCACCGCCAATATGGGAACCGGTTTGGCAGCCATGGGGTATAAAGTGGCTTTGATTGACACTGATATTGGTTTGAGAAACCTGGATGTTGTTCTGGGACTTGAGAACAGGATTGTTTTTGATA
Source organism: Pelotomaculum terephthalicicum JT (assembly GCF_022410535.1). GTDB lineage: Bacteria > Bacillota > Desulfotomaculia > Desulfotomaculales > Pelotomaculaceae > Pelotomaculum_D > Pelotomaculum_D terephthalicicum. The sequence continues at coordinate 110,037 of NZ_JAKNBL010000002.1, forward strand.
TCGTTGATGTTGTCAACGGGAACTGCCGGCTGCGCCAGGCATTGATTAAAGACAAGCGGTTTGACGGCCTGCACTTGCTCCCGGCCGCTCAAACCAAGGACAAAACGGCGGTCACCCCGGATCAGATGCGTGATTTATGCGCGGAATTAAAAAATGAGTTTGACTATGTTATCATTGACTGCCCGGCCGGTATTGAACAGGGTTTCCGGAATGCCATAGCCGGAGCGGAGAAAGCGGTAGTGGTAACCACGCCTGAAGTTTCGGCCGTGCGGGACGCCGACAGGATAATCGGATTGCTGGAAGCCGCTGAGTTGCGTGAACCAAAACTGATCATTAACCGTCTCCGTCCCAAGATGGTCAAGCAGGGGGATATGATGGGCATTGACGATATCATCGACATCCTGGCCGTTGACCTGCTCGGGATAATTCCGGAAGATGAGATGATCGTAATTACCACAAACCGCGGAGAAGCTGTGGTGCTGGATCAACATTCCCGTTCCGGTCAAGCATACAGAAATATCGTCCGCCGCATTCTGGGCGAGGAAGTACCCATTATCAACCTGGATGAAAGCACCGGATTCTTTAAAAAAATAAAGAAAATTATCGGCCTAGGGTAAACCGGGAAGGAGGAGCAGCCTTGTTAGAGTTTATCACCAAGCTTTTTGGTAGGGACAACGGGAGCAAAAACGTAGCTAAGGAAAGACTGCGCCTGGTTCTGGTGCATGACCGGGCCAGCATATCGCCGCAGATGCTCGAATCGCTGAAATTAGACTTGATCCAGGTTATTTCGAATTACATGATCATTGACGAGGCCAACCTGGAGGTTAATCTGGACTCAAGCGGCAGTACTGTGGCGCTGGTTGCCAATATTCCCGTCAAAGGGATGAAACGGAACGCGGGAGATGCTTAAATATACAGATTGGGTTGCTGAGACGTAAAGACACAACAGCCTGTATTAGTCTGATACGGGCTTTTTTTGTGCTTAAATTTATAATATAATTAGCTTGTATATAGAAAAATTGTTGTTGAAAGGAATAGCGGAGTGTTAATTCAAAGCAGATTGTTTAAAAAACTTGATTACACTTTGTTGGCCTCCGTTGCCATGATCATTCTGCTGGGGCTAATTTTTATTTACAGCGCTACTAAGCCAACTGAGTTGCTGCCTGTAGCGGGATCCGTCGCGAAGAACGCAGATCCCTTCTCTGACGTAAAAAGGCAGATGCTTTGGGTATTTGTGGGATTTAGCGTGATGTTCACGGTGTTTTATTTATATTACGAAGATTTGATGAAACATGTGAGATTTTTATATGTTATTAACCTGATTATGCTTGTTGCGGTAATTAAATTCGGAATTTCCGATTTGGGGGCGCAGCGGTGGATCGAAATCGGAGGTTTCAACTTTCAACCTTCCGAATTTTCCAAGCTAATATTGATTATTTGTTTCGCGGCATTTTTGTCATCTCGTAAAAAGAAGCTTGACCGGTTGCGTGACTTGCTTCCCAGTTTTGCTTTTTTCGGCGTCCCGATACTATTGATATTAAAGCAGCCGGACTTGGGCACCGCCCTGGTGTTGTTGGCAATAATGTTCGGGATGCTCTTTGTTTCCGGCGCGAACCCCAGGCTGCTAATTATTATAATAGTTACCGTTCTTGTAATGTTATCAGTATGGATAGGGGCTCATCTTTGGCTGGAGGCAAACCGCGGAGTGACGCTATGGATGCCTTTAAAGGACTACCAGCTGAACAGGCTGATTATTTTTCTTGATCCCTGGCAAGACCCGACTGACGCCGGTTATAACGTGATCCAGTCGCAAATTGCTATCGGCCAGGGTGGCTTCTGGGGACGCGGTCTTTTCCAAGGAAGCCAGACCCACGGAGATTTTCTGCCCATTCAGGAAACCGATTTTATTTTTTCCGTCGTTGGAGAGGAACTTGGTTTTATTGGCGCGCTAACGCTTTTGACGTTGTATTTTGTGGTTATCTACCGGTGTATTCTCATAACGATAAACGCCAAAGATGATTTCGGCACCCTGATCACTGCCGGAATAGTATCCATGCTTACTTTTCATGTTTTAGTCAACGTGGGCATGACCTGCGGGATTATGCCCGTGACCGGCATCCCCTTGCCGATGTTCAGCTACGGAGGAAGCAGCATGATTACCAATCTTGCCGCGCTCGGACTGCTCTTGAATATAAACATGAGACGGCAAAAGATTCTGTTCTAAAGTAACTGTGTCAAAATCCCGTACCACTATCAAAGTGGTACGGGATTTTTTTTGACCAGTCATATTTCCTGATAAAGGAAAATATGCTTTACAGACAAGCTTACGATAAGTCAGGGGGGTGGCACTTTTGAAAGGGATTGATTTCAAGACGGGTGGATTATTGAAAAAAGACGACGACTGGATTTCAAGTTACCAGCAGCCTCACTGGAGGAAGCCGGGACGCGGTGGGGGCAGCAGGTATAATCTTTACCGGGCCGCTGTCGCTCTCCTGGTCTTCATGGTATTTTGGGCCGTCAAGGAGACCCACAGCCCCTGGGGCATAGAAGTGAAAGAAACTTTGAGAAATGTGCTGACTTCTGAGTGGAACTATCAGCCTGCGCTGGAAAAAGTAGTTCAGTACGGTTTACAGGTTGCAAACACGGACTGGCCTTTTTGGGGCGCCGTCCAGCCTGTTGCCACAAAACCTCAACAGGATGAAGTCAGTGTGATGTTGCCGGTGCCGGTTTCCGGCAAGGTGGTCCGGGGGTATGGTATGAATGTTGACCCGATTGACGGTATGGAGCGTTTCCATTGCGGGATTGATATTGCCGCGCCCGTCGGCAGCGCGGTTAGAGCGGTGCAGGACGGCAAGGTGAAACGCACAGGTGACAGCGCGGCGGTAGGAAAGTATGTATTGCTGGAGCATGACCAGGGCAGTTTTACCCTTTACGGTGAGCTTGCCAGGGTTGCTGTTAACGAAGGACAGCAGGTGCAGGCCGGCCAGACTGTTGGAGAAATAGGAACGGAAGGCGACATCCCCGGCGGGGGCCTGCACTTTGAAATGCGGGAAAACAACAAGTTGATAGATCCTCTGACCAGGTTGCAACCTTTGAATTAAGAGTAAAGCTTAGTTTTCTAAAGAGTGCAAGGAGTCAGGAGTCAGAGGACAGGAGCGAAAAAGAGAGCATGGTTTATGTCTTTAAAAATACTGACTTCTGACTCTGAATTCTGACTCCTGACTAATGAACAGGGTGGTGTCGCTTTTGAAGATTGGCCGTATTTCCGGGGTGGAAATTCATTTGAACAATTATTTTCTGGCCCTGCTCGGGCTGTTTTTTGTGGCCGGTGTGCTCGGAAAGGGGCTGATTGCTTTTGCCGTGGTGTTTTTCCATGAGTTGGCGCATGTAGTCGCCGCCCGCCGTCTGGGTGTGCAGGTTGCGGACGTCGAGCTGTTGCCTTTTGGCGGTGTCAGCCGCATGGGCGGTGATATCGTTTTTGACCCCGCCAAAGAAGTATGTGTCGCTGTTGCCGGACCGGCCGCCAATCTTTTTTTGACTGGCCTGGGGATGGTGTTAAATAATCACAGCCTGTGGGATAAAGACCTGGGGCTGTTTTTTCTTCATTGCAATCTGATGGTGGCCGCTTTCAACCTGCTTCCGGCCCTGCCCCTGGACGGCGGCAGGGTTTTCCGCGCCTACCTGGCCAGAAGGACCGGTTTGAGGAAGGCTACTTACCTGGCAGCCTGGTGGGGGCAGTTCTGGGGTGTTGTGATTACAGCCGGTGGATTAATTGGTCTGGTAATGCGTGTGTCGGGTCTGGATATCATTATCACGGGACTGTTTCTTCTTTATGCCGCCACACGGGAAAAGAGCCTGGCGCCTTACCATTTTATCCGGCACCTCGTTCAGAAAAAAAATGAGCTGGCGGCGGCAGGCGTGCTGCCCGGGGAACCGCTCGTTGCTCTTGATACGGTACGGTTGGGACATTTGATCCAGGCGTTCCTGCCGCAGCGGTTCCACCTGGTGCTGCTGCTTGGCCACGACTGGCAATATAAAGGTGTGGTCAGTGAGGTTCAGATAATTGACGCATTGCTGGCGAAGGGGGTGGATCTTCCTGTCGGCAAGTTGTTAGATCCACATGTTTGAAGTCATCTCTGCACGTTTTTAATCATCAGGAGCACATGTGGGGTGATTATTTATAGAAAGGGTTTCCATATTGATTGTAGAATAATACTCCAAGAGAATATTTGCCCGGCGGCTTTTGGTTATACTAGTGGTAAAGGTTTTGCCGGATGTTTGCAGTTGCGCTTGCCGCCGGAAGTATTAATGGGGGACACAATATCATATGGATTTACTCGAGCAAATTCTGCCGCTGGTGCAAAAGCCCGCCCGCTATACCGGGGGTGAGTGGAATATCGTCCGGAAGGACTGGGCTAAAGCTGACATAAAGGTGGCATTCGCCTTTCCTGATGTTTACGAGGTGGGCATGTCCCACCTGGGCTTGCAGATTCTTTATCATGTTGTTAACAGCCGGTCTGACGCCCTGATGGAAAGAGTATTCGCGCCGTGGCCTGATATGGAAGAAAAAATGCGGGAGCACGGCCTGCCCCTTTTTGCCCTGGAATCTTACCGGCCGGTCCGTGATTTTGACGTTATTGCCTTTACTCTGCAATATGAAATGTGTTATTCCAATGTTTTGAATATGCTTGATCTGGCCGGCATTCCTTTAAGATCCAACTTGCGCGGTGAGAAACACCCGCTGGTTATCGCCGGCGGCCCTTGCGCTTTTAACCCTGAGCCGCTGGCTGATTTTATCGACCTGTTTGTTATTGGGGAAGGCGAAGAAGCGATTGAAGATTTTTTGGATTCTTACCGGGAAGCAAAAAGCCGGAACCTGGCCAGAAAGGATTTTTTGACGGAGGCCGCGCGGGTGCCGGGAGTTTACGTGCCTTCGTTATACCGGGTTGAGTACCGGGCAGACGGCGAAATCAGCAAAGTGGAACCGGTGCTGGAAGGAGTGCCGGAAGTTGTTGAAAAAAGGGTGGTCCGGGACCTGGACAAGGTTTCTTTTCCGACCCGGCCGGTGGTGCCTTCCACCCAGATAGTGCATGACCGGATCATGATCGAGGTGCTGCGGGGCTGCACCAGGGGGTGCCGTTTCTGTCAGGCCGGCATGATTTACCGGCCGGTGCGGGAGAAAAAGCCGGCTACGGTGCTGCGGCAGGCCGCTGAACTCGTCCGGCAAACCGGTTATGACGAGATTTCTCTGACATCCCTCAGCACCAGTGATTATACCCCGGTGCGCAGCGTGATTGCCGCGCTTATTAAAGAGCATGCCGGCCGCGGTGTGGGCGTTTCCCTTCCCTCGCTGAGGGTTGATAATTTTTCCATGGAACTGGCGAAAGAGGTTCAGAAAGTACGGCGGTCCAGCATCACCTTGGCGCCGGAAGCCGGCACCCAGCGTCTGCGTGATGTGATTAACAAAGGGGTTACTGAGGAAGATCTGATGGCCGCCACTGAAGTGGCGTTCCGGGAAGGCTGGCAGGCGGTCAAACTCTATTTTATGATCGGCCTGCCCACAGAAACAAACGAGGACCTGGACGGGATCATCCGCCTGGCCCGGGAGGTGCTGGCCGGGGGCAGAAAAGCCGGCGCGCGCCGCGGCCGGTTGCGGGTGACTGTCAGCGTTTCTTCCTTCGTGCCCAAAGCGCATACTCCCTTTCAATGGGAGCCGCAGCTTCCGCTGGCAGTCCTTAAAGAAAGACAAGCTTACCTGGCCGCCGGGCTGCGCGAGCGGGGGCTGGTCTTCAACTATCACGATACTGCCGTGAGCTTTATGGAAGCGGTATTCGCCAGGGGTGACCGGCGGCTGGGCGCGGTGCTGGAAAACGCTTTTCATTTGGGCTGTAAATTTGACGGCTGGTCGGAAAATTTTTATTTTGAAAAGTGGCTGGAAGCCTTCCGGCAGGCGGGGCTCGAACCCGGCTGGTACGCTTACCGGCGTTATGAATATAACAGTGTACTGCCCTGGGAGCATATCGGGGCCGGTTTGTCAAAACAATATCTGATGCTGGAACATCAGCGGGCTCTGGCCGGTGAAACCACGGACGACTGCCGGACAGGCGCTTGTTCCGGCTGCGGCTTGTGCCCCGGCCTGGAAGTTGAACCGGATTACGCGGGGGGTGAGGGTGACGCCCAGTTACCGGATGCAGTACAGTAAGAAAGGGCCGGCCAGGTATATCTCCCATCTTGATTTGCTGCGGTCCTTTGAGCGGGCCGGCCGCCGGGCCGGGCTGCCCCTGGCCTTCAGTCAGGGTTTTAATCCTCACCCGAAAATTTCCTTTGCCGCTCCGCTGGGTGTCGGCACGGCAGGGGAGGCGGAATACGCCGACATTGAACTAACCGCTGACTTGCCGGCGGGGGAAGTGTTCCGGGCCCTTTCCGGCGTTCTGCCAGAGGGGCTCCGGCTGCTTGAAGTCCGTTCAATTCCGGACCAGTCTACCTCTTTAATGGCGGCTGTTGACTGCGCCACCTACCGCGCTTTGGCGAATTTGAGCCGGCCCTTTGGCCGCAAGGAACTGGACAGCGTCATTTCTTCTTTCATGGCCCGGCCGGAGATATGGGCGGAGCGAAAGCTCAAAACAGGAGGAAAGAAGAAACAGAATATCCGCCCGGGGATTTTTACGCTGTCAGGCAAGTCTGAAAATGATATAATTATCTTGGAAGCGGAATTGAAAGCAGGAAGCAACGGCAATGTCCGGTTTGAGGAAGTGTTGGAAGCCTTAATGGAAACCGTGGACTTGCCTTTAAAAAGCGGATTTGTATTAAGCAGGACCGGTGTGTTTACAAGATTTGGGGAAGAGAAAAAAGCATTATGGCAAGATTATTAATAAGCTAATGGTGTAAATAAAGAGAGGATAGGTTATGTTTAAAGAAATAGTGGTCAACGTTGGGGAAGAAGAAAACAGGGTTGCTGTTTTAGAAGACAAAGTACCTGTGGAAATATATATTGAGCGGTCGGTCAACCAGCGCCTTGTAGGCAATATTTTCAAGGGGCGGGTGGAGAATGTGCTGCCGGGGATGCAGGCGGCCTTTGTCAATATCGGCCTGGAGAAGAACGCTTTTTTATATATTGAAGACGCGCTGCCGGCCAGGTCTGCGGAAGGATCCGGCCAGACGGGTTCGGCTTTGGGATTGAACATTTGTGACATTTTAAAACAAGGCCAGGAAATGGTTGTGCAGATTGTCAAGGAGCCGATTGGTACCAAAGGGCCGCGGGTTACCACACACATCACCCTGCCCGGCCGTTTTCTGGTATTAATGCCTACGGTGGATTACATCGGCATTTCCCGCCGGATTGATTCGGAAAAAGAACGGGATCGTTTGAAAGATCTAGCCTCGAAGGTTAAGCCGGCGGGAATGGGGGTAATTGTCCGGACGGTGGCGGAAGGAGTGGAGGAAGAAGAGTTCCGCCAGGATATCAATATGTTAACCAAACTGTGGCGGAAAATTCTCAGCAGGGCGGCCCACGGGCCGGTGCCCAATCTGGTGCACCGTGATTTGGTGCTGGTCCAGCGTATATTAAGAGATGTTTTTACAGAGGATGTCGACCGTCTGACGCTGGATTCCCGTTACGAGTATGAAAAGGTTCTCGACCTGCTGGACATTACCGGACCCCATTTAAAAATGAAGGTTTTCTTGGAAGAGCGGGAAAATATATTTACCGAATATGGAATTGAACAGGAGATAGAGAAGGCGCTAAAGCGAAAAGTCTGGCTAAAATGCGGCGGGTACCTGGTTATCGACCAGGCAGAGGCATTGACCGCCGTGGATGTGAACACAGGCAAGTATGTCGGCACCACCAACCTGGAAGATACCGTACTCAGAACCAACCTGGAGGCGGCCAGGGAAATCGCCAGACAGCTTCGCTTGCGAAACATCGGCGGGATAATAATAGTTGACTTTATTGACATGATTAAAGAAGAGCACCGTCAAGAAGTGCTGCATGTATTGGAAGAAGAAATCAAGAAAGACAAGACCAAAACAAATATTTTGGGGATTACTCAACTTGGCCTGGTCGAGATGACTCGCAAAAAAGTCCGCCCCAGCCTGTCGGAAGTGCTGCAAAAGCCCTGCCCTTATTGTGACGGCAGGGGGAAGGTGCTCTCGGAGGAAACCCTGGGTATCAACTTTAAGAGCCAGATTTATCATGTGGCCCGTCAAACTTCGGCAGACACCATCCTGGTGGAAGCGAACCCCCTTGTCGCGGCAAGATTGATTGGCAGCGGGGGAGTCAGTCTGCGGGATTTGGAAGGCAAGACAAACAAGAGTCTATACATCCGCGGTTCCGCCATGCACCATATCGAATCGATCACCATTAAGCCAATCAACGACAACGATGATATTCAGGAGCATTCTCTTCCAGTCAAGACGGGAGAAGTTCTGGAAGTCAGGGTTGAAGAACCTCACGTTTCCAATTTGAATGACGGTATTGCCCGCGTCAACGGATTTATCCTGAACATCGAAGGGGCCGGAGTGATGGTGGGCGAAACTATCCCGGTGGAAGTGGGCAAGGTTTTCCGTACTTATGCCAAGGCCCGCCCGGTCAGAATTTAACCGGCCCGGGGAGCAATCATTTTGCCGTAGAGGAGGTTCGTAAATGAAATCAAGTACAGAATATCTTACCTTTAATACCCGAAAACACCGCGAATACATAAATATTACCGGTCCGGTGGAAGATGTGGTGAAAAAAAGCGGCGTCAAAGAAGGCCTGGTTTTAGTTTCAGCCATGCATATCACAGCCGGGGTGTGGGTTAACGACGACGAGCCCGGCATATTGTCGGATATTGACGAATGGCTGGAAAAACTGGCTCCTTTTAGAGAAGATTACCGCCACCACCGCACCGGGGAAACCAACGGGGACAGCCATCTTAAAAATCTGCTGGTGGGCTGTCAGGTAACCTTGCCCGTGACTAACGGCAAATTGGACCTTGGCCCCTGGCAGCAAGTTTTCTATGCTGAATTCGACGGCCGGCGAAACAAGAGACTGGTTATAAAAGTTATTGGTGAATAAAGTGCGGCGGTCTTGACAAATTTGCTTGATGTGTTAAAATCTTATATCGTAGGTGTTTTTACCTGCGCTTATACCGCTCGGAATAGGTCGCGTTTGTTTAAGAACGGAGGAACTCTCCTACCTGATTCCGGCGAGTCCTGATATTACGGGGTGATAGTATTGTATGCAATCATTGAAACAGGCGGCAAGCAGTACCGCGTTCAAGAAGGCGAAACTCTCTATATTGAGAGGTTGCCTGCCGTTGCCGGTGAAACGGTGGAAATCAGCAAAGTATTGGCAGTGGTTAAGGACGGCGAATTAGTAGTGGGCGCGCCGTTTGTGCAGGACGCCAAAGTGTTTTTTAAGGTGGTCAGGCACGGCAGGGGCAAGAAAATAATCGTTTATAAGTACAAGGCTAAGAAAAATTACCGCCGCAAGCAGGGGCACAGGCAGGCGTTTACCCAGGTTACCGTGGAAAAAATTGAGGCTTAGTTTAAAATAGTCTAACGGAAATTAGGTACTGGAGGTGATTGTTTTGGCACACAAGAAAGGTGTGGGAAGTTCACGCAACGGCCGCGATTCTCAACCGAAAATGCTCGGTGTGAAGAGGGCTGACGGCCAGTTCGTTTTAGCAGGAAATATTCTGGTCCGCCAGCGCGGCACCAAGATCCACCCGGGTCGCAATGTTGGCAAGGGTGGGGACGATACCCTGTTTGCCACGGTTGACGGTATAGTCAGCTTTGAGCGGAAGGGCAGGGACAAAAAGATCGTCAGTGTGAACCCGCCAGAGGCAGTAGTGGTTGGATAAGAAGTGCAGCGGTCCCGGAGGGGACCGCTTATTAATTATTACGGGCTGCAGCAGATGCAGAAGGAGGGATGTGTTTGAATTTATTGAACTACTTAGAAATCATTCAGGTGCAAAGACATGATTTTTTGAACCACCTGCAAGTTATTTCCGGTTTGCTGCAGTTAAACAAAGTTGACAGGGCGCGGGAGTATATTAGCCAAGTTGGTTTGGAGATTGCCCATGCGAGCAAAACTAGCAGGGTTAAAATACCGGAGGTTTCTTTAGCTTTACTTTACTGCTTGAATGAAGCGGCGAAATATCAAGTGGAAGTCGAGTTAACTGTTAACTCGGATTTAACCGGCTGCGGAGTGCCGGGTCAGGTGATTGGACAGGCTATCGAGCAGTTGGTGGATTGCACGCTTGAAACAATTTTTTCGCCGGAAGTCACCGGGAAACGCCTTGAGATTATTTTGAATGAGAATGATAAAAAATATGATTGCCGGCTGCTATTCCCGGAACCTCCTCAGACAGATTTGCGCCGGTTTGAAAACAGGCTTGCCAGTGTTGGAGAACTCCTGAGCCCGCACGGCGGCCGGGTCAACATGGCGATTGCCAACAGCGGCATAGAAATTTTTTTGATTTTTCCCCGTAAAGACGCAATTAATGGTTAAAATACCTGTCAGGTGAATCTAAGATGTTTTACGATAAAGCAAAAATTTTTGTCAAGGGCGGCGACGGCGGAAATGGCTGTGTCGCCATGCGCAGGGAAAAATACGTTCCGGAAGGCGGCCCCTGGGGCGGCGACGGCGGACGGGGCGGGGATGTTGTTATGCGCGCCGACGAGGGGCTGCGCACACTGGTTGACTTTCGTTATAAGCGTCATTACAAGTCCGGGCGCGGCCGTCATGGTGAGGGCAAAAACAAGCATGGCGGATCAGGTGATGACCTGACTATTCGTGTGCCGGTGGGGACAGTGATCAGAGACGCGGAAACCGGTGAACTAATCGCTGATCTGACTGGTAACGGCCAGGAGGTAGTGGCGGCCCGGGGCGGGCGGGGCGGCAGGGGAAACGTGCATTTTGCCAACCCCCATAACAAAGCGCCCAAATTGGCTGAAAAGGGTGAACCCGGAGAAGAGCGCTGGCTTGAACTGGAGCTCAAACTGCTGGCTGATGTCGGCCTGGTGGGATTCCCCAACGCGGGCAAATCAACTGTAATATCCCGGGTGTCCGCGGCCAAGCCCAAAATTGCCGATTATCCATTTACGACGATAACGCCGAATCTTGGCATGGTGCGTCTGGAAGACGGACGCAGTTTCGTAGTGGCCGACATACCGGGTTTAATTGAAGGCGCCCATGCGGGTACCGGTCTGGGCCACGATTTTTTGCGGCATGTGGAGCGCACCCGCCTGCTGGTGCATGTTCTTGACACCGCGGGCAGCGAAGGACGTGACCCGGTGGATGACCTGCGGGTGACCAACCGGGAACTGACTTTGTACAATCCCGCCATCGGTAAAAAGCCGCAAGTCGTCGCCGCGAACAAGATGGATTTAAGCGGAGCGGCGGAAAACCTCTCCAGAATTAAAGATATTTATCAAGACCAATATGATATTTTCCCAATCTCGGCTGTTACCGGGAGCGGCCTTGACGCCTTGATTTACAGAGTGGCCGATTTGCTGGAGGAACTTCCCCCGGAAGCGCAGCCTGCCGTTGAACCGCAATATAATGTCACGCACGTTGCGCAGCCGCGATTTACGGTCGAACGCGAGGATAATTGTTTTATCGTCGGAGGTAAAGAAGTCCGGCGTCACGTTGCCATGACCGATTTGAACAACGAGGAGTCAGTTGAGCGCCTGCAGCGAATTATGCAGCGCATGGGTATTGACGACGCTCTAAAGGACGCGGGGGCAAAAGAAGGGGATACAATTAAAATCGGCGGGTTTGAATTCGAATATGTGGATTAAGGGAAATTACTTATCGTCTGTATTCTTACGAGATTCTTGGATACGGTGATTTTTCCGGAAAGTACCCACATAAATAACCCTGGGCATTTTTTTACGCGGACCGGAACAGCGCGGTACGACGGGCCGCCGGAAGTATCCCTCCCAGAAGGAACTGATATGATCTTCCATCCAGATTCTTTCCCATGCACCGACAGCAACTCTGCCAATATAGGCAGCGCCTGAGTAGCCCCGGAAGTAATGAAGATATCCTGTGGATGAACAGTCATTCCCCTGCTGCGAAAGACCCAGCCGGCAATTTCCTCGCGGAGCGCCGGAATTCCTTCCGTCCATGAATATCCAAGTGCCAGTTTGTATTGTATTATTTTACAACTACAGGTTGATGTTCACAAGTGAGCAGCCCGGATGAAGGATAAAGGCCTGTAAAAGATAAGCGGCGGTATTCGGGCTGGTTGCTGGAGACCCTGACTGCTTGCCACTTTTAATAGATAATCATATATGGTATACTATCCATGGTTTGGCCAACAAAGGAGCCGTCATTAAGTGAGGCAGTATGGAAGAGCAGGAACGTAATTTTCATTTATTTAAACGTTTTGTCGTAAAAGTGGGTACCAGTTCGGTCAATCACCCTAATGGCAGGCCTAATCTTTTTCAGATAGAGACTTTGGTTCGCCAGCTTGCCGACCTGTGCAATCAAGGAAAAGAAGTGATCCTGGTCACTTCGGGCGCTGTAGGCGCGGGCGCCGGGAAGCTGGGCTTGAAAAGCCGGCCGAAGAACATCCCGGAAAAACAAGCGGCGGCGGCCGTCGGTCAGGGTATGCTGATGCATATCTATGAAAAGATTTTCGCCGAATACGGTTTGACTGTCGGCCAGGTGCTCTTGACACGGGAGGATTTCTCTGACAGGCGCCGGTTTCTAAATGCAAGGAACGCTTTGCATACATTACTCCGGCTTGGCGTTATCCCGGTAGTTAACGAAAATGACATGGTGGCCGTGGATGAAATTAAACTGGGTGACAACGACAACCTTTCGGCTTTGGTGGCCAGTTTGATCGATGCGGAAATGTTGTTTTTGCTTTCCGATGTTGACGGGCTTTACACGGCGGACCCCCACAAAAATTCGGACGCCAGGATAATTTATGATATAATTGAAATAACTGCGGAACTGGAAAAGCTGGCTGGTGAGGGTGAAGCCGGAAGCATGGGTACCGGTGGAATGACTACCAAACTGCAGGCTGCCAGGATAGCCATGCACTCCGGAGTGGTAACAGTGATTGCCAGGTCGGGAAAAAAAGACGTGCTGCGCCGGATTATCGCCGGTGAACTGGAAGGGACCGTTTTTTGGCCGTTAGTGAACAAACTTGAAAACAAAAAAAAGTGGATTGCCTACAGCTCTACCGTTCAAGGAGAGATTTTCGTGGACAAAGGGGCGACTCAGGCACTGTCGAGATATGGCAAAAGCCTTCTGCCTTCAGGTGTAACCGGGGTGGAGGGAGTTTTTGAACTGGGCAATACCGTCAGTATAGTCGGTCCGGACGGGCAGGAAATAGCTAGAGGGTTGACCAACTACTCTTCCGCTGAGATCGAAAAGATTAAGGGCGCTCAGACTAGAGATATCGCGCGTATTCTTGGTCATAAGGATTACGATGAAGTAGTGCACCGCAATAATCTTGTTCTGGATTTATAAGAAAGGCTAAAATTTGTCACACTTTATCATGCAATGACTTTTACTTGCATTTTAGATGAGAAGAATGTAATATTTTAGTTATGAGAAAGAGTACCGGTCGGGTGTGCAAGTTGGGAGTAATGGGCGGAACCTTCGACCCGATTCATTATGGCCATTTGGTTGCCGCGGAAGGCGCGAGGGAAGAACTGGCGCTGGACAAGGTTATATTTATCCCCGCCGGCAAGCCGCCGCATAAGCCGGGGCATGATCTTGCCGATGCGGGAGATCGTTATCTGATGACCGGACTGGCGATTGACTCCAATATTTTTTTCGAGGTTTCATCCATCGAGATTGACCGTCCCGGCCCGTCTTATACTGTTGATACGATCCAGTTTATCATGAACCAGTACCCGGGAGCGGAAATCTATTTTATAACCGGGGCCGACGCAATATTAGAAATTATTACGTGGAAAAATGTCGAAAGATTATTATCGCTGTGCTATTTTGTCGCGGCGTCCCGGCCTGGTTACCGGTTGGACGAGCTTTGGGAAAAGGTCGGCGCTTTTATTCAGTGCCCGGAAAAAAAGATACTGGGTATGGAGGTTCCCGCATTGGCGATATCATCAACTGATATCAGAAGGCGTGTGCGTGAAGGAAAAACAATTAAGTACCTGCTGCCGGAGCCTGTGGAAGAGTATATCGCCAAAAAAAAATTATACCGGCGCTAAAAGCCTGGAAAAATCTTAGTCTGATTAAGATTGCATTAGGACAGTTCCTTTTGCAGATAATAGTTCCAATTAATAAGTTTCGGAAGGGAAAGAGGTGATTACTTTTGACGCGTACACTATATGTGGGAAATCTACCGTGGGCTACTAAAGCTGAAGATCTCGCCAATGCTTTTTCAGTACATGGCGAAGTTCTGAGTAGCCGCGTTATTACAGATCGTGAGACTGGTCGTTCCCGCGGGTTTGGTTTTGTTGAAGTCCGGGAGGAAGATGCGGAAGCAATGATAGCCGCAATGAACGGCACGGATCTTGACGGTAGGGTTATCACCGTTAATGAGGCAAGGGCGCGGGAAGAAAGATAAAGGAAAAACCTCCATTAAAGGAGGTTTTCTCTTAGTAATATTTTGAGCCATATTTTGCTGTGGCATTGTATATGGAAGAGAATATTATATTTTAGTCAGTATTAAGGAGGAGTGGCGTTGTCCTTAAGTCCACAGGCAGTGGTGAACATTGCGGTGCAGGCGGCGGAAGACAAGAAAGCAATGGACATAACCGTTCTTGATATTCGTGAAATATCTATTATCGCGGACTATTTTATTATTTGCAGCGGCCGCTCAGGAACCCAAGTGCAGGCTATTGTTGAGAACATCCAGGAGAGATTGGATAAAGACGGGGTTGTTGCTTTGCGCCGGGAAGGTTTCCGGGAAGGCAACTGGGTGTTGTTGGATTACGGTGATGTCATAATTCATGTCTTCCGGGAATCTGAACGGCAATTTTATAATCTTGAACGCCTGTGGGGTGACGCTCAGGTGGTGGGGCTTCCCGTTAATATTTGACATTAAAGAAGCATGTAGATATCACAGGGCACACTTAAAGCAAAATTTATTGATGTGCGGCAAACCTCTTGTCTCTCGCGGGAAAGAGGTTTTCTTGCTGTCCGGCGCGAGCCTTGAGTAATCCATGTTTTTATGATAAAATTTGCAAATGGGTAAAAACGCCTTTATCCGAGAAGCATGGTGGCTGCGTCAGTGAGGCGGCTTTCAGATAAGGAGATGGGATAATTGAAAGAAAAGTATGACTTTCAAGAAGTGGAAAAAAAGTGGCAGGGACGCTGGGCCGCGGAGAATCTTTACGTAGTGCCTGATTTCTCGGACCGGCCAAAGTATTATTGCCTGGAAATGTTCCCTTATCCTTCCGGGAAATTGCATATGGGCCATGTGCGGAATTATTCGATTGGCGATGTGGTTGCCCGTTTTAAGACCATGGAGGGCTATCACGTGCTCCACCCGATGGGATGGGATGCTTTCGGCCTGCCGGCGGAAAACGCGGCGATAAAACACGGCGGCATCCACCCGGCCGACTGGACCGTGGATAACATAGACAATATGCGCGAGCAGCTAAAGCAGCTGGGCATAAGCTATGACTGGAACCGGGAAGTCGCCACCTGCCACCCGGAGTACTATCGCTGGACCCAGTGGCTTTTTCTCCAGTTGTTCCATCAGGGGCTGGCCTATAAAAAACAAGCAGCGGTAAACTGGTGTACGGACTGCGCCACGGTGCTCGCCAACGAGCAGGTGAAAGACGGGAGCTGCGAGCGTTGCGGGGCCCCGGTGGAAAAACGGGAGCTGGCCCAGTGGTTCTTTAAAATTACCGATTACGCGGAGCGCCTGCTCAAGGACATTGACCTGCTGGGAGGCTGGCCCGACAAGGTCAAAATCATGCAGGAACACTGGATCGGGCGGAGCGAGGGCACGGAAATAGACTTTAAAGTTGTCGGCCATGACGAAGTGATCACTGTTTTCACCACCCGCCCGGACACTGTTTTCGGGGTTACCTACATGGTGCTGGCGCCGGAGCACCCGCTGGTGGAAAAACTGGTCGCGGGTACGGACTACGAAGCGGAGATAAAGGAATTCGTGCGCAAGGTAAGCAACATGAGCGAAATAGACCGCACTTCCAATGAGATAGAAAAGATCGGCCTGCCGACGGGAGCGTATTGCATCAACCCGGTGAACGGCGAAAAAGTGCCCGTGCTGATCGGCAACTACGTTCTGCTGGAGTACGGCACCGGCTGTGTCATGGGTGTCGCCGCGCATGACCAGCGGGACTTCGAGTTTGCCAAGAAATATGATTTCCCGATCCGGGTGGTAATTCAGCCGCCGGGAGAGGATCTGGACCCCGCCGCCATGGAAGGCGCATATGAAGAAGAAGGCGTGCTGGTGAATTCCGAGCAGTTTGACGGGATGCCCAATACGGAGGCCATTAAAGCTATTACGGAATATCTTGAGCAGAAAGGGTGGGGCCGTTTCCGGGTGAATTTCCGGCTGCGCGACTGGCTGATTTCCCGCCAGCGTTACTGGGGGGCGCCGATCCCCATCGTGTACTGTGAAAGGTGCGGGACCGTCCCGGTGCCTGAAAGCGAATTGCCGGTGCTGCTGCCCAGGGAAGTGGAGTTCAGGCCGACCGGGCAGTCCCCGCTGGCTGAATGCCCGGAATTCGTCAATACTGTCTGCCCTGCATGCGGCGGGCCGGCCAAAAGAGAAACCGACACGATGGATACGTTTATGTGTTCTTCCTGGTATTACTTCCGTTATACCAGTCCGCGGGAGACAGCAGGACCGTGGGATAAGGCCAAGGTGGACAGGTGGCTGCCGGTTGATCAGTATATCGGCGGGGTGGAGCATGCCATTCTGCACCTGTTATACTCCCGGTTTTTCACCAAAGTGCTTTACGACTTGAAACTGGTGAGCGTGCAGGAGCCTTTCACCAACTTATTGACCCAGGGCATGGTGCTTAAAGACGGGACCAAGATGTCCAAGTCGAAAGGCAATGTGATCAGTCCGGAGGATATCGTGGCGCGGTACGGTGCCGATACTGCCAGGCTTTTCATACTTTTCGCGGCTCCCCCGGAACGCGACCTGGAATGGAGTGACCAGGGAGTGGAGGGCTGCTACAGGTTCTTGAACCGGGTCTGGCGTTTGGTGGCCCCCCTGGCCGACAAAATAAAGAGTGCGGCGGATGACGCGCCCCGCGCCAAGCAAGTGGGCGCCAACCGCGAGATGCTCCGGGTGACGCACGGTACAATCAAAAAAGTCACGGATGACATCGGCGCGCGCTTCAACTTCAACACTGCGGTCAGCGCCATCATGGAACTGGTCAACGCGCTATACCAGTATAAAGAACTCCCCGAGACCGACCGGGATCAAGGGGTACTGCGGGAAGCAATTGACGCCCTGCTGCTATTGCTCGCGCCTTTTGCCCCGCATATCACCGAGGAAATCTGGGAAGCCACCGGGCACACCGGCAGCATTCACAGCCAGCCCTGGCCGGTTTACGACGAGCTTGCCATCAAAGAAGAAGAGATAACCATAGTGGTGCAGACGAACGGCAAAGTGCGTGAACGTCTGCTGGTTCCTGCCGGACTGTCTGCCGACGCGCTGCGGGAGAAGGTGCTGGGGGAACCGCGGGTGCAACAGCTGATTGAAGGCAAAAAATTGGTCAAGGTGATCCCCGTTCCGGATAAACTGGTGAATATCGTAATAAAATAAGGCGAAACATAACAGTACGGTGTGTAAAACGGCAGGGGTGGTGCGGCAATTGCTCCTCGAACATATTTACCGTACTGTTTTTGTGTATTTTTTGGTCCTGGTAGTGATCAGAATGATGGGGAAACGGGAAATCGGCCAGCTTTCCCCTTTCGATTTCGTAGTCGCGATAATTATTGCCGAGCTGGCGGCCATACCGATGGAGGCCACTGATGAGCCGCTCTGGAATAGTATTCTGCCTCTGGTTATCCTGGGCTTGCTGGAGGTGGTGATGTCCTACGCCACCCTGTTCAGCAGAACCTTGCGCTGTATTGTCTGCGGCCGCCCGCAGGTAATTATCAAAAGCGGGCAGCTGTTGCGCAACGAGATGAGAAAAGCGCGCTATAACCTGGATGATCTGCTGGGACAACTCAGGGATAAAGGGATCGTCGACGTGGGTGAAGTGGAGTTTGCCGTACTGGAGACATCCGGGAAACTCAGTGTTATTTTAAAATCCCAGTACCGCCCGGTTACCCCGGCCGACCTGGGCATTTCGACTCCTTACGAAGGTCTCCCCACGGTACTGGTGATGGACGGCAGTGTGATCGGCGAAAACTTAAAAGAAGTCAACCTTGACGAAAACTGGCTCAACGAGCAGCTAAGAGAGCGCGGGCTTGAACCGAAGAAAGTCCTGCTCGCCACGCTGGGGACCGACGGCAGGCTGTTCGTCAATGAAAAATAAGCGTGGTAGGTATATAAAAAAATAGTTGCCACTAGAATTTTAGGGCTAAAGGGTTTAGTTATATATTCATCAGCCCCAATTCAAATCTAAACAATTCATCCGATTCTTCGGTTCGGCTGTCAGCATAATGATGGCTATATATAGAAATATCCTCCAAAACTAATACTTGCATTTTACTGATTCATGAAAAAATCTTAAAAAATTGCTTATTACCACCCGAATTTCCAGCCATCCCGAAGCATTGCCAGAAGATGTTGCTTGATAAAGCATATCATATTCCAAGTTTATGTAAACATTACTCTGCCTAGTAAATGGAGGGATAAATATAAATTATAGGCTGTATAGATTTATCTTTCCAACCCTTTATAAAAATCAGCATTTGGAGAAGTCTTCGGTATTGCGGAAAGCGTATATAGCGCGGACGGCGCTTCCAAACGATAGCTTACAATATTTTCTTATATGTATTAATACCTTGAAACGGCAAACAAACTTAATGATGATTAAAATAAAAAAAGGAAAATGCTGTTGTTGGTAGAATTACTCTAAATATGTAAAGAATATCAATGATTTGTTGCAAACCGCAGAGTTTTCTTTGGCAGGGCGGTGGGGACGTATTATTCAGCTCGATCGGAAACAACAGTTGATTATACTCCTGCTGGCAGGGGTGATTTTATTCAGCGGGGGCTACCGTTACGCTCAAATAAAGGAGCGTGCGGCGAATGAAAGCAAGCCCGCGTTGGAGAATACAACTGAAACTAAGACAAAGGAAATACAGGTGCATGTAGTGGGGGCGGTAGACAGGCCGGGAGTTTACAAATTGTTTCAAGGTGCGAGGGTCATTGACGCCGTTAACATGGCCGGGCCGAAAGAGGACGCTGATCTGGATTCTTTACAGCTCGCTTCGCTGCTCAATGACGGCAAGACAATACCTGTCCCATTTAAAACATCCTCTCCAGACACGCCTGGGAACATTTCCGAAAACACACCCGGCGGAGGTGGATATGGCGCCGCAGTTCCCGGGCAGGGCGCGGGTCAGGCTGGTTCAGCCCAAGCTAACGGCCTAGTGAATATAAACACGGCGGATCTCAGCCAGTTGGACACGCTTCCCGGGATCGGTCCGTCGCTGGCGCAGCGAATTGTCCAATACCGCGAGACAAACGGGTCTTTCTATAGCATCGAAGATATTAAAAATGTGTCGGGCATAGGCGATAAAAAGTTTGAGGAACTTAAGGACAAGATAACCGTGCGTTAATCATGCAACTTGCACTGTGCGAAGCGCGCGTTGTCGCCGATAATATTGTTAAAACACAACCTTTGGGAAACGGAGGGTTTCGCATTTGGATGTAAGCATACTGGTTAGAATGCTGTTAATGAATTATCTGCAAACTGCTCTTACCGGAGAAAAAAAAGTCGATGAGACCGGTAGCGCCGGTATCTTTGGTAGCGCCGGCGGCGACGGCAGCGATTTTGAGTCGCTGCTGGCCCTGGCCATAGCCGGCGGCAGTCTCGGCCAAGGTGACTATCTATCCAGTTACGGTGTTCCCGGCAGTGTTTCCACACGGCGGGTAAAATCCGCTTCAACCGGCACTGTTTCATCCAGAAGCGCGCAAAAGTCCGGTACTGCCGCCGGTACAGGCCTGGCCGGTTTGATTGAAAGAATTTCCTCCAAGTACGGGGTTGACCCGGCGCTGGTTAAATCGGTAGTCCAGGCGGAGTCCAGCTTCAACCCGAACGCCACGTCGCCCGCGGGAGCCATGGGATTGATGCAGCTGATGCCCGGCACAGCCGATTCCCTGGGTGTGGATGACCCTTATGATCCGGTGCAGAACGTGGACGGCGGCGTGCGCTATTTGAGGCAGCTCCTAAACCGCTACAATGGGAACAGCAGCTTGGCGCTGGCGGCCTACAACGCCGGTCCGGGCGCGGTCGACCGGGCGGGTGGAATACCGAATTACCGGGAAACGAGGGATTATGTGCGCAAGGTGTTGGAAAACAGGGTAAACTTTATAGTTTAAGCCTTGGTAATTACTCAGGAGTCAGTAGTCAGAAAAGAGACTCGTATATATCATCTTAAATTATTTGGGTTCGGTTAACTAGTTTATTAGAATAACCATCTTTAGCCATTCTTTGGAAAACTATTTTCTGGAAAATAGGTTCAAGTCATGCTCCAAAGCGGATGGGGTCTTTTAATTCAACTGAAATTATATGATTATTTTGCCATGCATGTGTCTTAAAATGTTTTATTCGACTCCTGACTCCTAAATACCTGTAATTATTCGAGGTAGTTCTATGAACAGACCTCTGATTGTTCTTACTGCCTGTTACATGGCAGGTGTTTTATCAGGCGGACTGGTAAACATTAGCTCTTCTTTGGCATTGCCGCTGGCGGGTTTTTGCCTGCTGGCGGCAGCGGCCGGTTACGCGGTGGCCTGGCGGGAAAATCGCCGGGTTATTTTAATTCTCTTTTTCTGCCTGGGACTGGCCATGTCCCGCCTGGCGCTTGAAGAAAGTGAAACGCTTCTGGTTGAATACTCCGGGCGGCAGGTGGTTCTCACCGGGCGGATAGTGGCGGAGCCGGATGTGCGGGAGGATAAAGTGTTTTACCTGCTGCAGGCGCGGGAGCTGTCGTCGGGTGAGGAGAGCCGGGCGGTCACCGGGAAGGTGCGGCTTCAGGTCAAGGAATCAAACCGGGTCCTCGGTTACGGCGACGTGGTGAAAGCAGCCGGGCTGCTGGCCAGGCCGGATTTGCCGGGCAACCCGGGTGGGTTTAATTACAGGACGTATCTGGAGCGGCAGGGCATCAGAGTAGTCTTGATGGCCCGGGGTGAAAAATCTGTGGAAAAAACCGGCGACAACACGGTTAACCCGCTGCTGAACGCTGCCCTGCAGCTGAAACGGAAACTGTCTTCAGCCGCCACCGCGTCGCTCGCGCCAACTCAAGCGGCAGTATTAAACGGAATTGTCTTCGGCACTCAAGGGCTGATTGACCCTCAAACAAGGCAGGCTTTTACTGAAACTGGAATAGTACATATCCTTAGTGTTTCCGGGCTGCATATCGGCCTGGTGCTGGGCGGAATGGTAGGATTGTTGCGGCTGCTGAGGTTGCCCCCAGGACTGACGGTGCCGCTGGTCACGCCGGTATTAATTTTTTATGTCCTGATGACCGGGTTTAACCCGGCTGTGCTGCGCGCGGCCGTCATGGCCCTTTTGTTGCTCTGGGCGCACCAGTTGGGCCGTGACCGGGACTGGCCCACCACCATGGCGCTGGCGGCCCTGGCCATCCTTCTCTGGAACCCGCTGCAAATTTACCATCCGGGATTTCAGCTTTCCTTCGCCGCCACATGGGGAATTCTCTATCTGTCACCTATTATAGCTAACGGCTGTGCCGGGCTGTGCAAAGTTTTTCCGGACGGTTTGGCCCGTCCTTTAGCCCAGGCGCTGGCAGTCCCCCTGGCCGCCCAGCTGGCGACAATACCGCTGGTGGCCTGGTATTACAACATGATTTCGCCGGTATCGCTCCTGGCCAACCTCGTGGCGGTGCCCCTGGTTGGAATAATCATGCTGCTGGGTGTCATATCCGCGTTTCTGGGCATGGTCTGGCTGCCGCCGGCTGTTTTGGTGAATGTAAGCAACGGTATCATTATCAATATGTTCTTGAAGATCGTCGGCTTCTTCCAAGGGCTGCCCGGCGCGGTGTTTTACCTGCCCACGCCGCCGGAGGCGCTGGCGGTGGTCTGGTACGGTGGTCTGCTGGCAATTGGCTGGCTCCATTCAGGAGGACCCGGGCCGGCTGTGAAAGAGCGGGTGAAAGGATGGATAATAGTAGGGCTGGCGCTTGGCGCCGCGCTCTTTTTGGTTTGGACGTCCTTGGCCGGCGGGCGGGAATTGGCGGTGCATTTTCTGGATGTCGGACAGGGGGACTGCATTCTGGTGCAAACTCCGGGCGGCAATAACATGTTGATTGACACCGGCGGCAGGCGGGATGAATTTCAAACCGGCACCGGGACCGGTGACCAAGTGGTAACGCCCTACTTGCATAAAATCGGGGTCAGGCGTTTGGACGTACTGGTTTTGACTCACCCGCACGAAGATCACGCCGGCGGCGCCGCCGCGGTAGTAAGAAATTTTCCTGTAAAAATGGCGGTTGTTTCACAAATGGACGAAGTCCTGAAGAGCCTGGAAGAATCGGGGGCTGAAGAAACAACCACCGTCAAAAAAAAAGGAAAAAATGACACCGGTGAAGAAGTACCTTTAGCTTATATAGATTTGCTGAAAAAAATGGCCGCCGCCGGCACCGCGGTGCGGACTGCCGGCGCTGGCGACATGATTAAGCTGGACCGTGAGACGGAGGTGGAAGTGCTTTATCCCGGATTGACGGCGGGCAAGACAATATCTAATATGAACAATTGCTCACTGGTGCTTAAGCTGACGTACAGACAAAGGTCATTCATGTTTACGGGAGATGTCGAGATGGATGCGCAGAGCGAATTAATCCAAGGAGGGGCGGACTTGCGGGCGGATGTCTTAAAAATGCCCCACCACGGCAGCCGTTCCTTGCTGCCGGCGCTGGTGGAACAGGTGAATCCTGAAGCGGCGGTAATTTCCGTTGGCGCTCACAATAACTTCGGCCACCCCGCCCAGTTCACCTTGGATACGCTTAATCGGGAAGGGGTGCGGGTTTACCGCACCGACCTGGACGGGGCAGTGCTCTTTGAAACAGACGGACGCCGGCTTGAGGTGAAGACCGGTAAAAATAAAGATGCGAAATGATAATGTAGTTTGCTATTATCATGTTGATGAAAAATTTATAAAGTGGTGAAGTGAATGCAGAATTCTCAAACGGGCAGTGAAGAATATGTCTTTAGCCAGGTTGAAAACCTGCTGAATGTGGGAATCGCCCTCACTGCCGAAAAAGATCACAACCGGCTGCTGGAGATGATCGTCTCTGAAGCGCGCAATATTACGAACAGTGACGCCGGCACCCTTTATTTGCGGCAAAATGATCAACTCGTTTTTAAAATAGTGCAGACAGAGTCTCAAAATGTTTTCCTGGGCGGTTCAGGGGAAGAAGTCAAACTGCCGCCGGTGGCGCTCGTGGAGAGTAATGTGTCGGCCTATGTGGCGCTTACCGGCAAAACGGTGAATATAGCCGATGTATACTTCGCTGAAGGGTTTGATTTTTCCGGCCCCCGCAATTATGACCGGATCACGGGTTACCGTACCAAGTCGATGCTTGTCGTGCCGTTGGAAGACCACGAGGGAGAAATCATCGGCGTACTGCAGCTGATCAATTCCCTGGAAAGTGACAACCGCACAGTCAGAGTATTCCCTGCACACTACCAGAAAGTGATTGAGTCCCTGGCCTCCCAGGCCGCCATCGCCCTGACCAACGCGCAGCTTTTAAGAGATATTGAAAACCTGTTTAATTCCTTTGTGCAGGTAATGGCTACGGCCATCGACGCCAGGACACCGTACAACGCGAACCACACCAGGCGCGTCGCCATGCTGGCGAGGGCGACCGCGGAAGCGGTAAACGTTGTTCAGGATGGACCTCTGGCGCAAGAGCACTTTAACCGGGAAAGGCTTGAGCAATTAACCATGGCGGGATGGCTGCATGACATCGGCAAGGTCACCACGCCTTTATCCGTGATGAATAAGGCCACCCGCCTGGAAGGCCGGATAGATATCGTGCTGCAGCGAATGGACTTTATCAGCCAGTCCGAAAAAATGAACAGTCTCGCCAGGCAAGTGGAACTGTTGAAAAAAGGAATGCCGGAGGAAGCTGAGCGGGAGATCCTGCTAAGCGCGGAGCGCCTGGTAAAGATCAAAGAAATAAAGGAGTTGATCGTCAAGTGTGACAATCCGGCAACCTTTATTGACGACCAGCTTCTTGAGCAGCTGCGCGAGGCCGCCGGCCGCAAATATCTTGATCCGGAGGGTGTGGAGAAACCATATCTAAGCCCGGCGGAACTGGAGTGCCTGTGCATCCGCAAGGGTACCCTCACGGACGAAGAACGGGACATAATGGAACAGCATGTGGAGGTAACAGGCAAAATGCTGGAAAAAATTACTTTTATCAAAAAACTCAAGGATGTTCCCCTGTTTGCGAGCATGCATCATGAGTTTCTGGACGGAAACGGTTATCCCAACAAGCTGAAAAACGGCACTATCCCTCTTGAAGGGAGAATACTGTCTCTGGTCGATATCTATGACGCGCTGACGGCGGGAGACCGCCCTTATAAAAAAGCCATACCATGGGAAGAGGCCCTGCGCATTCTTGGTTTTATGGTAAGAGAAGGCAAGCTGGACAGTGAATTGTTTAATGTTTTTAAAGAACACCGAGTTTGGGAAAAGGTATGTGATTAGATGAACGGTACTCAACCGCCGGGTGCCCATCCCGGCGAAGAAAATGAAACAGCGGATGAAATTAATCAAGCAAAGCCGGACAGCCCGCTGCAATTTTACCTTTGCAACACACTTGGCTGTTTAATGGAAAGGGAGCTCAGATCTTGCTTTGAGTGCGATGACTTCCCCTGCGCAAAATTACGTCCGTTTGGATAATATTTCTGTGCTCTTATTGTAACCGGGTTGAATTTCCCGGCGTTTGACCTGAAAAATCAAGAAAGATATAATAATTGTACGGTGAGGAGGGGTTTGCCTTGGACAAGATTAAATCAGCTTACGAAATGGCCATGGAACGTTTCCAGCAAAGGAAAGAAGTGCCCCGCCCGGAAATCGACCGGCTGGAGTACCTGCCTGTGGGAAGAGCTATAGCCGCTAATTACCTAAAGGAAATCAATTACGATATTTTCGCTGAAATCGGCAAGCACTCCGATAATTATAAAAAGTACATAATCGAAGGCATGCAGGAAACCTTTTTGAACAACATCCTGCCGCCCGCGGACAAATCTTCCCGGGAGAAAAACAAGAAGGCGATGGAAGGGCTGCTGCTAATCAAAGAGGATAAACGGGCGGTGGGGGAAGTTTTTGGCCGGCTGGAGCACCTCTTTAAGTATTACGAGCAGGCCCTGGCGCAGGCTTACAGCCGGTTCAAGGATGATTATGGCGCGAAGATCAAGGCGGCTGTGGGTAAAATGACCGGGGGGAAAGTAAATATCGATCCGGAAAAGCAACCGGGTTTCCGGGAAGAATGGATGAAAGCGCTTAGCCGTTTAAACGACCAGTATATAAGCGTGCTGGGGGAACAGAAAGATTTATTGCGAAAGTTCAATTAAATTACGCAAAGTGGGGTGGTAAATATGGCCGTTGCGGAGGTAAGCATTGTCCCTGTAGGCACGCCGTCGCCCAGTCTGAGCGAGTATGTGGCGGGATGTATCGCGATACTTGACAGCGCTGAAGGAATCACCTATCAGCTTAACCCCATGGGTACTGTCATAGAAGGGGAACTGGACCGCGTTTTGGAGGTGGTCCGGAGGATGCACGAGCATCCTTTCACAAAGGGTGTCGAAAGAGTGGTCACCACTGTCCGCGTTGACGACCGGCGGGACAAAAAGTTGACTATGGCCGGTAAAGTGGCGGCGGTTGAGGCCAGACTGAGACAGGGGCAACAGTAATGCAATATTTTATTGAGCTTTTAAACAGCCTTGAACGGGGAGTAGTTGCCCCGGTTTATCTGTTTTACGGGGAAGAGACCTACTTGCGGGAGCAGGCTGTTGCACGTTTTAAGGACTATTTTGTTCAGGGCGGCGAGTCCGCCCTGAACTATGACCTGGTTGACGGCGAAGCGGTAAACCCGGTGGATATAGCGGCAAGGGCGGAGACGCTCCCTTTTTTTTCTGATAAGCGCCTGGTGGTGGTCAGGAATCCTCTTTTCTTCAAGGCCAGACGGGCCGGCGAGCCAGTCGCGGAAACGGGGGAGGAAACGAAAGTACCGGAAAAAGAACAGACGTTGCTGAATTACCTGGAGAACCCGCTGACTTCAACCTGCCTTGTTTTTACCACCGGTGAGCCGGTGGATAAGCGCAAAAAAATATTTCGTTTAATTAAAAAGAACGGGCGGGCAATCGATTTTAATTTCCTCAAAAAGGCGGAACTGGGCCGCTGGCTGGCGCAAAAAGCCGGCGCGGCCGGCAAAAAATTCGAAACGGGAGCGGGAGACGCTTTCCTGGAGTCTGTTGGCCCGTCGCTGCAAAATCTGGTAATGGAACTGGACAAGTTAATCAACTACACAGCCGGGCGCGAAGTGATCACTCTGACGGATGTGCGCCGGGTGTCCACGCCCGGAGTGGATGACAATATTTTTGCCATTGTCGATGCGATCGGCGGCAAGCGATGCGGGGAAGCGCTGGCAGGCATAAAAGAATTGCTGGCGGCGAAAGAACCTCCGCTCCGCTTGCTGGCGATGATCACCAGGCAGTTCCGCCTGCTGCTGCAGGTGAGCGACTTAACCGGGCGGGGCTGTCCGGCCCGGGAAATCTACGGAAGGCTAAAAATACAGCCATTTGTTTATAAAAAAATTGCCACGCAATGTCGCAATTTTGAGCAGAACCTGTTAATTGGCGTTTTTGAATCCCTGTCGGAATTGGAGTCAGCGGTAAAAACCGGGCGGCAGGAGTTTTACCCGGCGATTGAGACGTATTTGTTAAAACTTTGCCTGTAGTCCTGTTTCAGGTGCGAACAATAAAACCACCCTTGACCGCATAGGGTGGTTTTTCCGTTTAACCCATCAGTTTATTGAATTTCTTCATCAGACGTGATTTTTTGCGTGACGCTGCATTTTTATGTAAAATGCCTTTTGTTACGGCTTTGTCAATTGCTTTCACGGCATTGCGAAGCTTTGTGCCGGCTTCTTCAGCATTGGTTGCGCCCAGGGCTCCTTCGAACTTTCTGATAGTAGTGCGCAGCGCCGATTTGATCCGTGTGTTGCGTAATGTCCGTAAACGGATAATTTCGGCTCTTTTTGCTGCTGATTTAATGTTCGGCATGTTTATCCTCACCCCCCAACGGGACCAATTTTACCATGCGTGGTGAAAAAATGCAAGCGCGACTGGTATATACTTTCAAATTTCGGGCAAAAATACAGGTAATTGAATAAGATAGGGGGTGATTTGAGGATGCAATGGCTCGGATTAGTAATCAGGTTTGTCGTTTCAGCACTTGTTTTAATTGTAGTAAGCTGGCTCTCACCCGGCTTCGTGGTGAGCGGAGGGTTCGTCGGGGCTTTAATTGCGGCGGTGGTGATTGCCGTACTGGGTTACATCGCTGAAGCCCTCCTGGGTGAACGTATTTCTCCCAGAAACAGGGGTCTTGTCGGTTTTATTACGGCGGCAGTGGTAATTTACCTGGCGCAGTTTATTATTCCTACGCTGCTCAGTGTGAATCTGCTCGGCGCGTTGATTTCCGCATTTATTGTCGGACTTATTGATGCTTTTGTACCGACTGTCATACGTTAACAGAGACGACCTTCATAAACCCTTCCTCCGGAACATAGAATTAATGGACGATTCCTGGAGGGGGGGGTTTTTATGTACCCGGTGCACGCCGCCCGGTTCCGCTACGCGCGCATTGATCACGTCTGCAGATTTATCGCCCTCGCCGGATTGCTGTCAATGCTGCTGTTATTATTTTCCCGGATAACAGGCGCTGCAGCCTTGACTGCGCTCAAAGAAACCGTGGATAAAATACCGGAAGGAGTCATAGCGGTTTTTTACCAGCGTGAACCGTTGAAAATACTTCAAGGCGCCCTGCCGGTGCTGTGCTGGAGCGGTTTTGAAGAGGATTCCTGCTCCGGCAGCCTGTCCCAATCGCTGCTGGATTCCCTGGGTGTTGTTGTCCGGGTTGATATGAGCAGTCCTGCCGCGGTTTTAAAATCACAAATGCCGGTGCTGGTTATGTCGGCGCCGCCGGGAGCGGTAGCTGTAAGCAGGTCAGGTGGCGCTCATCCGGTTGACAATGCTCCGGCGGCTCAAACCTCCACGCTGCCTGGAGAAATTCTGGTGATAATCTATAACACGCACACCGGAGAGACATACAGCATGACTGACCGGGCAGAAAGGCTGGACGGCAGGCAAGGCGGAATTGTGACCGTGGCCGCGGCGTTGCAGGAAACCCTGGAGAGCAAGTACGGCATTAAAGTGGCGCGCTCGGACCGTATTCATGATGCCGACTATAACGCTTCCTATCTTGAGTCGGAAAAAACCTTAAAGGAAATGCTGGCCGCCAACCCTGAGGCCAGGGTTGTTTTTGACATTCACCGCGACGCCGCGAAATCGCGTGAGCAAAGTCTGGTGAAAATTAACGGTGAGAACGTGGCGCCGCTTCTTTTCATCACCGGCGCCCGCATGTCGTCGAACTATGCCTTCGCTGCAAAGCTCTCGGCAGAAACAAATAAGATGTATCCGGGGCTTTCCCTGGGTGTCAGAGTGAAGACCAGCAATTATAACCAGTATCTTCACCCTCACGCGGTGCTGGTGGAAATAGGCACGTCAAAAAATTCAGTGGAAGAGGCGGTACGCTCAGCGGTTCTGTTTGCAGATGCGGTAGCCCGGGTGATTATGGAAGAGAGTAAGGTGATATCGTGACCTGGACAAAATATAAGTGCGTAGTTTTAATGTCAATTGCTGCAGTAGCTATAGGAAGCGCTTACACGCTGGCCAATTTTAACGAAATCGTCGCACCTGATGTACCGGTACAGGCTATCCGGTTTGAAAACGCGGGAGCAGACGTTTATCGTTTGGAAATCATGGGGGAAAACCTTGTTGTGAAAAGGCCGGATAAATATTACCGCCTTATTGAAAACAAATGCGGCGAAATCTTAATGTCCTCTAATAATAACGCCGCAGCATTCCGGGACAAGTTCCTCTCAGATATTATACCACGCGTGCTTCAGATAGAAAAAGGATTAGAACATTGGTTCCAGACCCTGCCTTTTGAAAGCGTCCGGGAAAAGGGCTAAAGATAAGAGAAGATATTGATGAAAACAAACGGTAACCCCTTGGCAGGGGTTATTTTAGTTCATGGCTGAATATTTTTTCAAAAGCATGGTGGACAAAGCAGTTAAACGGTGTTAGTATACTTTTAATTAAATAATTGTTTAGGTATCCCCGGTATATCGGGGATGAAAAGGGAACCGGGTGTGAATCCCGGACGGTCCGGCCACTGTAAGTGGGGAGCAGTTCCCAAAATGCCACTGGTTTTTGATAGCCTGGGAAGGCGGGAGATGCGCTTTGAGCCACGAGTCAGGATACCTGCCTGGGCAAAATTAAGTATTGCCTTCCGTGGAAAGGTTTGTGCTTAGAGGGTGCTATATATAAAGGTGTGAGGCCTTTTAAAACCCGGCTTTTACGGAAAAGCCGGGTTTTTCTACATCCCTATACCTGAATTTTCGATATACTGCCCTCATTAAGTCCTCCTTGCCAGGGTTCCAATAATCCTTTACCCTGAAACATTTTTTAATACTAAGTTTTAAGAAATACAAACTTAAACTTCATCCAGCCAAGAGCAGCTTTGATAATGGCGGCAGTTGCAGCTTTATGTGATGTGAGATAAGGCGTTCATTTTTTTTAGTTAGGAAAACAGGTGCCCCGTCCTGTGATGGACGGGAGTTAAAAGGGAAGCCGGTGTGAATCCGGCGCGGTCCCGCCACTGTAACGGAGAGCTGTCTTACTTAATGAAGGAGCAAACCGTCGGTTTTGGGGAAATTCCTTTTTCCTCGACGATTTCACGAAGGAATGTCCCCCACTCTTTTGCCACTGGGTTTTGCCCGGGAAGGCGTAAGGCAAGCGATGAACCGGAGCCAGGAAACCTGCCTGTTTTCCCCAGCGTTGGACCTTACGCGGATAAGGGGGTGTTGGGGTTGTACCTGGCAAAATCAATATTTCCTCCCTAGTTAATATTTAAATAATTTTCCAATATTAAACAGAGTTAGGGAGGAGAGACTTTATGCAAGGTATCAAAAGGCTTATCATGGGTATATTCATTGTTTCCCTGGTATTATTGTCTGTGGCGCCGGCGATGGCCGGAGAGAGCGAAAAAGAAAAAAAGGCCATTCTGCTGGTTACCTTCGGGACAGGCGTCCAGTCCGCAATGCCGGCATACAACAACCTGGAGCAAGCTGTCAAGGATGCTTTCCCCGGGGTTGAAGTGCGTTGGGCCTACACCTCAAAACTCATCAGGGATAAAATAGCCAAGCGGGGCGGACGGATTGTCGACGCTCCCTTCACCGCATTGTCCAAGTTGAGAGCGGAGGGTTACGGGAAAGTTGTGGTGCAGTCGGACCATATTTTCCCGGGACAGGAATATAGCGATCTCCTGGAGGTCGTCAACAGTTTTCTGACGCTTCAGACGCCGGAGGGTGAATTTGGCCCCAGGAAAATGTCCCTGGGCAGACCCCTTCTCTATCACCACGCGGACTATGTTGATGCGTCGGAGGCCATCGCTTCCCAGTTTCCCGCCGATACCGCATCGAACGCCGTGGTCCTGATGGGACACGGCAGCGAACACCCTTCCGCTTCCGCTTACGGGAAGCTTAACGATATTTTGCGGCACGAGTATAAGAATGTGTTTTTAGGCACGGTGGAAGGCTATCCCAGCCTGGAGGAAGTGAAGAAAGACCTGGCGGCGTCCGGAGTTAAAAGAGCAACCTTGATACCCTTTATGAACATTGCCGGCGACCATGCCCTGAACGACCTGGACGGCGATGAGGAGGACTCCTGGAAATCCCAGCTGAACAGACTCGGATATGAAACCGATACCCAGCTCAAGGGGCTTCTGGAGAACAAAGCAATCGTGGATATATTCGTAAAACACCTGGCCGCGGCTATGGCGGAATTGGATGAGAAAAGCCTGAAGGACGCGGAAGTGCGGGTTAACGGTGAAAAAATTGCCTACAGCGAGCCCCCGCGCGCCGATGGTGATTTGATCATGGCCCAGATGAGACCAACCTTTGAAGCCATGGGCTTTAGTGTTTCGTGGGATGAAAACGAGGGGGCGGCAGTGGCTGAAAAAAGTGGCCTGACGGTGTCCTTCCGGCCCGGCAGCGGCTATGCGCTGGTAAACGGCGTGGAAACCGCGTTGGATGCCGAATGCCAGGCAGCCAACAACGGCTCGACGATGATTCCGCTGTCCTTTTTCAGCAAGCGACTTGGCTATTCGGTTAACTGGGATGCCGACGGCAACATCAATATATTTAACAAATAAATGAAAGGTTCAAATGCAAAGCAAATTAATTCTGGTCCAACGAAAAAAGGAAAAGCAAAGGCTGCTTGTCTTACTTGTCCTGGCTGTGCTCCTGACCGCCGGCTGTCTGATCTTTACTGGCTCGGGCGTCATTAAAATACCGCCCTGGGAGATAGCCAGAATCATTTTTTCATCTTTGACCGCCGACGGCACGGCGCTTGCCGGTTTGGACGATATCCACCGGGCGGTAATACTGGAGATCAGGCTGCCCAGGATCTTGACTGCTGTCCTGGTGGGGGCCGGTTTGGCCACCGCCGGGGCAGTCTTCCAGGGGCTCCTAATGAACCCCCTGGCCGACCCCTATACCCTCGGCGTATCCACCGGCGCGGCTTTCGGGGCCGCTCTGGCCATATTCTTCGGCATCTTCCTGCCCGGCGGCTTGGGTATGCTGACAGTGCCCCTGTTTGCCCTGGCAGGGGCTCTTCTGGCTCTGGGAGCCGTATACGGGCTCGCCCTGGTTAACGGCACCCTGGCGGTCACCAACCTGATCCTTGCGGGGGTTATTGTCAGCGCCATACTTTCTGCGGCCATCAGTTTTCTGAAGAGTATGGCCGGCGAAGGAGTCGGCTCAATTGTCTTCTGGCTGATGGGAAGCTTTGCCTCCCGGGGCTGGCATCACGTTTTTTTATGCCTGCTCCCGGTCTTGGCCGGCCTTTTGATCTGCTGCTATTACGCCGACGACCTCAATGTCCTGAGCCTGGGGAGCAATGCGGCCAGACAATTGGGGGTCGATGACGGCAAAGTCATTACCATCCTCCTGGTCACTTGCTCTTTGATTACCGCAGCCTGCGTTTCGGTTTCCGGCATCGTCGGCTTTGTGGGGCTGATCGTCCCTCACCTGATGCGTATGCTGGTGGGGCCTGATCACCGGATCCTGATCCCGGTATCAGCGGTGGGAGGGGCCCTGTTGCTAAGCGGAGCGGATACCATCGCCAGAAACCTGCTGGCCACGGAAATCCCGGTGGGGGTCCTGACCACCCTGCTCGGCGGGCCATTTTTCTGCTATATTTTCAAAATGAGGGCAAAAAGCCAGATGTTTTAGGAGGACACTTTGGAAAAAACGGTGCTGATCAAGACCGACAACTTGACTTTGTGTTACGGAAAGCACCCCGCCCTGCAGACAGTCAGCCTGGACATCCGGGAAGGGGGCTTTTACGGCGTGCTCGGGCCCAACGGCAGCGGCAAGACCACCCTGATCAACGTTATGTGCGGGGTGCTGAAGCCTTCCGCCGGACGTGTCTTTTGGCAGGGCAGGGAGCTGCGGTTTTACCGCCGCCGGCATATTGCCCGCAGTTTCGCCGTTGTGCCCCAGGACTGCTCCATCAACTTTCCCTTTACCGTGCTGGAAGTTGTCATGATGGGGCGCAAACCCCACCTGGGCCGGCTGGGCAGGCTTACTGACGAAGACCTGGGGATTGTTTACAGCTGTATGGAACATTGCGGGGTTTTGGACTATGCCGAAAAGGCCGTTACCAGCCTGAGCGGCGGGGAGCGCCAGCGGGTGATTCTGGCCCGCGCCCTGGCCCAGACGCCGCAAGTGCTGTTTTTGGATGAGGCTACGTCAAATCTGGACATTTCCCACAAGATAGATTTGCTTAAACTGATTAAAAGGTTGAACACGAGGCAAGGCGTGACGGTCATTGCCGCGCTGCACGATTTGAACCTTGCCGGGATGTTCTGCGATTATTTTATATACATGGAAAAAGGGCAGGTAGCTTGCGAAGGTCCCGGAGACCTTGTTTTTAACGAAAAAGTGATCAAGCAGATTTTTAATGTGCAAGTGGAGATAGACAAACATCCGGTTACCGGCAAGTATCATTTAACTTTGCTGCCCGATTCGGGATGAAAGGAGAAAGATGAATGAAGAGATCCGGAATGATGTTTATTTTTTTTATCATTACCCTGAGTGCCGCATTGGCCGGATGCGGCCAAACCCGGACTGCTCCGGCGCCCGACAACCTGGTGGTGGTGGACGACCTGGGCAAGGAGGTCAGGTTGGAGGAACCGGCCCGGAGGATCATCTCGCTTTACGCCGCGCATACGGAGAATCTCTTTTCCCTCGGGCTGGACGAAGAGATTATCGGGGTGTCCGACAGCGAGACCTACCCGCCGGCCGCCCTGGCAAAACCCTCCTACAGCTTCCGGGAAGACGCTGAAAAGATCATAGCGGCCGGGCCGGACTTGGTGCTTGCCAGGACTTTCATAGCCAACAATTACCCGGATTTTATAGCAAAATTGGAGATGGCCGGTATTCCCGTCGCGGTTCTGTACCCGGAGAACATTGATCAATTTCTTCTGTACCTGCAAAAACTGGGTCGGCTGACCGGTAAGGAGCAAGAAGCCGCTGGGCTGGCAGCCGAATTCAACAGCCGCCTAAAGACGGTTGAGGAATTAGTGGCCGGGGTACCCTGGCAGGAGCGAAAAAAAGTGTTCTTTGAGACGACCAAGGACATAACCACCTGCACGCCGGATTCCAATGCCGCTTTTGTCCTGGAAAAGGCCGGCGCCGTCAACGTGGCGGCGGACGCGCCCGCGGTTAAACAGGGCAGCACCATAGCCTCCTATGGTCAGGAACGGCTTCTCGCCAGTGCCCGGGATATTGACGTGTACATTGCGCAAAAAGGTGAAATGAACAAGGTCAGGGAGGAAGAAATATACCTGCGGCCCGGTTACCAGGTCATCAAGGCCGTCCGGGAACATCAGGTTTACCTGGTAGACGAAGCGGTGGTATCACGCCCCACCATGCGGTTATTGGACGGCATTACCGCGCTCGGACGGATCCTGTATCCGGATTGCTTTAAAAATATATAAATCTGAATACTGAATATTACCAAATCGGAACATATTGCAAAAGATCGGCGTAGAAAACAGGGCCGGTCTGTTAAATAGCGCCACGTATTTGACATAACATTATTGAGTTAATTAATAATGAATAATTAATATAAATAAAGGACTTCCTCAATGGGGGAAGTCCTTGGTAATTGCCGCCCATTTCCGCCGGTGATATAATAATATAGTTGTGCTTGAAATAAGGAGTGAAGTTTTTTGATAGAGTGGGAAAAAGATAGAATCCGTAATTTCTGCATAATTGCTCATATTGACCACGGCAAGTCCACCTTGGCGGACAGGCTGCTGGAATATACCGGCGCCTTGAGCGAGCGGGAGATGACCAACCAGGTGCTGGACCAGATGGACCTGGAGCGGGAGCGGGGCATTACCATCAAGATGCAGGCCGTGCGCTTGAATTACCTGGCCGGGGACGGCCGGGAATACCAGTTGAATCTGATTGACACCCCCGGCCACGTGGACTTCTCCTACGAGGTGTCCCGCAGTCTGGCCGCCTGTGAAGGCGCGCTGCTGGTGGTGGACGCGGCCCAGGGAATCGAAGCCCAGACGCTGGCCAATGTTTACCTGGCCATGGATCACAACCTGGAAATAATCCCTGTCATTAATAAAATTGACCTGCCCGGCGCGGACCCGGAAAGAGTGAAGCAGGAAATCGAAGATGTGATCGGTCTGGATGCTTCGGACTGCATATTGGCTTCCGCTAAAAGCGGGACCGGTGTTAGGGATATTCTTGAACAAATTGTGGCTAAAATACCCCCGCCCGGTGGTCAGACCGGGGCTTCCTTAAAGGCGCTGGTTTTCGATTCCCACTACGATCCCTATAAGGGAGTTATCGCCTATATTCGCGTCATGGAGGGCATAGTAACTAAGGGTATGCAGATTAAGATGATGGCTACCGGCAGGGAGTTTGAGGTGAGTGAAACGGGAATATTCCGCCCCACTCTCCTCTCTGTCGGTGAACTGCGCACCGGCGAGGTGGGTTTTATCGCTGCCGGCATAAAAAACGTCAAGGACTGCCGGGTAGGGGACACGGTTACGGACGCCCGGCGCCCGGCTGCGGTGCCGCTGCCCGGCTACCGCAAGGTCACCCCGATGGTTTACTGTGGCTTATACCCCGTGGACAACATACAATATGACGATCTGAAAGACGCGCTGGAAAAGCTCAAGCTAAACGATGCTTCCTTGCTATATGAACCGGAGACTTCCGAGGCGTTGGGTTTCGGCTTTCGCTGCGGCTTTCTGGGCCTGTTGCACATGGAGATTATCCAGGAGCGGCTTGAGCGCGAGTACGGCCTGAACTTGATTACCACCGCACCGAACGTCGTTTACCGGGTTACCACCACTGCCGGGGAAGTAATGGAAATCGACAACCCCAGCAAAATGCCGCCGGCCGGCAAAGTGGAAATAATTGAGGAACCTTTTGTCAAGGCGCTCATCATGTGTCCGAAAGATTATGTGGGCGCGGTGATGGAATTGTGCCAGGAGCGGCGCGGCACTTTCGCCGACATGGAATATATGAGCGCCGGCCGGGTCATTTTGACTTATAACCTGCCGCTCAGTGAGATTATTTTTGATTTCTTCGATCAACTCAAGTCGCGGACAAGGGGCTACGCCTCGCTTGATTACGAGTTGTCCGGGTATAAGGAATCAAACCTGGTTAAGCTGGATATCATGATTGCCGGTGAAGTGCTTGACGCTCTTTCTGTAATCATTCACGATGATAAGGCTTATTACCGGGGCCGTCAGCTGGTGGAAAAACTGCGGGGGCTGATTCCGCGCCACCTCTTTGAAGTCCCGATTCAAGCCACCATCGGCAACCGTATTATCGCCCGGGAAACAGTGAAAGCGGTGCGTAAGAATGTGCTGGCCAAGTGCTACGGCGGAGACATCACCCGCAAACGCAAGCTGCTGGAGAAACAAAAAGAAGGCAAAAAGCGGATGAAGCAGGTTGGCAATGTCGAAATACCGCAGGAGGCCTTTATGGCGGTCTTAAGCATTGAAAAGTAGTCAGGAGTTAGGAGCCAGGATTCAGAATAAAAAAATGGTTTACTGTCCCGAATTATTCTGAATTCTGACTCCTGAATTCTGACTTCTGAACGACTAGAGGTGTCCGGACAATGACCCTTGGTTTATATATCCATGTTCCGTTTTGTGTTAGAAAGTGCCGTTATTGCGATTTTATTTCTTATCCTTATACGAAAGGGGCAGCCGGAATCTACCTGGATTCTTTGTTTAAGGAGATAGAAATGTATGGCGGTATTTTACCGGAACATGATAAAATACTCACCAGTGTTTTTATCGGCGGCGGGACACCTACCTGCCTGCCGGTTGAAAAATTGCTTTCCGTGTTGGAAAAGGTAAATAAAAATTTCCACTTGCCGCCGGGGTGTGAGATAACTGTGGAGGCTAATCCGGGAACGGTTGGCCGCAGGTCCCTGGCGCTGCTGCGGAAGGGTGGGGTGAACAGGCTCAGCCTGGGGGTGCAGGCTTTTCAGGATAACATATTGGCGGTGCTGGGGCGTGTCCATACCGCCGCCGAAGCCGCCGGGGCTGTCCGCGCGGCCAGGGAGGCCGGGTTTGAAAACCTGAATCTGGACCTGATCTACGGAATTCCGGGTCAAACCGGAGAAGACTGGTTGGAATCACTGGACCAGGCTACTGCTCTAGGCCCGGAGCACATAGCGGCCTACGGGCTTCAGCTGGAGGCGGGAACACCTCTGGAACAGGCGGTGTCCAGCGGCGGGCTTGAGCCTTGTTCTGAAGATCTGGAACTGTTCATGTATCAGACGGCAATTGATTATTTGACCGGGCGGGACTATGTTCATTATGAGATTTCCAATTTTGCCCGGTCCGGACGGGAGTCGGTTCACAATCTGAACTATTGGCTTAATCAGTCTTACCTGGGCATCGGTCCGGCCGCGCATTCTTACCTGCAAGGTGAACGTTTCGCCAATGATTCCACTATAAAGGGCTACGCCGGCAGTCTTGCCCAGGGGAAATTGCCGGTGGCAGCAAGAGATGCCGCAATCGTCCGGCATGAGATGGCCGAGACCATGTTTCTGGGCTTGCGGCTGCTCAAGGGAGTTCACCTGGAAGCTTTTTACCACCGCTTCGGCCGGCGGGCGGAGGATATTTACCGGGTGGAAATAACTTCTTTGCGGGAAGCCGGACTGGTGGAGCTCGCGGACGGATACCTGCGCCTCACTGCAAAAGGCCTGCCGCTCGGTAATGAAGTTTTTAAAGAATTTGTATGCAGCCATTATTAGTAAAATATTTGCATACTTTTCACCAATTCCCTTGACAATTCGTTATAGTAGTGCTATTTTTTATTTAGAGGTTTTTAGCACTCAATAACGTAGAGTGCTAACAAGAAGGAGGTCCGGCAAAGTAATGGAAGACCGTAAGCAAAAGGTACTGTTAGCTGTCGTTCACGACTACATTGCCACCGCTGAGCCAGTCGGTTCCCGGACCATCGCCAAAAAATACAAGCTGGGGGTAAGCCCGGCTACAATACGCAATGAAATGGCAGACCTGGAGGATCAGGGGTTTATCGAACAGCCTTACACCTCGGCCGGCCGTATTCCGTCGGAACTCGGCTACCGTTATTATGTTGACTTTTTAATGAGAAAGCAGGAATTATCGAAGGAAGAAGAAGAGTTAATCAGGCGGGAATATAGAGCCAAGGTGAGAGATGTCGGGCAGGTGATTCATAAAACAGGCCTGCTTCTCTCCCAATTGACTCATTATACCGCGATGGTGCTGACGCCGCGCATTGGCATCAGCAGTCTGAAACATGTCCAGATTGTATATATGCATCAGTCCCGGGCCATGGTAATCGCCGTTATGGATAACGGCGCTGTTCAGCACAGGATGATCGAGATACCGGAGAGCATCACCGCTTTGGACATGGAAACGATATCCAGGGTGCTGAACGACAAGCTTCAAGGTCTTACCATGAAAAGCATTAAATTGAATCTAATTAAGGAAATTTATTCCGAACTCGCCAGGCATAAAAATGTTCTGGACATGGTCATGGAATTAATCCAAGATAGCCTGACGCTTGAAGTCGAGGATAAAATATACCTCGGCGGGGTATTTAATATGTTAAATCAGCCTGAATTCCACAACGTGGAAAAGATTAAGACCATGCTGAGCATCATGGAACAAGAGAAACTTCTTTGCAATATCCTGGAAGGCGGGGGCGAGGATGAGGGTGTGACTGTGCGGATCGGCGGGGAAATCGACCAGTGGGATATGAAGGAGTGCAGCATGATTACCGCCCCTTACACTGTGCGTGGCCGCAAGATGGGTTCTCTTGGAGTGCTGGGACCCACCAGGATGGAATACGCCAAAGTGGTAAGTGTCGTTGATTATTTGACAAAATACCTTTCCCGGACTCTGGAGCGGATGATCCAGGGCGTGCGAAAGTGAGGGGGAACCCTGTTTGAGCTTAAAGAAGGAAGCAATTTCCGGTTCTGAGGTAGATGAAAAGCTGGCCGCCCTGATGACCAACTCCAATGCCATCCGGGCCATCGCGTCAGCGGTGGAAGGCACCCTGGGGCCCAAGGGGCTGGACACCATGCTGGTTGATAAATTTGGAGACGTGGTAATAACAAACGATGGCGTGACGATACTAACAATGATGGAAGCCAATCACCCCGCTGCGCGGATGCTGATTAACATAGCCAAGGCGCAGCAGGAGGAGATCGGGGACGGCACCACCACGGCCACGGTGATGGCGGGAGCGCTGGTCAGCGCCGGCTTTGAGCAGGTTGCCAAAGGGGTGCCCGTGGCGCGGGTAATTGAAGGATTGCGTGTCGGCTTGAAAAGAGCTCTTGAAGCAATGTCTGAGCAAGCCCGCCCGGTTGAAGGACTAAGCGACCCGGCGGTCCGGCAGGTGGCGCTGGTGGCCGGACGAGAGCATGGGGATATCGCCGATCTGGTGGTGCGGGCGGCGGTGTTGGTAGGTGAGGACAAACTCAGGGATGATCCCACGTTTAAATTTTCCGATACTATTATTGCCGAAGAAGGGGCGGAAAATCAAGTTTTTATGGGCGTTATTATCAACAAGGAGCGGATGAACCGCCAGATGCCCAAGGAACTGGAACGGGTAAAAGTGCTGGTGATTGACGATGCCCTTGAGCCGGAGGAAATTGAAGACGAGGCTTTAGGGACCGAAGCGGGATTTAGCCGTTACCTGCAACTACAAGCTGAATTTAAAGATAACATTAATAAAATAGCCGGCCTGCAAGTTGGCCTGGTTCTGGTCGATCGCGGAGTGGACGACGCGGCTGAAGAGATTCTCACGGACAATGGCATAATGGTTGTCCAGCGGGTGTCCAACAAGGAACTGCGCAAGGCGTCGGAACTGACGGGCGCGAGAATGATCAAGCGCACCGGCCTGAAAAAGGCGGTTGATGAGCTGGAAAAATGCCTGGGTTACGCCGATAGGGTGTACAGCGATGAAAAGCTGGAACAGGTATGGGTAATGGGCGGCAAAGGAAAGCCCATGGCAACCGTGCTGGTGGGCGCGGCCACGTCGGAGGTGGTCGGCGAAAGGGAGCGCATCGCCAAGGACGCCGCTTCTTCCGTCCAGTCCGCTATCAAGGGGGGTGTGGTCCCCGGCGGGGGGGCCATGGAACTGGCGGTGGCGCGCGAGGTGGAGAAGGTAAGAGAAGGGATCAGGGGAATGGCTGCATACGGGGTGGATTGCGTGGTTGAAGCCTTGAAGCGGCCCATGGCGCAAATTGTGGCCAACGCCGGATTCAACCCGCTGGAGAAGCTGGGCGACGTCATTGCCGCCCAGGTGGAAACAGGCAAGCATTCCCTTGCGGTTGACTGTGACAGCGGGCAAGTTGCCGATATGGATGAACTGGGCGTTGTTGATCCGGCCAATGTGAAAATCTATGCCCTGAAAGCGGCCGGTGAAGTGGCCGAAGCCATCTTGAGAATAGACACGATCATTAAAAAACGGGAAGAAAAAGATATGCACGATAAAGACATCGTTAATCAATGATTATGCAGTAGTCAGTAGTCAAAAGACAGAATGGGAGAATGAGAATACTTTTTTGCGAGGTGTGGGTAAGGTGAGTCATGAAGAAGAATTTAAAGAGAACCTGGAAGTAAAAATAAATCAGCCGGAAGTGGAACCTGGTGAAACGAAGCAAAATGGAACAGACGACGGCCCGGTAGCGGAGGACGCGGGCACAATTGAGGAGAAAAACGGGGATGGTGAGTTAGCCTCTTTACGGTCGCAATTGGAAGAGCAAAAGACGCGCGCCGATGATTATTACAACCGCCTGGCCAGGGTGCAGGCCGACTATGAGAACTACAGGCGGAGAACCCGCCAGGAGAAAGAAGAATTCTTTAAATATGCCTCCGAGCAGCTGATCGTGGCGTTGCTGCCGGTGCTGGACAATTTCGGCAGGGCTCTGGCGGCGGAAGGTCAATCCATTGAGAGTTATAAAGCCGGAGTGGAAATGATTTACCGGCAGCTGCAGGATGTTCTGCAAGCCGAAGGGCTGGCGGCTATTCCAGCTGTTGGTGAGCAGTTCGATCCGGCAAAGCACGAGGCGGTGCTGCAGGCAGAATCCGATGAACACCCGGACAATACGGTAATTGAGGAATTTCAACGCGGTTATTATTTAAAAGAAAAGGTAATCCGGCCGGCTATGGTCAAAGTTGCCAAATCATCTTAATAAATTTAGCATGGGACTTTAATAATAAAGATAAAATTATCAGGAGGTTAATAATTGATATGTCTAGGATAATAGGTATTGACCTGGGTACCACCAACTCCTGTGTGGCTGTTATGGAAGGTGGGGAAGCGGTAGTAATACCCAACGCCGAAGGGGCCAGAACAACTCCTTCCGTGGTCGGATTCTCAAAAAACGGTGAAAGACTGGTGGGGCAGGTGGCCAAACGCCAGGCTGTCAGCAACCCGGAACGTACTGTTAGTTCAATAAAACGGCACATGGGAACCGACTACAGAGTAAAGATTGACGGTAAAAACTATACCCCGCAAGAAATATCGGCGATGATTCTGCAAAAAATGAAATCAGACGCCGAAGCTTACCTGGGGAGTAAAGTCGATCAGGCTGTCATCACGGTGCCGGCTTATTTCAGTGACTCCCAGCGCCAGGCGACCAAGGACGCGGGCAAGATCGCCGGCCTGGAAGTGCTCAGGATTATCAACGAACCTACAGCCGCCGCGCTCGCTTATGGTTTGGATAAGGGAGAAGAGCAGACGGTGCTGGTGTTTGACTTGGGCGGCGGCACTTTTGACGTTTCCATTCTGGAACTGGGCGACGGCGTGTTTGAAGTTAAGGCGACCAGCGGCAACAACCGCCTGGGCGGCGATGATTTTGACGAGCGGGTTATTGATTTTCTGGCGGACGAGTTTAAAAAAGAAACCGGAATAGACCTGCGCAACGATAAGATGGCTATGCAGCGTTTGAATGAAGCAGCCGAAAAGGCTAAAATCGAACTGTCCGGCGTTGCCACCACCAATATCAATCTGCCTTTTATCACCGCCGACGCCGGCGGGCCCAAACACTTGGACGTAAATTTAACCAGGGCTAAATTTGAAGAATTGACCGCCGATTTGATCGAGAAGACGATGAGCCCTACCCGCCAGGCCATGTCCGACGCCGGGTTGCAGCCCAAGGACATCGACAAGATCCTATTGGTGGGCGGTTCAACCAGAATACCCGCGGTGCAGGAAGCCATACGCAAGTATTTGGGCAAGGAGCCGCATAAAGGGATTAACCCGGACGAGTGTGTTTCGTTGGGTGCCGCTATTCAGGGAGGAGTCCTGGGGGGAGAGGTTAAGGATGTGCTGCTGCTGGATGTGACGCCGCTTTCCCTCGGTATTGAGACATTAGGCGGGGTATTTACCAGGCTGATCGACCGCAACACGACCATCCCCACCGCCAAGAGCCAGATCTTTTCCACTGCGGCGGACGGCCAGACTTCGGTTGAGATACATGTACTCCAAGGCGAGCGCCAGATGGCGGGGGACAACAAGACGCTGGGCCGTTTCACCCTCACCGGTATTCCGCCCGCGCCCAGGGGTGTGCCGCAAATCGAGGTAAAATTCGATATTGACGTCAACGGTATTGTCAACGTGTCCGCCAAGGATATGGGGACAGGCAAGGAACAGAGTATGACCATAACCGCCTCCACTAACCTGAACGATAAAGAAATTGATCAAATGGTGAAGAACGCCGAAAAATACGCCGAGGAAGACACCAAACGCAAAGAAGAAGTGGAGACCCGCAACCAGGCCGACAGTATGGTCTACCAGGCTGAAAAAACTATTAAGGACTTCAAGGATAAGGCCGACGCGGCCGCCGTTGAAAAATTGCAGAAGGCCACTGACGAATTAAAAGAAGCCATGAAGGGCGGCGACATAGCATCCATTAAAGCGAAACTGGAAGCTATCACCGGACCGCTTTATGAACTGACTGCTTCTATGTACCAAAATACCGGTCAGGATCAGGCACAAGCCGGTAATGCCGGCGCCGGCGCCGGCTACGCCGGTGGCGGCGGCCAGGGCGATAAAGATAATGTGGTGGACGCGGATTTTGAAGTAAAGGAAGATAAATAAAAAAATAGCCAATATAATTTTTATATTATAATATATAAGTTAAGGAAACCTTTTGAGGGGAATTTCGGTTCCCCTTTCCTTTGTTTTAGTATATTAAGGTGGTGGATAGATGGCTAAGCGTGACTACTATGAGGTACTTGGCGTATCCAAAGATGCGACCACTGACGAGATAAAAAAAGCTTACCGTAAACTTGCGCGCCAGTATCACCCGGACGCAAATCCGGGTGACCAGAACGCGGAGGCCAAGTTTAAAGAGATCAACGAAGCTTATGTCGTTTTGTGTGATCCTGATAAAAGGGCTGGTTACGATCACTTTGGCCACGCTGATGCCAACGGTCAGGGCTTTGGCGGCTTTGGCGGGGGTTTTGGAGATTTAGGCGGTTTTGGCGATATCTTTGATATTTTTTTTGGTGGCGGCGGACGCAGGCGCACCGGCCCGGAAAGAGGTTCCGACATCCGGACGGATATGGAAATTAGCTTAAAAGACGCCGCTTTCGGTATGGAGCGCGAGATAAAGGTGCCGCGCGTGGAAACCTGCAGCACCTGCGGCGGCAGCAGGGCGGCGGCGGGCAGCAAGCCCCAGACCTGCCCGACATGCGGCGGCGCGGGCCAAGTGCAGTATTCTCAGAACACTCCCTTCGGGCGTGTTGTTCAGTCGCGCACTTGCGACCGCTGCGGCGGCGCCGGCAAGATTATCGACAAACCCTGTCCCACCTGCCGGGGCACCGGCCAGGTGCGCAAGACGCGCAGCATCAAGATCAACGTGCCGCCCGGAGTGGACAGCGGTTCCCGCCTCCGCCTGGCGGGCGAGGGCGAAGCCGGTTCGCGGGGCGGCCCGCCTGGTGATCTCTATGTATATATTCACGTCAAGCCGCACCGTGTTTTTAAGCGCGAAGGCGATGACTTGATTTGTGAAATACCGGTTTCATTCGCCCAGGCGGCGCTGGGTGACGAGTTAGATGTCCCGACTCTGAACGGCAAAGCCAAGTTAAAAATTCCTGAAGGCACTCAATCAGGCACTGTTTTTCGTATTAAAGGCAA
Organism: Pelotomaculum terephthalicicum JT; assembly: GCF_022410535.1. Lineage (GTDB taxonomy): Bacteria > Bacillota > Desulfotomaculia > Desulfotomaculales > Pelotomaculaceae > Pelotomaculum_D > Pelotomaculum_D terephthalicicum. The sequence continues at coordinate 154,168 of NZ_JAKNBL010000002.1, forward strand.
AGGTATCCCCCATATCAACGGTTATGGCCAGGGAGATCAGCACGTGCGAGTTAAAGTGATTACTCCCACCAAGCTCAATGACAGGCAGAAGGAATTGTTAAAAGAATTCAACAGCATCGACAGCGAGCGCCGGCACGCTTCAGGCGATAAAAGTTTTTTTGAAAAAATGAAAGATGCTTTTATGGGGTAAAATAACAAGGGAGATAAATGCGTGGACTGGCTGGAAATTACTGTTCGCACTTTGCCCGGCACGGTTGAAGCGGTGGCCGGATTATTCGAAGAGTTGAAAAGCGGCGGCGTGGTTATTGAAGATCCTGCTGTTATCCTCAGGTATGCCGCGGAAACCCACCCTGATGAGTGGGGTATTCCCGGAACAGTGTCCGGGCACAGTTGGCCGCTGGTCAAGTCTTATTTCCCGGCGGATCAGGATTTGGACCGCAGGCTTTGTGATTTCCGCCAGGCTTTAGAGCGGCTGGCGCTAAGTCCGGCGCCGGAAGTAAGCACCCGCCGGGTCGCCGACGAAGACTGGGCCAATGCCTGGCGCGCTTACTATAAACCGGTGCGGGCGGGCCAACGGCTGGTGGTCAAACCTTGCTGGGAAGAGTGGAACCGTAAAGAAGGCGATCTGGTTATAGAAATGGAGCCAGGCATGGCATTCGGCTGCGGCACGCACAGCACTACTTTGTTATGCCTGCGTTTATTGGAGAGGCATGTCCGCAGCGGCGCCACGGTTTACGACGTGGGCACCGGTTCCGGTATTCTGGCGGTGGCCGCCGCCAAGCTGGGCGCCGGCCGGGTGACGGCCACGGATCTGGATGAAACAGCCTGCCGGGTGGCTTTGGAAAACGTTGCCAGGAATCAGGTCGCTGGAATAGTCCGTGTTGTTCAAGGCAACCTGCTGGACTTGGTGGAAGGTCAGGCCGACCTGATCGTGTCGAATATTATCGCCGATGTGATCATTAGTTTAGCCCCGTACGCTTCAAGGGCGCTGGTTCCGGGCGGCGTATTGATCGCCTCGGGAATCATCCGCGGCCGCGCTGCAGAGGTGCACGCCGCCATGGAAGCGTACGGACTGGCTGTCCGCGACCAGTTGGGTGAGGGTCATTGGGTGGCCTTTGTGGGAGAGAAATGTTAGGATGAAGCTGTCCCATTTTTTCGTGGCGCCAAATCAAATAAGAGAAGGCCGGGTTGTCTTAAGCGGAACCGATGCGGTCCACATCGCCAAGGTGCTTCGTTTAGGTGCCGGTGGTAGAATTGTTTTGTCTGACGGGAAGGGTAAATCGTATTTGGCGGTGTTGGAACAGGTCGACAAGAAAGATGTTTCCTGTACGATTGAAAAGGAGTTCGCCGCGGCGCCCCCAGACTTGCCGAAGGTTACTTTGGTGCAGGGTATCCCCAAAAGTGACAAGATGGATTTAATCATTCAGAAAGGCACCGAGTTGGGATTGAATGGATTGATTCCTCTGTTGAGCGAGCGGGTGGTGGTTAAGCTGGAAGGGGACAAACAGCTTAAACGGTGGGAGCGCTGGCGGAGAATAGCCCTTGAAGCGGCTAAACAATGCCGGCGTCCGGATATCCCGGAAATCAGCGGGCCTAAAAGCTGGGAACAGGTGCTGGGCGCCTTGCCGGCGGAAGCTGTGGCGTTGATGCCGTGGGAAGAGGAAAAAGCGGAGTCGTTGAAGGGTTTTTTGCAGTACGGCAAGCCGCCGGTGGAGATATACGTTTTTATCGGTCCGGAAGGAGGTTTTTCTGCCGGGGAGGTGGAGCGCGCACGGCTGCATGGTGTCCGCCCGGTAACTTTGGGGCCGCGGATCTTGCGCACTGAAACCGCGGGTCTGGCTGTTTTGACGATGATTCTTTACCAGTGGGGCGATCTTGGGGGATGATTAAGTGAAGGGTGAACGGGTGGCCATAACCACCTTGGGCTGTAAGGTCAACCAGTACGAGTCAGCCGTGCTGGCGGGGACTTTCCGTGATCGGGGCTACCGCCTGGTGGAATTTGAGGAAGAAGCTGATATTTACATAATCAATACTTGTACGGTAACACATCTGGGTGACCGCAAGTCCAGGCAATTGATCCGCCGCGCCGCCAGGACCAATCCCGGCGCGTTGATTGCCGTCACCGGTTGTTACGCCCAGGTTTCCCCGGAGGAGGTCCTGGCGATACCTGGTGTGGATCTGGTGGTAGGCACGAAGGACAGGACAAAATTGGTGGAACTGGTGGAAACCGCGGAGAAGGGTCTTATGCCTGTAAATGCGGTCAGCAGTTTAGAAAACGATGGTGAGTTTGAAGAGATTCCGGCGCTGCCTCTTCAGGAAAGAACCCGCGCCTACTTAAAGATTCAGGACGGCTGCAATAATTTTTGCACATATTGTATTGTTCCGTATGCCAGAGGGTCGCTGCGCAGCAGGCGCCCGGAAAGAATATTGGAAATGGCCCGCGAGCTGACAGCTGCGGGATATAAGGAAATCGTACTTACAGGTATTCACACCGGCTCTTACGGTGAGGACCTGGCGGACGGTGTCACCCTGGCCGGACTGTTGAACAGGCTGGTATTGATACCGGGTTTGTCAAGAGTGCGCCTGAGTTCGCTAGAACCAAATGATATTACCCCGGAGTTGGTGGAAATTCTGGCCGGCTCCCCTGTTTTTTGCCGGCATTTACATATTCCGCTGCAAAGCGGCGATGATCAGGTGCTGCGGAGAATGGGCAGGCGCTACACGGCCGGGGAATATACCCGCCTGGTGAATGTTTTGCGGGAGAATATTCCCGGTTTGGGTCTGACCACTGATGTGATGGCCGGATTCCCGGGAGAGACAGATGAATGTTATAACAATACTTACCGGCTATTGAAGAAAAGTTCGTTTAGCAAATTGCATGTTTTTAAATATTCGCCCCGCCCGGGTACGCCTGCGGCCGGTTTTACCGGCCAGATTGAACCGGCGGTTAAAGAAGCGCGCAGCCGCAAGCTAATCGGACTGGGCGGCCAGATGGCGGCCGGCTTTGCTGCCTCATTGCTGGGACAGGTGCTGGAAGTGCTGGTTGAGCGGCAGTATCAGGAAGAAGCCGGGTTGTATGAAGGTCTCACGGATAATTACGTGCGGGCGCTTTTTCCCGGGAGCAGGGAACTGATTGGGTCGATAGTGAAAGTAAAGGCTGAAGAAGTCCGGGGTGCTGCCATAAAAGGCAGGATTGTTTGAGCGCTAAGCAGGATTTATTTTCTTGGTGTTGAATAATAATAATGTTATATGTCTTTTTTTATGTCATTTCTCTCCAGGGAGGAGGTGGTTAAGTGCAGGATTGCATTTTTTGTAAAATTATTAACAAGGAGATACCTGCAGAAGTTGTGTATGAAGACGACTTTGTCATGGCATTTAAGGATCTTAAGCCAGAGGCGCCTGCCCACCTGTTGTTAATTCCGAAAAAGCACATTCCCACCTTCTTTGATTTAAAAGAAGAAGACGCTGAGATAATGGGCCGGATTCAGCTGGCGGCGGGACGTATTGTCCGTGAGTTGGGGCTTGCCGACCGTGGTTTTAGACTGGTCAGCAACTGCGGCCGTGACGCGGAACAGCTTGTGATGCATATCCACTATCACCTCCTGGCAGGAAGACCGCTAACATGGCCTCCCGGTTAAAACACGCCCCTAAAATCCCGTTAGGACATGCCTAAATCACTGCTTAAATCACTGGTTGACTGCCAACATGCCCTGCTGTATAATGAGAAAGTGTTTTCGCGTATAGTAAGATCTTCATATATAGATAGAGTTTATGGCTCCATGGTTATTGCGGAGGGAGGGAGAGTATAGTGGCTGAAGTAAAGGTTGGTAAAAATGAAACACTTGACAGCGCCCTCCGGCGCTTCAAACGGTCGTGCCAGAAAGCCGGTGTATTGGCCGAAGCAAGAAAACATGAACATTATGAGAAACCTAGCGTTAAAAGAAAAAAGAAATCTGAAGCGGCGAGAAAAAGGAGATTTCACTAATAAATATAAACCGATAACAAGACGCCCGGCTATTGTGCCGGGCGTTTTTGCTTCAGGAGTCAGGAGTCAGAAAAAAGGAGACAGAAAACAGGAATCAGGAAACAGGAATCAGAGTAAGAGTAATAAGAGAAAGGCTTGATGTTTTAAAATATTCTGAATGCTGACGCCTGACTCCTGAATACTTAATGTTTTTGATTGGTTTGTTTTCCATTTAATAGTAATCTATTCCCCTCTATTTGCATAAAATCTTGCAGGAGGGGATTTTTTTGGCTTGGCGTGATTTGAGAAAGAAATTAAAAAGGCAGTTCTCGGAATTCCTTGAATTACCCGGTGACGTGATGCTGGATTTGCCTAAAATTGTTCTATTCGGTAATGTTCAGCTGCAAATCGAAAATCATCATGGGATAATCGAATATACTGCGAATACTGTCCGGATAGCCACCGGTGAAGGTGAGGTGGCAATAAAAGGGGAGAATCTGATACTGCGTAATTTGCTGCCGGACGAGTTGCATATAGAAGGGAAAATCCGTTCTTTGAGTTTTGATTAACGGGGGTTAAGACCATGATGTTTTTTAAACTAATGTCATATTTCATCGGTTATGTAGTAATAATAGTCACCGGTAAGGCTCCTGAAAGATTTATTAATATGGCTGCCAGCAGGGGAATTTACCTTTGGGATATTTCCAGAACAGGGGAAAACGCTTTCTTGCTCAAGGTACGGCTGCATGCCGTGAAACCGCTGCGGCATATCGCCAGGCGCACCGGCTGCCGCTACAGCATTGAATCCAGAAAAGGACTGCCTTTTAGTATTGTCAGGATACGGCGTAGAAAAGCGCTGGCGCTGGGATTTGTTTTCTTCCTGGGAACACTTTATTTTCTTTCTTCTTTCGTGTGGTTCATAGAAGTCAGGGGCAACGAGCGGCTTACTGCCGCGGAAGTGCTTGGCGCCGCCGCCGATTCCGGCTTATCCAGAGGAAAGCCGAAGTGGAAAATAGAACCCGAGCAGGTGGAAGCCAGGATTCTCGAACGACTCCCGCTTGTGGCGTGGACAGGCGTATATATCAAGGGCACAAAAGTGACAATTGAAGTGGCTGAGCGGATTGTGCCTGAGGAGGAGGATCGGAGACCGTCCCACATCGTGGCGGCAAAAGCGGGGATGATTAAAGAAGTGCTGGTTTTAAACGGCAACCCGCTGATTAAGGAAGGAGATACGGTTGCACCGGGCCAGGTGCTTATTTCCGGTGAAATACCCCCCCTATTGGATGACTCTGCCAAGCAAGGTGAGGGCAATAAGAAAGAAGAGCCTAAAGCGATCCGGCCGGCTTATTATGTTCATGCCAGGGGTATTGTGCGAGCCAGAGTCTGGTATGAGGGTTACGGGGAGGCGCAGGTTATTGAAACAGGTTACCGGTTTACCGGAAGATCGAAAAAGCGGGTCAGTTTAAAATATAATTCGCAGGAAAAAATTTTGTTAGACAGCGAAAACATACCCTTTGAGCACTACGAGGTAGTGACATCTGTGAAAAAGCTTCCCCAATGGAGGAATCTTGACCCGCCCGTCGAACTAGTAACAGTAAAATACCTGGAGTTGGCCGCCTATTGCGATGAACGCAGCCGGGAGGACACTTGTAAAGCCGCTGAGGAGGCGGCCCTGGAAGCAGTAATGAAGCAATTGCCCCGGGATGCTATTGTTCAAGGACGGTGGCTGGAGGATGTCAGCGCCGGTCGCGATGAAAATGTCGTCCGGGTAAAGGCCGTTTTAGAAACGGTTGAGGATATCGGCAAGGAAAAACTATTTAAACCTTAAAGGAGGCCGGGTATTGACAGATAAATTTGAAGCCAGGGCAGAACTGGATGATATTGGCGCCGCGGCAGAAATATTCGGAAAGCACGATGAGCACCTGGTACAGATTGAAAGGATCTTGGGAGTTCACGTTGTGGCGCGGGGCCATGCTCTGACAATAACCGGTGAAAAGGAAAAGGTGGAGCAGGCAAGGGAGATCCTGGATCAGCTAAACAATTTTTATCAAGCGGGCAACCACATAACCGCCCAGGAAGTCGGCTACGCGATTAAGTCGGCGCAAGGCGGCTTGAAAAACGCTCTGGATAGTATAGCTAAAGATGTTACCATGATTTCCGCCCGGGGTAAGCAGATTAAACCTAAGACTATCGGTCAGCAAAAATACGTTGAAGCCATAAAAAATAACGATGTCGTTTTTGCCATCGGCCCGGCCGGGACGGGCAAAACCTATCTGGCGGTGGTGATGGCGATCAAGGCACTGCGCAATAAAAACGTCGGGCGCCTTGTTTTGACCCGTCCGGCGGTGGAAGCGGGTGAGAAACTGGGGTTTTTGCCCGGCGATCTGCAAGATAAGGTTGACCCGTATCTAAGGCCGTTTTACGATAGTCTCTACGATATTCTGGGAGTGGAGAACACCCAAAAGTATCTTGAACGTCATATAATCGAAATTGCTCCCCTGGCCTACATGCGGGGCAGGACGCTGGAGGACTCGTTTATTATCCTGGATGAAGCGCAGAACACCACTCCGGAACAGATGAAAATGTTTCTGACCCGGCTGGGCTTTGGTTCGAAGGCGGTAATTACCGGGGATATCACTCAGATTGACCTGCCGAAAGGACAGGTTTCCGGCCTGGTCAACGCTGTTAAAGTTTTGAAGGATATTGAGGGATTGGGTATCCATGCCCTCACTGGCGATGACATTGTGCGGCACCCTCTGGTTGAAGAGATTATCAGGGCATATGAAAAAGAGCAATAGGGCGGTAACCGGAAAGGGGGGTGAAATCGTGCTTCCAATCAGCGCGGTAAAAGGTAAAGTCGCGGCCGTCCTGTCCCTGTTGGCCAAGCAACGCAAGGTACGGCGGGGCAGTGCGGCGATTTTGTTTTTATTTCTGACTACTGTAATCATATCTTCTGACTTTATCAATGAAAAATCCAGCATGATCGTGGGGCAGGTATCTCCCACGACTGTAAAAGCTGAAAAAAGCATCGTCTTTGAAGACAAAAACAAGACCGCCATGGAGCGCCGCCAGGCTGCGGAAAAAGCCGGCAATGTATATACGATTGACCCTCAGGTCAGTGTCGCTGTGCAAAAAGATATTTCCGATCTGGCAAAAAAGCTGTCTGACGTGCAAAGCGATACCAGTTTGGACGTGGCCGGAAAGGTGGCCATGCTCCGTTCGATTTTTCCTTTTGTCATGCAAGACGCTGAGCTTAACGACCTGGCGCATGCCACCGCCAAGGACACTATGCAGGTTGAATCCGGAATAAATAACCTGGTGGCAGAGGCGATGAATGATGGAGACGGAATTACCCAGGACGTTCTGGAAGAAAATAAGAAATCCATAAACAATAAAATTGTCGGCATGCGCTTTTCCAAGGTTTATGAACAATTTGCCAAAGGTGCTGTTGATTACTATCTTCGTCCCAACGGTTTTATTCAGTCTGATAAAACCAGACAAAAGCAGGAGGAGGCTATGGCCTCCGTTTCCCCCGTCATGGTTTCAATTAAGGAAGGGGAAAAGATAATCGGGGAAGGGGAAATACTAACTGAGGAACACCTTGCCAAGCTGCAGGCGCTGGGTATTACCCGCCCCAAGCTGCATCTGTCTTCAGTCCTGGGTGTATTGCTGCTGGTCGTCCTGCTCACGGTGGTTGTGCTGGTTTATCTTTATCAGCAGAACAGGGAGATTTACGAGCATCCCGGGCACTTGTATCTACTGGGTATAATTGTTTTAGTTGTTCTGGGGGTTGGCAAAGCTATTATTGCCATTAACGTCAGCCGATGGCCGGAGTTCAGCGCCCAGTTCGGCTACATGGTTCCCCTGGCCACGGCGGGGATGTTGATTGCCATTCTGCTGGACTCCCGGCTGGCTGCGCTAATGGTAGCCGTGCTCAGTCTGATGCTGGGAACGATGACGGATAACCAGCTCCGTTTCGGGCTGGTGGGGATAATCGGCGGCATCACGGGAGTATACAGCGTATCGAAATTGAGCCAGCGGGGAGATCTCGTCCGGGCCGGGATTTACATCAGTGTTGCCAACGTAGTGGCTATTTTTACGGTTGGCCTGGCCAATAATATTCATTTTGGCCTTTTGATTTCGTCCTGCCTGGCTCTCGGGATAGCCAACGGCATTTTGTCGTCCGTGTTGACGAATGGGGCTCTGCCTTTTCTGGAGGGCACGTTTCGGATCACTTCGCCGGTCAGACTTTTGGAATTCTCACACCCTAACAACATATTGTTAAAAAGGTTGTTAACCGAAGCGCCGGGCACTTACCACCACAGCATTATTGTGGGGAACCTGGCGGAGGCGGCCGCCGACGCGGTGGGCGGCGACTCGCTGCTGGTCCGTGTGGGTGCTTATTACCATGATATCGGCAAGATCAAAAGGCCGTATTTTTTCATAGAAAACCAAATGGATTGTGAAAACCCGCACGATAAAATCGGCCCTTCGTTAAGCACCCTGATTCTCACCTCCCACGTAAAAGACGGTGTGGAGATGGCCAGGGAGCATAAGCTGCCTCAGGGGATTGTCGATATTATTGAGCAGCATCATGGCGACAGTATGGTTAGTTATTTTTACCACAAAGCTCTGGAAAACGACCGCACCGAAAGTGTCACCGAAGAAGAGTTCCGTTACGAGGGTCCCAAACCACAAACCAGGGAAGCCGCCATTGTGATGCTCGCAGACTCGGTAGAGGCGGCGGTTCGCTCGCTGCAGAACCGTACCCCGGCCCGCGTTGAGGGTCTGGTGAGAAAATTCGTCAAGGATAAGCTGAACGACGGCCAGCTTGACGAGTGTGACCTGACTTTTAAAGATCTGGATATCATAGCGACTTCATTTGTCCGCGTGCTGTCGGGAATCTTTCACTCCCGGGTGGAATACCCGGATCTGTCACAGGAAATTGAAAGGAGAAAAAAGCGTGTCAGTTTTCGTAAGCAACCTGCAGGAAGAGGTGGCGCTGGATAGCGAGCTAATTGATTTTTTAATCCCGGTAATAGAGGAAGTCCTGAGGGGTGAAGGATACGGTGAAGAAGCCGAGGTAAGCCTTGTATTTGTAAACGACAGCTATATACGCGACTTGAATTTACAGTACCGTGAGATAGACAGTCCCACAGATGTGCTGTCTTTTTCCATGCTTGAAGGGGAGTCTTTCCAGGAGGAGTGGGATGCTGAAGTGCTGCTGGGCGATGTGGTCATTTCCCTCCAGGCTGCCGTGCGGCAGGCGGAAGAATACGGACACGGCATCCGGCGGGAAGTTGCTTACCTGGCGATACATGGTGTGTTGCACCTGCTGGGATATGACCATTTGAAAGAAGAAGACAGACAGGCCATGCGTAAAAAAGAGGAGGAAATACTCCTGAAATTAAATGCTGCCAGATAATTTAGCCCTTTACCGGCCATGAGCGGCTCAGGGAACAATGGTTATGTGGTGATGCCGATGGATGTGCAAAATTTTTTAAAAAGTTTTACTTATGCTGCCGCGGGGTTGCGGCACGCGTTGTTTACCCAACGCAATATGCGGATACACTTTGCGGCCGCGCTGTTGGTGCTTGGGCTGGCGTTATATCTGAAAATAGAAGCCCATGATCTGCTTTTTTTGATATTCTCAATTACCCTGGTAATCATGGCCGAAATGTTTAACACCGCGGTTGAAGCGGTTGTCGACCTTTACGTGCAAACTTACCACCCTCTTGCCCGCGTTGCCAAAAATGTGGCTGCCGGCGCGGTGCTGGTTGCCGCCTTGAACTCGATCGCGGTAGCGTATTTGGTGCTCTATCCCCGCCTGGCTCAGTAACCATGAGAAGGAGTGCAATTTCATGGATTTTCCGGTTGAAAAACTGATTAAGGCCGCCAGTGCGGCGCGGGAAAGAGCATATGCTCCTTATTCGCATTTCAAGGTGGGCGCCGCCATACTGACCGTGGAAGGCCGTTATTATACCGGCTGCAATGTCGAGAACGCGTCTTACGGCTTGTCTTGCTGCGCGGAACGGGTGGCTTTGTTCAAGGCTGTTTCAAACGGTGAGCGGCATTTTGAGGCCATCGCCGTTACCGCCGGCACTGATGAATACTGCGCGCCGTGCGGCGCTTGCCGCCAGGTGCTAATGGAGTTTAACCCGGCGATGAAAGTTTTTATGGCAAACGGCAAGGGTGATTTCCGGATGCAAACCGCCGCCGAACTGTTACCCGCGGCCTTTGCGTTAACAAGCCGCGCGGCGGGATGCGCCGGACGGGATAAAGAACCTTCTGCCGGCAAGAAGACCGGCCTGAACATATTTGAGCCGGTGATCCGGCAACATGCGGCAACCGGTATGGAGGAAATTAAGTGAGTATTTTTGAGGTTCTCATGCTGGTTTGTTTCGGAGCGGCGTGGCCGGCGTCTATTTACAAGTCTTACGTATCAAGACAAACTGCCGGGAAAAGTATTCTCTTTTTATGGATTATATTCACCGGTTATTTTTTTGGCATCATCCATAAGTTAATCTTTAGCTATGATCTTGTCATATATCTATATGTTATAAATGGTGTTATGATTATGGCGGATATAATATTATACTACCGCAATAGGAAGCTCAATAATCCTGAAGAAGTTAAAGGTGATAGTTTTGGTAGAAGAAAATGACAATTTCAGATCAGGGTTCGCGGCGCTGGTAGGCAGGACCAACGTGGGAAAATCCACTTTGTTAAACAGGCTGATCGGGCGGAAAGTAACCATTATGTCCGAAAAGGTTCAGACGACCAGGAACAGGATTCTTGGCGTGCTCACCCGCGAAGAATGCCAAGTTATTTTTTTGGACACTCCGGGTATTCACAAGCCGAAACATAAGCTGGGTGAGCACCTGGTGCAAGTCGCTCTGAATACATTAAATGAGGTTGATCTTGTTCTCTTTCTGGTAGAGGCGAACCGGCAGCCAGGTCCCGGCGACAATTACCTGATCCGGCAGTTTGCGGATTTATCGACCCCGGTGGCGCTGGTGATTAATAAAATTGACCTGGTCAAACGGAAAGAATTGCTGCCTCTGATCGAAAGATATGCCCGGCTATACAAATTTTCTGAGATTATCCCTGTGTCGGCGTTATCCGGGGAGAACACCGGACGATTGCTTGAGGTGACGACAAGCTACCTGCCGGCCGGGCCAAAGTATTACCCCGACGAGATGGTTACCGACAGGCCCGAGGAGTTTATCCTAGCCGAACTGATCAGAGAAAAGGTTTTGAGCCACACGGAACAGGAAGTGCCTCATGCGGTAGCCGTGGTAATCGAGGAGATGCAGGAGCGACCCAACAATGTCATGGCGGTCCGGGCGGTGATATACACAGAGAGAGAAACGCAGAAAGGGATCCTGATCGGCAAGGGAGGCCAGATGCTGAAAAAAATCGGCAGCCTTGCCCGCGCGGATATGGAAAAGCTGCTTGGTCTAAAAGTTTTTCTCCAAATCCGGGTAAAGACGAGGCCGGACTGGAGAAATAAAGAGGCGCAGCTTAAAAACCTGGGATACTATGAAACATAGGAATCAGGAGTCAGAAGACAAGAGACAGAAGTCAGGAGACAAGAGTCAGGAGACAAGAGACAGACGATTTCTTTCTTTAATTTATATTTTGAATACTGACTCCTGAATTTTGACTCCTAAAAGAACTCTGACTCCTGAATTCTGAATACTTGAATTTGGGGTCTTACTGATGAAACTTTACAAGATTGAGGCTGTCGTCCTGCGGGCCAGGGACTGCGGCAATGCGGACAAACTATTGATTTTATATTCCAGGGAACAGGGTAAAATAAAAGTAATGGCGCACGGCGTCTCCAAACCGGCAAGCCGCAAACGCGGCGCCACGCAGCTTTTCTCTCATTCCAGGTTTTTGGTGAGCCGGGGCCGCGAGCTTGATTCAATCAGCCAGGGCGAAGCTATCGAAATGTTTTCTTCTCTCAGGGACGACTTAGTAAAAATAGTAAGAGTCAGCTACCTGGCTGAACTGGTGGATGTCATAACTCCGGAAGGGGAGCCGAACACGCCGCTTTTTGAGCTTCTCCTTACCACTATGAAACTTTTGGATGCGGGGGATGCCGAACTGCTGACGCGGTCTTTTGAAATTAAGGCGGTGTCTTTGCTGGGTTACCGCCCTGTGCTGGAGCAGTGCGCCAACTGTCAGGGACCTGTGGCAGGGCGTCCGGCATTCAGCCCGGCGATAGGCGGAGTGCTGTGCGAAACTTGCAGGCCGGCGGACCCGGCTGCAATGTCTTTTAACAGGGGCATGCTGGAGACCCTCAAGCTGCTCTTAAGGTGGCACCCGGCTAAATTGAGCCGACTTAAAATAGAGGGTTCAGTCAGGAGCCAGATCAGGAGTTTGCTCCATGCGTATATACGGTATCATCTGGAGCGGGACTTAAAATCAGCCGCGTTTTTTGACCGGTTTCATCAGGAGCGGGCCGGTGCCAATCATGTTCATGTATAAAATTTATCGCTGTGGGAGTAAATAAAGGAAAAAGGATAAGTCTGCTTGGGTAATATAGACGTGGTACTTACCTACGGGCTTATGTTCGCCCTTAATATTGTACGAGCTCCTTCGCCCTCGGGCTCGGTCAAACTCGCTCGCTTCACTCGCTCAAACAGTTCCCTCGCTATTCCGAGGGCTCACTTTGAATAAGGCTCAAAATCGCCCTCAAGGTAAGCACCACGCTGTCATATTAAGCAGACTTAATACTAGTCTAAAAAAGGGGGATTAAAATGGGTGAGCTTGAAAAAATCGATATCTTAAGAACCAGATTGGGTGTAAGTTATAAAGAGGCCAAAGCCGCCCTGGACGCGGCGGACGGCGACGTTTTGCAGGCCCTGATAAATCTTGAGGAGAAAGAACATACTGCGGGCGGTTCCTTCCATGAGAAAGGAAGCGAGGTCCTGGGACAGATCAAAGGGCTGTTTAATAAAAATCGTGGATACCGGATTAAGGTTAAGCAAGGTGAGCGGACAGTGGTTGAAATACCGGCCTCACTGGGGGCGCTGGGGCTGTTGGGCGCCATGGCCAGCAGTGAAATAGCCATTCTGGGGGTGTTGGCTTCAGTAGCGGGGATGGCTAATAAATATTCACTGGATATAGAGCGTGCCGGGGAATCCGATGGAGTTGAGGTAAAAAGCGGCTCCGGGGGAAACGATATTTAGCGCCGGGCATTGACTTTAACACAAAAATTTGATAAATTGTAACAAAAATATGAGTGAATAAAAGAGTCAATGACGGCCGGTCTGACAGGAAGCGCGTAAAATGACTCCCGTCTCTGGTGAAATGCCTGAGGCCGGGGGTTTTACTTTTGTTAAATATTGATCGAGGAGGCATGGTATGAATTTCCAGGAGTTAATTATCACCCTGAACCAATACTGGTCCAATCAGAACTGTATTATTTTGCAACCCTACGATGTGGAAAAGGGAGCGGGCACCATGAACCCGGCGACGTTTTTGAGAGCGCTGGGGCCGGAGCCGTGGCGGGTCGCCTATGTGGAGCCTTCCCGCAGGCCGACTGACGGGCGTTACGGTGAAAACCCGAACCGGCTGCAGCATTATTACCAGTATCAGGTTATTTTGAAGCCATCCCCGGATGACGTGCAGGAATTGTATCTGGCCAGCCTCCAAGCTATCGGCATCGATCCGGAGGAGCATGATATACGCTTTGTGGAAGACAACTGGGAGTCGCCAACTCTGGGCGCGTGGGGGTTGGGCTGGGAAGTGTGGCTGGATGGGATGGAGATCACCCAGTTTACCTATTTTCAGCAGTGCGGCGGCATCGACTGCCGCCCGGTCTGCGCGGAAATTACCTATGGTCTGGAGCGGCTGGCCACGTTTATCCAGGGAGTGGACAGCGTGTTTGAGATCACCTGGGTTGACGGGATCAGTTACCGTGACGTTCATCACCAGGGAGAAGTGGAACATTCCCATTACAATTTTGAACTGGCCGACACGTCCATGTTGTTTAAGCTGTTTGATATGTATGAGCAAGAAGCTTTAAGAGTGATCGAAAAAGGTTTTGTGCTTCCTGCTTACGATCAAGTGTTGAAATGTTCGCATACATTTAATTTACTGGATGCGCGCGGCGCGATCAGCGTGACTGAACGCACCGGTTTTGTCGCCAGGGTGAGAAATCTGGCCCGCGCCTGCGCCCAGGCTTACGTGGAACAGCGGGAAGCGATGGGCTATCCGCTGCTGAAAAAGGAGGGGGCGTGAGCACATGGCTGGCAATGCGAAGGATTTTTTATTGGAGATTGGGGTCGAGGAAATGCCCGCACGGTTTTTGGATCCCGCCCTGGCCGAGTTGAAAGAACTGGCGGAGGGGGCTCTTCAGGAGCATCGTTTGGGCTTCAAAGAAGTGAAAACTTACGGTACGCCGCGGCGGCTGGCCCTGTTCGTGGAAGGGCTGGCGGAAATCCAGGAGCCGCTTGAAAAAGAGATAAAAGGACCTGCCGCGAAAGCAGCCTTTCACCCGGACGGTTCTCCGACTAAGGCTGCGGCCGGCTTTGCGAAAAGCCAGGGAGTATCCGTTTCAGACCTGGTTAATAAAACTGTCGGAAAAGTTGAATATGTGTTTGCCGTCAAGCGGGAGGCCGGGCGGCAGGCTTTGGCGGTGCTGGCCGAGGTGGCGCCCGCATTGGTTGCCGGGCTTCATTTCCCCAAGCCGATGCGCTGGGGTGAACTGGAAATCCGTTTTGCCAGGCCAATCCGGTGGATCGTTTCGCTGCTTGGTGATGAGGTGGTGGAATTTGAATTCGCCGGATGTCAATCGGGGCGGACTACCGCCGGGCACCGTTTTTTATGCCGGGAACCGATAGAACTGGAAAACGCGGCTCAATATTTTGGAAAAATGCGCAATGCTTACGTGCTGGTTGATCAACTGGAGCGGAAGGAGGACATCCGGCGCCAGGTAAGGGAACTGGCCGCGTCGGCGGGAGGAACTATAGAGGAAGACGAGGAGCTGCTCAATGAGGTAAATAACCTGGTAGAATACCCGACCGCCTTAGCCGGGGAGTTTAGTGCGGAATATTTAAAGCTGCCCAAAGAGGTGCTTGTTACCTTGATGCGGGAACACCAGCGCTATTTTCCGGTCGCCGCGGCTGACGGCAGCCTGCTGCCCAAGTTTATCGCCGTGCGGAACGGGGGAGCGAATCATTTGGATATCGTCAGGGCTGGCAACGAGAAAGTTTTACGCGCCCGCCTGGCTGACGCGGACTTTTTCTTCCGGGAGGACTTGAGATCACCGCTGGTTGAAAAAGTGCCGGCTTTGGAGAAAATTGTATTCCAGGAAAGTCTGGGCAGTGTCTATGACAAGGTCGTCCGGATCAGCGCCAACGCTGAGTACCTGGCCGGCGCGCTGGGTGTAGGTGAGCAGGATGGCAAGCGCGTCTTGCGGGCAGCCTACCTGGCCAAGGCCGATTTGGTGACAAACATGGTTTACGAGTTTCCCGAGTTGCAGGGGATTATGGGCCGGGAATACGCCGAGCGCTCCGGGGAAGAGCAGGGCGTGGCAGCTGCCGTCTTTGAGCATTACCTGCCCCGCTTCGCGGGTGACGATTTGCCCCGCTCCATACCCGGCAAAATTTTAAGCATCGCGGACAAGATAGATAATATCGTGGGGTGCTTCGCCATAGGCATTCAGCCCAGCGGGTCGCAAGATCCGTATGCTTTGCGCCGTCAGGCGTTGGGCATCAGTCATATTCTTCTGGCGGGGGGGATAGACCTTTCGCTGAAACAATTAATCGCGAGCGCCTATCAGTGCTACGAGGGTAAAGTTCAGCTTAAGCTGAGCCTGGAGAAAGTGACCGAAGAGGTAACCGAATTCTTTGGACAGCGGCTTAGAGGCATCCTGGAGGAGCGGGGTTTCGCGTACGACACGGTCGAGGCGGTTCTTGCCTCCGGTTATGATAATTTCAGCGACGTGGCGCTCAGGGTGGAGGCTTTGACGGAGCTGCGTCCCGACCCGGCTTTCAACAATTTGCTGACGGCTTTCGTCCGTGCGAACAACCTGTCCAAAAAAGCCGGGACGGATCAAGTGGTCCGGTCACTTTTAGCGGATCCTGCAGAGATTGAGTTTTACAATCGCCTGTGCAGCGTGCGTGATCAGGCGGGAGAGTACCTTGCTTCCGGAGATTACCGTTCATTACTGGCGGCCATCGCCACCTTGCAGGAGCCGGTGGACAAGTTTTTTAACGCGGTGATGGTGATGGTGGATGACGAGCAAGTGCGCGAAAATCGCCTGGCTTTGCTTAAAAGTCTTGCGTCGCAAGTAAAGCAGGTGGCTGACTTAAGCAGGATAGTAGTGGAATCAAAATAATTCATAGGATAAATACTTGCAAAGCCAAGGAGTGCGACAGGAAGGTTCTCTAATGTCGCACTCTTTTTCTTATATGGTAAGGGGCAATACCAAAATTCCTCCCCTGCTGAAATAAACAAAACGCTAGCTGAACTAAGAAACAGCTTGAGAATGAAAAAGAAACAAAATTTAGCATTAAAAGTCTAGCGTAACGTTTGACTGTACGCTATGTTGGTTATATAGTAAGTATATTAAAGAAGATAAAAAAATTCTGAGGTGATTCCATTGGGGAGTTATTGAAATATAAAATTGGAAAAATCGCCGAGTTGGCAGGGGTTAGTAAAAGGACAGTTGATTATTACACAAATTTGGGCCTGTTAGAGCCTGTAAGATCAGAAAGGAACTATAGGTATTATTCTGAAGAATCCTTGATTAGGCTTAAATTAATTGAAGGTTTGAAAGAGAAAAGGTTAACATTGGAGGAGATTAAGGAGCGTTTGAGTCTCCTGGATGGCAATTTGGGGGAAGCAAGGAAAGGGAACAAAGGCAGGCCAAATGATATTGATTCCATAATAGAGCAAGTCAAACAGTTTGAAAACCAACTTACCCAGCTGCAGCCTGCCGTGGTATCCAGCCTGGGGCCGGAGCAAGCTGCTGTGTTGACTAAACAAATGTTTCTGCAAAGTATTATGATAGTCAATTCTTTATTGATGTATATTAATGATTTAATGCCCTAGATAAACCTCCTTTTTTGTATAAATGCAATTTGAAAGGAATGTGCTAGATAGCATAGTATCTTACGGCAGGCCCGGCTTCGGCGGCTTTATCGGCGGCATGGTGATGGGCCTGCTGGGCGCAGCAATGCTGGCCGAATTTTAGTAATTTAAAAACTATTAGAGGTGGAGGTCTAAATGAACACCATAAAAGTATGGTTATTGATGGGTACGCTTTCTGTTCTGCTTGTGTTAATGGGCAATGCCATTTGCGGCCGCTCCGGAGCAATGCTGTTTTTCCTGATAGCAATGGGGATGAATTTCTTCGGCTACTTTTACAGCGATAAAATTGCCATAAAAATGACCCGCTCATATCCGGTTTCTGAGGCAGAGGCTCCTGATCTTTATGATATAGTAAAGAAACTATCGCAGCGGGCAGGCATTCCTATGCCAAAGCTTTATGTAACGCCATCCCACCAGCCCAACGCCTTTGCCACAGGCCGCAATCCCTCCCATGCGGCGGTAGCCGTTACGGAAGGCATCATGCATCTATTAAACCGTTCCGAGCTTGAAGGCGTGTTGGCTCATGAGCTTGCCCATATCAAAAACAGAGACGTCCTGGTAGGCACCATAGCCGCAGCCCTGGCCGGGGCCATAACCATGATGGCCAATATGCTGCAATGGGCTGCTATATTTGGCATGGGCGGAAGCAACGACGAAGACGAGGGTGGCGGTAGTATGGCAGGTGGCCTGATCATGGCCATCATCGCTCCCTTAGCAGCCACGATTATTCAGTTGGCCATCTCCCGTTCCAGGGAATACATGGCCGATGCAACCGGCGCCAGTATAGCCGGATCACCCGCCGGCCTGGCGAATGCGCTTCTAAAATTAGAGTCAGGAGCACACCGCATACCAATGCAGGTTAATCCCGCCGCTTCACACCTTTTTATCGTGAATCCGTTTTCAGGTGCTTCTCTGATGAAGCTTTTCAGCACGCACCCGCCCATTCAGGAAAGGGTAGAGAGGCTCCGGAGAATAAGTCTGTAAGTAATAAGAATAATTTATCTGTAACTACAATATAAATTAATCAGTTATTGATTAATTTATAAGGGAGTGGTTTCTTTTTTATGGACCCAGCGGACCCTAGCAGGTTAAAGAATGGTGTTTTATCTAATCTAGGTCTGTTTATCGTTAAAGGTTCGGTTGCGTTATCTTGCGGCAGTGCGGCAATATATGCTTCTACCCTGTATTCCTTAAGCAACACTTTAAATGACGTTTTTTCCCTGCTTGGACTAAAAATGGCCTCCCGTCCGGCGGATGCCGAACATCCTTTTGGATACGGCAAAGAGTTATATTTTTGGTCATTCATTGCCGCGGTGTTTATGCTGGGTTTTGCCAGTATGGGCGCTGTCGGCAGGGGTCTTAAACAAATTAAAGAACAGTATGTGATAACTTCAGACATTTTACCGGTTTTAGCCCTGGCAATAGCTTTTCTCTATGAGTGTTTTCTTCTCAAATCAGCACTTGCCCGCAGTGTGCCTAAAGAGGTTCAAGATAGTGATTACATACTGAAAAACTATATCCGTTTGTTTAAAAGAAATACCAACCCCACCAATCAGATAATGGTCCTGCAAAGCACTGCAGCAGTAATCGGAACCGGGGTGTCTCTCAGTGCAACGCTTATTGCCAGTTGGACAGGCAGCTATCTGTTTGACGGACTTGCTTCAATCTGTGTGGGACTTCTGTGCGGCAGTATGGCCTTGATACTTGCTTTCCAGTTAAAAGAGCTGATCATTGGCTGCTCAGCCTGTCCGGATACTGTACGGTTAATTAATAATCTGGCTATGCAGGTGCCCGGTGTGACAGATGTCCCTAAAATAAAAACCATGTTTATAGGATCTCATTCATTGTTGGTTAACATGGAGATCAAGGTAAAAAGCGGCCTTGATATAGAATCTATAGAGGATATTAATGACGAAATAGAAAAAATTATTAAAATTAATCTGGGTAGTGTCAGACACATTAATATTGAAACATTCGCAGACGATATGGTTCAGGATTGGAAAAGAAAAACCGATTTTTATTTTAAATCAAAAACTGTAAGTGAGGTTATGTAATTAAAGAACCTGCTTCTTTTGGAGCAGGTTCTTTCCCATGACGAAAGGCGGTGCCACTCCTTGCATTCTACGGGCTATAAAGCCTTATGGATTGCCTTATTTGCCAACCTGTCTGTTTTTTTAACAAAAGCTATTGCTGCCTGGGTCGGTAATAGTGCGGCCATGTTTTCTGAAGCTCTCCACTCGCTGTCGGACCTGGTTAACAGCATCTTCCTGCTCGTCGGCATGAAGCTGGCATCACGGCCGGCGGACATGGAGCACCCCTTCGGTTATGGTAAAGAAGTATACTTTTGGTCGTTTATTGCTTCAGTATTTATGTTTGGTGTCACCAGTATGGGTTCTATAACCAGAGGCTACCACCAGATAATTGACCCTCACCCCATTGAGGCTGTAGAACTCCTGGTCATCGCTTTATCCCTTGCTGCATTATTTGAAATGTACGCTGTCAGGGCGGCCATGAGTGCAGTTTTAAATGACGTCGGTGTACAAGCAAGAGGGTTCAAAGCCATAGCGGCTTCTTTTAAAAATATCAACAATGTGGCCAACCCGGCAGTGAAGTTTGTTTTTTATGAAGACTTTGCGGCTTTGGTTGGAGTAGTCATAGCATTGATTGCAGTAGCCATAAGCAAGGTTACAAATAACATAGTTTACGACGGTGCCGCCTCAATTATAATCGGAATCATATTGGGTGTAATGGGCGTCATGCTGGCCTATGAGAACAGGGATATGATTATCGGCAGGGCGGCTCACCCCAATATAGTAAGGAGAATCGGCGACATTGCCATGAGAGTTCCAGGCGTTACTGATGTCCAAGAGATAAAAACAATGTATATTGGAGCCCATTCCCTGCTGGTTAACATGACCATAGAGACCAAGCCCAAGCTTAGCATTGAATATGCTGATGATATAGTTGCAGAGGTGGAAAAAAGGATTGTCAAAAGACTTAATATTGTAAAGGAAATCAATATAGAAGTTGTCGCTGACGACAAAATTTCCGACTGGCAGAAAAAAAGAACAGAACTGAATGAGCTGGATAAACATTAGTTTTATTTTTTCCGCCGGGGTGTTATTTTTCTGATAAAGAAAGGTTGAACTGTTTCCTGCGGTAGTATAATATATGAGTCAGTTAGTTTATCAACATTTTATGCTCTCAAGGGGCGATTGTTTTGGAACTATCCAGGCGGCAAAATGCTATTTTAGAGATCGTTAAAAGCATGGGGCCGATAACCGGCGAGCAGATTGCTGAAAAGCTTTCTCTGACGAGGGCGACTCTGCGGCCGGATTTGGCTATCTTGACCATGTCAGGACTGCTTGAGGCGCGTCCCAGAGTCGGGTATTTTCATAGCGGCAAGTTTCCGCACCAGATTGTGGCCAAAAAGATCCACAGCATACTTGTTGCCGATATTAAGTCGGTTCCTATTGTTGTGTCGGAAAAATGCTCTGTTTATGACGCGGTGGTCACCATGTTCATTAAAGATGTCGGTACTCTCTTTGTGGTTAAAGAAGGCGGGCTGTTGGAAGGGGTTATTTCCCGCAAAGACTTGCTCAAAACAACTCTTGGCGGCCAGGATATTCAGAAACTGCCGGTTGGAGTGGTTATGACCCGGATGCCCAACGTGCTGTTCACCCACTCCGAAGAGTCAGTATGGTCGGCAGCCTGGAAGTTAATCACTCATGAAGTTGACGCTTTGCCGGTCGTGCGCAAGGTTGCTCAGCCGGACGGGAGCGACGGGTTTGAAGTAGTCGGACGTTTAAGCAAGACTAACATTACAAGGCTTTTTGTGGAATTGGGAGAAGGAAATTAAGGAGGAGTTCACTATTTCTGCCAAGAATGATCTAAAGCTTGTCATATATGCCATATCCGACTCAGTAGGTGATACCGCCGAACTGGTGGCGCGGGCCGCCGCCAGTCAATTCAATCAGGACGCAGTGGAAATCCGCCTGGTGCCCTATGTTAACGATCCCGGCGAGATACCGGAGATCGTCGAGGAGGCCGGTGCCTTCAACAGTTTGATTGCTTATACTTTGGTTCTTCCGGAGCTGCGTGATCTTCTCGTCAGGGAAGCGGCAAAACAAGGCATCCCCACATTGGATATCATGACCCCGATGATTGACGCCATATCCGCCATTGTTCATCATCCACCGAAGCTTGAACCGGGATTGATTCGTAAAACGGATGAAGAATACTACCGCAAGGTTGAAGCTATTGAATTCGCTGTTAAATGTGACGATGGAAAGGACGCGCGGGGTATCACCAGGGCCGACCTGGTGGTGATCGGGGTTTCCCGCACGTCAAAGTCACCTCTTTGCATGTACCTGGCCCAAAAGCAGATTATGGCCGCAAACTTGCCCCTGGTTCCTGAAGTATCACCGCCGGAAGAAATTTTCCGGTTGCCTTCCCACAGATTGTTCGGGTTGAGTATCCAGCCCCAGCAATTAAACGAAATACGGCGGGAGCGCTTGAAAACTCTCGGTATTACTTCCAATGCCGACTATATTAGTATGGAGCGTATTCATAGAGAGTTGGAATATGCTGAGAATATTATGAAAAAGACCGGCTGCACGGTTATAGACGTCACCAATAAAGCAGTGGAGGAAACTGCCAGCAAGGTGATGGAAATATACTTTCGCGGGGAAAGAGTAGAAGAGTACAAGTAACCAGAGAGCTATTGGCGTGATTTAATCGCCCTGGACATGATTAATACGGCGATTACTGAAAAGGCCGGTATAAACATTGAGAAGTAAGCCGGTGGAAGGAGATTTATTATCAGCCTTTCCCCGTAAATCATTTCACCGGCAACCCAGGCGATAATAATACCGCCGACATAGGTAATCCAGCTGAACCTGGACATCAGGCCAGCCAGTACCTGGCTGCCGGTCATTAGCAGCGGCATGCTGAACAGCAGGCCGAGAAGCAGCAGGAACAGGTTTCCGTGTGACGCTCCGGCCACGCCCAGGATATTATCCAAAGACATAATCATATCGGCCAGCACGATTGTCTTAATGGCTCTGAACAAGTTCCTTTGGGGTGAGACTACCGTGCAGTCGACGTCTTTTTCCACCAGGAGTTTCACGGCGATCCAGATTAACATCAGACCGCCGAACAACTGCAGCAAAGGGATCTGCACCAGACTGACGGCGGCTATACAGGTGAAAAATACCCTCAGTAAAATGGCGGCTGCCGCGCCCAGGATTACGGCCTTCTTCCTGCTGCGGATGTCCAGGTTCCTGGTAGCCATACCGATAACCACGGCATTATCCCCACTCAAAATAAGATCGATCACAATTATCTGCAGCAGTGAAATCATGAGTGTGAAGTCGCCGAATAGCTCCATGGTAATCTTACCCCCGGCCTAAAATGATCTATATACAACATAATCATATCGAATAAATTATATTCCAAAATTTTTACATTCTTGTTTAATTCCCAAATATCATGGGAATTTTATATTTATGGGAAATAATATTGATTCTAATTTGCGTGACAATTTTATTATGTATTGTTTGGAATCTTTTTTGCGTGATAGAATAATATCGCATTAAGGGATGATTACGCCAGTGAAGGAAAAATATAATGAAAGGGGAGAGGAATGGAACAATTTTTGTATCTTCGACGCATTAAATGATACAAGAAACATGGAGTAAGCCGTTTTAGTGGTCATCGCCGAAGGTGTGCGCTTCCAGGCCACTGGAAAAAAAGAAGCCCACAAGACAATTTATCGGGACAAGCAACAGATCGCCTGCCGGTCAGCCGGCATGCCGGAGTTCAAACTCCCGGCGGCAAGGAAGCAGTGCGCCGGAATCATGGAGAAGGAGATTTGTTATGTATGATAATAAGGCGGTAACTCAATGGGTTGAAGAAATGGCCAGGCTCACCAAGCCGGACAAAATTGTCTGGCTTGACGGGTCTGACGAAGAAAGAATCAGACTGACCGAAGAAGCTGTCAGCACTGGGGAGATAAAGTATCTGAATCAAGAAAAATATCCTGGTTGTTTATTTCACAGGACAGAAAAAAATGACGTTGCCAGAGTGGAACACCTTACTTTCATCTGTTCCAGAAAAAAAGAAGACGCCGGGCCGACAAACAATTGGATGGCGCCGGAAGAGGCATATGAAAAGGCGGCAAAGATATTCGACGGTTCCATGCGGGGAAGAACGATGTATGTTATTCCCTATATTATGGGCCCGCCCGGTTCGCCGTTCAGTAAGGTTGGGATCGAATTAACCGACAGTATTTATGTGGTCTTAAATATGAGAATTATGACCACGATGGGTCAAGCGGCAATAGAGCAGCTTGGTGATTCCGCCGGTTTCGTCAAAGGCCTTCACTCAAAAGCCGATCTGAATCCCGAAAGGCGTTACATTATGCACTTTCCTGAAGATAACACCATTTGGAGCGTGGGTTCCGGATACGGCGGCAACGTCCTGTTGGGAAAAAAGTGCTTTTCTCTGCGCATAGCCAGCAATATGGCGCGGCACGAAGGTTGGCTGGCCGAACATATGCTGATCCTGGGTGTGGAAAATCCCCAGGGTAAAGTGTCCTATGTCGCCGCAGCCTTTCCCAGCGCGTGCGGAAAAACCAACCTGGCGATGCTTGTCCCCCCGCCGGCTTTAAAAGGTTATAAAACCTGGACGGTAGGCGACGACATCGCGTGGATGCGGATTGGCGAAGACGGCCGTCTGTGGGCTATGAACCCAGAAACGGGTTTTTTCGGTGTTGTACCCGGGACAAGTTCAAAAACCAACCCGAACGCGCTGATCGCAGCATCGAAAAACACCATTTACACCAACGTGCTTGAAGGGCCGGATGGTACCATTTGGTGGGAAGGACTGGATCAGGACCCGCCGGCGCACGGTATTGACTGGAAAGGAGATCCCTGGACACCGGATAGTGGCACAAACGGCGCCCACCCGAACTCCCGTTTTACTGCTCCGGCCGGTCAGTGCCCTTCAATCTCACCAGAATGGCGAAATCCCAAAGGCGTACCCATTTCGGCATTGATCTTCGGCGGACGACGGGCGAAAGTTGCTCCCTTGGTTTACCAGTCCTATAACTGGCAGCACGGAGTGTTCGTGGGCGCCACCATCGCTTCGGAAACTACCGCGGCCGATACCGGAGAAGTCGGCATCGTGCGCCGGGACCCCATGGCCATGCTGCCTTTCTGCGGCTATCACATGGGCGACTACTGGCGCCACTGGCTGGAAATGGGTAAAAAGATCTCCAACCCGCCAAAGATTTTCCATGTTAACTGGTTCCGCACCAACGAGCAGGGTAAATTCCTCTGGCCTGGTTTTGGTGAAAACTTACGGGTTTTGAACTGGATCATCTCCCGCTGTGCAGGCGGAGGTGGAGCTGTCGAGACTCCCATAGGCTATATTCCGGCAGTGGATGCTCTTAACTTGGAGGGGTTGGACTTGCCTGCCGGGACAATTGAATCCCTGTTAAGTGTTAACCGAGAGGTTTGGGAAAAAGAGTTAAATGAACAGTTACCCTTTTTTAAGAAAATTGGAGATAAGCTGCCGAAGGAAATAATGGATGAACACAAAGCGGTTTTGGACAGATTAAATAAATGAGTCTAATATTACTTGGCATGTTCTTTTGCTTATTATTAAAGGAGAGGCAAGCTTGCTAAAAAGTATAATTCAGGAGGGAAAGCTGTGAGTAACAAATACGTTTATCTTTTTGAGGAAGGAAATGCGGAAATGAAAATGCTGCTTGGCGGCAAAGGCGCCAATATGGCCGAAATGACCAATATCGGGCTGCCCGTGCCGCCGGGTTTGATTGTTACAACCGAAGCATGCAGAGATTTTACCGCCCTGGGGCAGAAATTTCCCGCCGGTTTGGAAGATGAGGTAAAAGAAAAAATAAAACTGCTTGAAGACAAGTTGGGTAAAAGGTTTGGTGATGAAAACAACCCGCTTTTAGTGTCGGTTCGTTCCGGGGCTCCCGTCTCCATGCCGGGCATGATGGACACCGTGCTGAACCTGGGATTGAATGACCGCACGGTGGAAGTCCTCGCCAAAGCCACCAACAACGAACGGTTCGCCATGGATTGCTACCGCCGCTTTATCACCATGTTCGGCGACGTGGTGATGGGCGTGGAGCACCATAAGTTTGAAAGCATCCTTGAGGCGCAGAAGAAAAAATCTGATGTGCGTTTTGATCACGAGCTTACGGCGGCAGACTTGCGGGAAGTAATTGTTGATTATAAAAAACTGATTCAGCAGGAAGCCGGGCGCTCATTCCCGCAGGAGCCGGTCGAGCAGCTTTTTATGTCTGTTTTCGCGGTATTTAATTCTTGGAATAATGACCGGGCCATTGTTTACCGGAAGCTGAACAAGATCCCCGACGATTTCGGCACCGCCGTAAACATCCAGGCGATGGTTTTCGGCAATATGGGCGATGACTGCGGCACCGGCGTGGCTTTTACCCGCAATCCGTCCACCGGGGAGAAGAAGCTCTACGGTGAATACCTGATCAACGCGCAGGGTGAGGACGTGGTGGCCGGCATCCGCACTCCCCAGCCGATTGCCGCGCTGGAAAAAGATATGCCGGAAATATACCGGCAGTTTGCCGATACCTGCAAGCTGCTGGAAAAACATTACCGGAACTTGCAGGATATTGAGTTCACAGTTGAACGCGGCAAACTGTGGATTCTGCAGACCCGGAACGGCAAGCGCACTGCGCCGGCGGCAATAAAAGTCGCCGTGGATATGGTTGAAGAAGGGCTGATTACAAAGGAAGACGCGGTGTTGCGCGTGGAGGCCGGTCAACTCGACCAGTTGCTGCACCGCCGTATTGATCCGGGCGCCAAATTGGATGTGGTGACCAAGGGATTGCCGGCTTCTCCCGGCGCGGCATCAGGCGAGGTGGTTTTTGACGCGGAACTGGCCGAAGAACTGGCAAAGACGGGTAAAAAGCTGCTATTGGTGCGCACCGAGACAACTCCCGATGACATTCATGGAATCGTAGCTTCACAAGGGGTGCTGACTTCCAGGGGCGGCATGACCAGCCACGCCGCCGTGGTTGCCCGGGGGATGGGCAAGCCCTGCGTCTGCGGCTGCGAAGCAATGCGGATCGATTATGGCAATAAGCTGTTCACTATTGGTGATTTAAAAATAAAAGAGGGCGATATCGTATCGATCGACGGTTCTAACGGCAATGTTATGCTGGGTGAAGTGCCGATGATTGACCCGGAGCTTTCTCAGGAATTCCAAAAGATATTGGAATGGGCGGACGAAATTCGCACGCTTGGTGTAAGGGCGAACGCGGACACACCGGAAGACGCCGCCAAATCGCGCGAATTCGGGGCGGCCGGGATCGGTTTGTGCCGTACCGAGCACATGTTCATGGCGCAAGACCGCCTGCCGATCGTCCAGGAAATGATTCTCGCCTCCAACCTGGAAGAGCGGCAGGTTGCGCTGGCCAAGCTGCTGCCGATGCAGCAGGGCGATTTTTACGGGATCTTGAAAGCGATGGACGGTTTTCCGGTAACCATCCGCTTCCTTGACCCCCCGCTGCACGAGTTCCTGCCTAACGCTGAGGAACTGGTGGTGGAAATAACCACCCTGCGGCTGACTAACGGCGATAAACGTGAAATTGACAAGAAAGAAGAACTGCTGCGCAAAGTGCGGGCGCTCTCCGAGCAAAACCCGATGCTGGGGCACCGGGGCTGCCGTCTAGGCATCACCTTCCCGGAAGTTTACGCGATGCAGGCCAGGGCAGTGCTGCAGGCTGCCGCGCAATTGATCAAGGAAGGGTACAATCCTGTTCCGGAAATTGAAATACCCCTCGTTATCGATGTGAAAGAACTGGCTTACCTGCGGGAACTTGTTATTAATGTCGGTGAGGAAGTTATGAAAGAGACAGGAGTGAAAATTCATTACACAATCGGCACTATGATTGAGGTGCCCAGGGCGGCGCTGCTGGCCGACGAAGTGGCCGCACAGGCGGAGTTCTTCTCATTTGGCACTAATGACCTGACCCAGACCACTTTAGGGTTTTCCAGAGACGACGCGGAAGGGAAATTTATCCCCGCCTATCTGGAGAAGAAAATCTTTACCGACAGCCCGTTTGTTGTGCTTGACCGCTTTGGTGTGGGCAAACTGATGAAGATGGCGGTCGAATTAGGGCGTACCACTAAACCTGATTTGCTGATCGGTATCTGCGGCGAGCATGGTGGCGAGCCTAGTTCAATCGAGTTCTGTCATCTCGCCGGGCTGAATTTCGTGAGCTGCTCACCGTTCCGGGTACCCATAGCCAGGCTGGCGGCGGCCCAGGCCAAGGTTAACAATATGCCCGGCGCGAAGAGGGATTTCGGCACGCTCTAATATGCCCGAAGGCCGTCGAAGACGTTAATTAAGGTCGAGCGGGTTTGCTTGTATTTGAAATGCGAAGGGAGACTTTAAATGGTCTCCCTTCGCATCAACGTGCTATTTCTTGTTCTCTTTACCATTCTCTTTGGGTTTTGGGCCGACAACAATAACTCTGTCTTCGGACGCGTAGTAGTCGCTTGAGATCTGCGTTCTGGACTTAACCTGGTTATCAACAATTGATTCGCGGTACACCCATGCTTGATATCCTGCTTTGCCGGGATTTTTTATTCTGATTTCACCTTCCGAAAGCGTATTATCCTCGTATGTGATAATATTTGGACTGATTGCATCATAGTCTGAGGTGATCCTGACCGAGTGCCCGTCTTTATTTTCGGCGCCAAAAATACGGATCGTCAATTTCCCGTATTCAACCATGCTGGAGATATAAACCGGTGTGTCCCGCTCATTGATAAATTTTAAGTCCAGGTAATCTCCGGCTATGGTGGCGTCGCGGCCAACCGGAACATAAGCTACCGGACTAGGGTGCGAATAACGCTCTATAACTGTCAAATCTGCAAGCAGCGCCGCGTTGTACAGAGTGGTGGCAACCTGGCACACCCCTCCCCCATAGTCCAGAGAAAGCTGGTTGTCAATAAATGCTGGGGCTTTTAAATACCCTGTTTCCGCCAGGCGGGGACCTAGGCGCCGGTTTAATGAGAACACGTCTCCCGGTTTTAGCAAGGTGCCGTTTACCGCAGTGCTGGCCAGGGCGATATTATGAGTCCTGTTCCAGGCGCTGTCATCGAAGTTGGTCACGTATTCGGCCAGTAACGTGTTGATTTCTTCCAGCGTGGCGGAAGTTATCCCCGGTTCCAGGACGCGGCCCGCCGCCTCAGCGGATAAACTTCCCCCGGCCAGCGCCAGACGGGCCTGTTCCATAGTTTTATCGAAATCAAGGTGGTACCCTTTTTTTTCGGTAATAATTACAATTTGATCATTCAACAGCTTGATTTCCGCGTCCTTAGGCGGCGTATCCCATGCCTTTTGGATACACCTAATCCTGTCAGCCAGTTTTTCACCGGAAAAAGTAATTCTAACCCGCATGTCAACCGGCGCAACCCTGAGACGCAGATTGGACATCAACTGGTTAAGCAGATTGCCCTTTTTGCCGTACGCAAACGCTTCCCCCGCGGTAGCCAAGTAATCATAACTACCGTCGATATCGGATAGAATAATTGAACAGCTTTTTCCTTCGTTACTGATTACAAACGTGCTGTCCAAGGGACGCGGCAATGCGCTTTCCAGTTTTGCCGCGGCTTCCGCGGGATTTAAACCGCCAACTTGCACGCCTTTGACAGCAACGCCCTGTTGGATTGATTCCGAGTACCTGTTATCCAGGATTGCAGCAGCTCCGACAACGCTCGCGCCGGATTGAAACATAATAATCAGTGACAGGAGAAAAGCTTTTTTAAAAAGCGGCATTTTTTTCTCCAGCGGTTAATCGCGGATATTCAAGGTGAGCTGAATATAGCGATCGGCAGCCTTGGCGCGTTCAATCATTTCACTGGTGATTGTATCGCCTTCCTCGGCCACAACCTCACCGTTGTCGGCAACGATTTTCATGGTTGCTTTTTTGCCGATGAGATATTTCCGCTGTTGTTCTTCAAAGTGTTCCAAAGCGTCTACCGGCTGTTTGTCGCTTTTCTCAAAATTTGGCAATTCCTGCGTTGCAGCGGGAATTGCGTCACTTTCCTGTATATCCGCAACCAGCATGTTTTCTATATTTTCTTCAACCACTAGAAAATCGCGGCCAAAAGTAAGGATGGATTTTCTGGGGATTATCCCGGCTGGTTTTTCACCGCGCACAAGAGTTAACTGGCACCCCATGATTACTGCGTTATTCTCATCGATAATAAAATCATCGATGGTGCCCACCAACCGGCCTTTTTTACTAAGAACCTGAGTCCCGGGCAGACGAAGGTTTTTTTCAAGCAGAGCTATAACTTCGGGTGAATCCGCCACCGCTGACAGAGCAGAACGGCTGCCAATAGTCAGCCCAAACTCGCCAATGCCTTGCACCGCTTCAAAGGGCATTGTTTTCAAACCCAGATACCATGCCGCGTCTTCGACTAACAGATAGCTTACTTTTCCGAGTTCCGGGTTTAAAACCAGGTGCTTAACTATACCTATTTGTTTGCCTTCTTCGATACTTAAAACCGGTAGCCCAAATACTTGCCGACTGTTTTTCAAACTATCCCGCCTCCATAGTTAAATTTGCTAATTTTACAGACGTTTCAATGTTTGCCTTCATTTTTATTAAATTGGGTACCTTCGAATAAGGAGCGTTGGACATTTTCGCCATCCTGAGAAGTCCGACTAGCGTATCTAAATATATGATCTGCTTCTTTAGCTTTTGCTTTAAAGAAAAATCTGGAATTAAGCCTTCCTGCCCTAAAACTGATTCGATAATCATTTTAGCTTGAAAATACTGGCCCAATTCCTGGTAAACCGCGGCTATCTCCATAGCCAGAGCGATTGACAATTGCTGCCCTTGATATAAGCGGAAGGCTTTGAAAAAATAGTCCGCTGCGGCGTCCATGTCGCCTCTGGCTTTAGCTTGAAAACCTGCTGATATATAATCATTAACCATGCCGTCGTTTATTGGCACGGCCGAGTCTTCTAATCCCATATCCGCGTTGTTCTCCTGATCCGGGTTTTCCTCCGGGGAGGCGGCAAGCTGCCCGGTATAATCCGGTTCATCTTCAGGAGTAACATCCGGTCCGGCAGACTGGGTGTCCGGTTCGGACATAGTATCCGGTGCGGCGGGCGGGAGATCGAATTCAGGCAAAATATCCGGTGCTGCGCGCGGGAGGTCAATATCGCGCGTAATATCCACAGGAAGGTCCGGCTGCGCCGTTAAGGCAACCGGTGGGTGCGACGCATCTTCAGCAACCGGCTGGGCAAATTCAACAGGAGGATATAATTCCGGCGAATCACCGCCGGATTCGAGTTGATTGTTCCCGGCAACGTCTCCGGGTTCAGATGCAACATCCGGGGCGGCAAGCGGGAGGTCAGATTCTGAGGCCGCACCTTTAACCGGGACGGTATTGGCTTTCAGGAAGAATCTGTTCTCAAAATAACTTAATACAGTTGCGGAAAATACGGTTAATCCTAAATAAATTCCCAATACCTTGCCTGTAGTAAGATTTGATAAGGCAGCGGGGAAAATTGCCCCCAGAGTTAAGGAAATTGCCACTGTACCATAAATGGTTCGGGTGCTAAGCAGGGGTATGCTTTTTCTTAATAAAAGAAATATTACTAATAAGACCAGGCTCGTGAGTAGTAGTATAATAAGGTATTCTTGCATGTTTTCACCTCAGACCTTCTGAAATAATTATCAAATTAATTAGACAATAAATCAAGTGCTAATTTTGTTTTTAACAGTAACTTTTTTTAAAAAATATATAGATAAAATTTCCTTTGTTATTAGGGAGGAGTTTACGGGTATCGACGGCGAATTATCATTTTTATTTTATTGAACTTATTTGCGGGGTGGTTACTTTACGGCAGATGAGATTGTTTGTGGCGGTTAATTTTACTGATGAAGCAAGAAAAAAATTAGGTTTTTTGATCAGGGAACTTCGGCATCTTCCCTCTGATCTAAAGTGGGTTGATGAGGCAAACCTGCATCTTACTATTCAGTTTCTCGGAAACGTCCCTGAAGATCAAGTTTCTGCCCTTGTTAACGTTATGCAACATTCCGTAAACGGAATTTATCCTTTTAGACTTGATCTGGGCGGGGTGGGAGTTTTTCCGTCGGCAGAACGGCCACGGGTGTTTTGGATGGGTATATCAGGAAATACCGCGATTTTGTTCCGTTTGCAGCGTCAGGTTCAAGAAGGGCTCAGTAAGATTGGATTTATGCCGGAGAAACGCCGGTTTTCTCCTCACCTTACCTTAGCCAGGGTCCGTTCCGTCGCCGGTTTCCCGGATGTGCTGAAAAGGGCGGAAATGCTTGCGGGAAAAAACGAAATAATATGTTCGGAAAAAATTTGTTCAATAGAATTGATGTTAAGTGAGCTAAGTCCAAAAGGACCTAATTATTACGTTTTGTCCAGGATTCAACTGCCAGGGTGAAAGGCAGTGGAGTCCCCCAACTAGCCCCTAGTTTTAGCGGAAGCTAAACGAGTCATTGTCTTGAAGTATTTTGAATTCTGACTCCTGAATACTTGGGTAGAGGTGGTGTCAAATGTTGGATATCCGTTTGCGTGCCGAAGAAATTGAACGCCGGGTATTAGCGCCCCACGCTTGTTTTAGCGGTGCAACCAAGGGAAGGCTTAAACCGGAGGCGGAATGTATCGTTCGCACCGCTTTTCAACGTGACCGGGACCGCATTATCCACTCAAAAAGTTTCCGTCGCCTTAAACATAAAACACAAGTTTTTACAATACCGGAAGGAGACCATTACCGGACAAGGCTTACTCATACTCTTGAAGTTGCCCAGATTGCCCGCACAATTGCCCGGGCGCTAAGATTAAACGAGGATTTGACCGAGGCAATCGCCCTGGGACATGATTTGGGGCATACTCCTTTTGGGCATGCCGGGGAGGAAGCTTTGAACGAGGTGTTTGAACCTGGCTTTAAGCACAACGAACAGAGTCTGAGGGTCGTCGATGTGCTGGAAGGAGGAGGAGGACTAAATCTCACTTTTGAGGTGCGGGACGGTATTCTGAACCACACCGGTCCGGTCAGACCGGCAACTTTGGAAGGTCAGATTGTGAAAATCGCGGACCGCGTTGCCTACATTAATCATGACATTGATGACGCTTTACGCGGCGGGGTCTTGACCAGAGAGCAGCTTCCCGTCGAATGCCTTACTGTTTTAGGCTATGAACACCGGGAGAGGATTAATAATATGGTGCTGGACTTAATTTATACAAACTGGGACAATGCGGAGGGAATTGTTATGAGTCCCGCTTTTCAGGTGGCGACTGACCGGTTGAGAGAGTTTCTCTTTGAATATGTATATATTGGCTCAGAGGCCAAGCGGGAGGAAGCAAAAGCGCGTCACGTCGTTAAGCGCTTATTCAGGCACTTCCAAGAAAATGAAGGGTTTTTACCAGGTGAATACCTCAAACGAACGGAATCCAACGACACCAGGCGGGCAATTTGTGATTATATTGCAGGTATGACGGACAGATATGCGATCAAAGTATATCAGAAATACTTTTTGCCTGTGCCATGGGTGGAATGATTAAAGTGATAACTGTAGCAAAATATGGTAATAATATTTGGAGTTGAACTACAACATATTGAAAAAATATCACAATACAGGCAGGGAAATCTTAAGTTATCACGAATATTTTTTACAATAACAATTTTTCATGGGTCAATAAAAGCTAGTGGGAAAAGCAGTAAATTTGTTGCTTAACAACATATTACAATATGGTTTTAGAAGGTGAGCAGGGTGGGCTTAATTCCTGATGATGTAATAGAGGCAGTCCGCCTGCGATCAGATATCGTTGAGGTGGTATCCCGTCATGTACAATTAAAGAAAAAAGGGAAATATTTTACTGGTTATTGCCCTTTTCATAAGGAGCGTTCACCATCGTTTACCGTCACTCCTGATAAACAAATTTTTCACTGTTTCGGCTGCAATACGGGAGGTAATGTTTTTAAGTTTTTGATGTTAATAGAAAACGTAACCTTTGTCGAAGCGGTCAAGATGCTGGCACAGCGGGCGGGAATAAGCCTTCCGGCAAACGAAAGCCCTGCTGAACAGGAAAGGCGGCAAAAATTAGCTCAACTAAGACAAATCAACAGCTTGGCGAACGACTATTTTCGTAATGTTTTTAAAAATCACGGTGCGGCGGGCAGGGCCAGGTCGTATTTGGCCGAACGTGGACTTTCTCAAGATACGCTGGAAAATTTTCAAGTGGGATTCACTCTTCCGGAATGGGATTCCCTGCTAAAGTTCATGGAGAAGCAAGGCTACCGCCCGCAAACAGTGGCGGAAGCCGGGCTGGCGGTAAAAAACGAAAGCGGGAGATATTATGATCGCTTTCGAGAACGCATTATATTTCCAATCTGGGACGTGACCGGCAGGGTTATCGGGTTTGGCGGTCGCGTAGTTAATAATACTGCCACTCCTAAATATCTGAATTCTCCCGAGACTGTTTTATTCAGTAAAGGACACCTCCTTTACGGTCTGCACCTGGCGAGAAGATCGATCAAGGAAAAAGGCTACGTTGTTATTATGGAAGGATATATGGATGTGGTAACCGCTCACCGTTATGGAATAACGAACGCGGTAGCTTCGCTGGGTACCAGTCTTACCAGGGAACAAGGCAGGCTGTTAATTAACTATAGCCGGAATGTAGTAATCGCTTATGATGCTGATGCGGCCGGCGTGGCTGCCACTTTGAGAGGTTTGGAGCTGTTGCAGGAAATCGGTTGTCAGGTGCGTGTAGTGAATATCCCGGAGGGGCAAGATCCCGACGATTTTTTGCGACGGCACGGGCGTCAGGGGTGGGAAGATTTAATTGAGCAAGCGTTTTCTTTAATTGAATATAAGCTGCGGCAGGCAGTCGGCAATAAACCGGTAAGGACTGTTTCCGAAAAACTGGAAGTAATGAGGCTAGTGTTTCCTGGTGTTGCAGGAATTAAAAGTGAGATTGAAAGAGAAGAGAGTTTAAAAACTATATCACGTTTTCTAAGTTCAAGTCCTGAAGCAGTTACAGCTGAATTTAAGAGATTTCAAGCAAATTCGGGAAAAAAATGGACAAATCCGGATAATATTGTTAAAACTAAGCATAATATAATAATAAACAAGGAAAATAAACTTAACTCCAGGGAAAAAGCGGAGAATGGTCTATTGCGGCTGGTTTTGGAAGACCCGTCTCTGGTGGAAATTATTTTAAAAGAACTGGGAGAGGAACCTTTTAGAAACACAAGTCATAAAAATATATTTAAACAGTTTTTAATAATATCAAGAGAGCCCTTTTACCAGCCGGCTAAAATCTTTAATTATCTTAAGGATGATGAACAGCCCTTGTTGAGTCAGTTTCTGCTTCATGATATCCCCGGCGAAAACCGGGTTCAGATAATGAAGGATTATTTGGAGTCAATTCATCGTTGCAACAGGCAAGAGCGCAGGGAAAAGTTAATAAAGGAGATTGGTGACGCGGAAAAGTCGGGCGACCATGATTTGTACGGTTATCTATGGCGTGAGTATATAATTCTAAGAGGAATTGCTGAGGCTGAGCGGATAGGTGACCATGATCGTCTTGCAAATTTGTTGCATGAATATCAGCAATTTTTAAAGACGGATACTTGGAAGCACCCTAAAGAGGGGAGTGAGAGCGCTGAGAGACGAAGTTAAGAGTGAGGGTGTTAAGGAGCTAATTGAGAGAGGCAAAAAACGTGGTGTGTTAACTTACAACGAGATTATGGACAGCCTCCAGGGAACTGATCTTACTCCTGAACAAATTGACGATATATATGAAAAATTAGCCAATATGGGCATAGAAGTTGTCCCTGAAGCAACGGAATTGGAAAAGCTTGATGGAACGGTAATTGAAGCCCAGCCCGAAGAAGAAATGGAAATAGATCTTTCCGTTCCGGAAGGCGTCGGTATAGATGATCCCGTTCGCATGTATCTGAAAGAAATTGGCCGGGTTCCGTTACTGACTTCAGAAGAAGAAGTTGATCTGGCCAAGCGCATGGAAAATGGAGACGAGGATGCGAAGCGGCGGTTGGCCGAAGCCAACTTAAGGCTGGTTGTCAGTATTGCTAAACGCTACGTGGGTAGGGGTATGTTGTTTCTGGACTTAATCCAGGAGGGCAATCTGGGTTTAATTAAAGCGGTGGAAAAGTTCGATTTCCGAAAGGGATTTAAATTCAGCACTTATGCTACCTGGTGGATTCGCCAGGCTATAACCAGGGCGATAGCTGATCAAGCCAGAACCATCAGAATACCTGTTCATATGGTGGAAACGATTAATAAATTAATAAGGGTGTCGAGACAGTTATTGCAAGAATTAGGGCGTGATCCAAGTCCGGAGGAAATCGCCAAGGAAATGAATATTTCCGAAGACAAGGTCCGGGAAATCATTAAGATTGCCCAGGAACCGGTATCCCTGGAAACGCCTATTGGGGAGGAAGAGGATTCCCACCTGGGCGATTTTATTGAAGATCACGAAGCGCGAGCTCCCGCTGAGGAAGCATCCTTTACCCTTTTGCGTGAACAACTGGACGAGGTGCTGAAAACCTTGACCGACCGCGAGCAAAGGGTGTTGCGCCTGCGGTTTGGACTTGACGACGGCCGTGCGCGTACGCTGGAGGAAGTAGGCCAGAAGTTTGGTGTAACGCGGGAACGTATCCGGCAAATCGAGGCCAAGACCTTGCGTAAACTGCGCCACCCCAGCCGCAGTAAGAAATTGAAAGATTATCTTGATTGATAAAAACCATGGAAGCCTTCACGGTGATGTTTCCCGGGGAGCGGATAATAAGTTGGGTGAACAGTTTACCCGTCTACAGCAGGCGGGCTTGATTTTTATTTATTAATTTTATCATTGGCGATATGTTGACGGGTGGCACAAAATATCGTATAATGTTAACTACCGATGTTCCTCGATAGCTCAACGGTAGAGCAACCGGCTGTTAACCGGTAGGTTGTAGGTTCGAATCCTACTCGGGGAGCCAATTTTTGGGCCCATAGCTCAACGGTAGAGCATCCGGCTCATAACCGGCTGGTTCCAGGTTCGAATCCTGGTGGGCCCACCAATTTGGTCTACGAAAATAGGGGCGATTAGCTCAGCTGGGAGAGCGCCTGCCTTACAAGCAGGATGTCGGCGGTTCAAGCCCGTCATCGCCCACCAAGTTTCAGGCGGGTTACGGGGTTTTGGGAAATTACCAAAACCCCGTTTGCAATAATAATGGTTTTACCCGATGCTGATGGTCCAAATTCCTTAGGTAAGTCAATTACCACAACGCTGCAAAAGCCATTTCCGTGTGATTTAGCCGGTTCCCCAATATCTCCACAAACTTCTGTACAATTTGCGGATCAAATTGTGTACCAGAATACCTTTTTAGCTCAGCTATAGCTTCCCTTTGATTCATAGCCTTTCTATAGGGCCGATCGCTGGTCATTGCGTCATAAGCATCGACAACAGCAAGTATCCTGCACTCAAAGGGGATTTTTTCACCATACAAACCTAAGGGGTAACCTTTACCATTAAACCATTCGTGGTGTTTGAGAATCCAATCGGCTATCGGGATTAAATCAGGCACGGAATTGGCAATGTTATAGCCGATCTCACAATGTTTTTTGATTTCAAGATATTCTTCATTAGTCAGCGAGCTCTGTTTAAAAAGAATTCTATCGGGAACACCAATTTTCCCAAGATCATGAAAGAGAGCGAAAAGGCTCATATCATTAAGCTTATATTCAGGCAGCCCACAGGCTGTGGCTAAGTGAACAACAAGTTCTTGCATGCGTTCTGCGTGTCCTTCAGTCGCGAAATCTCTAACCTCAAGCATCTTAGTTAGTGTCCTGACAATAATATTGCGGGTACTTTGACTATGGCTAAGCTTTTCTCTATACATATTAAGCTCTGCCTCTATAAAGAGTTCATGAGGGCTGGGGTGGTTGTCACTAACAGCGAATCCTATTGATAGACTTAGAGGGAACTCAGAGTTTGCCTCAGTATATTCTTTAATGGATTCCTTTAGCCTATAGCAAGCGTTTTCTACTGTTGGTTTATCTGTATATGGAAGCAACACTACAAATTCATCTCCGTCGATGCGTGCTATCATACCACTTGAGCGGAAGCAGCTTTTTATTAAATTGGCTGCTGAAACCAGCAGAGTATTGCCGGATTCGTAACCCATAGTATCGTTTATGAATTTTAATCCATCTACATCACAAACAATAATGCCCAGTGGCAGATGACGTCCTTCTTCTAATCTGAGCATTTCTTCATTAAAATAAGCGCGGTTATAAAGACCGGTAAGGGAGTCGTGTGAACTGAGGTGTTTTAGTTTTTCCTCCATCTGCTTACGTTCGGTAATATCCCGAATGGTTTCAATAGCGCCTACTTGATTTCCTTTACTATCATAAAGTGGAGCCGCTGTTATCCATATATGAGCTCCTTTACCATTGAATAGTGTGGGTACGAAACTTTCAGCATGTAATACGTGGCCTTTTTTCTCAAAATAAGTAAACTTTGATATGTATTTTGACTCTTTCTCCAACCTGTCGTGAAAAGTGAAATCGACCAGCAAAGGCCTTGACTCTCCGTATATTAAAACAGCGAAAGCATTATCATCCTTACCGAGAATTTCTGCTTTGCTGATTCCCGTGTACTCTTCAATAGCTCTATTCCAAGCGATTATCTTTTTCTCACTGTCAATGACAAAGGTGAGATCGGGAAGAAATTCAATTAATTCAAAAGCGGATTTCCCGATTCTTTCTTCAGGAGTATACCCTGTAATTTTTTTAATCGACGGGCTTATGTACCCGGATATTCCATTTTTATCTATCTTAACAATTGCGTCAAGTGAATTTTCAATCAGAAGACGTAACTGAGCTTCACTGGCTTTGAGCGCATCTTCCACCCGTTTCCGCTCGATAATCTCCTGCTGAAGCAGTTCATTGAATTTGACCAGTTCCATAGTGCGTTCTTTTACCACCTCTTCGAGGCAGCTACGGTATTTTTCTACCTCTTCTTCCGCTCTTTTACGCTTAGTGATATCACGAATTGATTCAATAGCGCCGGCCAAATTTCCCTCACTATCAAAAAGTGGTGATGCTGTTATCCACAGGAAGGCTTTCTCACCACTAAAAGGCAGCGGAATAAAGGTCTCAGCATATAATGTCGTTCCCTTTCTTTCAACATATTCATATTTTTGTTCAGTCTCCTCGTCATTGGAAAAGACAAGATCGATTAAAACTGGCCTTTGTTTACCGTAAAAGGGAACAGCGTAAGCATATTCATCTTTGCCGATAATCGCTTCTTTTTTTACTCCGGTCATTTTTTCTATAGCTTTATTCCAGTGTATTACCTTCTTTTCACGATCAATAACAAAGGTAGCGTCGGGGAGAAATTCAATAATATCCAGAAGTTGCTTATTGTTATTGTGTTGCTTTTCTGCGAATGATTCTCTTGCGATACGGTTATTTAATATTTTAAATTCAGTAACTTGTTTACGATTTTCAACCAACTTATTGAGTAGCTGTTTTTTAGTTTTAATAATGTCTTTCAGTTTTTTCACCCCTTTTTGACAAAATTCGATAAATCCCTAAGAAAGTACAATATCCAGTCGATTATAAAAATCTAACTGGACTATAAAAAAATAATTTAAATATTTACAATTAACTAAATAATACGACACAATAAATAAATTTCCTCTAAATAATTATTAAAAAAAGGACTTGGAGGGCTTGTCAGTGTCAAAAAAGGGGCAAAAAGCACATAATAAAAGCGAGGAAATGCTGTATTCAGCTTATTCGTTTCCGGTACGGCACAGGTATATACTGGACGGAAGGCCTTCTTTGAGGCGGCTGCGGGTATAGTTCCATTAATTCATAAATTTCTTTTGTTATGCCTAATGAAACAGGTAACCCCATATCTCTTAATATTTCATAAGTTATTGGATAGTCGTGTGTCCAACGCCCATCCGTTAAAATTTTCGAAAGCTGCCGCGCTTTTTCCTGGCTGTCAAATTTGTCCGCGAGAATATTGTAGATGCTTTCCCTAACCTGATTTATAGCCTTTGCCGCAATATCGGCCAACATTAAGGTTTCGTCATCAACTTTTTCAAGCGGTTTATTTTTAAGAACATTGATTATTGATGCTGCCGGATAACCACCTATTTGAGGATCTATAGGTCCTAATACAGCGTTTTCATCTATAACAATTTCATCAGCCGAGGTTGCTATAAACGCCCCTCCTGACATGGCATAATGCGGCACGAAAACAGTCACCCTCGCTGGATGATTCCTTATCGCATGCGCGATTTGTTCGGCTGCAAGCACTAATCCTCCGGGAGTATGAAGAATTATGTCTATGGGCATTTCGTCGGGGGTAAGTCTGATCGCTCTTAAAATTTGCTCTGAGTCTTCTATATTAATATATTTTGAAATTGGCAATCCTAGTAAACTTATGGATTCCTGACGGTGTATTAATGCGATTACTCTTGTACCCCTTTTTAATTCAATCTCCCTTATTTTCTTGA
Organism: Pelotomaculum terephthalicicum JT; assembly: GCF_022410535.1. Lineage (GTDB taxonomy): Bacteria > Bacillota > Desulfotomaculia > Desulfotomaculales > Pelotomaculaceae > Pelotomaculum_D > Pelotomaculum_D terephthalicicum. Next base: position 193,847 of record NZ_JAKNBL010000002.1, read on the forward strand.
GTCGAGCGCTTTGTGTTTTTCTTTGCTTGAAAAGCGGCAGAAAACTGATAATAATAAGAAGAAACCAAAAAACGCTGGAAAAATCAAAAGTCATAACCGGATTCATCTCCCGTTGCCCCCGAATAAAGCGGGGTAAATAAAATAATATGCTTAACTCTAATGTTCTCCATCAAGCCCCAAAATAAACCCGGCGCGTCAGGAAGGTTGTGCCGCCTCAATAACAGGTTGAATAGAAGTAATAATAAACCTGAAATATTATATGTGTTAACTGAATGTATTGCTATTTTCTCGGCTTCTTCGGTGAAGGCGCCGCGGCATTTCCGGGCCTCAATTTCGGCGGTTACGACGGTTTTAACCGGCTCGGCGGAAATTTCCCTACCGCGGCGCTCTGAGGCCACACGGCGGCGCACAACGCCACACAGGCGATAACGGCTATTCCGGTGATAATTTGCTTCTTCATCTGGCCATCTCCCTTCAGCAACAGAACATACCACACTCCGGCGAATATAGCTACCGTCATGCCGAACAAATTTCCTGAATTTGAAATTTTCTTAAACAGGAAGTATAATGAGAAAAAAAGTATAAGAGGGATCGGAATGGATTACATCAGCGTAAGGGAAGCCGCGGATAAATGGGGTATCACAAGCCGGATGGTCAATTACCATTGCGCAGCCGGACGAATCGAAGGCGCGCAGAAAATAGGCAATATGTGGGTCGTACCGAAAAACGCTCCCAAGCCCGACGACGGAAGAAAACGTCCGAAAAAATGATTCCTGTCCGATGTGAGGTGAGCGGCAAGCATGCGTCCGGAAACCGTCGAATTTCATAACGGCCTGCCGGTCCGGGCTTTTGTCCGGGGCGGCAACCAAACCCCCTACCACTGGCACGACGCGCTGGAGATCGTGCAGGTACTGAAGGGCCCGGTTAACATCGGTATGGGCGACGACGAGATGCCGCTGAAGGCAGGCGATATCGCCATTACGAACATGGGCGAGATCCACCGCATGACCGGCGACGCAGACAACGAAATCCTGTTCGTCCACATCGACGCCGGCTTCTGCCGCAGCGTCCTGCCGGACCGATACCTGTTCCTCTACTGCTGCTCCACCTATCACGAAGCCCAAGCGCCGGAAAAGTACGGCGTGCTCAAAGACTACCTCGCCCGGCTGGTCGCTCTGCTGGTCGCAGACCAGCGCAGCGCGGATCACAGCGCGGTGAAGAAGCTCCTGAAGGAAATGCTGGTCTATACCGTGTACAACTTCGATTTTTTACGCTGGGGCTTCGGCACCGAGCCTTTTGACGAAAAGCGCGTGGCAAGGCTCCGGCAGATGGCGCAGCATACGACCGGCGGCGCGGAGGTGCAAAAGGGCCTGACGGCGCTTGCCGCGGAGCTGGGCGTCAGCCTCCAGCATCTCTCCGCCGACATCAAGGAAAAATTCGGCATGTCCTTTCAGGAGCTGCTGTGCTACGGCCGGTGCGAGCGCGCGGCAAGGCTGCTGCTCGGCACCGATAGGCGCATCGTGGAGATCGCGGAGGAATGCGGCTTTTCCGACGCCAAATACCTCATCAAGTATTTCCGGCGCTTCTTCCACGCCACGCCCTCGGACTTCCGCAAGGCCCACCGGGCGGACAGCGCGGCCCTGGCCCGGCAAACGCGATACAGGGACATGCCCCTCGGCCATGCCGGCCGCCGCCTGGCGGCGGCCGGCGCCGGAGATCACACAGAATAACCGGATGTCAATATCGTTAAATTTAGCTAAAAGAGGAGCTGTCGCACTTTGAACTCTATTGTTCGTTGTGCAACAGCTCCTCTTTCTTTTTTCCCCGGAGCTTAAAAGTGTCAATGCGCCGCCTTTCCAAATGCAATAGAGTTATGGCAACGAGGAAAGGAAGGCGATGATGGATGTACCCCGAAATCATTGAATTTTCAGGGCGGATACCGCTGAAAGCCACGGTGCGGCAGGTCGACGAATACCCCTACCACTGGCACAATGCTGTGGAGGTCATCCTGGCGCTGGAGGGCAAGGCGGAGATCACCCTGTGCGGCGAAACCTACCTGCTGAAAGAGAACGGGGTCGCCGTCGTCAACGTGGACGAGCCGCACCGCATCAAAAGGAACGGCGGCGCAAACCGGCTGCTGTTCATGCAGATAGACCCCGCCTTCTGCCGCCGCGTCGATCCGGACTTTGACTACGTGCTTTTTCAGTGCTGTTCCCCCTGCCACGAGGCCGGAGCGCCGGAAAAATACCGCTGTTTGAAAGAGCACATCGCCCGGCTGGTGCGGCTCCTCCCGGACGGTGAAGCGGGCCCATGCCAGGAAGCCTCCGTAAAAGCCTGTCTGGAGGAACTGCTGGCCTATATGACCGACAGCTTCGACTACCTGCGCTACGGCGCGGGGACCCGGCGGATCGGCGACCGGCAGGTGCGCCGGTACAGGCAGATTTATAAGTATATCCGGCAGCAGCCGGTGGTCAGGAATTCTCTCGCGGAGCTGGCGAAGGCCGCGGGGATTACCCAGCAGCACATGTCCAACGATATCCGGAAGAAATACGGGTATTCCCTGCGGCAGCTAATCTGCAGCGGCTACTGCATGCAGGCGGCCCGGCTGCTTTTGAGCACAGACGCGATGATCTATGAAATCTCCGCCGAATGCGGGTTCTCCGATCCCAAATATCTCATCAAGAGCTTCAAACAGTTTTATCACTGCACGCCCTCCGAATTCCGCATGAGGCACAAGACCGGAGCCGAAGGACTGGAAGCGCAGACGCGGTTTGAGGATTTTCCTCTGTCCTCCGCAAAAAAATTTTTAGTTTTATCCCAAAACCTTAAAAGTGTCAATGCCTCATTTGGAAAAACCATCTAAAATGGGATTTGTCATAGGATACTACGACCCTGCGGTTAAAGCCAGGGTCGCAAAATTTCATAGATAGGAGGACGAGAACAGTGAAAAGCTTGTTCCGGATAATAACGGCCCTGCTCATGACGCTCTGCATGATCGCCGGCATGACGGGCCTCCCCGCGACAGCTTGCGCGGCAGGGCTTGACGACGCGGCCATCGTCGCGGCCGACAAAGAGGCTCTGGCGATTGGCTTTGCGGTGGGTGACAGCGTGTACGGCGTGAAGGACGACCTGACGCTGCCCCTGTCCGGCGCTTCGGGCAGCACCGTCACATGGTTGTCGGACACCCCGGCGGTAATCGCCCATGACGGTACGGTCACGAGAGCGGCCGCCGGCGGGTCGGACGCGGAAGTCACCCTGACCGCCACCATTACCTACGGCGAGGCCGGGGATACCAAGGCATTCACGGTGACGGTGCTCAAAGAAGAGGGTGGGCTGCAGATGCTGATGGAGCCGATGGACGGTGTGATCTGGCAGGGCAGCGGCACGGAAATAGACCCCTATCAGGTAGCATCGGCGGATCACCTTGACGCGGCGCGGGATAATTTAAGCGCCTACTATGTCCAGACGGCAGACATCGACCTTGCCCTCGCGGGCTACGACAACTGGACGCCCTTTGGGACCTACGCGGCGCCCTTTACCGCGCACTATGACGGCGGCGGGTATGTCATCAGCGGGCTTACCGTTACCGGCTGCAACAACAACGCCAGCCTTTTCGGCTTTGTCAGCGGCAATGCCGTCATTGAAAATGTGCGCATCCAAGACGCCGCTGTGACAGGCAATCTCAACGTCGGCATCCTGGCCGGCATCATCGCCGACGGGGGCGGCGCGACCGGGGGCGCAACCATCCAAAACTGCTCCACCAGCGGTACGGTTTCCGGCAGCGCCCGGGTAGGCGGCTTGATCGGCGCGGTCCAGCACGGCAGCGCGGTGGTCAAGGAAAGCTTTTCCACCGCCGCGGTATCGGCCGATCCGGCAAATTCCAGCCAACGCGGCACGGCGGGGGGCCTGGCGGGCTTTGTCCTGTCAGGGCTGGTGCAGGACTGCTACGCCTCCGGCCGGGTAACGGCGGGCCGGTATACAGGCGGCTTCGCCGGGGAAATGCAGGGCGGCACGGCAAGATACTGCTATGCCAACGTCCCGGCAGCGGGTACGTATCCCGGAGGATTTTTGGGTTACAGGCAAGGGTCTCCCACGGTCGCCGACTGCTTTTATGACTCAGATGCCGCGGGCACGACCAGTTCCGCCGCCGGGACGGCGAAAATCACAGCGGAGATGAGGCGGCAGGCGACCTTTACCAACTGGAATTTTGACAGCGTCTGGAGCATCAATGAAGACGTCTTCTACCCCACCCTGCGTTATTATGATTATGTGTGGACGCCCGATGACCGGATTGCCGCGGATTTAAGCGCCATAACCTGGGACCTGATCAGGGGAGAGAATATCAGGCCGGAAGCTGTTACCGGGGATTTGAACCTTCCTCTTACCGGAGGCATGGAGTCGGCGATTGCGTGGGGCGCGGAACCCGCAGGGATTGTTAACGCAGAAACCGGAACGGTGGCAAGACCGGCTGATACCGATGCAACCATTGTCCTTACCGCCACGGTCAGCTATGCGGGGGGAACGCCCCGGACCAAGACGTTTACCCTGGTGGTCGTAAGAAGCTCCTTCAACTGGGAGGGCGACGGCAGCGCGGAGCATCCCTACGAGGTATCGTCGGCGGATCACCTGGATGATCTGCGCAACATAATGGGCAGCGGCGTGCATTTCATCCAGACGGCGAATATCGACCTGTCGGGCTATGCCAGCTGGACGCCCATCGGAACCAGCGCCACCCCCTTCACCGGCATCTATGACGGCAAGGGGTATACCATCGAGAACCTTGCTATAGACAGAGAAAATGAGGACTTTATTGGGCTGTTCGGCAAAATCAGCGGCGGAACCGTGGATGATCTGCATATAACGGGCGCTGTCGTAAAAGGGAAAAGATATGTGGGAATCCTCGCCGGACGGATTGAAAATAGCGGAAAAGTAACACTCTGCTCCGCGGCGGGAAGCGTGACGGCAGCTACGTCGGGAGAAGCGTCTATAGGAGGTCTAGTAGGAGAGATAACTTCAGGCTGTGAAATAACCAAATCCTATTCCTCAGGAACGGTAGCAGCTTCCGACGGCTACCGTGTGGGTGGATTAGTAGGAAATTCCGAGGGTACGATCAAAGAGTGTTTCAGCAGCAGTGCGGTAAATGGCCGCCAGTGGGTCGGAGGATTGGTAGGCTCTAACTGGGAAGGGTACATCGGAAACAGCTATGCCACGGGCGATGTACACGGCTACGAGCAACCCGGCGGTCTTGCAGGCGTTCACGGTTCTGTTGCCCAGAATACGGTTATGAACAGTTATTCTACCGGAGAGGTAACAGGGACAAATAATGTCGGAGGATTGTTTGGAACTATTTACAATGGAGCGATTATAAATTGCTATTACGACAAAGATTCTTCCGGAAGAAGCGATACCGGCAAGGGTACGCCGAAAGAGACCGGCGACATGAAAAAGCTGGAGACTTTTACCGGGTGGGACTTTGGAACCATATGGAAAATCGGCGAGGGCATATCCTATCCTACCCTGCAATGGCAGGGGCCATGGACGGACGATGAAATCATCAGCACGGACCTGGCCGCTCTGAAATGGGACGATATCAGGGGAGAGAATATCGGGATGAATTTTATGACCGGAAATCTTGCGCAGTTTCCCGTCACCGGCTTAAAAGGCGCTGCAATTACCTGGAGCGCCGTCCCAACGGGATATATCGATACCGTAACCGGAGCGCTCATAGAAAGGGAGCAAACCGAGGATGTAACCGTCACCCTGACCGCCGAGGCAAGCTATGGGGCAGGCGCGGCTCGGACAAGAGCATTTGTCCTGACCGTTAAAATGCTTGAACTGGAACGTTATGCCGTTGTCTATGACGCCAATGGCGGCACGGGAACGCCGCCAACGGAGAGTGACAGGGCTGAAAACGAACTCTTCCAGGCGGCTGCAGCGGACAATCTGCAGCCGCCGGAGGCAATGCGGTTCAAGGAGTGGAACACGGCGGCAAACGGTACAGGCGCAGGTTATGGAGCGGGAGCCACGGTGACCATGCCCGGCAATGCCTTGACCCTGTATGCGATATGGGAGATTTACTGGATCGGAAACGGCAGTTCCCAAAGCCCCTTTCAGGTGCCTTCAGCCGCCCATCTGGACGCGGTTCGGCATAATATGGGCGCGCACTACATCCTGACGGCGGATATCGACCTGCCGGCGGCGGGCTATACCAATTGGGAGCCGATTGGAGCAAATAATAGTATGTTCACCGGGGTTTTTAACGGTAACGGCAAGAGCATCACCGGGCTGACCATCGACCGGAGCGGGACTGATTATCAGGGGCTGTTTGGAGCCATCGGCTCAGGCGGCCTGGTGAAAAACCTCGGTGTGGCGGATGTAAGCGTCACCGGCAATAGGTACGTCGGCGGCGTGACGGGACGAATTTCCGGCGGCAAGGTGGAAAGCTGCTATGTCAGCGGCAGTGTCAGGGGCAATGGCTCTGTCGGCGGTATCGTAGGGCGTTTTTCTACCGGCGAAGTGAGAAACTGCTATAGCGAGAGCGATGTCAGCGGCAGCGGCAGCAATATCGGCGGTGTGGCGGGAGAAATCCAAAATGGACAGATGTTCCTCTGCTACGCCACCGGCAATGTGAGCGGCAATAGCTTTGCCGGCGGCGTGGCGGGACGCATGCTCAACGAGGGGATCGTGATGCTATGCGCGGCGCTGAACCCCCGCGTGACAGCAGCCGGCAACGGAGGGAGCCGGGTGATAAATGTGCCCGGCACCCGGACGGACGACAACTACGCCTTTAATGGCATGACGGTAACAGCGAACGGCGCGGCTAAGGCAATTAAGGCCGGCGTAAGGTTAGCGGACGGCGAGAATCTGTCCTTCGATTCCCTGTTCAGCGAAAGCTTCTGGAACGGCACGCTCTTTTTTAACACGAGCACGATCTGGCTCATCGAGGACTACAAGCTGCCCGTCTTGCGAAACATTGCGGGGCAAGACGGCGCACCGCCGCACCTGATTAAGCTGTTCGTGGACGCGGCGAAAAATGCGGCGGAGGGCGCAGCCTACAGCGACATGGCCCAGGCGGCGGCGACCGGTGAGGCTGCTATCACGAACGCGCTGCAATCCGAGGCCGAAGCGGCGGTCAACAACAGCAGCGTAACAGTTACCGTCAACAAGGTCAGCTACACGCCGCCGGTTGCCGGCGACTCCGCAAGTCCTGACGGCACCAACGGCAGCTTTGTCTTTACCGTCACCGTGGCAAGGGATTCGCAGGACCAGACCACCACGCAAAAATCCATCACCATTACGGCGACGCCTTATACAGGCGTCACGGATGTTCAGGCGGTAGCCGCGGCCAAGGCGGCCCTGACCGACGGCTCCGTCAATGTAGCCTTCGGCGCGTCGCAGAGTGACAAAACGGAGGCGGTGCAAAGCTATGTTAACGGCTTACTAAGCGCTGTACCCAACGCCGCAGGGGTAACGGCGAACGTCACCTACAACGGCGCCACCGGCCGGTATGAGGTTGCGCTCTCCAAGGGCAGCGCAACCGGCAGCACGAGCCTTACTATGAGCGTAAACGAAGCACCCGACCCGGACATAGCAATCGTGGGTAACGCTAAAACAGCGGCGGAAAACGCAGCCTACAGCGATATGACCCAAGCGGCGGCCAGCAGTGAGAATGCAATCAAAACGGCGCTAAGAAATACTGCTGTAACAGCGGTGAATAGCGGCAGCGTTGACGTCGCCGTCAACACGGTCAGTTACCTGGTGCCGGTGGCAGGCACCTCCGCGAATCCGAGCGGCACAAACGGCAGTTACACCTTTACCATCACCGTGAGCAAGGGTTGGCACAGCCAAACCACCACGCAGAAAACCATAAGCATTGCCGCGACAGCTTATACTAGCCCCAGCAGACCGGGCAGAGGCAGTTCCGCCCCCTCCGGCATCCTGGTGCCACCGACAGGCAAAGACATTGCCGACAGCGGCGTTTCCATGTCCTTCCCCGCCGGAGCGGTGGAAAGCGATATCCGCGTCCAGGTACGGGAAGCGGCTCTGACTTCCGGGATGCGCCTGCCCGATGATAGCCGGCTGATTAGCAAGGTAGTGGACATCGTGAAGAACCGGTCCGGTAATTTCGCACAACCGGTTACCATCACCATGTCCTTTAATAAATCGCAGGTAGACCCGGAGAAATACGATATCAAGATATGCTGCTTCGATGAGCAGAGCGGAGAGTGGGTGGAACTGGACAACATCAAAGTGGATTTAGATGGATCTACCGTATCCGGCCAAGTCAATCACTTTACCAAATTGGCGGTCATCGCCACCTTGAAAGCCGACGCCAAAGAAGAAAAGTCCCAGACCCCGGCTCCGCAGCCGGAAATCAAGCTGCCCGCCGACATTGCCAATCACTGGGCCAAAGACAGCATCGCCAAGCTCATGCAGGCCGGAGTAATCGGCGGCTATCCCGACGGCAGCTTCCAGCCCGAAAAGAGTGTTAGCCGGGCCGAATTCACGGTCATGCTGGTCAAAGCGTTAAAGCTGGAGGCCAAGCAAGGCTCGGTATTCAAAGACACCGCCGCCCACTGGGCCAAGGATAGCATCAACACCGCCGCCGCTCATGGCATCATCAGCGGCTACGACCAGAACAGCTTCGGCCCCGACGACCAAATCACCCGGGAACAAGCCGCGGTCATCACCGCCCGGGCTACCAAACTGCAAGCTGGAGATCAGGCGTTGAGCTTCAGCGACGCCCAACAGATATCCCCCTGGGCCTTGTCCGGCGTAGCCGCCGCAGTAGGCAATTCCTACCTGAGAGGTTATCCCGACAACAGCTTCCGGCCCCAGGGCTACACCAGCCGCGCCGAAGCGGCAGCGATTACCGCCAAATTGCTGTATTAGCGGCGGGTGTAAACGGTCTGCTTACCGGAGATGCCGCAGGGGTAACGGCAACCGTCACCTACAACGGCGGCACCGGCCAATATGACGTCACGCTTGCCAGGGGTAGCGCAACCGGCAGCACGAGCCTTACCATGACGGTGAACGAAGTGGTGACTTACACCGTCACCGTAGTAAACGGCACAGGCGGCGGCAGCTACGCACAGGGTGCGACGGTATCTATTATCGCAAATGCGGCGGCCAGCGGCCAGACCTTTGATAAGTGGACATCAAGCGACAGCGTTACCTTTGCAAATACAAACAGCGCAACCACCACCTTCACAATGCCAGGTAAAAACGTGACCGTCACGGCGACTTATAAAAATACGGGCGGCGGTTCCTCTGGTGGTGGCGGCACTCCGTCAACACCGTCAGCGCCGGAATATAACGCGGACGTGAAAGCGGAAAACGGCACAGAAACAACGCTTCCGGTCACGGTAGACAAGGATGCCGGAACCGCACCGGTAGACGCAGGCTCTCAGAACCTCGCTCAGGACGGAACAGTCATCACGGTACCTTCCATTCCCGATGTTAATACCTATACCGTCGGCATACCGGTTCCTGAGCTGTCAACGACTGATGCTCAAGGTACGCTGACCCTTGATACGGACACGGGCAGCGTCACCGTCCCGTCCAATATGCTGACAGGCACTCAGGGAATCAGCGGAAGCAAGGCGGAAATCTCCATAAGCCGAGCATTGTTATCTGGTACATTGACGGCAGCGGCAAGGCGGTATCAGTACCCAACGGACGCTACGACCCGGCCACGGGAACCGTGACCTTCTTTACCACCCATTTCAGCGAGTATGCGGTAGCGTATAACAAGGTGAGCTTCAACGATGTGGCTCCGAGTGCCTGGTATAACAAAGCCGTGAGCTTCATCGCGGCAAGGGAAATTACAAGCGGCACGGGCAACGGCAATTACAGTCCTGAAGCGAAGCTGACGTGCGGAGAATTCATCGTCATGATGATGAAAGCCTACGGAATCGCGCCGGATGCGAACCCGACCGATAATTTCTCCGACGCAGGCAACACCTACTACACAGGCTATCTGGCGGCGGCCAAACGCCTTGGAATATCCGCAGGGGTAGGCACGCGCCGGGCAAGGAAATCACCCGTCAGGAAATGTTCACTCTGCTGTACAACGCGCTCAAGGTCAGCGGCCAGCTGCCGGAGGGGGACAGCGGAAAAACGCTCGACCAGTTCACCGACGCAGGACAAATTGACTCATGGGCAAAGGATGCCATGACGCTGCTGGTCAAGACCGGCACCGTCGGCGGCAGCGCCGGAAAGCTCACCCCGCTCAGCACGACCACCAGAGCGGAAATGGCACAGGTGCTGTATAATCTGTTGGGGAAATAAATATCTAAATGATTCAATAGGCTGTGAGACTTCAAATCTCGCAGCCTATTTTGCTCTAAGCAAAGAAAAGAAGCCACAAAATCTGTGACTTCTTTCTTTTCCGTATCGGTTTGGGGTATGGTCAATAAGTTTCCCTATTAAACCGTGCCTTTACCGGCGGGTTTTTTTAACCCCGGTGTCCCCATGGCCGGCGAAATTAATACAAATTTAGATTTAAGGTAGATTTTAGGTTCAGCTAAGGTAACCTTTTCTTAGATTTAAGGCTGCGGCTGTTGAAATTAAAAACAAACAGACTCTAAATAAAGGGAGAATGTTGGCGCGAGGATAAAGTTGCAATTTAATTGAAAAAGAATTAAAATTAATAAGTCGTTTTTGAGTTTTTTAATTACTTTTCTTGACTTTTTGAGTTGTAATTGCGTTAAATTCGCCACATATGAAAATTTGATATGAGGAGATGATAACTATGGATAAGCTAGTGACTATCGCGACATATCTTAATGTGTCTGAAGCACATATTGTGAAAGGTCTGTTAGAAAGTGAGGGCATTCAGGTTTTTATTTATGATGAACAAGCAACTATTAATTTTGTTAATTTAATTGGTGGCGTAAGATTGGTTGTTAAACAATCAGATGTCGAAAGAGCGAAAATAATTATCAGTCAGAATTAAATTTTTTCCGTCAGCCGATAAATTGACAGGAAAAATACAACGATTAAAGAATCTTATTTAGATGTTATTTTAGACAATGTTTCTGGTTCTAAAAATATGGCAGGGAGGGTCCTTTTTGTCTAATCAAAAAGCACCGAGAATAACTAACATGTGGTCAAAAACTGTTGATGGGGAAAAAGGCGAGTGGCTTTCCAAAGTAATACTTGAGTCGACGAGGCCATATACTTATGGTGCCAGAAACGCAGGCGACAGGGTTATTTTCGCAGGTAAAGGCGTTGTTTTGAATATGCCGGAAGGAACGACAGAGATAAACGACGGACTATTACGCGCATTGATCGCAAAACAGGATGGTGAAAATGCCGTTTCAGTGGAAATGGTGCTGGAACACCCGGCGGAGTATCGCTTGACTGCTCTTGAAGGTTTTCCCTTCCGGGTGGAAATCAACTTGGAACGCTCTTTTGTCGCCAAGTTATTCGGGGGGAAAAAAATTGTCATAGACCCCGGTCATGGCGGTGAAGACGCCGGCGGGAAAGGACCTGTCAGCCTTCAGGAAAAAAACGTGGTTGTGCCTATTGCCAAGAACCTGGAGAATATCCTGCGCCGGGCAGGCGCGGATGTTGTGCTTACTAGGCATGGTGATGAAAATATTACTAGGGAAAGGAGATTGGATCTGGCCAGAAAGGCAGGCGCCGATTTATATATCGGGGTCCACAACCGCTCTTGTACCGACACTAATGAAGACGGCATTGCCACGCTGTATGCTCCCGCCAATAAACAGAGCGCCGTTTTGGCCCGTTACGTCCAGGAAGGATTGGTTAATAAACTCAAGGCTGCTGACAGGGGGACAGCGGAACAGGCGCAGTTGGCCGCACTCAGTGAAATACCGGCGATAGAGGCGGAAGTGCTGACCATAACCAACTTGGTGGAGGAGGTATTTCTGCGCGGACTGTCGGTGCAAAAAAAGGCGGCGGAAGGGATTTTCAACGGTCTTATAAGATACTTTGCCCGAAACGGCGCAAATTTTAAGGGTGATTTTTGATGATCTCCGGAAGAATTCCGATTAAAACACACATCGTTACAGATAAAGACGATATCGTGGAGGTGGCGAAAAAATACGCCGGCGAGATAACCTCCCCGGGCGATATTATAGCCGTCGCCGAGAGTGTCGTGGCTATTAGTCAGGGACGGGCTATCCTGCCGGAAACGGTGAAGCCGGGTTTGCTCGCCCGCATTTTATGCCACTTTCCAGGTAAAGAAGGTAGTCTGGCCGCGCCGCCGTCCATTCAGGTGGCCATACGGGAGACCGGTTTGCCGCGTTTTCTCCTGGGAGTGGCGGCAGCGGGACTGGGCCGCTTGGTCGGGCGAAGAGGAGATTTTTATCGGGTGGCCGGTCGTCATCTGGCCCAGATTGACGACTTCGCAGGCACTATGTGGCCTTTTGACAGGCATATCGTCCTCGGTCCGAAGGACCCGCAAAAAGTGGTGGACAGGATCAAGCAGGCAACCGGAGCCGAGGCGGTTATTACCGATGTGAATGATTTAGGAAAGGTAGATATCCTGGCTGCCACCGACGGTGTCGCCCGGGAGATGCTGTTCGACTATCTTAAAGACAACCCGCATGGCAATGATGACCAGCAGACACCGATAGTGGTGCTGATATCTGAACAAAACATGAGAAATTTTGCTTAAAACACGGTAATGTCAATAGAAGGATGGGAATGAATGTTGCTGGATCAGAATAGAACACCTCTTTTTGACGCTGTGAAGTATCATGTAAAAAGAAATGCTGTTCCGTTGCAGATACCGGGCCATAAACATGGAAACGGACTCGAAGAATATAAGGAATTTGTCGGCGAGAATGTTTTGAGAATGGACTTGAACCAAACAAGAGGCATCGATATAATCTGGGACCCGGCTTCCGTTATTACGGAAGCTGAAAAACTTCTTGCTGAAACATTTCAAGCAAGTTCCGCTTATTTCCTGATCAACGGCACAACGTCGGGTGTACAGACAATGATTATGAGCACTTGTAAGCCTGGAGACCAGATCATACTGCCTAGAAACGTCCATAAATCGATCTTCAACGCTCTAATACTTAGCGGCGCGAGACCGGTTTATGTACTCCCGGAAATCAGCGGCGAACTGGGCATCGTACTTGGTGTCACGGAAGATAATCTACGCATAGCGGTAGAAGAAAATCCAAGCGCCAAAGCAGTGCTGGCAATTAATCCGTCATATTATGGAGTCGCATCAAACCTCAAGTCAATTGTGGAGACGGCACATCGCGGCGGTATGTCGGTCTTGGTGGACGAAGCCCATGGCACCCACATGCATTTTCACGATCATTTCCCCTTGTCCGCCATGAAGGCCGGGGCCGATATAAGCGCGGTAAGCCTTCATAAGACCGGTGGTTCGATGACTCAGAGTTCGGCGCTTCTTATTAGGAACAGCAATATTGATCCGGTCTATATAAAGCAGGTGCTTAATCTCGCTTATACAACCAGTCCATCTTATATTCTACTGTGCTCCCTGGACGTCGCCAGAAAGCAGCTGGCTATCAGAAGCAGAAAAATACTAGATCAACTCTTGGAGCTGTTGAAGTGGTCCAGGGAAGAGATAAATAAAATTGACGGGCTCTTCGCGCCGGATAAAGTGTTTTTTGAAGAGTCCGGGCAATTTAGTTTCGATGAAACAAAGCTATTGATAAACGTCCGGAAAATCGGGCTTACCGGTTACGAAGTCGAAGAAATGTTGGCTAAAGACTACAACATACTTATTGAGCTTGCCGACATGTACAATATCCTGGCTATCACAGGTTTGGGAGAACGAAAGGAATACCTGGAAGCTTTAATAAACGCCCTGACAGACATAGCCCGGCACACTGAAAGAAGAGAAATCAAAAAAATTGAAGCCGTGCAGTTTAATCCGGAAATTGTCCTGCAGCCGAGAGAGGCGTTTTACAGCCTTAAAAAGCCGGTGCCCCTTGAACAATGCGCCGGGGAAATATCAGGTGAAATGATCATGGTGTATCCGCCGGGAATTCCTCTGGTCAGCATGGGAGAAGTGATAACGCATGAAATTATTGAATACGTAAAGTTGCTTAAGCAGGAGAGATGCACGCTCCAAGGTACTTTCGACCCGTATGTCAATAACGTAATGGTTTTGGACAGATAATGGCAAAGTATTTTGCCTCAACTGCTGACGCATAATTATGTCACCTCCAGGTAAACTAATACAAAAAAGGAGGTGTGTTAATGGATCTTATAAAGTGGGATCCCTTTCATGAACTGACGGGCTTGCAGTCGTCTATCAACAGGCTTTTTGATGAAAACTTTCGTCATCCGCGGATGCTTGCGGGGACACTTGCCCATGGATGGGCCTTCCCGGTGGACATCAAGGACACGCCCGACGCAGTTTTGATTAAGGCGGAAATTCCAGGCGCGAACAAGGAAGATATCCAAGTTACTTTTAACGACAACCTGCTGACTATACGGGGTGAGCGCAGAAAAGAAGAAAAAGAGGAAGGGGCTAATTTTCTCAGGACGGAACGTAGCTACGGCTCTTTTAGCAGGTCTTTCACGATGGATATACCGGTGAAACACGATGAAATGAAGGCGCGCTACCGGGACGGCATCCTGGAAATTGTCCTGCCAAAGGATATGGATGCGAGAAAAGTGGGGAAGAACATCGAGATACAGTAATAAAGCCGTAGAAGAAGCCTTGAATATTAAAAATTAATTTTGTGGGAACCCGGTGCATAAAAACCGGGTTTCCTTCTATAAATTGCCCGGATTAATTTTTAAAGAATAAAATATACGCCACCTATAGTGGGGACGTAAAATTTATTGAAATCATAGCATCTTTTTGATAGTTTTAATATGGCAAGCAATTATTGGATACTGCTAGTTGGCCATTCTGGCAGCGGCATCCTTGAGCATTTGACGAATGGGCAGGCTATAGGGGCATTTTTCTTCGCATTCACCGCACTCTAAGCAAGAATCCGCGTTGACCGGCAGTCCCCGGTAGCGCTCCCTGGCCCAGTTCTGCAAATCATATCTCGTATAATAGCCGTCAAGTAAAAAAATCGTGGCTATGTCGATACCCTGGCTGCAGGGCAAGCAATACTCGCAGCGGCGGCAAAAGGCCGCGCCTAGTTTTTCCTTTTCTTTTTCTAACATTTGTTTCTCAGCGGCTGATAACGGGGCGGGATTACTTCCCGCGGAGGCGTTTTCCTCCACTTGTTTGAGAAAATCCATACCCGGTATTACGGTAGAGACGGGATATTCCAGGATATAACGTAAAGCCGGACCGGCCTTTTTTAAAGCGCCCCCGGCAAGCGGTTTCATAATAATAACGCCCGTGTCCGTTTTCCCAGTGTCGTGCAATAATTCATTTACTCCGGCTGTCTCAATCGCGTTAAAGGGAAACTGCACTGTTTCTATTTCTTTTATTTTAATCGCTTCCATCAAATAGCTCTTAATATGCCCGGTAATACCTATATGTCTTATTAAACCATCCTGTTTTGCTTTTGTTAAAGCGGCAAGAGCGCCGTTCTTGCTGAATACTTGCTTTAACGTCATTTCATCCTTGACATTATGCAGCTGGTAAATGTCAATGAAATCTGTTCTCAATGCCTCCAGGCTTTTTTGAATGTCGGCGGCCATGCCTTCCCCGGTTCTGGACATGGATTTTGTCGCAATTACCGCTTCTTTTCTCCTCTTTATTAAGGCGGCGCCCAATTTTGCCTCACTATCGGTATATCCCCTGGCTGTGTCGAAAAAATTTATTCCGAGATCTAACGCCTTGTTTACGATTATACTGGCATCTTCTTCGGTAACTCGCTGAATCGGTATACCCCCAAAGCCGATAACAGAAACTTTTATTCCTGTTCTGCCGAGTTTTCTGTATCTCACGGAGCTCACCGCGGGAGTATTATAACATTACTGTGAATTATTATTAAGTGTTAAACTGATTGCGTGATTATGGATGTTTGTCTTTTCGTGAAAAGTAAATTATACTGGTTTCTGAAAGATAAAGCGGAGGTGTTTCATGGAACTGGCAAAACGCCTGGCCGCCCTGGCCGCGTATGTGCCGGCGGGCGGCATTGCGGCCGATATCGGGACCGATCATGCCTACCTGCCTATTTTTCTGATTGAGGCGGGCATAAGCGAAAAGGTTATTGCCACCGATTTAAATCCCGGTCCGCTTGAATCCGCGAAGCGGGCGGTTGAAAAGCGCCATCTCGAAGACCATGTGGACCTCCGCCTCGGAGACGGCTTGAAGACGCTGCTGCCGGGCGAGGCTGAAGTTTTGGTCTTGGCCGGTATGGGCGGCAATACCATAAAAGAAATCCTGGCTGCCGGGCCGGGAGTTCTCAAGAGTGTGAACAGGCTGGTTATGCAGCCGATGGCGGATGCCGGCGACTTGAGAATTTGGCTTGCCGGAAACGGTTGGAAAATTATCGGCGAAAAACTAGTTGATGAAGACGGCAGGCTATACCAGATAGTTGTTGCCGAACCCGGCCGGGAATTGTTTGACGATAAATTATGCCTTGAACTGGGGCCTCGCTTAATTGAGGGAAGGGACCCGCTGCTGAATGCTTATCTTGGTAAAATAATCGAACAGTACGAGCGGGCGCTAAGCGGAATGGCATCCGGGAAGAACAATGCCGCGCGGGAAAAGGCCGGGCTGCTGAAGAATAAACTTGAGCGCATCAGGAAGGTGGTGGGAAGATGCCTGTAAGTTGCCGGGACATATTTAGCCTTATTGAAAAACTTGCGCCGATATACCTGGCCGCGGAATGGGACAATCCCGGCCTGCAGGTTGGCGATCCGTTTGCGGAAATCGAACTGGCCATGTTGACTTTGGATATCAATATTGATGTTGTTAAGGAGGCAAAGTTTAAAGGCGCCGGGTTGATTATCAGCCATCACCCTTTGATTTTTAAGCCGCTTAAATCGCTGCGCTTTAACCGGCCCGACGGAAGACTTGTGGAATATACCATAAAAAACAACATTACGGTGTATACCGCCCATACCAACCTGGATATCGCTGACGGTGGAGTCAACACCGCCTTGGCGGAAAAACTGGGGCTGAATGAAACCACGGTTCTGGAACCGGCCGGCCGGGAACAGTATGTCAAGCTTGTAGTGTTTATTCCGGCCGGACATGTGGAAGCTGTGCACCAGGCTATATCCGAAGCCGGAGCGGGATGGATCGGCAAATACAGCCATTGCGCTTTTCAGACCCGCGGCACGGGAATGTTTCAGCCCCTTACCGGCACGAAGCCTTTTATAGGAGAACAGGGCAAGTTGGAATCGGTTGAGGAGGCAAGGCTGGAAACAATTGTTCCAACAACCGGATTAGATGCTGTTATCCAGGCCATGTTAAGGACTCATCCTTACGAAGAAGTGGCCTATGACGTGTATTCGCTGAAAAACCCCGGCCCGGCCTACGGGTTGGGGAGAGTCGGCAGTTTAGCCCGCCAGGTGTCTTTTCGCGAATTCGCGCGGACAGTAAAGGAAGCGCTGGGCTTGCCGGCGGTCAGATTGGGCGGTAAATCCGAAAGCAAGGTCAAGAAAGTCGCTGTTTGCGGGGGAGCGGGAGCCAGGCTTTGGCCTGCGGCCCTCCGCGCCGGCGCGGATACATTTGTCACCGGAGATATCAGCCATCATGAAGCCCGGGATATGCTGTCGGCCGGCCTGAATTTTATCGACGCGGGTCATCATGGCACCGAGCATGTGGTTTTGTCCGCGCTTAAGGAATACCTGGAAGAGCAGTGCCGCATGAGCGGGCTGAAGGTCAAAATGGTTTTATCCGATACGGATACCAACCCTTATACTTGCATGTGAGCCCGGAATTGTCTTGAATAATGCGTTTCTTTGCATATTGTTTGTCCGGATGTTATAATGAACATAGTCGATTAAGTGAGTAAATCAGATGATCGCGGGCGCCGGGCCGAAAGGTGGCGTCTGAGGAAAGTCCGAGCTCCGCAGGGCAGGGTGCTGGGTAATACCCAGTGGGGGCGACCCCAAGGAAAGTGCCACAGAAATGTAGACCGCCACTTCCCAAGTGGTAAGGATGGAACGGTGCGGTAAGAGCGCACCAGCGGCCGGGTGACCGGCCGGCTAGGTAAACCCCACCTGGAGCAAGACCGAATAGGGGAACATTTGCGGCGGCCCGCCGTTGCTTCCCGGGTAAGGTCGCATGAGTCGCGCTGGCAACAGCCGTCCCAGATAGATGATCATCCACGACAGAACTCGGCTTATGATTTGCTCACTGATAACTTTTTTACGGTTAATAATTTTGTGATCTTTGTTATGGCTTACTGAAGTGATTTATGCATCACTTGGTGAGCCATATGCTTTTTCGGCTGATATCAACGCGCATTTCATCGAATTCCTTTATATCTCTTATAGCCTTTAACAGGCCAATTCCAGTTGGACGTTTTAAGATAACAGGAATTGTAGTTTGTGCTGTCTAATTATATAATGAGGTTAAAAATAGCAATTATGAGGGGTTGAGTTTAATATCGCAACCGGAGGTAACTGAAACGGCGGCAGTTAAAACCCCGCGTAACCTCTTTGATCGTTATGAGTGGGCCGGCGCTTTCGGCGATTTGGGAACCCTTATACCCTTTGCCATGGGCTATATTGTGATAATGAAGATAGACCCGCTGGGTTTGCTGGTTGCATTCGGCATCCTGTTTATTTGTTCAGGATTGTATTATCGAACCCCAGTTCCAATTCAGCCCATGAAAGCGATCGGCAGCGCCGCGATTACCCAGGCGGCTGTTATTACGCCCGGTATGGTCTGGGGAGCCGGCATTTTCACCGGTATATTCTGGCTGGTCATGGGCTTGACGGGTACTCTTGAGATCATCTCCAGAATAGTTACCAAACCGGTTGTCAGGGGTATTGTTTTAGGTCTGGGTCTATCCTTTATCATGGAGGGCATTAAAATGATGCGGTCCGATTTCATCGCGGCCGTTATCGCCCTGGTAATTACTTTTATGCTGCTTGCCGGCAGGCGTATCCCCGCTATGTTTGTCTTATTGATTATTGGATTAATTACCACTCTGGTAAGGAGTCCGGAGCTTTTTAAAGAATTGTCCGGTATCCATTTCGATTTCCAACTGCCCCGCTTTGTATTGGGACAAATCACCTGGTCCGACTTCGTCAAAGGTACGCTTATTTTGGGCATTCCCCAGGTGCCGTTAACCCTCGGCAACGCCGTTATAGCTATAACAGCCGAGAATAACAGGTTGTTTCCTGAACGGCCTGTCACCGAAAAGAAAATTGCTGTTTCCCAGGGGATTCTAAACCTCTTTTCCACATTATTGGGGGGTATCCCCATATGTCACGGCGCGGGAGGCATGGCCGGGCACGTTCGCTTCGGCGCCCGGACCGGCGGCGCCTTGATCATCCTGGGAGTTGTTTTATTGGCAACCGGCCTTTGTTTTAGCAGCTCAATACTGCTGATATTTAAAATTTTCCCTTTAAGCATATTGGGGGTAATTTTATTCTTCGCCGGCTTGGAGCTGGCTGCTTTCGCCCGTGACGCGGGCAGTGAAAAGAGCGATTATTATACGTTGTTGATAACTGCCGGATTTGCCACTTGGAATATGGGCGCCGGTTTCATAGCCGGAATAATAATTCAAGAACTGTTTAAAAGAAAGGTGTTTAAAGTTTAGTCTTTTTCTTTAAGCAAAGAAGAAGTATAAAAGCAAATTATTAAACTATACTATATTATTAAGGAGAAAAAATTCCTTGTTGCCTTGTGCTTTAGATGCTAAAATAATAAGTAACTGAAAAGATTGCAGCGATTATTGCAGAACGTGGATTGAGTTTTGTTTACTTGCCAATTTAAATTAGCGCCTGTCTGGAGGCGTTTTTTTAATAATATAGGGTGAAATGAAATTATGAAGAGTTTTTTAAAGATGAGGGAACCGGTGAACACGTGGACACATTTTGTCACTTTCATCGCGGCTTTGGCAGGCCTGGTGCTGCTCATTATTCTGGCTAAAGACGATGTTTCAAAGTTGGTAACCCTGACGGTTTACGGAATCAGCGTTATTGTGTTGTATGGAGCAAGTTCTTTATACCATTGGATTAAAACAACGCCGCGCAAAAATTTGGTGCTGAAAAAGATAGATCACGTGGCGATATACTTGTTAATCGCGGGATCATACACGCCGGTGCTCTATTACGGACTGACAGGAGCATGGAGATTGGTGATGCTCATAGTAGTCTGGGTATTGGCGATAACAGGCATTTTGTTGAAAATGTGGTTTATTATGGCGCCTCGTTATGTCTCGGCGGTTTTTTACCTGTCATTAGGCTGGATAGCTTTGGTGCCGATGGTCCAGTTGTTTAAAAACCTCCCGTTCGGCGCGATTGTTTTAATGTTCACAGGCGGCATCCTCTATACGATAGGGGCGATTATTTATGCCGCCAAATGCTTTGACTTTTTTCCGAACCATTTTGGATTTCATGAGATTTTTCACTTGTTTATCATGGCCGGAAGCATTGTTCACTTTGTTATGATGGTGCGATATATAGTGCCGCTGTAAATTCCGGCGCTGTTGTTTAATTATTATACAAGTAGTTATTTTTTATTGCAGTTTTGTATTACAGGAGTTACTACGGCATGGTTTCAGACATGATCATTTTAATAGCCGTCGTGGTAGCGGCGGCGCTTGTTTTCGCGCTGACCAACGGTTTGCATGACGCAAGCTCGGTTGTGGCCACGTTTATCGCCTGCGGTGCGGGAACGCCTTTGCAGGCGGTGGGATTGGCGTCCGTATTTGGTTTGCTGGGCGCGCTGTTTAGCGGCAGCGCGGTGGCGGACACTGTCGCCAAAATTGTCAGCCTGCCGGTTCAGCCGTCATTGCTCAGTGTGTTGCTGGCTGCTTTGTTAGGCGCGGTTGTATGGAATTTAATCACCTGGTATCTCGGCCTCCCGTCCAGCTCCACACACGCGCTGGTAGGGGGGATTGTCGGAGCGGTTTGGGTTTCAAGCGGTTGCGAGCATATCTTATGGGGATGGAAGGAACTTATTTATACGCATCAGTTGACTGGCCTCGTGAAAGTATTTTCAGCCTTGTTAATTTCACCTGTGCTGGGTTTTGCGATAGCTTACTGCCTGCAAAAAACAGTCAGCTTTTCTTTGAAAAATGCCAGGTTCGCCGTTAACAGGCGGCTGAAAGGACTGCAATGGATCATGGCGGCCTTGCTGGCCTATAGTCATGGCGCTAATGACACCCAAAAAATAATGGGACTGATCACCCTGGCCTTGCTGGCCGGCAATCTCCTGCAGCAGCAGATTACACCCGAATGGGTAAGATTATCCGGAGGGATGGTTATGTTCGCAGGCACGTTGTTCGGCGGCTGGTCTATTATGAAGACCTTAGGGCAGGGTATCTTTGACATCCGGCCTATCCATAGTTTGAATGCACAAGTATCCTCAGGCGGGGCGATCATGTTTGCCACCGTGCTGGGAGTGCCAATATCGACCACGCATGTGGTTGCGGGCAGCGTAATCGGTGTCGGGGCGGCAGACGAGTACCGCATGGTCAACTGGAATATCGGCAAGGAAATGATGGCCGCCTGGTTTGTGACAATTCCCGCTGCGGCGGTCGTCGGCGCTATATTTTATTATCCGGTAATTTGGCTGGTTGGTTCATGGTAAAGGGGATGTGATATGGGAAAAAAGAGCTTCTTGGACAGGTTGTTTCCCGCCAAGTACGACTTTTACGGCATGCTGCGTGAACAGGCCGAAGTAACGGCGCGGGGAGTTAAAACCATGCTGGCATGGCTGGAAGCTCCCTCAACTGAAAAATTCGACCTGGTTATTAATCTGACCCTGCAGGCAGATACAATCCGCATGGACATGGAAGAAAAATTAATTGAGGCTTTCACCACGCCCTTTGACAGACAGGATATCTACTATATTTCAGTGCGCATGGACCGGATTATTGAACATGCCCGGATCGCCCTGCAATCTATCAAAGAATATGACGTTCAGCCGGATGAGTTAATTGTTAAAATGGTACGGGAATTAAGTGAGGGAACATATACGTTTGCGCAGGCGGTGGCTTTATTGGAAAGCGATCCGATTCAGGCGCGGAATCAGATACAGATGATCCGTAACGCTCATAAGGCTGTGGAAGATTATTACCAGAAGGGTATGGCCGCCATATTTAAAACGGCGGATGCCATAAACGCGATAAAACATTACGAAATAAATTGTCAGTTGAGAGACGCGGCTAATTATTTAAGCCATTCCGTGGACATTTTGCACAGGATCGTCGTGCGCTTAGTATGAATAATCGGGTAAATTCCGTCAACGTGACCGGGCAAATCCCAAAAAACCGCGGCGTCCGGATTTAACTTCCGTATATGCCACGGCTTTATTGCGTGCTTATATTACCGATCTCAGGGTGTCGCTGCGTAGGCCGACGCGCAGCGCCTCCAGCGCTATCACCTCACGGGGCGGGATGTTGCCCAGATTGACGTCGGGACCGAAACGCAGGATCAGTTCTTGCTGCTGCTCTTTGAGCGGCGCTTCCCAGATTAACAGTTCCGGGCTTTCCACGGCCGACAGGAGCAGAGCCAGGTGCTCTTTTGTGAAATGTCCGTCTCCATCGTAGAATCCGGTATTTTTACCGGATTCCCGGCCTTCGACAATGACCTTGTAAGCGCCGTTTTTCAAGTCGAGTTGAATTTGTTCAGCAGAATCTTCGATAGGCGCTCTGTCCAGGGGGTTCTTTTTGCCGATTTCCGTTAAGACCTTGAATCCTTTTTCTGCGGCCAGGGAAATTGTACGCGCTCTCACCTCCGGAGAAATATGCAGCGTGCCGTCCGAGACTTCAACCGCCGTGTAGCCCAAAGCTTTCGCCAACATTAAAAATTCCTTCAGCTTATCCTGCATAATGGCAATTTCCAGGAAAGTCCCACCGGGATAAATATCTACATTAAATTGTTTCGCCAGGTCGATTTTTGCTTCAAGCGCCTTTTGCGGGTACAAGGCTGAGGTGCCGAAACCAAGCTTTAAGAAATCGATGTAATCGCCCGCGGCATGGAACAAGTCCTTTGTTTCCTCCGGTCCGAGGCCCTTATCCAGGAGCATGGTGAGACCTTTATGACGCGGCTTTTTGCTGCGGGTGTCGAGGGGGAAACGCAGTATTTCCAGCCATGCGTTGCTAGTGGAATTTTCGCCCATGATATTACTCCTTTCCGGTCATATATGCTCTTCTATAGTATTCTTGCGGAATAGAAAGGTTCCCTGTTAAAACGATTGTTTAGAATACCGCCAGGTGAAGCCCGTCAGTGCTTATTTCGCCGGTTTTTTCGCCGGATTGATTTTTAAACCGATAGTTGACCACAGACCTTTCTTAGCCTGCGGGGCGGTTTGTTTTTGGGTTTCCGCGTTACCCGGGTCTTTGATAAAAACCAGAGCCGCTACGGCAGTCAGCAGGGCGAGCGCGGCTGAACTCCAGAACATCAAATTGGTGCTCCTGGCCATCAGAAAACCGTAAATGGGAGGCCCGAAAGCCACCCCTAAAAACCTCACGCTGCCGTAAAGCGAAGTGACCAGACCGCGTTCTTCCATGGAAGCGGCACTCGTAATCAAGTTGTTGAGACAGGGGAGCGCCATGCCGGTACTGACGCCGACAATGGAAATAGCGAGGAAATAGATAATCACGCCTTTGGCCAGCGGCAGGAAGGCGAGCGCGGCGGTCATTATGGCCAGGCCGGCCACCACCAGGAACTTCATCAGGGTTTTTTTCTTTTTAATAATAAAACCAGTCGCAAATGAAGTAGCGCTCATGAATAACACCGGAATGGCCAGGGCAAGGCCTTTAATTATTCCATCCAAGCCAAACTGCTGTTCCAAGTATTCGGAGAGGTAAAATAAAATCCCGAAGAGGACCATCAACACGACTGCCCCGGCCAGGTAGGACGACAAAAGCAAGCCGGCTTTGTTATTAAAGATATTTTTTACGGATTTTAAGTACTCCGACAACTTTTGCTGCGCGCGGTTGGATTCGGGTTCTTTAACCAGCAGCCACATCCCGATCACGACGGGGATAACAATAACGGGAAAGAAGATAAAAGCGGTGTACCAGGCAATCAGGCCGATGGCCGCACCAAGGACGGGACTGATCACTTTGCCGAGACCGTTGGAAGACTCCATCGCCCCCAGAGAGCGGCTGCGCTCATTCCCCTGGAAAAGATCGCTGCAGAGAGCCATGGCTATCGGCGCGGTGCCGGCCGCCCCGGCGCCTTGCAATATCCTCCCTGCCAGAATGACGGAAAAAGCTTGTTGTTTCAAAAAAATGGAAGCGAAAGCGGCAATCAGCCCCCCGAGGCCGTATAAGATGATGGCGGGAATGATCACAACTTTTCTGCCGTAACGGTCCGATAAAAAGCCGGCTACCGGAATAATTATGCCGGCTGTCAATGAAAACAAGGTGATCAGTAAACTAGCGGCGATAGGAGTCAAATTCAACGCGTTTCTGATATCGGGCAGGACGGGAATAAGCATTGAGTTGCCCAAAACCATGATAAACGGCACGCCTGCCAGCGCTGTTACAGAAAGCCAAAAATTATTTTCCGTTTTTGGTGCGTCATTTTTTTTTGCCAAGTCAGGTCCTCCCAAAATGTTTTAATATGATTTGATTATCAGGAAACAATAATAATTGAAACTAATAAACGAGGTGATGATAGAATGAAAAAATTAAGAGTCGGGATTATCGGCGCCGGGATGGCTTTTGAACAGTTGCATTACCCGGCTTACCAGGAGCTTTCGGATAAATTCGAAATTGTCGCCATATGCGATCTAAATCCCCAAAAAGCTAATTACTGGGTGAAGAAATTGAATCTTGCTCAACAAAAAGATTACTCCGCATACAGGAGCATGGTAGTCAGGGACGATCTTGACGTCATTGATATTATGGTCCCAATCGAGCTAAATTATAAAATTACTGAGGATGTCGCCTCACTGGTATCAGGCTCCCGGAAGTGGATCATTTGTGAGAAACCGCTGGCCGCAACCCCTGAGGAAACCAAATCAGCCATGGAACTGCCGGAAAAATACCATGTGCCTATTATGATTACGGAAAATTACAGATATAATGAGGAAACAAATATAATCAGGGATTATATTAACGGAGGAAGAATTGGCGAGGTTTTATATTTCATGCAAAACAGAGTGGTTAATTTTCTGGAAGACATGAATATGAACAAGTTTCCCTCCACGGAATGGCGTCAGCACCCGGAATTTCCCGGCGGCGCTATCCTGGATACCGGTGTCCACGATATTGCCGCCTTAAGACATATTTTTGGCGCGATTGATAAGGTCCAGGGTTTTGGAGTGCCCCAGGGCTATGATTTTTCCCCATATGCAGTTATTTGCGTGAACATGCTTTTCAAGAGCGGCCTGATTGGCCAGTTTTCATTTTTCTGCAGCGGGAAGGAAATGCAAAGACCGTGGATCGGCTTGCGGATATTTGGCACGAAAGGCATGATTTATTTGGAGGAAAGAGATTGCGGAACCATAAATATCGCTTACAACGACGGTCATCTGGAACAAATACCGTACCGGAAGCAGCGTGGTTACTACAATGAACTCCTTAATTTGTACCAGGCGGCGGCCGGAAACGAACCGATTTCCGTTACTCCCGAACTGGAATTCGGCGATACCAACACGATATTTCAAATTCTTGAAGCAGTGCGCGAGGGTGAAACGATGCCGGTTGACCGGGAAATTGACTTTATCCCGGCGTATGACCTCGAACGCAAAACACAAGCGGTTTACGATCGTTATCATTAGGAAATTTCCTTTCCCGCCCGCCAAGTGGCTTAAATTATTATTTCTTTTTACTTGCCAACTAATTGTTTTTTACATAAAATAACATTATCGCCCTGCAGAAGGAAAATCGGCATGGGCTTCGAAATATACAACATTAAGATAAACGGTGGTGCTGATTGACTTTTGAAAGAACCGGACGTCAAATATTTTGAGCATATTCCTGTTGCGCCCGACAGGAATTTAATACTCACGAGGTTGGGATACAGGAAGGGAACAACCGCGCTCAGTGAAAAAGACAACATATTTATAGAAGCGGCGGTAAAAAGAGCGCTTCTTTTATGTAATGCAAAAGGAGCTTTTTGCCGAAGCAGTATTAATGAGCGTTCAGCGGGCAGGGTCGTTCTGGAAAACGGCATCGAACTGCTCAGTGAAAAGCTGTCGCTTTTTTTGCAGCAAAGCAGTGAAGCTGTTTTAATGTCGTCCACCGTAGGGAGGGAAATCAGCGATAAAGTTGCTGAGGCGATGAAAAATGGTGACGCGGCTTTAGGTCTTATTTTTGACGCGGTGGCATCCCAGAGTGCGGATGCGGCTTTAGACTGGATGATGAAATTTATTGACAAAATAATAAAAACAAAAGGGAAAGTCTTGACAAAGCGCAGGTTCAGCCCTGGTTACGGAGATCTTGACCTTTTTCATCAAAAGGTTATTTACGATATTCTCGATCTAAAAAGAATTGGTATTTCTGTGACGGAAAAATTCATGCTTGAACCGGAGAAATCAGTTATAGCGATTGCGGGGATTGAGGTGTCACATGAATAAAGATACATTTAGACAAATGACGCAGGGGAAAATTGTATTATTAGACGGCGCGACAGGAACCGAGCTGCATAAAAGAGGTATACCGAAAGAAGCATGCCCCGAGCAGTGGGTGCTGGAACATCCCCATGTTCTTAAGGAAATTCAAAGTGAATACATCGAGGCGGGCTCTGATATCGTTCTGGCCTGCACCTTCGGCGGAAACAGGATTAAATTAAAAGAATTCGGACTTCAGGACAGGGTTTTGGAATTTAACAGGGCGCTCGCCGGAATATCTAAAGAAGCGGCGGGTGCAAGATGCCTGGTCGCAGGCGACCTCGCGCCGACAGGAAAGTTTGTGGAGCCTTTTGGCGATGCGGGATTTAATGAAATTGTTGATGTCTATAAGGAACAGGTTCAGGGTCTGCTGGCCGGCGGCGTTGATCTTTTTGTTATTGAAACCATGATCGATCTGCAAGAAACCAGGGCTGCCGTACTGGCCATCAAGGAAACCTGTGACCTGCCGGTAATCGCCAGCATGACCTTTGATACCGGCGCGAAAACCTTGACCGACAGCGATCCTGTCACAGTGCTGATCACCCTGCAAAGCCTGGGTGTTGACGCCGTTGGCGCCAATTGCTCCACCGGGCCCAAGGACATGTTAAAGGTAGTTGAGCTTATGGCGCCGTACGCGAAGGTTCCGATTATGGTGAAACCAAACGCGGGATTGCCGAGGCTTGTGGACGGGCACACGGTTTTTGACATGGGACCGGAGGAGTTCGGCAAATACGCGGTTGATTTCGTTGCCAGAGGAGTGGGGGTGATCGGAGGATGCTGCGGCACCACTCCACAGCATATAAAAAGTGTAAATGAAAATATCGCGGGGCTAAAGCCTGCCGGACGAGAGCCCAATCCCTACAGGGCGCTGACTTCTTCCAGAAGAACCGTTTTTTTCGGAGACACTTATCCGGTCACGGTGGTGGGGGAGAGGATTAATCCGACCGGCAAAAAAAAGCTCAGTGAAGAGCTGAAAAACGGCAAGCTAACCGAGGTCAGGCGTTTAGCCGCGGAGCAGGTGGAAAACGGCGCGGAGATCCTGGATGTAAACGTGGGGATGCCTGGAATTGACGAGAAAAAAACCATGGTGGAAGTGGTCAAGTTATTGAGTAATGTTGTGGAGTGTCCTTTATGTCTGGATTCTTCCTCGCCCGATGTTCTCGCAGCCGCCCTGAGAATTTATCCCGGAAGAGCTTTGATTAATTCAATATCGGCGGAAAAAGCGAAAATCCAGCGGATGCTCCCTATCGCGCGCAAATACGGAGCCATGTTTATCCTGCTTCCTTTAAGTGACGAGGGCGTTCCGGAGCAAGCGCGGGAAAGGTATGAGATAATTGAAAATGTGATAAGCGAAGCGAAGAAGCATGGCTTTGAAAATAGCGACATTGTGGTGGACGGACTGGTCATGTCGGTTTCTTCAAATCAGAGCGCGGCGGAAGAAACATTGAAAGTGATCAGATGGTGTGCCGAAAAGGTTGGCTGCGCCACTATCGCCGGACTGTCCAATGTGTCTTTCGGTTTGCCCAGGAGAGATTACCTGAACTCGGCGTTTCTGGCCATGGGGGTTGGCTGCGGATTGAGTATGGCGATAGCTAATCCCTCCAGTGAAATGATTATGGATATTAAGGCGGCTTGCGATGTTTTGACCGCCAGGGATAAAAACAGCTTGGCATATATAAAAAGGTATAGCGAAGAAAATGCGGAAAGGCCGAAAAAAGTTGAACAAGACAGTAATTTGCAGACAGTGGATCGGATCAAGCTGTCCATACTTGAGGGAGACCGGGAGAATGTTGTGGGTTTAATCGAGGAAGCGCTGGCGGAAGGCGTCAAATCTGGTGTTATTATTGATGATTACCTGATACCTGCCATCACCAGGGTAGGTCATCTTTACGAGGAAAGAAAATATTTCCTGCCGCAGCTCATCCAAAGCGCCGAGGCGATGAAAACGGCCTTTAACTACTTGGCGCCCCTGCTTGCCGGGGACCGGGAGAGAAACGGCAAAAACAGCCCGGTTGTCGTCCTGGCGACAGTTAAAGGCGACATTCATGATATTGGAAAGAATATCGTGGGGTTGATGCTGAGAAACAACGGATTTACGGTACATGATTTGGGAAAGAACGTGAGCGCCGAAAAGATTATCGGTGAGTCGAGAGAGTTGCAGGCGCGAATCATCGGACTTTCCGCCCTGCTGACAACCACCATGGTTGAAATGAAGACAGTTGTTGAGCTTGGCAGGAGCGAAGGCCTGGATGTCAAATATATGGTTGGCGGAGCGGTAGTCAATGAAAGCTTCGCGCGGGAAATCAGGGCGGATGGTTATGCGAAAGACGCTTACGAAGCGGTCAGGCTCGCGAAAAGATTAACCGGCCTGGAGTAAAGCGTGATGCACTGCTGTCTTGAAGGGCGAACATGAGCCCGTTGGTAAGCGCTATATAGTGCGACCCGAATCTATTAAAAAAAGGGGGGGTTGAGCTGACCTCAAAAATTGTCTTTCAAATTATGCATGTCGAAAACACATTTCTTGATCCGCGCGCGGATTTTCAGCCAATTACGATAAAAACACAGGTGCGTACCGATCCTCTTACCGGTAGAACCGGCCACTTTTCACACTTTGGAGCGATCAAGCCGCAAAAGCTGGATCTGGATAAATATCTGGAGCCGCGAATCAAAGGCTTTTGTCCATTTTGTGGCGACAGGAGGAACCATGTCACGCCCATGTTTCCTGAGGGATTGTTTCGTAAAGGCCGCCTGGCGAGGGGGGAGGCGCTGCTTGTTCCTAATCTGTTTCCATATGATGTTTACAGTTCAATTGTGATCATGACTGACGATCATGTTGTGTCATTAGAGAGCTTTAATGACGATAAAATATATGACTCGTTTTCCCTGGGAATTGATTTTCTTAAAAGAGTCAGGGGGAAAAGCCCCTCGGCACCATATCAGGTGATGGCGTGGAATTACATGCCGCCTTCCGGGGGCGGGCTGGTTCACCCGCACCAGCAATATTTCGCCACGGAACACCCGGGAAATCAGTTTGCGGACGAATACAAGGCTGCGGAATCATTTTACCATAACCATCAGGTAGACTACTGGACGGAATTAATAAAAGAGGAACAGCAGCATGGCGAAAGGTATATCGGTCAAGTCGGAGACACGCACTGGCTGGCGTCATTTGTTTCGCTAGGAATGCTTGGGGAAATCATGTGTGTGTTTCCCGGTGTCTATTGCCTTGATGATTTTACGGATGCGCATATCCGGCGCCTTGTTTCAGGGCTCCGAAAAATATTTTGTTATTATCTCAAAAACGACATTTACAGTTTTAACGCATCCTTATACTGGGGCGCCGAAGGCCAGCAGTTTTTCCCTGCCCACTTCCGGATCGTGCCGCGAACATTTCTCAATACCAGGGATTACGCGCCTGACATAAATTTCTTCCAGACAGTATTGCAAGAGCCTGTGTCAGTTGTTTTACCGGAAGACTTGGGCAAAGAGGTCAAACCATATTTTGTTAATAGGTAATTCGGTTAAAAGGGTGTAAAATATTGTACTTTTGTGATAAAGTTACTTAATAAGGGTAATGGTGGGGGATGGATGCTCTTTGAATCAATCGGTCATTATTTTGCTGGTTGTCGCTATTCTAGGGTTAATCGGTAAGAACGGCACAGTGGCGGCGGCGGCGGGTATTTTACTGGTCATCCGGCTGTTTATCGGAGAGCGGCCTGTCCCATTCCTGGAAGAGTATACGCTTAAGGCAGGCATTACCGTCATCACCATGGCAGTGCTTGTGCCCTTCGCCACGGGAGAGGTGGGCATACAATCACTTTTGAACACGCTGAAAAGCTCCGCCGGCCTTATAGCTGTACTAGTCGGTGTGGTTATCGCCTTTCTGGGGGGGAAAGGTGTGACTTTTCTGACCGATCAGCCGCAGGTGCTGGTTGGATTGCTGATGGGCACAATCATCGGTGTGGCTTTTTTCAAAGGCGTGCCGGTCGGCCCGCTTATCGGCGCCGGGATAGTGGCGGTAATATTATCCGCACAATAAACGGCTGGTTTCCCTCTTTTTCACGTTCCCGTGAGTCCATTTCCACCAAGTCGCTTATGCGCCGGTCTGTCAGCAGTTCTTGCCAGCAGTGAGCCACTGCATCAATAAAATCTTGTCTCAACGGTGTTTTTCTTTTGATCAAAGGACACGTGTAGGGCAAATATAGTGTTTCATAGATTAATAAAAGAGTGCCGTCTTTTAATAAATGCGGCGCCAAGGGGAAAAGGCGGCAATTCAGCGGACGGTGTTTCCTGGGACAGGGCTTGGTGCAGCAGATAAAGTATACCGGGTTGTTCCATGATGCCGGAAAATCATCTTCCCCTGGGTTTCGCCGCTCCCAACGCAGCCAGTCCTCCTCCCTCGTGAACATCTCTTCTTCACCCGGATACAAATACATTCCCAGGGTATTATTTTTATCCGGCCGGCAACAAATTTTGCCGCACAGCTTGCCGCAGTCATCTGCCAAAGGGGTCATATTTTCAGTTATGTTGTAGAGTTTTTGGTAATTTACGATTTTCGCCGACATATATTTATTATATCATTACTTAATATAATGTTTTATAAATAATCGCCCGCGTATATTGATAGAGGGTGTTATAATTATCATATATATATATTTTGGAAGCAGAGAGGTTCATACAGTATGGCCGGCAGTTGGCGAAACGCTGTTAAGGTAATTGCTTTTATTCCCGCCTTATTAATCCTGGCGCTCACACCGGTGCTAATTTGGGGCTACTGTTACGCGAACTGGGTTTTGGCCGGTTTCTCCAGTGCCAAAGCCTTGTCCACAGTATTTGACCAGAACTCTTTCCTGTATGATGAAAATGGCAACTTGATCTGTGAAATTCATGGTGAGATCAATCGTACGCCTGTTTCGTTGAGCCAGGTTCCTGAGCACGTTCAGAAAGCTTTTGTGGCGATTGAAGATGAAAGGTTCTACAGCCACAGCGGAGTAGATATCAAGGCTATTTTACGCGCGGCGTTCAGTTATTACCGATCAGGACGGATTACCGAGGGGGCCAGCACGATTACCCAGCAGGTTATTAAGC
Organism: Pelotomaculum terephthalicicum JT; assembly: GCF_022410535.1. GTDB lineage: Bacteria > Bacillota > Desulfotomaculia > Desulfotomaculales > Pelotomaculaceae > Pelotomaculum_D > Pelotomaculum_D terephthalicicum. Next base: position 225,558 of record NZ_JAKNBL010000002.1, read on the forward strand.
TTTACTTTTTGTCGCCGGAACAAACTCTGCGGCGAAAAGTAAGGGAAGCTATGCTGGCTCTGGAATTCGAAAGACGCTTTAACAAGGATGAGATTCTGGAGTTTTACTTGAATAGAGTGTACTTCGGTGAGGGCGCCTATGGCATTCAGAGCGCGTCAAAAGTTTATTTTAATAAAAATTCCTCTGAGCTCACGCTGGCGGAGGGCGCGCTGCTGGCCGCCCTGGTACAGGCGCCCAGCGCCAACGATCCTTATTTAAATCCGGAAAGCGCGCAGCGGCGGCGAAACGTAGTGCTGGAAAAAATGAGCGAACAGGGCTACATCCTTAAATCCCAAGGGCAGGAAACACAGCGGAAGCCTGTGGAATTAAACAGCGATGTGAGTCTGGAGAATTACCGATCTTATTTTCTCGATTATGTCATGGATGAAGCGGTTGGTGTAATCGGCAACGATAAGATATTTAAAGGCGGATTAAAAATATACACTACCCTGGAGCCAGAAATACAAAAGAAAGCCGAACAGGTGTGCGCGCGAACAGATTTATTCCCTTCTGAAAAAGTCGAAGCGGCTATAGCGATGGTAGAGAACGGCACAGGGGCGGTGAAAGCTGTAGTGGGAGGCAGGCAGTACGGGGTGAACCGCGGATTTAACCGGGCTACCCAGTTATCCAGACAGCCAGGATCAGCCTTTAAGCCGATTGCTGTCTACGCGCCGGCTTTTGAACTCGGTTACACCCCGGACTCGGTTATTTCGGACTCGCCGTTTAAAGTCGGCGGGTACGAGCCGCATAATTCCGGCGGCGGCTATTACGGGCCGATTACTATCCGTACAGCTGTGCAGTGGTCCCGCAATGTAGCCGCAGTCAGGCTGTTAAACCAAATTGGAGTGGACCGTGGTTTCGAAATGGCCGCGAAATTGGGCTTTGAGCTGGTGGAAGAGGACCGCTGCCTTCCTTTAGCCCTGGGCGGATTGACCAAGGGAGTATCCCCGCTGCAAATGGCCGGGGCATATGCTGCTTTCCCCAACGGAGGTGTTTTTATCAAGCCGTATTCGATTAAACACATCGAAGACTCGCAAGGGCAGACACTTTACCGTCATCCCCAGGGGACCCCGGTAATGAAAGCGTCCACAGCCGATTTCATTAAAGATGTTTTACGCGCGGTTGTAGAGGCGGGAACAGGAAACAGGGCGAAAATTCGCGGCGCGCAAGCGGCCGGGAAAACCGGCACCACCGAGCTGCCGGACACGGCAGAGTACCGTGGCTTGTCCGGCAACAAGGACGCGTGGTTTGTCGGCTTTACAGACCGGTACACCACCGCGGTATGGATGGGCTATGATGAGAGAAACATGGACAGACAACATTACCTGACTTCTTATGGCGGTAATCAGCCGGCAGAAATATTTCGCCTGGTGATGGCGGGTGTCATGGGCCTTGATGACAGGCCGGCGGGAGGATATGTTGTTCAGCCGCTAACTGAAGAACAAAAAGCTGAACAAAAGAAACCGGAAGAGAGCGATAAACAAGCTGAACAAAAAAAACAGGGTGATTCGATAAATCAGGTTAAGCCGGGCAAGCAAGGGGAAGAGAAAAAAGAAAATGAGGATACAAACAAACAACAAAATGATCCTGAGGGTAAAAGTAATTCCAATGATAATGAGGAGCAGAAAGATCCTGCAAAATCCGTGACGCCGGCGCCGCAGGATGAGGAGCAGAAGGCATTGAGTCAACCAGTTAAATCGTCTCCCTAAGTATAAAAGCCGTGCTTTCATTTACGAACAGCACGGCTTTATGCAGGGGGCAGAATTCAGGAATCAGAACGCCAGAGAAAATAAATTGCCTGAGATTGCTGAAATGAAGGAAACGGGTGATGTTGACATTGTTGGAACATCTTAATTTTGTTAGGATCAGACAGGTATTTCCCCTGCTGGAAGTTGACGATCCTCGCCAAAAAGCCTTGAAAGAAATGGAACGGATTAACCTTGGAGGAAAAATCAGGCCTGGCTGGCGGGTCGCCATTACGGCAGGGAGCCGGGGGATTAAAAATATCGGTGCCATCTTGAACGCCGTGGTGGAAGCGGTTAAAATAGCGGGGGCGGAGCATTCATAGTAGGCGCCATGGGCAGCCACGGCGGCGGTACGGCGGAGGGGCAAAAAGCTGTGTTGAGCAGTCTGGGCGTCACGCGGGAGCATTTGGGTTGTCCGGTATTGACCTCGGAGGAAGTGGTGGAGATAGGCGCTACTCCGGACGGGACAAGAGTTTTCTGTGACATTGACGCGTGGCGCGCCGACGGCATTATCGTCTGCAACAGGATAAAACCCCATACCACCTTTCACGGGCCGGTTGAGAGCGGTTTAATGAAAATGATGGCTGTCGGCCTGGGAAAAACAAAGGGCGCTGCTTGCTTCCACCGTCTGGGACCACGGCGGATGGCCCGGTCCCTGGTTGACATAGGCGAGGTTTTTACGCGCTCGGGAAAAATAATCGGCGCTGTCGGCATTGTTGAAAATGCTTACGAGGGCACTGCCATTATTGAGGCTGTTTCTCCGGACAGGCTGGCAGAGGTTGAAGAACGGTTGCTGTTAGAGGCTTACCGGCTGATGCCGCGCCTGCCGGTTGACCAGCTGGACTTTCTGATTGTCAGGCAAATGGGTAAGAATTTTAGCGGAACCGGAATGGACACCAATGTGATCGGGCGGTTGCGGATGGCCGGTGTACCGGAACCGGAAACGCCGTTTGTCGCCAGAATTGTCGTACTGGATTTAAGCGGGGCGTCCCACGGGAACGCCACCGGTGTGGGCCTGGCGGATATCACGACACAGCGTCTGGCCAATAAGATGGACTCCCGGAGCACTTACCTCAATTGTATCGCCAGCGGCAATATCCAGCGGGCCATGCTGCCGGTAATAATGTCTGACGACCGGGCTGCGATAGAAGCCGCGGTCCGCAGCCTTGCCGCGGATGAGCCGGTGAACCTGAAAGGAGCTGTGATAAACAACACCCTTGAAATGGAATATATGTGGGTTACCGGCAGCGTGGCAGGTGAGTTGAAGGGAAGGAGCGATATAGAGCTGATTGGAGCACCGCGCCGGTTGACCTTCAACGACGGATTGATGGCGCTTGAAGAGGATTAGTATTATATGATTTTCTTATGATAAAGTTAAGTATATAATATTAAGCGGGACGAGCCTGTTTGCTGTGTGATACGGAGTATTTCTGAAACTAAGCTTATTTAAGGAGATGTCAGTATGGAAATCAATGAAATTGCCCGCCAGGTTAAAGAAGCGTCCATACAGCTGGCTGCAATGAGCGCGGACCTGAAAAACAGGGCCTTGGAGCAAATAGCCGGCTCATTGATTGGCCGGCAGTCAGAAATTGTTAAAGCAAATGATGAAGACTTAAACCGGAGCGCGAAGGAAAACCTGCCGGAGCCCTTGTTGAAAAGGCTGAAGTTCGACGAAACAAAGATAGCGGATGTGGTTGACGGGATCAACAGCTTGATAAACCTGCCGGACCCGGTCGGCAAGACACTGCTTGCGACTGAACTGGACGAAGGGTTGGAGCTGTATAAAACCACTAGCCCGATCGGCGTCATTGGTGTGATATTTGAGTCCAGGCCCGACGCCCTGGTGCAGATTTCCACCCTTTGCCTGAAAAGCGGCAACTGCGTGCTGCTCAAAGGGGGCTCCGAGGCGAAAGAAACTAACCGCGTACTGGCGGATATCATTATCGACGCGACTAAAAAAGCGGGTATCCCGGCCGACTGGCTAAAACTCCTGGAAACCAGGGCGGAAGTCGATGAAATGTTGAAGCTGGATGAATATATTGACCTGATCATACCCAGAGGATCGAACGATTTTGTCAGGTATATCATGGACCACTCAAGAATCCCGGTCATGGGGCACGCGGACGGCATATGTCACTGCTATGTCGATGAAGATGCCGACCTGGAAATGGCGGTGAAAATTGTAGATGATTCCAAAACCCAGTATGTTGCCGTGTGTAATGCCGCGGAAACACTGCTGGTGCACGAAAAAGCCGCTCCCGGGTTTTTGCCCCTGCTGAAAGAAGCCCTGGACAAGAAACAGGTCGAAATAACCGGCTGCCCCAGGACAACAGAGATCATTCCGGCGTCTTTCGCCACGGAAGAAGACTGGGGGACGGAATACCTTGATTATAAACTTTCAATTAAAATAGTAAAAGATATTGATGAAGCGATAAATCATATTAATCATTATGGTTCCGGCCATACGGACAGCATTATTACCAGCAGCAAGGAGAAAGCGGCCAGGTTTATGGCGTTGGTGGATTCGGGGAATGTATTCTGGAATTGTTCCACACGGTTTAGCGACGGTTTTCGCTATGGTTTTGGCGCGGAAGTGGGGATCAGTACGAGTAAAATTCACGCCAGGGGTCCGGTAGGTCTGGACGGGCTGGTTATTTACAAATATAATTTGCTCGGAAATGGACACATAGTGGCGGAATACGCGGACAGAGAAAAAACATTCAAGCATAAAAGAATAAATAGAGAGTTTCCTTTTTAACAGGGGGTTGCAAGTTTGTACAATAATATTATTTTTAAAGTTAATGATGGTGTGGCTGACATTACCCTGAACAGGCCCGATGCCATGAACGCCTTAAACCATGATATAATAGCGGAGTTGGCCGAAGTTTTGCAGATTTGTCAAGGAGATAACACAGTGCGTGCGCTGGTAATTGCCGGTGCGGGTAAGGCGTTTTGCGCCGGCGGTGATGTGAAATGGATGCTCTCCGCCCGTGATGAGAACTGGAAGTCTGGTTTTGACAGTTTAGTGGACAGTTTTAATAAGGTTATTCTACTGATCAGAGATCTCGGGAAACCGGTCATTGCCGCAGTGAACGGATTTGCCAGCGGGGCCGGATTCAGCCTGGCGATGGCCTGTGATATCCGGATCATTAGTGATAAGGCTAAATTCAACCAGGCATATGTCAACCTGGGATTGACCCCTGACGGTGGCTCGACCTATTTCCTGACATTAATGCTGGGGGCCGCCCGGGTTATGGATTTAGTCTTTACCGGCAGGGTGATTGAGGCGAAAGAGGCACTGGCCCTGGGCCTGGCCAGTGAGTTGATCCCGGCTGAATCTTTAAACGAGAGAGTGAAACAATTGGCAGGACAATTTGCCAGTGGCCCTTCAATAGCCTTTAAACAGGCGAAAGCACTGATTAACGAAGCCCACAGGCGGACTCTGGAGGCGCAGCTTGACCTTGAGCGGGAGTCCATTGTCGGCGCGAGTTTAAGTAATGACTTTGAGGAAGGGCTGAAGGCTTTCGCAGAAAAAAGAGAGCCTGTCTTTAAGGGGAATTAATTTAACTTGAAAAGAATAAGCATCGCCGATGGCGTGGAATTCCTGGAAGCGCCCAAGCAGGAATCCTGGTTTATGAATAATGGTTTGTTGATTTCCGGTGAAGAAGTAATCATGATTGACGGCAGGTTTGGTGGTGAGGAAACTCTGGCTTTTATCCGGGAAAACAACGTAAGCCGCTATTTTATCTCTCATTTTCATATAGACCACGCCTCCGACGCCTGGCGGATCGCCGGAGAGACAGATTGCCGCCCGGCTTTGAACAGTACTGAATATCAATATCTTCAATCAAGTGAGAATATGTCGCGGGCAACGGGCTATGGCAAGGCGGGAGTGCACAGGCTGGTTGAAGAGATTCTTATGCCGAAAATGGGTTTGCAATACATCCCCAGCATAGATCCATATGAACTGAAGGATATTGAGGCTATTTCAAAAGGACAGTTGCTTGCTGTCCCCGCTCCGGGACATTCGCCCGGTCATTATTGCCTTTACGCCCCCCAGAGTAATTATCTTTACGCTTGTGACCTGGGGCTGGACCGCTTTGGCCCCTGGTATGGCTTCCCACACTGCAACCTGAACGATTTTCTGGCATCAATCAAAAAAGCGCGCGAATTGGGTGCCAAACAGCTCTTTTCCAGCCATAGCCCGGTTGTTCGTGAAAGAGTGGGGGAGGCTATTGACAGGATTGAAGCGATTATCGAAAGACGTCACGAAAAAGTATTAAACGCCTGGAACAAAGGGAAAAAAACAGTAAAGGAAATTGCCCAGGAAGGGATCTTTTTTCAGAGGACAGACGTCCATGGGAAAAGAGCTATTCCGGTAATGTCATATTGGCAAGAGTCAATGGTAAAATGCCACCTGGATTATGCCGGACTCCAGGCTGAAGATATTGAATAACAAAAAGCACCTTGGCTCTGTTAGGTTTCTGAAATAATTTGACAAGGTGCCGGCGATTTATGGCCGGCATCCTGTTGTTTCTTGACATCTTGTGGTAAACTCAATAAATGGGGTATTACCTACAGGAGGATTGAATATGGGCAAAATACGAGTAAGATTTGCGCCTAGTCCCACAGGCAACCTGCATATCGGGGGAGCCAGAACTGCTCTATTTAATTGGCTCTTTGCCCGTCACAACGGCGGCAAGCTGGTGCTGCGCATCGACGACACAGACACTGAACGCTCCACTGAAGCCTCACGCCAGCAGATTTTGTCCGCCCTCAAGTGGCTGGGGATTGACTGGGATGAGGGACCCGAAGTAGGAGGCCCCTATGCGCCTTATTACCAATCCCAGCGCTTCGACCTCTACAAAAAGTACACCGGGCAGTTGCTGGCTGAAGGGAAGGCTTATCGCTGCTACTGTACGCCAGAAGAACTGGATCTGCGGAGAAAAGAAGCGATGGCGGCGGGGAAGGCCCCGCGTTATGATGGACGCTGCCGAAGTCTGAACTCAGATGAGCGGAGCAGGTTTGAAGCCGAGGGGCGTAAGCCCGTAGTTAGATTGCAGATTCCCGACAGCGGTGAGACAGTGGTTCACGACTACTTCAGGGGAGATGTCTCCTTTGCTAACGAGTTTCTTGATGACTTTATCATCATAAAATCCAACGGTGTTCCAACATACAACTTTGCCACGGTTGCGGATGACTTAGAGATGAAAATTACCCATATCTTACGGGCCGAAGAGCATCTTTCCAATACCCCGCGGCAGGTCCTTGTCTACCAGGCTTTGGATAATCCTCCGCCTGTCTTCGCTCATGTCCCCATGATCCTGGCCCCGGACAGGAGCAAGCTCTCAAAGCGTCATGGCGCCACATCGGTGGAAGAGTTCAGGGATCAGGGTTACTTGCCCGAGGCTCTGGTGAACTATCTGGCCCTGCTCGGCTGGTCGCCCGGCAACGATGAGGAGATTCTGTCGCTGGAGGAGATGGTACGGCAATTCTCACTGGAACACGTAGGGAAGAACGCAGCCATCTACGACTTGAAAAAACTAACTTGGCTTAATGGACATTACCTGAACGAGGCCGGCCTGGAGCAGGTGACCGAACAGGTAATACCCATACTCAGAGGGCGAAAGTTGATTCCGGAGGAATTCTCCCATGACTTCTATCTCTATGTTAAAAATGTGGTAGACACTGTGCGCACTAGGGTTAAAACCATTAACGAGGTAGCGGATGCCTCCACCTACTTTTTTGATGATGAATATACTTACGACGAGAAGGGAGTTAAGAAATATTTCAGCAAACCAGGTGTGGCGGAGGTGCTGCGCAAAGCACGGCAGGTCCTGGAGCAATTGGAACCGTTTAACTTAAAAACAACTGAGGACGCCTACCGGCAATTAACAGAGGAACTGGAGATAAAAACAGGAGATCTCTTTCACCCGACCAGACTGGCCCTCTCCGGGCGGACAATGACTCCAGGTCTCTTTGATATTATTGTTACTATGGGGAAAGAGAAGACACTGCAGCGGCTGGACAGGGCTATCGCCTATATTGAGCGATTAGAGGCTGATGCTGTATAGTTTTGCTGTATGGTTTTTGCTTGCGTTACCACTGAACCTGTTATATAATAAATAAGTACGCTTGATAATGTAACAATAATAATGTTGCGGGATGGTGTAGTGGTAGCACAGGTGACTCTGGATCATCTAGCCTAGGTTCGAGCCCTGGTCCCGCAGCCATGGCCCTATCGTCTAGTGGTGAGGACATCACCCTCTCAAGGTGGAGACATGGGTTCGAATCCCGTTAGGGCTACCATGAATATTAATATAGTTGTCGGGCATCCGTGCCTAACAAGTGCCCAACAAAACTTTAAAATAGTCTAATGAAATATTTCTAATCAAGACCCATCTAAATCACAACTTAGATGGGTTTCCTGGGTATTACCATAATAGAGGAGTGCCAGAATAGCAACGCTGACGTATAACTTATGCCGCAGTCCGAATTTTGGTACTTACCAGTGATTAACACATTAATGAACTCCTGCATATTATATAAAAAACAATAGGAGTGATATAAATGGCATTTGGTGCAGGTGGTGCAGGTTGTGGCACTGGTTGCGGAACAGGTTTCGGTAACCCAGCGTTCATCATCTTCTTGATTCTGGTGCTGCTCGTCTGTGGCTGTGGCTTCTTTATTTAAAACTGAAAAACTTCCTAAATCTAAGATGCGTTTTATAGCCACTGGCTCTATTTGCCGGTGGTTATATTTTTAGAACCTCAGCATCGAACGCTTTGGTCCTCTTAAAAATGTTAATTAAGAAAGCCGTGGTATTATATATATATCACGGCTTTCCAGAAGAGACAATTCCGCAGTTCCTTATTTATTACCTTTTACTTCCAAAGCTGTTTGAAGGCTTTCTCTTAACCTGTCAATATCGACTTCACCGCAAATTATGAGAACAATACTATCCTCAATTTCAATACAGCAATTGCATTCTTTTTCCTTTTCATATTCGCATTCCATTTAAATTCCCTCCTTTTTGAAATAATTTTCTTTTCACCCTGATTTAAAATATATTATGCTACATGAGTAATAATGTTTAACTTTTTATGGAAAATATTTTATGCCGCGAGGTGACATCCGGAGTGATTTTTAGAGGAGGAGGCAGGCAGGCGCGAACTCTTTGGCCCGGCCTGTGTCGGAAGACATGCGCGGCCACGGTTGCATTGTTCTCTATCTTTTGCTATTAATATAATGGATGGGTTAATGTGGAGTATGCTTCCGGCGGGCTTGGGTTTTACAGGTTCTTTTGCACACGTTTTAGCAATAGGCGCTTGTGGTTGCTTCTTTGGCGCGGTTGCCGGAGTGGTTATTCACATCGGATGGAAATGCTTATGAGCTCTGTTATTTGCATGGTGATCTGACCCATGATGCTGCAAGTAAATCCTTACCGGCGGTGGTGAAGAAAATGAATGTTTCCAATAAAGCGAACAAATTTGCCGGGGTTTCAAGAGTGCTTGCCATTAGTTTTGTTTTATTTCTATCACTTTTTGCATTAGATGCGTTTTCAGGTGAAGCTCCATTTACTGAAAAATTAATAGGTTTCTTAATACACCTGATACCATCATTTATTTTCGTGATTCCTCTGATAATCTTTTGGAAAAGTCCAAGATTTTGCGGTCTGGCATATATTATTCTCAGCATATTATTTGTATTCTATTTTAGAACCTATAGGGATTTTGAATATTTTCTAATACTTTCGTTACCGCAATTTGTTGTGGGTGCATTATTTATTATTGCACATGTTTTTCAAAGGAGTAAATCAACTTAGGCTGACCAGCCCAAAAAGGGATAATAAGATTTATTCGTTAGATTACCTGATTTTTCAGGTAAGACAAGGTTGCCTGGTATTTGCCCTCTTTTTCCAGCCTGTCAAGCGCGGCGGCAACCCTGGCATATTGTGACGGATCACGCATGTCGTCCAGCACCCGGTAAACCCCCCAGCGTTTACCAAGGATGAAGTTTTGTTTTTCCCTTTCCGGCAAGGCGAGAAAACGGTCTATTGTTGCCAGCATGGCAGGCTTATCTGCCGGCAGCTTGCCTTGAACCTCTTCCAGCAAATTCATTGAGTGGTCGCTGACCAGATTGCTTTGAATACCGTCGAGATGTTCAATGAACAGCTTTTCGCCGGTAAGCACTTCTGCCTCGGTTTCTTCCTCGAACTCACCGTTTTGCACTTTTTGGCTCAGCGGTGTGCCTTCCGCTACTGTCAGGCTGCGCAAACGGATGAAATCGGGGTTGATCATGTTCAGCACTCTGGCCGTTTCAAGCGCGTGTTCCCTGGCCCACTGTTTGCCTCCCATGCCTAAAATAACATACTCTGAAAGAGATATGCCTGATTGCTTTACCCGCCTGCCGGCCTCAATATGCTGCTGCGCGGTGGCGCCTTTGTTGATTAGTTTAAGCACCTCGTCCGACCCTGACTCCATACCCACGTGGATGCGTGATAAGCCTGCTTGTTTCAGCGCCGTCAGTTCCTCCACGCTCTTGCGCGCCAGTGTGCTCGACCGGGCGTAAGTTGTGACACGTTCAATTGAAGGCAGGCGTTCTTTCAGGTATTTTAGAATTTCCACCACGTCGGCAGTTTTCATGACCAGTGAATTGGCGTCCTGCAAAAACACCGTCTTGCCGCCGTTATGCAGCCAGGAAGCGACGTGGAACAATTGATAATCCCCGGAATTATATAACTTTATCAGCATATCAAGGTTCAGCAAGCCGCCGAACCCGCTTTTCCGGGATATCTCCCGCACCGACCGGCACAATTTAACTACCGTGTCAATGTCATTCTTAATTTCTTCCACGCTGCGCCGCGAAAAAGTCTCTCCCTTGTATGACCTGCAGAAAGCGCACTTGTTCCATGGGCAGTTGCGGGTAAGCCTGAGCAAAAGGCTGGCTGCTTCACTGGGAGGCCTGATCGGGCCTTGTTCAAAAGATAAAGCCATATTTCATTCACCTTTTATTTACGAATTATCCGGTAACCAATATATAAACATTATAACTGTTTTTTTCATGAAAAAACAGTTACCCATACCTCAGTTTCTTCGCTTAAAAGAGAAGAAATATGATACTATAATAGAGGACCAGAAAATTAAAGAAGGTGGTTTGTGTTGACGCTTTCGGAAATAAAGAAAGTGTTGGAAGCAACTTGTTTTACCCGTCACTGCCTGGAGGATAAAGAAGTTGACACGGCATGCGGCGCTGATTTGTTGAGCGACGTCCTGGCTCATAGAAAGGAGAAGACCGTTCTTCTTACAGGGTTGATTAACCCCCAGGTAATTCGCACAGCGGAAATAATTGATTTGATTGGCGTGATATTTGTCCGTGGCAAAGTGCCTTCCCAGGAAATAATTGATTTGGCCGAGGCGAAGGATATTCCCATTCTATGCACCGCATACCCGATGTATGAATCTTGCGGTCTTCTCTACAAAGCTGGTTTAGGAGTGATTTCCAATGTATGACAAGCAGCCCTTGCCCAGAGTACAGGATGTTATGACAAGGGATGTTATCTCTATTGCCCCCGATTTAACTGTACGGCAGGCCAAAGACCTGATGCGCGATAAAGGCATTTCCGGCATGCCGGTTGTTGACCGGGAAAATGCTCTTTTAGGTGTTATCAGTGTGGCCGATATCATTCAGGCTATGGAAAATAATAACTTAAACGCTTTTGTCTCGGAAGTCATGACGGTGAACCCAATATTTTTACACGAGCAGGATACGGTCGGGTATGCTCTGCAAGCATGCCGCCGGTATAAATATGGGAGATTCCCCGTTATTGATGAGCAAGCAAAGGTTGTGGGGGTTTTAACAGTCGGTGATATTGTAACCCGGTTGGCTCAGTTGTTAAGAATTGATCAGGTGGATGAACCTGACGAAATAAAAGAGCCCAAGGATTTTACGACGCGAATATATGAATGCTCGATCCAAAGTATGAATTTTGACCTGGCAGGTCTAGCGGCCAGTAACATCAAAAAAATGCTTACCGGATTAGGGTTGAAAGGTACAACTGTCCGGCGCGCCGCAATCGCGGCTTATGATGCTGAAATGAATGTGGTGATTCATGCCTATGAAGGAAAGCTGTCAGCCAAGGTAACACCCCACGATATAACCATTACTGTAGAAGACAGCGGTCCAGGTATTAAAGACGTTTCTTTGGCCATGCAGCCAGGTTATTCCACCGCTTCTGACCGGATTAGAGAAATGGGTTTCGGAGCGGGTATGGGACTGCCCAACATAAAAAAATCAGCAGACGAATTTACTATAGAATCTACTCCCAAAGGGACTACATTAGTAATAAAAATTTTCATTGACTGAGGTGTTTTATGAAGCTGGTGAATTTATTAAAGGAATTGGACGCCGCCCTGTTGACACCGGATGGGATTGATCCGTCCCTGGAAGCAACCGGCTGCTACTGTGGAGACTTATTAAGCAATGTCATAGCTCGCGCTAAAACAGGCGATATCTGGCTAACCATCCAAACCCACCAAAATATCATCGCCGTCGCAGTGCTTGTAAATATACATTGCATTATATTGGTTGAAGGTAATTTACCTCAGGATGATACCTTGCTCAAAGCGAAAAAAGAAGGGATAGTAATTTTGAGTACTCAAGAAACGGCCTATCAAGTGGCCGGACGTTTATACACACTGGGCTTGGGCAGGTGAAGATATGCGGGAGTGGGTGATAGACCTGCATGTTCATACCATCCTGTCACCCTGCGCGAGTGACGAAATGGTGCCTCCCCGTGTTCTGCACAGGATCAAACAGCTTGGTATTGATGTGATAGCGATAACCGACCATAACTCGGCGGAAAATGTCGCTGCCTTTATGGCAAAAGGCAGAGAGATGGGAATAGGGGTTCTGCCTGGTATGGAAGTGCAAACCAGGGAAGACATCCATATGGTTTGTCTTTTTGACACTTTGGAGCAGGTGCTTGCCTGGCAAAATATAGTTTACGGTCACTTGCCTGACCGGAAAAACAAGAAAGATAGTTTCGGGGAGCAATGGGTTGTCGATTCCGAAGGAAATAAAGTTAGTGAAGTGGAAAGGCTGCTTCTGATGGGGACAGACCTTACCTTGGAGGAAGTTGTCAATGGCGTTCATCATTTGGGAGGGCTTTGCATAGCGGCCCATATTGACCGGAAAGCTTTCAGCTTATGGGGAAACCTGGGCTTTATCCCGGAGGATCTGCCGATAGACGGTGTGGAATTGACCCCCCATCTGCCGCGCAACCAGACGCAACTTAACCAACTAATAAAAAGGGGCTTTTATTATCTCATCTCATCAGATGCTCACTGGTTGGACGGCTTATTTCCTCCCCAGTGCTTTGCAGCTATGGATTCATGCAACACCAAAGCATTACGATCGGCCTTATTGAAGAAAGACGGCTGTTATATCCGCACCATCCGCTAGGGTTACAATGAAGAGAGAGGAGTGTGCACTCCTCTCCAAAACTCTCATTATTCCGGCGGGTGTTCGATCATGTCTATGGCGCCAAGGAGAATATGCGCCAGGCCAAATCCGGCTACTCCCCATCCGAACACGGGATTTGCTTTGCGCAACGCAAGTCCTGCAGTGGTAACGGCGGTACCAAGGACAGTCGGAATCAATCCTTCGCGTGGCAATAGAATTCCCCCTTTTCTGAGAGTTAATAATATTTTTGGGGAAATGGCCGCATTATATGTCTGTAAATATATGTTTTGTTTTTTGTAAGGGTTGTTTAAGAGGATTTTTAAATTCAAGATTGAACATAATAATTTATGTTTTCCTATAAAGGAGGGTTTAACCATGGAACTAAAAGGCAGTAGAACAGAAGCTAATCTGATGGCCGCATTTGCCGGCGAATCGCAAGCCCGCAACAAGTACTCGTATTTTGCGAGTGCCGCTAAAAAAGAGGGTTACGAACAAATATCGGCTATCTTCTTAGAGACCGCGGATAATGAGAAAGAGCATGCGAAAAGAATATTAAAGTTCCTCAATGGCATCGGCAATACAGAAAAGAATCTTCAAGCGGCGGCTGAAGGGGAGAATTACGAATGGACCTCGATGTATAAAGAATTTGAAGCCGTTGCCAGGGAAGAGGGCTTTACTGAAATCGCAAATTTCTTTGGTTCTGTGGCGACAGTTGAAAAGGAGCATGAGAAGCGTTACCTGGCTCTGCTGGAAAATCTCAGGAATGGAAAAGTGTTCCGTAAAGATCAGGAAGTGGCCTGGAAGTGCCGGAACTGTGGACATGTTTTCACCGGCAAGGAGCCTCCGGAGATTTGTCCCACTTGCGCCCATCCACGCGCTTATTTCGAGGTCAGGTGCGAAGGCTATTAGAGATTTGTTTGAGAATAATTGTCCCGCCGGTCGTTTCCGGCGGGATGTTTTACCACTCTTTGTATTCATCCGGTCGTTTGTCTTTCAGCGCACCTTTCAAGGTGCGGGTGATATGGATAATCCGGCAGATGTTCTCCAGGCTGGAGGTCCACTGGTAAGCTTCCTCCAATAATTGTCCGGTGGCGAAACTCCCGTGCCCGCGGACCATTACAATTTTATATTCTTTTAAAAGACCGGGCAGTTTTTCCTCCAGTTCCTGGGAGCCGATGGTGTGCTCCGCGCTCAGGACGGGAATTTTGTGCAACAGGTAAGCGCCTTCAGAGTCCAGCGGGATGATTTCTTCTTCCAGGAGGGATAAGGCAATGGCATGAACCGGGTGGGCATGCACAATGGCCAGAGCGGCGGTTTCTTTGTAGATAGCGCGGTGCACCCTGATCTCTGTGGAGGCCAGGACAATATTGCCGTCGTTTTTATGCAGTCCTGTTTCGATAATATCCCGTTCCATCAGATGACCGAGCATAGCCCCTCTTCTGGTGATGAAGACGCGGTCACCGCAGCGCACACTCAGATTGCCGCTGTGTGAGCTGTTTAGCCCGGCCAGAAAAAGGTCCCGCCCGAAGGTTTGAAATTCCTTTAACATTTAAAGTCCTCCAATCGCAATTCCCGCAGTTTTTCCGGTGCAGGAACACCGGATTCGTTCCACCCCCTGAAACGGTAGTATTCTTCAAGCATGGGCTTAAGCTCAACCACTTTTCCACTGGACGGTCCCTCTTGAATGGGCTCCTCCAGCAACCTGGGTGGCAAGGTGTCGCAAGAGCGGTCAAAACCGGCCCGCAGGTTATACAAGCGCTCCAAATTCCAGATTCTTTCGCCGGTCCGGTGCAGGTCCTGAGTTTGGTAATCCACACCGGTGACAGCGGATAATATCCTGGTGAAATACTCTTCGGAGACAGCCAGATTGACAAAACCGCAGGCAATCAGGCTGTCAACGGCCGCGCTGATATTCTGCTGATTGATGGTCAGCCCGGCTTTGCCTCTGGTGCTGAACCGGTCCACCATTTTGGGCACGCCCAGCGTCTCCGGCCCGGCCATATATGCCGGCAGGCGGCAGCCGCCCTGGTTTGAGGTGGCAAGGCCCAGCCCCATCCCCTGCAGACCGCGCGGGTCGTAAGCAGTCAGCTCCAGTCCCTTTACCTGCATGGCGTACTGGCCGGAACCGCACCTTTCAGCCAGGCGGCGTGAGCCTTCAGCCAGCAAGTTTCCGCTGCCTTCCCGGTATGCTATTTGTTTGATGGCCTGGAGCAGCCCTGTGGTGTCTCCAAAAGAGAGCCCGGTATTAAATATCCCTTTTTCCGCAAGCTCCATGGCGCAGCCGATGGTTACACCGGTGGATACGGCGTCCAGGCCCAGTTGATTGCAGAGATGATTGGCCTCGATAATTGTATCCAGGTCACCGATCCCGCATTCCGGACCCAGCGCCCAGATTGATTCATATTCCGGCCCCAAGATGGTTCCTGTTTTCGTTTTTAGCAGTCTGGCACACTGAACCGGGCAGCCGTAACAGCTTTTACGGCCTGTGGTCATGTGCTCGGCAATGGTCTCGCCGGAGATGTTTGCCACGCCAGGATATTGTGAATCCTGGAAATTACGGGTTGGAAATACACCCAGTTCGTTAAAAAGGCTGACCAGGACCGGAGTGCCGAATTCCGGCAGCCCCTGGGAGGTGATCGGGTTGGCCTTGAGCCACTTGCCGGCTTCGTAGAGCATGAAATCGAGTTTTTCTTTGTTGGCGATTTCCACCTTCCGCGAACCTTGTGTGGTGACGGCCTTCAATTTCTTCGCCCCCATTACCGCGCCTAAACCGCCCCGCCCCGTGTAGTGTCCGTCATTTATCACGGAGGCGAATTTTACCAGATTCTCCCCGGCCGGTCCGATACAAGCCACGCTTGTGTCATGCCCCAGTATGTCTTTAAGCCTGTCGTTTGTTTCGTAAACACCAGCGCCCCAGAGTTTAGCCGCTTCGTGCAGCGACGCCTTACCTTCCGATATAGTCAGGTAAACCGGTTCAGATGAAGCGCCTTCGATAATGAGTATGTCATAGCCGCTCTTTTTTAACCGTACACCCCATCTGCCACCGGCGTCCGTATCCAGGATAGTGCCGGTGAGAGGCGACTTGGCCGAAGTGCAGAAGCGACCGGCGCCGGGAACTCCGGCCCCTGTCAGCGGGCCGGTCGCGAAAACCAGTTTGTTCTCTTCTCCGAGCGGGTCGCAGTCGGCCGGCACTTCCCCGGCAATTGTCCAGGCCCCCAGTCCGCGGCCGCCAATCCAGTCTGAAAGAACTTTTTTTTCGATTTTTTTCTCAGTGATTACGCCGGTGCTTAAATTAACCCGGAGCATCTTGCCGAACCAGCCGCCAAAACCCATTATCATAAGCCCCCCAGACATATACATATATATGATAGATTATTTCTCCTAAGGGTGAATATTTCCTTTTTGAAGTTATCCTTATATTTTAACTTATCTTCATGCTAATATTATTATTTAAAACAAAGGAATTCGAACAAATCAAAAAATGCTGGTATAATATTACGGATAGGCTAATGCCTTATCTCAATATTGTCATGTGCGTTATAAATGAGGTTATGTCTGTGATGATTAATGAAAGGCCAATTGGACTTTTTGACTCCGGAATGGGAGGGCTTTCGGTGATGCAGGAGGTGCGCCGTTTGCTGCCGGCGGAAGACCTGCTGTATTTTGCCGACTCGGCTTACTGCCCTTACGGTTCCAAACCGCCGGAGATGATTCGCGCCCGGGTTTTCGCTATCGGTGATTTCCTGATCTCAAGAGGTGTAAAGTTGATTGTTATTGCCAGCAACACTACCACAGTTGCCGGCCTTGACGCAGCGCGGAAACGTTTCCATATACCCGTCGTCGGGGTTGAGCCGGCTGTAAAACCGGCCGTTTCGGTTACCCGCAACGGTAATATCGGCGTGCTCGCCACGGGTGTCACTCTGGCGGGCGAACGGTTCAGCCACCTGTTGGAAAGGTTTGGGGACGGTGTGAACGTATATACTCAACCGTGTCCGGGATTAGTGGAGCTTGTTGAGACGGGGATGCATGAAAGCCTTGAAGCGGAGGCTTTAGTCAGCCGTTACCTGGACCCTCTGCTGGCAAGGGAAGTTGATACGATTGTGCTCGGTTGCACCCATTATCCTTTCTTGCGTCCACTGCTGGAAAAGCTGGCCGGTTCAGGGGTGAGGGTTATAGACACCGGCGCGGCGGTTGCCAGACAGGTAGCGCGTATTTTAGAAGAAAAGGGGTTGGCGGCAAAAAAGAAAACGCCGGGCAGGGAGAGTTTTTTTACCAGCGGGGATCCTTCAGCAGTTGAGCCGGTAGTCCGCTTTTTGTGGGGGAATCCCGAATTAGCGGTAAAGCGGTGGGTTCTCCATAAACCATCACATATTTTACAGTTGTAGCCGCATGGAGTAAAATAAGTAATGACGGGTTTATATCACAACTTGGATAGAAGAAGGACATGAACATTAAAAAATATATCAGTATATTGATTGTTATTAGCTTGTTTACTTCTTTACCGGTCTTAACGCTTCTCCTTCACGCATCCAGCGCTGAACAGTCCGGGGTTGTTCAAGTAGGCCTATTGGTCGGTGACCGCGAGTCTGAACAGGGAAAGTTGATCCTGTCGGCTTACGAGCAGTTATTGAAGGAAGAAGGTTTTCCGTATCAGGTTGTTTCGCCGGGCGACGTAGCCGGATTTGGCGGCGCAGGTCTTCAAGAACGCTTTGAGGCGCTGCTGGTGCCGGAATTCGTCAATTCGTCCATGCCGCCTGATGTTGCGGAAGTCATTAACTCTTACGTAAGGGAGCACGGTGGACAGGTTCTCCTCGTATTTGACCCGGCCACAAAGGATTTAGGAAATACACAAGACCAGGCTCCGCGGTTGGCCAATCTGGCCGGGGTCAGGTATTTCATGCCCGCGCCCGGGGGGCAGGGTTCTACCTACCTGGGTTATTGGTATTTTACTTCCGCGGATAAGGGGCGGGAGTGGGGGATTTCCCCGGGCAAGCTGGAGAAGGATAACGCGGTAAGCAGCTACTCTTACGGAAAAGTGCAGTTTGAGCATTCCTGGGCAGTAAATGATGATGCTCAGATAGTTGCTTACGACAGCGGTGAGGATTTTAAAAATCCCGTTATTACAGAGAAATCTTATGAGAGCGGGGGCGCGGCGGTATATGTAAACATACCCCTGGGAAAATGCAAGCTGCGTTCAGACGACCTGACGCTCAGGTCGGTGCTGCGGACTTTCCTGATTCGTTACGCTAAAGTGCCACGGCTGGTGAACAGCCCCGGCGGGAAGGGCGGTATGGTTTTTAACCTGCACATCTGCAGCGGCGCTTACTTCCGGGCACTGATGGTAATGATGATGCAGGGCTTATTCCAGAAAGACGTTCCTTTATCCATTCACATAACGGCCGGTCCTGATACCTACAAGCTTGGAGACGGCGCGGGGTTTTTTGCGGAGAACAAATTCAAGGGCAAGCCCGTTTTGGAAGTGCTGCAGAACTACGGGGAAATCGGCTCGCATGGCGGCTGGGCGCATAACTTCTTCGCTTATAATTTGCAATATATGCCGGTGCAGAAAGCCGTGCAGCTTATTAAATGGAATTTTGACGCCCTGGAGGGGGTAACCGGCAGAAAAGTCCGGGAGTACAGCGATCCCGGCGGCAACCATCCGTTGTGGATAGATTCGTATATCGAAGGACTTGGGGTAAACTCCTACTATCATGCCGGCGATTCCGGCTCCAGCCCGACTCACCCCCGCTTTGACGGGAAATATGCCGGGCAGACGATGTGGGCGTTTCCCATTTCACCCTACCGGGAATTCGCTTGCTTTGAAGAGATGGAAAGAGGTCGCGTGCCTTCCGGGGAAGTAAAAAAGTGGCTGGCAGACTTGGTTGATTTCGCGGCCGAAGAAAGAACGATCCGGATGGTTTATAGTCACCCGTCCGATACCCGTTTCGGTTTGGAAGCCATCCGGGCTCTTGAAGAGAAAGCCCTGGCGGAACAGAATAACGGCAGGATTACTATTGCGCCGATGAGCTGGTTCGCTGATTTTTTAAACCGCAACGCCCGGACTCGCCTGCAGGTAAAGAAACAAGAAAGCGGCAATTATATCATCGCTCTGGAAAACCCTGAAGGGTTGGAAGATGTCACCGTGGCCGTCTATGTCGGTGATGGCCGGGAGTATGTTGTCCGGGGGGGTAATGTAAAAAGTGTACAGGAAGAAGGATGGCTTTATCTGACCGTCACTGCAAACCGTCAAAAAAAACACATTGAGGTGCGCTTTGATTAAACATAATCCGCACGGCTTGACGGGAATCGGCCGCTAAGTGCCGCCCAGCTTTAAAAAAACAGGTTTGTAAAACACCTGGTAAGATGATAAACTACTATTTAGGTGATGAACATGAGTTTGAACTGCGGTCTGGTTGGACTGCCTATGGTAGGAAAGACCACAATATTTAATTTGCTTACGGGGGCAGGTTTGGAAACCTCCAATTTTCTAACGGGAAAGACGGAAACCAACGTGGGAACAGCTAGAGTGCCGGACGGCAGAGTAGATTACTTAAGCAATTTGTATCAGCCCCGCAAAACTACTTACGCTCAAATTCAGTTTAGCGACGTGCCGGGTTTGGTGCGCGGCTCCAGTCAGGGCCAAGGAGTCGGCAACCAGTTCTTGAACACGATCCGGAACGTGGACATGCTTGCTCATGTAGTCAGAGCATTTGTTAATCCCGATCTCCCGCATGTGGATGGCGATCTCGATCCTTTGCGGGATGTTGAGACAATAAATATGGAACTCCTATTTGCCGATATGGATATAATTGAAAAAAGAATCGAGAGAATCAAAGGGGGAAAAAAGGTAAAAAAAGAAAACGCGCAGGAGCTTGAAATCTTAGAAAAATGTCTTGACGGGCTGGAAAATGAAATACCTATCGGCCGGGTGGAATTAACTGACGAAGAAAGACTCGTATTGAAAAATTTCAGCTTTTTGACTGAGAAACCATTATTGCTGGTTGTCAACACAGATGAACAGCAGTTTAAGACGAAGTCTTACCCGGGACGGGACGATTTAGAAGCTTATGCCGCCGGGCACGGCCTCCGTGTGCTGGAGATTTGCGGCAGAATTGAAATGGAGATTAGCATGTTGCCGGACGAAGACAAAGAAATGTTTTTAACCGACCTTGGTATTACCGAGTCGGGAATAGACCGTTTAGCGCGGGCGGCATATGATTATCTCGGGCTGATTTCATTTTTTACTGTTGGAGACGATGAAGTAAAAGCGTGGACGATAAAGAAGGAAACAGATGCCAAACGGGCCGCCGGTAAAATTCACTCCGACCTGGAGCGGGGTTTCATTAAAGCGGAAGTGGTGAAGTACCGTGATTTAGTGGATTTAGGGAATATGGGCAGAGTAAAGGAAAAGGGACTGTACCGCCTTGAAGGCAAGGAATATGTAGTGGAAGACGGTGACGTGATTAATTTCAGGTTTAATGTTTAGGTAATGTTGCGGGGCGGTTTACTGCCCCTTTTTATTTTTTGTAATCCTGGGGGTAATTCATATTGAAGGATACCATGCTGATGGTTGCCGACCTGATGGCCCTTTCCGCATGCACGGCGCCCAAAACACTGGGGCAGGATTTTGTCCGGGCGAAGGTGGTGTCGGGCAGTGAACTGGACATCCTGGCCGATGCCATGGATAGTTACGGCAAGGAAAAAGGGCTTGTGAACTACGACCGTGACGCGGAAAATATCCGACGTTCCAGCGCAATGGTGTTCCTTTTTTTGGAGCAGCCGGAACCCGCCGGGTTAAACTGCGGGAATTGCGGGCTTGACAAGTGTCCTAATAAAAACGCGGTGGGAGAGAATGATTCCGTACAATATCAGTGCGTATGGCGTGTATTGGACCTTGGCATCGCTTTGGGGTCGGCGGCCAAAACGGCCGGCATGCTGAACGCCGACAACCGTATCATGGGGCGTCCCGGTACGGTTGCTAAAAAAATAGGCATGGTTCAGGGAGAAATGGTTATCGGTATTCCAATATCCGCTGCCAGTAAAAATATATACTTTGACCGGCCTGAAAAGAAGTAGCATATATGCTGATAAGTTCCGCAATACTGGTACCGGCTGCCCGGGAGGTAACCAAGATACAAAGACAAAAACGCAAACTGGATCACATAGAATACGCCCTGAGACATAGCAGGCCGGAAGTCTCCAACGGCTTCGAGGACATCCGTTTAATTAATGATTCCCTGCCTGGTTTTAGTTTGAGTGATGTTGACCCGACTTGCGTCTTTTTGGGTAAGAGACTTGCAGCGCCATTGTTGATCAATGCTATAACCGGCGGGCACCCGGCAGTGGCGGGCATTAACAAAAGTCTGGCCAGGGCGGCGCGGCAAACAGGTGTGGCGATGGCGGTGGGATCGCAGATGGCCGGGCTGGAAAACCCAAAGTTGAGGCAAACTTACGAGGTGGCGCGCCAGGAAAACCCCGACGGTGTTCTCCTGGCCAACCTGAGCGCCGGGGCGCCGCCTGAACAAGCTGCGGCGGCGGTGGAGATGATTTCAGCCGACGGGCTGCAGCTTTATTTGAATGTTCCGCAGGAACTGGCGATGCAGGAAGGAGACAGACGCTTTAACGGAGTGGTAGATAATATTAAAAAGGTGACCTCCGCTCTTAATTCTCCGGTAATTGTCAAGGAAGTGGGATTCGGCCTTTCCAGAGAGTCCGTATCCGCCATTTACGCCGCCGGTGTCCGGCATGTGGACGTGGGGGGGCAGGGAGGCACCAACTTTATTGAAATTGAAAACATGCGTTCCGGTAAAATAAACAGCGCGGATATACGAAACTGGGGAATTCCCACAGCGGTCAGCTTGTTGGAAGGACTTAGCCTGGGGCTGCCTGTTTTCATGATCGCTTCCGGGGGTTTGGAAACCGGCGTCGATGTGGCTAAAGCCGCGGCGCTGGGTGCCGGTTTGGCCGGGATGTCAAGGATTTTTTTGAAAGAGTTGATGGACCATTCGGAAGAAGGACTAATAAATAAAATATCCGGGATAATTGATGAGCTGCGTCTGGTCATGCTGATGTCCGGGGCGAAGAATCTGGCGCAACTGGCGAAAAAACCAGTGCTCATAACAGGGCCCGTGGCGGAGTGGGCGCAAAGAAGAGGTATTGATATTGACAAATACGCCAGGAGATAGATAGTGCAATAAGATAGATAGTCATTATGAAAATGAAAAAGCCGGGTAATAGTAAACCCGGCTTTAACTTATTAATCATTTGGTTGCTATACTTTTTCAAAACGATCTTTTAGACGTTTGCTCACGCTAGGCATAGTGGTGTATTCCATTTCATCCAGATGCAGGCGGTGCGGTTCAAACGGCCCCATGCTGCGCATGTAGTTAGCTATTTCGTTGGCTTTTTGTCTGGCGAGGTCATAGGCTACATCAGCAAAGAAGTCCTGTGGTCCATGCAGTTTACCGTCGTTTAACTGGAATCCCAGGGCTACTACTCTGGGCGGCCCGTCAAAACGCGTGGGTGTCGAGGCATCAACGGAAACCGGCATCAGCGGGCCGCTGTGTGAGCCCCTCATCCATCCCGAAACCAAGTGAGGGTTGGCAAATGGCTCAAGCGCCTCGCCCACAGCCGGTAAACCGCTCTGACACCGTACAATTAATACCGGATCATCTTTGCCCACATAACGCCCGGCCATCAGGTTCAGACGCTGGGTGCTGGAGGTGGCCGCTATTTCATTGGTGCCTTTTTGATAAACCGATTTAATGCAATAACGCCCGGGAGCGCCGATGAATACCAGCATGTCGTACATCTCCTCAGGACAAGAGAAAGTCACCTTTTTGTGATCAATCAAGTCGCGTACTTCGAATAAAAAGCCCTGGTGCATTGACGGATCAATAATCAGCCCAATGGTGTTAAACGGGTCCGCAAACATTTTGTAAACAGGAAAGTTCCAAGCGCCGGGTTCGGTTTTATCGGCCATGTAAACAATTACAGGTTCGCTTGCGCGCTCCTCAAATTCCATTTCCGCCACGCCCGGGCCCATGCCTTTGACATTTCCCGAAAAAGAGTCCGCCAGCAAGTCCTGTCCGGCTCCGTATAATTTTAGTTTTTTAGCTACTGCGGTGCAGGACAAGAACGTATTCCAGGCCAGTTGGTGTATCTCACCGTTGTTCTTGCCCAATTCGTGTGTCATAATTAAATTAATATCGTCACCCACATGAGTTACGTGGTAATCTATCAAGAGAGGACTCCCTGCCAGAATGCCCCCGGCTGTTTCCAAGCATTCAGGGTGAACGTTCGAGTGACCTACGAAGCCGCCAATATCAGCTTTGATAACAGACAGTGTAATCTTCTTACCCATTTGTTTACCTCCTAAAAGTTTATATGCTATATAATTCTATACTATGAGGGATTTCCCTGCATAATTCTAGTTATTTTTTTAATTAATATGGAAATGTGTTATCTTTTATATTCTATTATTATTAATATGTGTTATGCTATTTGAATATAGTTAGAATTTTTTTAATATTATGCAAAAAGCGCCCCTTTATTGGAGCGCTCTAATTTATTTGATGAATTTGGAATTTTAACTGATTTTTATTGAAGTTAGTATGACGTTTCTAGTGAAGCAGACTGCACCGGAACCAAGAACAGGGCCTATGTATAAGGCGGTAATCCGAACTTTACGTGGCGATTTCCCCGTTTGTATAACCATGAATTAAGATTTAATAAAGTTTTCCCGGGTAAATCTGCTTTCGGTTAACGACTAGTCATTTGAGATGTTTTTTGGCTCTTATGAACGCGCTGACAATTGAATCTTTAAGTTGCTCCTTCTCGGCTTGGGATAAGCTTAACAGTAAAGTTTGCATTTTTTCATCTGTAAGGTCGTATTCACGGGTAGTCTCTATTTCAACGTTTTCAAAACCAGCCGCGGTTAGCTTATCTTGATATTCCCGGTCTAACAGCGCTCCAGCCACACATCCGGCCCAGGCCAGCATATCGTGCTGCACCTTCTCCGGAAGGTGTTTCCGCAAGACAATGTCGGACACGGCAAATCTCCCGCCCGGTTTCAGCACCCTGAAAGCTTCCTTTAGAACTTTGTCTTTGTCGCCGGAAAGGTTAATAACGCAGTTGGATATAATTACATCCACCGAATTGTCCGGTAAAGGTATTTCCTCGATATGCCCCTTCAGGAACTCGGCATTGGTTATACCTGATTTTTGCTGGTTGGATTGCGCTGCCGCGAGCATTTCGTCGGTCATATCCAGCCCGTAAGCTTTTCCGTTCGGTCCAACCCTTTTGGCGGAGAGCAACACGTCCAATCCGGCGCCGCTACCCAGATCAAGGACAACCTCACCGGGATTTAATTCCGCTAAAGCTGTTGGATTACCACAGCCAAAGGAGGTGGCGATCAGGTCGGGGTCCAGCCCCTCAATATCGTTGATCGAATAGAGTCCTTGAGTTATGAGACTTGTTGCGTTGCTCAAGGTGTCGCCGCAGCAGCCGCCGATCTCCGTAATGCCGCCCCCGCAGCACCCGCCGGTTTTGCTGGCAATCGCCTCTGAGTATTTTTGCTTAACGACTTCACGAATGTCTTCCAAAAAATAACGCCTCCTTAAATATCAATTTTCTGATGTCAAGGCTAAAAAATACTATAACTTAAAATCCATCCCCAATCGAGTGACATAGTCTTTAAGTGTTTCAGTGTTTAGAGAATAATACTTCCATTTACCGAATGGTTTTTCAGTAACAAGCCCCGCTTCGGTTAACTCCTTCATATGGTACGAAACCCTTGATTGGATCATGCCGAACTCAGCCATGATCTCACAATTGCAAACCCCTTCGGTAGAAGAAGAACAGCATTGCGGTCCTTCACGGCTGTATTGGTTCACCAGCAGCAGCATTATTTTATAACGTATCGGCTCACTTAAGGCTTTGGAAATTTTGACGGGCTCTAGCATGAAATTATCATATCAAATAATTTTGATATATGCAACTGCTTGGGATTTAAATATTAATTTTAGATTTCAATGTATTGGGGGAAAATTATTTAGGGAAACACAGGGCTGAATAGTCCAGGCCAAATAGGTACTAGTAGTTTGTTAACTCTTAAACTGTGGATAAAGCCGCTTTAATTTGGTTCTTGCTTCAGCGGTCGTAAATTGCCAGTCAACACCTTTTTGATTTCTATTTCTTGCGGTTTCCCAAACTGCCAGTT
>NZ_JAKNBL010000020.1 GCF_022410535.1 Pelotomaculum terephthalicicum JT
GGAGAAGCCGGAGATTATCAGCCCGGCCGGGTTCCTCGAAAAATATTAGGCGAGTGTATATATTTAGGATAGGGACGAGTGCAGAGTGGGTCATATACTTTTGGCAAAGTATATGACCCACTCTGACAATTTCCGCTTCGCGGCAAAGTGTCCCGCGGGCGCTGCCGCGGGCTTTGGCCTGCCGGAAACGCGCTTGCTTGCCGCAATCCCATTTCCCCGCAGACCGCAAAAAATCGGTTATATCAATAAATTCGTCGTGATGCATCCAAGGGTAAAAATTCCGCGACAAAGAGAAGCTGCGGCTTTGATTTTTATTTGAACCGCCGTTTGGCTTATCATATGCATTTGGCCACAAAGTATCGTCTGCCAAATGACGGCTTTTTTATATGCCGCTTGGCAGCAGAATAACGTCCTTCTATTGTTTTATTATTTAACCGCAGCAATAAGGCCGATTGTATCAAAATAATTTCCATTTTCGGCTTCCATCATCTTGACATCCGTTTTCGCATAGGGATTGTCACATTCCAGCCAGTCTTTCCACGCTTCTTTATGGCATTGGTGTGAGAAACATTGTTCAATGACTATGTTGGGTGAGAGTTCCCAAAGGTCTTTCCACCAATTGCGGGAATAGAAATTCATATTTTCCTGCCAATAAGGTTTCAGTGCATCTGGAACGCCCTGAGAAAAGTCTTTTTGCAATCCGGGTACTGACACTGCTATAAGTCCATGTTTCTTTATCAGGGGTACAATATGCTTATCAAGATAATCCGGCTCTGCTCCAAAATAGTAATAGGCGTCTATGCTGATGATTGCGTCAAAATAGTGATGTGCAAAGGGCAATTCATGTGCTTCGGCATGAATTGGTATAATCTGATTCTCAAAACCAAACTTCTTAAACCGCTCATAGTTTTCAGTGGGCTTAATCCAAAGGTCTGCTGCGAAGACTTGCGCTCCAAATTCTTTTGCAAGAAAGATAGAAGTTAATCCAGTGCCACAACCTAAGTCCAGTATTCTCATTTCGGAAGATAGCTGGATTTTTTGGGTAAGTTCTTCTGCTATCCTGACGCAGTTAGGCCCCATCATATTTTTCAATAAAAAATCCTTGTCAAAATTGGTATTTCTTCCAAATTTCATTGCTTCATTTCCGTCCTTTCATATTACTTGATTGTGATTTAATAATAGCAGATATTTTGCGGCTAAAATTCTATACTACGTTTCAAAAATGAAAAAGCGCCAAGAGAAATACTCGCGGCGCTTTAGCGATTAGCCTGACTTAAGGAAAGCAACAATTTTATAGATGGTCTTGATGGATAAGTAATATTCCTCTGAGAGCTCCTTGACGGACATTCCTGCTTGATGTTTATTCAATATTTCGGCGTTTCTGGCAGAAAAATATTCCTTGCTCTTTCTAAGCTCTCCCCACGATTTTTTATTACCTTCCTTTCGCGGTATATAGAGATATTCTCCATCAACATACTCTTGTACTGCATCCAGTAAGCCTTCCGGCAATATGTCATTGGCACTTTTATAGCCCATTATGCTCCCTCCTATGATGGAATCAGGATTGAGCAAAGGCTACCTCATTTTATTTGTCTTTCATGCAATAGCCTTTGCTACGCATAAAAGACCGACTCCATTGTACGGATATGTCATACCCCTTTCCTCGATAACTACTTAGATTATATGTTTTTTATGCCATAGTGTCAACAAAGGCGATTGCATGAACCCTGCCCATGAACCCAAAGATTATTCTGACTGCTGACTCCTAAATATATTATAATGAAAAGCAGAATTATGTTATTGATTGAAGTGTCAGGGGGACATGATGAACAGGGCGAAGCGACTAGACAACTTATCCGCCGGTGTGTTTAACGAGATGGAAGAGCGCAAGAGAAGGGTGGAGGCCCGTGGTCTGGCAGTGATCAACATTGGAGTCGGCAGCCCCGACCTGCCTCCGGCGCCGCATATTATGGAGGCGCTGCGCCGCGCGGTGGAGAAGCCGCGGAATTATACGTACCCGCTGGTAGGTTTGCGATCTCTTCGCCTGGCAGTGGCGGAGCGTTACCAAAAGCGCTTTAACGTTGACCTGGACCCGGGCTCGGAAGTGCTGGAATTAATGGGCTCGCAGGACGGCCTGGCCCACCTGGCTATGGCGTACATCGACCCGGGCGACGTGGCGCTGGTGCCTGACCCCGGCTACCCGATCTACGAGTTCGGCATACTCCTGGCCGGCGGAGAAATTTACCCCGTACCGCTTTTGCCGGAGAACAGTTTCTTGCCTGATTTTGACGCTATTCCCGCTGAAGTGGCGCGCCGGGCGAAAATGCTCTGGCTGAATTACCCGAACAACCCGACGGCGGCAATAGCAGATAGTGAGTTTTTTGAAAGGGCTGTCGCATTCGCCCGCCGCCGTGATATCCTGGTTTGCCATGACGTGGCCTACGCCGAGCTGGCTTACGACGGATTCAAGCCGGTGAGCTTTCTTGAAACGCCTGGCGCGAAGGAAACAGGCGTTGAGTTTTTCTCCCTTTCCAAAACCTATAACATGGCCGGCTGCCGCCTGGGTTTCGCCGTGGGCAACGCCGGTGTGCTGGCCGGCCTGGCGTTGATTAAGTCGAACATTGACTACGGGGTGTTTTACGCGGTGCAGGAGGCCGGCGCGGCCGCGTTGAGCGGGCCGCAGGATTGTGTGGCCGAAACCGCCGCCACATACCAGAAAAGGCGCGATGTGCTGATGGACGGACTGGCTGCCTTGGGCTGGTCCATGCCCAAACCGCGGGCTTCCATGTTCGTGTGGGCGCCGCTGCCGCCGGGTTACAGCGATTCAGCCGCTTTTGCCGCCGAGTTGCTGGAGAAAGCCGGCGTTATCGTTATACCAGGCGTTGCTTTCGGGCGGCGGGGCGAGGGGTATGTCCGGATCGCGCTGGTCAAGGACGAAAAAGTGCTGAGTGAGGTTGTGCGCCGGGTGAGCGAAAACTTCCGGTTTAAATAATGTCATTCTTAAACCCGGTGATCATGAGCTGCTTCCCCAGATTGGCGGAATCGATCTGACCAAGGACCCGGGACCCGGGCGGGCGCGCTGGTCAGCGGTATGTTTGCCGCCAGGCGGCGCCGGGCGTTGCTTACCGCTATGGCGGGATCGTTGTCGTTTTCACTGAGGTGGCCCAGCACAACCAGCTTGCAGTTCTTTAGCTCCATGGATTGCAGCGCCAGGCCGCACTGCTCGTTGGACAGGTGCCCGGTGGGACCTAGGTTGCGCCTGATCACGTGCCACGGCTTGGATGATTTTTGGTACATGTTGATGTCGTGGTTCGACTCGATATACAAGTAGTCAAGTGATTGGAATGCGTCAAGGCAGTTCTCCGGGAAGTAACCGGTATCAGTGATAAACCCCATCTGCTCGCCGTCACCGCCGCCGATAATAAAGCCGATTGTTTCCACATCATGGGATAACCTGAAATGAGTCACCGCAAGGCTGCCGATTTTTTCCCGGGCGTTGCTGCCAAAGGCGGTTAACGCCGGGGGTGTGTTGAAACGGCAGAGCTTATTCAATTCGTTTAATATGCCCGGGGTTGAGTAAACGGGCAGGTTTTTTTCCTGACAAAGAAATTTTAGTCCGTAAATGTGATCGGTGTGACAGTGGGTTACCAGAACCGCGTCGAGGTCACCCGGCGACAGACCGGCTTGCTGCAGGAATGGCTTGATATCTCTCTTTCTGAGGCCGCAGTCGATTAGGATGCACGTATTGCCGTCCTGCACCACGACGCTGTTGGCGTAGCTGCAGGATGAAAGGCTGCAAAATCTCAAATTTAATCCCCCATTGCTTGCCGCCGGAATGCTTTCCGTAGCAAAAGAATCCACGAGAGTATTTCCACATAAAACACTTCCACGCAAAACCGTTAATCCCTTCTGACCGGCTGAACCGAAAAACTCCTTCAATCATATACTGAATAAGACAAAATATCAGCCCAGGGAGTGACTTTAGTTGTTTGAACAATTGCAGGCCAGTAAAGGCAAGAATATTGCCGTTGAACTGGTTAACGGCAGAATCGTTTCCGGGACCGTTATAACAGTGAGTGAGCAATCTGTGCGCATAGAGACTGCTGAAGGAGTCGGCACAATCCCGCTCAAGGCGATTCAAATCGTCTGGGAACCTTCAAAACAGACCCTGACCGGGAAAAGCATGGAGCGTCTCGCGGAACAACTGAGGGATAGCGTGAAAGCGGAGATCGGCTGCACCGGACCGCAGTATGCCTGCAGCCAGCAGCATTCTTGCCGGCCGCCGGTCTTTTGCCCGGGCGTCTATACTTGTCCGGACAACTATGCGCCTGGTGCCTGCGGGCCTTTCCAATTTGGTTCGCATTGCAAAATACCGGGAGGGCATAGCTGTCCCGGCCAGCAGTTCTGCGGAGTAGTGGGACCAATGACCGACAGCGGCGGGTGCCCGACTTTTTATTGCGGGTCCTTCCAGTACGGGCAATCCTGCGCATGCCAATACCAGCAGCCCTGCATGTATGAATATCAGCAGCCCTGCGCATGCCAGTACCAGCAGCCTTGCGTCTCCCAATACGCGCAGCCGTGTGTATGCCAATACCAGCAGCCGTGCACCACATTCCAGTTTCAGCAGCCCTGCGGCTTTTTCTCGTTTAATGCTTTACAGTGCGTCCCGTCAAGCGGGTATAACTGCGCCGCCCAGTTTTACGGCGTAACTGGTCCGGCGGCGGGAGCGCCGGCCGGAATGGAGCCGGTTTCATCACCTATGCCGATGGATTTCGCGGTTAAGAAAGAACAGAAAAATAACGGCAAAAAAGAAAAGGAATAAATCATGGGAATAAGTGACCGCGGTACTTGGCTCGAACAGGCGGCGTTTTTTATCGGGGAGTATGCCAGAACCAATCCCGGGCGCTCCCCCCGGGTTCTCGCAGATGTTTTAAAAAGAAAATATTTTTTAAATAACGAGGACGCGGAAAAATTAGCCCGCCTGGCTGAAAGGGAATTATCCCAGGCTAAACTCGGTCTGGCGGCCTTGGAATTGAACCTGACCTTTAAATGCAATTTAACTTGTGAATACTGTTTTGTTCACGAAAAAAACGCCCGTGACAGAATGAATTTCACCACGGCCAGGAACGCCGTCGACCTGCTGGTGGAGCAGGCGGCCTTTCCGATGGTTAATATAACTTTAATCGGCGGGGAACCTCTGCTGGAATTTGATCTAATCAAGCAAATTGTGCCATACGCCCTGGAAGCCGCGAAAAAGCGCAGCCTGACCGTTACCTGGGCCGTAACCACCAATGGCACTTTAGTTACCGAAGATATTTTAAAATTCTTTTCGCAATATAAAATCAACATCTTGTTGAGCATGGACGGCGGTCCGGAAACTCATGACCGCTACCGCCGGACAAAAAACGGGGAAGGCACCTGGCACAAAATCGCCTATTCAATTCCCATGATGAAAATGTACCAGCCCTGGCTGGGGGTGCGGATGACCGTGAGCAACGCCGCCATAGAAAGTATGAGGGAAGATTTTAAACAGCTTGTGAACCTGGGTATCAATCAGTTCATTATCGCCCCCGCGCAGGGCGCCAAGAGCTGGAGCAGGGAGGAGATCACGCGGTACGGCCTTAATTTGTTGAAAATATTGCTGGACTACCATGCCTTAAAACGGAAAGGTGTCCCTGTTTTTATTGAGGAATTCGAAAAGGATGAAAATGAGTATTCCGGTTGGGGCTGCCGGGCCGGCAGCACGTCGCTGGCTGTGGCGCCTAACGGAGATGTCAGTCCCTGTTCCAAGCTGCTGGGCTTGACCGGTGAGGCGGGCAGGTGTATTGTGGGTAATGTTAATACTGAGATCGATGTCCATTTGCTGGAACCATTTAAAAATCCAATTAGCCGTCAACAGGAGAATTGCAAGCGCTGCTCCAGAAAATGCACCGGAGGCTGCTACGCGGTAAATTTTGAACAAACCGGCGATCACTTTACCCCTTCTGAAGAAAATTGCCTGTTCTGGGTGGTCTGTCAGGAAGCCAAAAGGATATCCGGAATGATGCGGTCGGGTTATAATGTTTATAATAGATTCATTACGAAGGAACGATGGGGTTAAATGAGAAGAAGCGTTATTGCAGCCAGGAACTTGGTGAAAAGGTTCGCCGACTTTGAAGCGGTAAAAGGGGTTAACTTTACCGTTTGCGGGGGAGAATGCTTTGGATTGCTCGGGCCGAACGGAGCGGGGAAAACCTCCATAGCGAAAATGATCTACGGTTTTTCCCCGGTTACCGCCGGAAAACTTGAGGTTTTTGGAGAAGATATTATGACCGGGGCGAGAAATATCAAGGCCAAAATCGGGGTGGTGCCGCAGGAGGACAACCTGGACCCGGAATTGACGGTCTGGGAAAACCTCCTGGTTTACGCCGGCTACTTCAGGATGCCCAAGGATATGGCCCAAAGGAGGGCCGGGGACATTTTGGCGTTTATGGATTTGCAGGACAAGTCCGGCGCGGTGGTGGAGCAACTGTCCGGCGGCCTGAAGCGGCGTTTGACTATCGGCCGGGCGCTGCTCAACCAGCCGGCGCTTTTGATCCTGGACGAGCCTACCACGGGTCTGGACCCCTACGCCCGCCACCTGGTGTGGCAGCGTTTGAAGAAACTGAAGGAATCAGGCACCACCATGCTTTTGACCACCCATTATCTGGAAGAGGCCGGCCAGCTTTGCGACAGGCTCATTGTGCTTTACCATGGGGAAATATTAGAGCGGGGCGCGCCCAGGGAATTGATTGAGCGTCATACCGGCAACGACGCCCTGGAACTGGGAGTGGAGCCGGCACGGCACGGGGTTCTCATGGAGGGGAACGAGGATTTGATCAAAGCCCGCCAGATGTTGGGGGACGACCTGGTATTGTTCACCGGCCACGGCAGGGAACTGGCTGAAAGGATATCCGGCAGGGCCGCCGCCCTGGGTATTCCGGTGAGACATCAAAGGCTCAGGCCGGCCAACCTGGAAGATGTGTTTCTGAAACTTACCGGCGAAACGCTTAAAGAAGACTAAGGTATTCAGGAGTCAGGAGTCAGAATATCTGAAGACAATAAACCATTCCTCATCGTAACTTTGACTTTTGAGTTGTTGCAGTAAATTCTATAAAGCCGCTCCAAGATATGGTAATATACGGATAAGTGACCTGTGCGCTTGCATAAGCCCATAGGTCACCGGATAACTGCGGAAGAATTTAAGGAAGGCTGACGGCATGGTAAAAAGAAAACAATTGTTTAATGGCATAACCGCTATCCCAGACTTGTCATGGCCGCTGGTGATGAAGGTCGTCTACCGCAACCTGCTGGTTTTCAAAAAAACCTGGAAGGCAAATATTATGTTTAATTTCATAGAGCCCATGCTGTACCTGTGGGCCATGGGCTTCGGCCTGGGGGTGTATGTGAGCCAGATTGAGGGGCTGTCATACATTGATTTTCTAGCCCCCGCGCTGATTGCTTCTTCGGCGATGTTTTCCACCACATATGAGATGACTTACGGCAGCTTCACCAGAATGGGGCATCAAAAAGTTTTTCAGGGCATGGTGGCTACTCCGGTGAGCATGGATGACGTGGTTATGGGTGAAATACTATACGGGACATTCAAAGGTGTGCTTTACGGCATTGTTTTTTTAATCGTGGTGGCGCTGTTCGGTTTGGTGAAGTCGCCCTGGGCGCTGTTGACGCCGGTGCCGCTTGCTTTGATGGTCATGTCTTTTTCCGTCATGTCCCTGGTTTGGACCAGCATCGCGCCGAACTATGATTCTTTCGGATATTTTTTCACCCTGCTGATTTCACCGATGTTTTTGTTCGCCGGGGTATTCTTTCCGGTGGACAACCTGCCGGCGGGGATCAGGTTTCTCCCCTGGTTCACGCCATTGTACCACGCCGTGGAAGTTATCCGCCCGCTGCTGCACGGCAAGGTGGCCTGGTCCAACCTGGCCGACTTGGGCTGGCTGGCGGCTTTCGTCGTATTGACTATCCGGCTGCCCCTGACCATGGTCAAGAACCGGCTGATCCAGTAGCGGGGCCACTCTCGACTCACATTCAAGTATATAAAATTGAATCCTTACCCGGTTTTTCACTGAAGGTTGTGGATCTGAAGTTAACTAGCTATAATGTCAGGGGTATTTGCGCGGGCATCGCCAGCAGGAGGCGCTTTTCGACTTCAAACCAGTTGACCAATTGCCACCAGGCCTTGACGTAGTCGGCCCGCCGGTATTGATAGTCCAGATAATAAGCGTGCTCCCAGACATCAAGCACAAGGATGGGGATGCCGCCCCACTGGGTCAAGTTCTGGTGTTTTTCCGCCGTCAGGATTTCCATGCGCCCCCAGGCCGGCTGCCAGACCAATACGGCCCATCCCGAGCCTTCCACATCTGTCGCGGCCGCGCTGAACTGTTCCTGGAAAGCGGAAAAGCTGCCGAAGTAGCTGTTTATTTGGTTAATGGTTTGAGCGCAGGGCTGCCCGCCGCTGCCGACCGGCGCCATGACAGTCCAGTAAATGCTGTGCAATATATGGCCGGAACCATGAAAGGCCAATTCGCGTTCCCAGTGCTTGACTAAAGCGAAATCTCTCTTTTGGCGCGCTTCCACCAGCTTCAGCTCAGCTTTGTTCAGGCCTTCAACGTATGATTTATGGTGGTGGTCGTGGTGAAACCGCAGGGTGCTGGCGCTGATCACCGGCTCAAGGGCGTTGTAGGGATAGGGGAGCGGCGGCAACTGGTGACGGCCCGGCGGTGTCATATAGTACGTCATGTTTGCTTCTAACCTCCATGCGTCAAGGTAATTATTGTTAAATTATATTATTCGCCATTAATAATAAATGTTCGTTGACCGGGTTACGTTACAAGGTTTACCTGGCGCCGCCGGGCGGGAAAAACACTTGCGGCGAATAAAAAATGCGTGTATAATAATTTAACGTGGTTTATGTTCTAAAGGCGGTATTGCGCGAGTTATAGTGAATAGTGATACCTGAGTAGCAGTGCACGGAGAGATGGCCGAGTGGATGAAGGCGCACGCCTGGAGAGCGTGTGGACGGGTAACCGTCTCGTGAGTTCGAATCTCACTCTCTCCGCCATTTTATTGCCCGGGCGATTGCCTGGCGGCGGCAGGCCGGGGGAACCGGCGCCGCCGGACGAAAAAAGAATGACTTTGGCCGTGCTAGACGGGGAGGTAGCGGTGCCCTGAACCCGCAAACCGCTGCAGCGGGGTTGAATCCCTGCCCGAGGGTTTAGCTTGTGGGGTCCGGCATTTGCAAGGGGTGTGGACGATCGGGTCTCACGCGACGGAGCTTCTTGAACCGTGTCAGGTCCTGACGGAAGCAGCACTAAGAGAAATACTCCGGGTGCCGTGAGGTCGCCTGGTCCGAGCTACCTGCGGATGTATCGCCCGGAAGCTAATATTCAAAGGCAGGTGCGCGGCCTGAAAATATAAGGAACCGCCTTCTTAGCGTAACTGAAGGCGGTTTCGTTTATATTCGCCTCATGCAGTGATTTTTTCTCTTTTAACAGGAAAATAATATTATACAGCGAAATAATAACCGGGAACCATAGCACTTGGCTCAAGTCGCTCAAGCAGTGCGCTTGAGCCAATGTATCAAGAGAGGACATTAAAATGGCTTATCTGGCGCTTTACAGGGAGTGGCGGCCCCAGACCTTCAAAGATATTGTCGGGCAGGAGCACGTAACCAGAACATTGCGGAACGCGGTGGAAGCGGGCCGAACCGGCCACGCCTATCTTTTTTGCGGCAGCCGCGGCACCGGCAAAACGACCACTGCCAAAGTGCTGGCGAAAGCTTTGAACTGCCTTGACCGGAAAGGACCGGAGCCCTGCAACCGGTGCGCTAACTGCCAGGCCGTTACCGAGGGCTATTCCGTCGACGTGATTGAAGTTGACGCCGCTTCCAACCGCGGCATCGACGAGATCAGGGATTTGCGGGAAAAGGTCAAGTTTGCGCCTACGACCGGGCAGTTCCGGGTGTATATCATTGACGAGGTGCACATGCTCACCAACGAGGCCTTCAACGCCTTGCTGAAAACCTTAGAGGAACCGCCCAGCCACGTTGTATTTATCCTGGCTACGACCGAACCGCATAAAGTGCCGCTGACCATTCTCTCCCGCTGCCAGCGGTTTGATTTCAAACGCATTCCCCCGGACGAGATTACCGGGAGACTGAAAGAAGTAGCCGCCGGGGCGGGTATAGCGGCGGATGAGGAGGCTCTGCTGCTGATCGCCAGGGCTGCCGAGGGGGGCATGCGGGACGCGCTCAGTATTCTTGACCAGGGGGCGGCCCTGGGGGAAATGAAGGTAACGGCCGGGGACGTGCACAACATTCTTGGCACTGTGCGCGTCGATATCCTGCGCAGAATGACGGGGTACCTGGCTGCCGGCGAGGCCGGGCAGGCGCTGCGGCTGGTCGGCGAGTTAACGGGCATGGGGAAGGATTTGCGGCTTTTTGCCAGGGAAATGGCTGCCTTTTTGCGGGCTGTTGCCCTGGAGAGGATTTCACCGGGTGACGCGGGGGGCGGAGTATGGGGCGACGCTTTAAAGAATGTTCCCGGCGCGGCGGATTTCAGCGAAGAGAGGCTGATCCGCGCTGTAGACATATTGATCAAAGCCGAGCAGGAGATGAAGTGGGGCAGCCTGCCCGGTGTCATTCTGGAGCTTGCCCTGGTGAAAGCCTGCCGCCCGGAAATTACCTATGACCTGACATCCCTCTCGGCAAGAGTGGCGGCTCTGGAGGAGAAGCTAAAAAATCTGGTTAAATACCAAGCAGTCCAAAGTTTCCCTGAGGCAACGGGCCGCTTGCGTCAACCTGACAGTGTTCCTGACGAAACCGGCGCGCGATGTGAGCCGGACCATGCCGGAGGGGTTCAGGCGCCGGCAGAAACCAACCCGAAAGA
This sequence comes from Pelotomaculum terephthalicicum JT, assembly GCF_022410535.1. GTDB lineage: Bacteria > Bacillota > Desulfotomaculia > Desulfotomaculales > Pelotomaculaceae > Pelotomaculum_D > Pelotomaculum_D terephthalicicum. The sequence goes on from NZ_JAKNBL010000020.1 coordinate 10,926, forward strand.
AACCGGCCCGGCGGATGCTATGTCAGAAAAATTAGCCGGGGTAGCATCCGGCGGGGAAGCAGTGCCGGGGGTGAGCCTCGACCTGGTGCGGAATTCCTGGGGGGACATCATAGGCGCGCTGCGCAAGGAAAGGCCGCCGCTCTATCCGAACTTTACCAAAGCTGTTCCCTTGCAGGTACAGGAGCACTGCCTGATTGCGGGTTTCCCGGAGGGTGAGGATTTGGCTTATGCGATGGCGGAGCGCCCTGAGAATAAGAAATATTTTGAGAAACTGCTGGGCAAGTTTTTAAGCGGTGAGTGGCAGGTTATCTATAAATTTTACCAGGGGGAAATCCAGATGCCCGCTGTTCGCGTTGAGCCGGCCAATGATATCAGCCGCCGTTTCAAAGGGAAGGAAGTTATCCCCGAAGATGATCCGGAAGGCTCGTTGTTCGACGACTGGGACGACTGATAAGATCAGTAATTTATTCACTTTATTCAATAAAGGGGGTTTTATAATATGATGGGCGGAAATATGAACAAAATGATGAAACAAGTGCAGAAAATGCAGCAAGGCATGATAAAACTGCAGGAGGAATTGAAAAGCCGGACAGTGGAGAGCACGGCCGGGGGCGGTATGATCAAAGTGATCGCCAACGGTAATAATGAGATTCTGTCAATAGAAATAAACCCCGAGGCGGTAGACCCGGAAGACGTGGAAATGCTTCAGGACCTGGTTCTGGCCGCGGTTAACGACGCGCTGAAAAAAGCGCAGGAAATGGTGTCCCAGGAAATGAGCAAGCTCACCGGCGGGATGAATATCCCCGGGTTGTTTTAGTTATGCATTTTTACCCCAGGCCGGTTGCCCGGCTGATTGACGGGCTCTCCAAGCTGCCCGGCATCGGGCCTAAAACGGCGCAGCGGCTGGCCTTTCACCTTTTGAACGCCCCGCCTGACGTGGCTTTGAGCCTGGCCCGCGCGCTGGAGGAGGCCAGGACCGCCATTCGCTACTGCTCCGTGTGCGGCAACTTTACCGACGATGACCCGTGTTTTATCTGCCGCGACGAGCGGCGCAGGCGGGATGTGCTCTGTGTGGTGGAGCGTCCCAGGGACGTCGTGGCGATGGAGAAAACCAGGGCGTTTAACGGACTTTATCACGTGCTGCACGGGGCTATATCGCCCATGGACGGCGTCGGGCCGGAGCAGCTGCGCATAAAAGAATTGTTCAGGCGCCTCGAAGGCGGGGAAGTCCTTGAGCTGATTCTGGCAACCAATCCGAACGTGGAAGGCGACGCCACGGCGCTGTACCTGGCCGGATTGCTTAAGTCCCTGAATTTGAAGGTCACGCGGATAGCGCATGGTTTGCCCGTAGGGGCCGATCTGGAGTATGCGGATCAAATTACTTTGAGCAAATCCCTGGAAGGCAGACAGGAAATAAAGTAATATTTTTCATCCCCAGCCATATAATGGTGCTAGGGGGGTGCTCCGGATTGGAGGAAAAATTTGTTTTTATCGGTTTGGCGGGCCTGTTGGGGCTATATTTAATCGGCACGGCCATGTTCCGCCCTTTGAGGCTTTTAGTGCGTCTGGCCGCCTATATGCTGCTGGGAGGGGGCTTATTGATCGCGATAAACGCTGTTTTCGGACACCTGGGCCTGCATATCGCCGTCAATCCGGTTACACTCCTGACCGCCGGGATTCTCCAACTGCCCGGGGTGGCGCTGTTGGTGCTGATTCATTACTTTATTATATAGCCAGGAGCCAGGAGTCAGAATAAAAGAATGAGATGCAAAGATGCAATGTGCAATGTAGAACAATGAAGACAAAGACAATGGACAAAGACAAGGTTCTGTGCAATGGGGACGGTTCTCATTGTCCTTATTGCCTGACACGGGACCCAAACAAGAACCGTCCCCATTGTCCAATGAGAACCGTCCCCATTGTCCATTGTCCCCCATGGAACAGATTACGGAAGAATAAAATTAACTCAGAATCCAGGAACCGGCATAATCTTTGGTTTTATCTCAATGGTTTAAGGACCCCAAGGGAATGCAGTAATCCCTACTGAATTCTGGCTCCTGACTATCTGAGTATTTACATGTATACAATCGAAAAGTAGGGGAAATTCAAACTTTCGGGTTTGAATTTTTTTTATTGTATATTATAATTTAGGAAATTCTAAAGAGTCGTGATGCTGAACATGCCGGACATGCTGCGTGTTTTAGCGGTGGACCCGGGACTGGCCGGGACTGGCTACGCCGTTTTGGATTATCGGAACAGTTTTGTTATTCAACTAATTGAAGGGGGAATTATTAAGACGCCGGCCGGGCATTCCCTTGAAGACAGACTGAGTCAGATATATTCGGGTTTGGACGAAATAATTAATGAATTTAAGCCTGGTGTCTTTGCCATAGAGGAACTGTATTCAGATTACAAGAACCCGAAAACCGCGTTGCTGATGGCGCACGCGAGAGGTGTGTGCCTGTTGGCCGCGGGCCGGTCGGGCATAAAGGTTTACCATTACCCGGCCAGAAAAGTGAAGCAGTCCCTTACCGGCACCGGCGGCGCCACTAAAGGCCAGGTGCAGAAAATGGTTCAGGCCAGGCTGAAGCTTGACACGCTGCCCCGTCCGGACCACGTCGCGGACGCCATTGCCGTGGCTTTGTGCCACATTCTTCATTGCCATGACCTGGAGGGTGTTGAATGATCGTGAAAATAAGCGGCGTTTACGCCGGGCTGAGCCCAAAAGGGCTATTGCTGGATGTTGACAATATTACCTATGAGGTATGCCTGACGAGCTTTTCCAGGGAACGTTTTCAAACCCGAAAAACCGGTGAGAGAATTTCACTGCATACTATTTATTATATTGAAAGCAGCCTCGCCGGCGGACATCAGACCCCAACTTTGATTGGATTTGAAGATGAAGCCGACAAAGATTTCTTTCAGTTGTTTACCAGTGTGGCCAAGGTCGGGGTGAAAACCGCCCTGGCGGCCGTAACGATCCCGATTTCGGCGATTGCGGAGGCCATTGAAAAACCGGATGTGGAAACGCTGAAAAAACTTAAAGGAATTGGGGAACGAACAGCCAATAAAATAATTGCGTCGCTCCGGGGCAAGGTCGCCGCCTTCGCGGCAGCTTCCGGCGAAAGTGATGACGCAGGCGGCGGCCGGCCTGAGCCCGGCATTGGCAATGAAGCGTTGCAGGTGCTCCTTCAATTGGGATACAACTTAGGCGAGGCAAAAAGAATGATTAAGGAGACTGTTTCTAAGAATCATAATATTCTGACAGCGGAAGAGCTGTTGGAAGAAATTTATAGAAGCAAGGCTAGATCGTTTTAGAAGAGGTGAATTATTTGACACGGCTCCGTCTAATTGATACAAATGAGCAGCCCGGCGAGGAAAAGTATCAGTGGTCGCTCAGGCCGGATAAATTATCCGACTACATAGGTCAAAAAGATTTGCTTAACCGCCTCGGCATATCGATTAAAGCGGCGAGAAAGAGGGGCGAGCCGATTGACCATGTTTTGCTGTACGGGCCGCCCGGCCTGGGGAAAACAACGCTGGCCCATATCATCAGCAACGAAATGGCGTCCAATATTATTTGCACTTCCGGTCCGGCCATTGAGCGGAGCGGGGACCTGATGGGCATACTGACCAACCTGCAGTACGCGGATGTTTTATTTATTGATGAAATACACCGGCTGCCCCGGCCGGTTGAAGAATTTTTATACTCCGCGATGGAAGACTTTAAAATCGACTTTGTCGTGGATAAAGGACCGTTTGCCAAAACCATCAAGGTAAATATCAAGCATTTCACCCTGGTGGGAGCCACCACGCGGGCCGGTCTTTTATCGGCGCCTTTGCGCGACCGCTTTGGTATTCTGCACCATGTTGATTTTTATACAACGGAAGAATTAAGCGAGATCATCAAAAGGTCGAGTTCAATACTCAATGTGCCTGTGGATGAAAAAGGCGCGCTGGAAATCGGCAGGCGCTCCAGGGGCACGCCCAGGATTGCCAACAGGCTCTTAAGAAGAGTGAGAGATTATGCCGAAGTAATCGGCGACGGTTCGATAAACGAAGAAATAGCGATAAAATCTCTTGGGTTGGAAGGTATCGACCCGGAAGGCCTTGACGGAATGGATAAATCCTACCTGAAAACGATAATTGAGAATTATCAAGGCGGTCCGGTTGGTATAGAAGCAATAGCCGCCACGCTTAATGAGGAAGTTGATACCCTGCAGGATATGGTGGAGCCTTTTTTGCTGAAAACCGGGTATATCAGCAGATCGCCATCCGGGCGCAGGGTTACCCAAAAAGCTTATCAGCATCTTGGCAATAGCGGGATATTCGTTCACGGGAGCGGGCAAATTAAAATTTGAAAGGAGCGAAAACCTGGTGGTAAGGGGCGGTTGGGGTTAGTGATGTTTTTGCGGCCAGGTGAGCATAATAATGTCGAAGCGAATAGTGGAGGCGTATACCGGCGAGTATGCTGGGGGCAAAAGTGAGAACGCTTTGAACCGGGCTTTGGCGCTGGCCCGTCAGGGCAGGATAGTCACCCTGGTCGACCTGGATATCGTCGAGCCGGTTTACACCTTGCGGCCGATCCAGGAAGAATTAAGAGCCCTGGGCATCAATGTAATAGCTTGGAAAACTGCGGAAACCGTCGGACTGGGTGAGGCCGGCACAACTTTGAAACCGGGCGCCAGGTGGGCGCTGCGGCATGAAGGGGATATCATCCTGGACATCGGCTACGGTGTGGAAGGTACCAGGACGCTGAATTTGCTGGAGGGTGCCGCGACCGACCAGGATTTGCAGGTAATCGCTGTGATAAACATTTCGCGTCCCATGACGGCCGAAGTCAAAGATATCGTGGAGCACGTCAGGGAGATGGGCAGGGTCGACGCTCTGCTGAACAATACCCACCTCGCTGATGAAACCACGCCAAAGGTGGTTCAGGAAGGCGCGCGAGTGGTTGCGGAGGCTGCCCGGCATCTTGGATTGCCGGTAGTGGCGACTGCCGCCGTAACAAGTATAGCGGAAGAAATCGGTGATGTCGACTGCATGGGCAATCCGGTCCGTGTTTTGACAAGGTACATGCAGAAGGCATTTTGGTAATTTATCACGGAATTTGACCAAAGGGGGATCCACGAGTGTCAAAAAAAATAGTTGAGCAGGAGAAAAGGGCTTTTATGACCGGCAACGAGGTGGTTGCCTGGGCCGCGCTGGCCGCCAAGGCCGACATCATGTATGGTTACCCGATTACCCCGCAGAACGAAATCATGCATTATTGGACAAGAATGGCGCCCAAATATGAAAAAAGCTTTTTGCAGACGGAAGATGAACTCTCCGCCGGTTTTACCACCATCGGCGGCGTTATGGCGGGCCGCAAGGCTTTTACCGCCACCGCCGGGCCGGGCAACACCCTGATGCAGGAGCCCATGTCCATGGCTGAAATGATGCGCCTGCCCACCGTGGTGGTTGTCCAGCAGAGGGGCGGCCCGTCCACGGCCACAGTAATTTATTCGCAGCAGGAAGTGACGATGACCTCTATCGGCGGCAATGGGGAGGGTATGCGCATTGTTTACTCCACATCCAGTCACCAGGAACTCTATGATTATACCATCAAGGCTTTTAACACGGCGTGGAAATACCGCTTTCCCACTTTTGTGCTGGGAGACGGTTACCAGGCCAAAATGCGCGAGTCGCTGACGCTGTATGACCCGGAAGCACGGGGCATCGAGTTAATTCCCCCCGAAGCTTATGTCGGCAAGGAAGGGGTGCCCGGGAAAGACAGGCCGCCCGCCCATTTCAGGAACACTTACAATATGGAGGAAGAACTTTACGAATTGGTGATGGATGCTCTCCAGGACTATGAAAAGATCAGTCCGGATGTGGCTGAGTATCACTCTGCCGGCATCGAAGACGCTGAACTGGTGATTGTCGGGCACGGTATTGTCTATCGCGCGATCAAAGCGGCCGTGGAAGCCATGCGGGAAAAGGGTTTGCGGGTTGGTTATTTCCGGCCGGTGACCTTGCGCCCGCTGCCTGTTCCACAAATTAAAGAATTGATGGCAAGCAATAAACAGATATTGTTGATGGAATCCTCGTACGGTCAGCTGGCCAGGTTGTTTAAAGACGTTGCTTATGGTTCGTCCACCAAGATTAATACATTTTTCAAACCGGGTATGGGCATAACCGCAGAAGAGGTGGAAGCCGCGGCCAGGGAGATTCTTAAATAAAAACAGGAGACAGGAGTCAGGAGTCGGAATAACTTTGGGGTAAAGCTTCAGGGTTTAAAAACCCTGAAGAAAAGCAAGAAATCCCTACTGAATTCTGACTACTGACTCCTATTTTGTGATTCTGACTCCTGAATTCTGAATACCTAAATAGTAATAAAAGTAATAAAAATCTTTAGGCGATTTACAGTATAAACTGCCTGCTAATCAGGTAAAGATATGATTGTCGGCAACAATACCACTTGAGGGCGGTGCTGTGGATTGTCAGTTAATAATTCTTGCGCGATAGAGCCCGTCATGCCCCAAAGCTGGCGGGCGGACACCAAACCCCACAAGTTTTGCCCGGGTTGCGGGCACGGCCTGGTTTTGAAATGCCTGGGTCAGGCGATTGATGAACTGGGCATCCAGGGAAAAACGGTGTTCGGGTGCGATATCGGCTGTTCCCTGCTGTCATGGGACTTTTTTAACCTGGATTCCGTCCAGACACACCACGGGCGCACCACGCCGGTTGTCACCGGCATCAAGCGGGCCAGGCCGGAATTGATCTGTATAGCGTACATGGGTGACGGGGGAGGTTATTCGATAGGCGTGCAGCATCTCATCAGCGCGGCCGCGCGCGATGAAAAGATCACCGCCATTCTGGCCAACAACACGCAGTACGCGATGACGGGGGGCCAGATGGCGCCAACCACCATGCCCGGGCAAAAAACAGAAACCACTCCTTACGGACGCGACCCTGAGACCACGGGATTCCCTTTGCACGGCCAGGAAATGGTCGCATCCGTCAGCAGGGAAGAGGCTTACGTGGCCCGGGGCAGCATTGCCAACCTCCGCCAGCTGAAGAGCTTTATCAAAAAGGCGCTGGAAAACCAGATGAAGGAGATTGGTTTTTCTTTTGTCGAGGCTCTTTCCGCCTGCCCTACGAACTGGCGTACCAATGCCGCGGAAACGTGGGATTTTATTGAAGAAAAAATGCCGGTTTATTTCAAGGTGGGTGAAACCAGGAAAAATGAATAAAACAACAAAGATTGTGCTGGCCGGTGAGGGGGGCCAGGGAGTTCAGTCAGTGGCCGAGATTATCGCGGAAGCGGCAAATGAGGAAGGCAAACAGGCCTTATATATTCCTAACTTCGGGGTGGAGCAGCGCGGCGGGGTGTCGGTGGCCTATGTCCAGATCAGTGACGGCGATATCGGCGCGCCGAAATTTCAAACCGGCGATATCGTGGTGGCGCTCAGTGACCGCGCCGTGCGCCGTACCGTTAATTACGCGGGACCGGGCACCACTTTTGTGTATGAGAGCGGGATCGAGGGCATAGAAAGTGAGCTTCCTCAAAAAGCAGGCAGGATCTTGCCCATACCGGCCATCGATGTGGCTAAAAACGAGTTTCACCCCAGGGTGTTCAACATCATCATCATGGGAGCGGTGATCGGCGCCACCGGCGTGATTCCCCTGGAGCGGGCCAAAGCCGCTGTGGAAAAAAAGCTGGGTTATAAATTTGAAAAGCAGCCGAAATTGCGTGATTTGAATTTTAAGGCGATGGAGCGCGGTGTTGAGCTGGTTGCCGAAGCTTGAAAGCCCGGTCTTGAAAGATTGGTGAGGAAAGGAAGTTTTCCGTGACTATGGAATTTCAACCAAGAACGCAGGAATTGGAAAAAGGTTATTTTACGCTTTTCCCCGGTTTATGCAAGGGCTGCGGGCTGTGCATCGAAAAATGCCCGAAAAAGTCCCTGGGCTGGTCGGACGTGCTGGGGGTTTACGGCACGCCGTCGGTGCGGGCAAACAGCGACTGTATTGCCTGCGGAATTTGCCGGGACGTTTGCCCGGACTGCGCGATACATATTGAAAAAAAGGTGAAGCATTAGCATTAGACCTAAGACCACGTTCAACGGTTCCCGCATGGTTATAAACGAGGTATGAGATATGAGATATGGGGTATCGCCAACATTTTAACGAAAATATACGCTAAGATATAATTTGACAGCTAACTAATGGATATTTTTACTCTAATCCGTATTCTGCCATATATTGCTTTGTATAATATAGGTAAACTTCCTAGGGTCAGAGGATATAATGGTCTTAATTTTATCTTTACAGTCTTAAATCAGATATATATGAAAAAACAAAAAATAACCAGAGGCTATAAGAAAGCTTCTGGTTTTATGTTTTGGTAATATGGGGCATTACCAGCAAGGATTTAACCAGGGGTAATTGTTAGACAATTCACTAATTTGTGATATTGCTCATGTGGGCGGTACCTCTACATAAACTCAAAAGCCGGGTTACCCCCTCTCAGGATTAATCCGGCTTTTGAGTTTACGAACCAATTTCAATGTATACCGTATATACCAGCTATTAGGTAAGCTTTTTAGGCTCAGAGGATACAACAGTCCTAATTTTATCTAGTCATTAAATTCAGATACATATGAAAGAACAAAATATACCAGAGGCTATAAGAAGGCGACTGGTTTTAAATTCATATATATGTTTTGGAAATAATGTAGTAAAAATAGTATTTAGTTTTTAAGCTATTTATTACAACATAAGCTAAAGAATGACATTGAATAAATAGCCTATACCGATAATCGCCAAACCAACAATGCTGAAATAAGTTACAAGTAGCTTTGGTTTCAGTACTTGCCTTAAAATAATTGCTTCAGGCAAAGACAGTGCCGTTACCGCCATCATGAAAGCCAGGGCTGTGCCCATCGCCATGCCCGTCCTAACTAGTTCCTTTACAATTGGAATCATTCCGGCAGCATTGGAATATAAAGGAATGCCAATTACAACTGCAAGCGGTACTGCCAAAGGATTACTCGGGCCCGCGTATTGAGCCAGGAAACCGGCCGGGGCATAGCCGTGCATCACGGCTCCGACAGCAATTCCGACAATAACCCAAATCCAAACCTTTTTAAATATTTGCACTGTATAATCTTTTGCATAACTAATTCGCTCTTTCCAGGTTTGTTCATGCTCTTCGACGGCACAGCCGCATCCCGGAGAACTAATTTGGTACACATATTCCTCAACAAGATGCTCCAGTTTCAATCGGCCCAGAACCGTTCCTGCAATTATAGCAATGATAACCCCACTGATAATGTATATTAGCGCTATTTCCCAGCCAAACATCATCCAGAGCATTCCCAGGGCAACCTCATTCACCATCGGCGAAGATATCAGAAAAGAGAAAGTCACTCCAAGCGGGACCCCCGCTTCCACGAAGCCGATGAACATCGGCACCGCAGAGCAGCTTCAGAAGGGTGTGAGAATACCAAGCACCGCCGCAATAATGTTGCCAATGAACTCCCCTCTATGGCCCAGCATTACCTTTGTTTTCTCTGGCGGGAAAAAGCTTCTGATTACAGCTATAATAAATATGATCAGGACCAACAGAAATAATATTTTGACCGTGTCATAAAGAAAGAAATTAACTGCCGAACCCAGGTGTGATTCAGGTGACAACCCCATCAGACCATAAACCAAATAGTCAACAGATTTCTGCCACATAGTTTACCCTCGCTTCTTTAACGCACTGGTGATAATTTCTTTCAACTTGTCCTTGCTTGGAACTACTCCGGACAACTTAACCTGGTTGTTAACAACCAGGGCCGGTGTCCGCATCACATTATAAGCTAATATTTCCCTCAAATCTTTTACATGGGAAACATTCGCGTCTTCATTCAACTCTCCTAACAAGTCGATAACCATTTGCTCAAGCTTATTGCAGTTAGCGCAGCCGGTACCTAATATTTTAATATCCATTTTCATCCTCCCTTCCTTTTTTACTTAATATACTCAAAGTTTCTTTAACCTGCGATACCAGGATATCTTCAATCAGTTGCAGAATTTCAAAAATTTGGAGATGGTTCACTTTATACATAACTTTCATGCCATCCTTACGAGAGCTAACGATCCCCTGCTTCCTTAAAATAGCCAGATGCTGTGACATATTTGATTGTTCCACATCCAAGTCCTCGGTAAACTCACAAACACATCTTTCGCTGTTCATCAAGTATTTAATAATTCGAATCCTGGTTGGATGTGCTAAAGCTTTTATAAAATCAGCTTCCATGGATAACAACCTTTCGTTCAACAGTCATCCCCCTTTATTTTTATTACAACGCCTGCTGCTACCGAACGTAAAACTGAGGGCGGCTTTTTCCGGGACGTTAAATCCTAAATGCTTAATTATATTTTCATTATATGATAATATTCTAATATTGTCTACAATGAAAGAAACGCGACAGCATTAAATTACCCGTGAGTATAAGCCAAGCGATGTCGGAAAAAAAGTCTTGAAGCCCGTCGAATCACTCGGGTTTCAAGACAGCTTTAATAATATAATTCTCTCTAGACTAACCTAATAACTAAGACAGGCCAATTATTCCGTCGGTTGAGCCACTTTGTTAGCGTCACTTTTATAATCACCAATGCTAATACCTTTAATTTTTATTTTCCCCTGTTGGGCTAGACGGCTAATAAAGAATATCACGCTTCCCTCGTTAATTTTTAACTTTTCGGCAATATCCTTTGTCTTAACTTCATCCTTGGCTTCAATGAATGTTAATATTTCTTTTTCTACCTCTCCGACCCAGTCCTCAAATAACGCCCGTACTTCCGGTGTCGCGTAACTTCCCATTTCTGCCGCCTTGGTTACGGATTCAGTCATTTTTATACACATTTCCATAGGATTGAACCCTTTTTCCATATGCTCCATCTTATCCATACCCATTCCGCACATTTTCTGCATCATTTCCATTGGGTTCATTGCACCCATCATACCCATTTGTTCTTTCATTTTTCCATGGACCCCCTTATAGTAATTTAATATTTCCATGGTGTTACCTGATATAAATAAGATATAAGCCAAGTTATTCTGTCATCTTCTGGCCATCCATACTGATCCGCACTGTATCACTATAACCATCACCTACCTTTAAATATTTTACAAATTGGGGGACAAGGGGATGAAAATTCTACTTTCTTATTTTCAACCGTTTCTTTACTAACCGTTTCTTTACTTGCATATTCCTGAAATTCACTAACTAAATCTAACAAATCTGAATTAAACAAACGGTAGTAAATAAATGCACCTTGTCGTTCTGCTGTTACAAAACCCACTTCTCGTAAAGCTCTTAAATGAAAAGAGACAAGAGTTTGGGAAAGGCTTGTAACTTCGATAATTTGGGATACGGAACTTTCGCCCTTACCAATAGCAAGCAGAATACGAAGACGGTTGGTATCTCCTAGAATTTTAAATAGTTTAGCAACGTGTTCAACATTGGTTTCCCCGAAAAACTCACCCACACAAAGCTCCTCCAATTCTGATATTGGTCTATTTTGATATTAGTATCGACACATATGAGTATATACTTATATGTTAAGCGCTTTAAGATTTATTGTCAATACTTAAAAGAGATGTAAAGAAAATATTTTTAAAGATAATAGTATACTCATTGGTAACTTGTCTACACTACAAACCTGAACGAGGAAGATTTCGGTTAACTGTCTGAGTGGCCATGAATAAAAACCTGCAAGTTATTCCGGGCTGCCAATTTACAGTCTCACCGATCCTATAAACTAACCCGTTAACTCCCCCATAAATAATTACTATTATGGGGCGGTGGTTGTTTGCTCTGTGGGTGAAATCCTCTTCAGTAAATCCATTACTTTTTCTTCTATAGCATCACGAACCATTCGAAAAGTTCTTATAATTTCTTGTTCGTTACCGGACAATTTCGCTGGGTCTGGTAAATCCCAGTGCTCCCTGTTTACACCGGGGGGAGTTATAGGGCACTTATCATTAGCATCACCGCACAGAGTAATTACATAGTCACTCTTTATCAAAATATTTTCATCGATATAAATCCGAAGTCTGTTTAGATATATCTATACCAGCTTCTGACATTACCTGCAGGGCTGTTGGGTTAACACCGTGGTTTTCTATTCCAGCGCTAAGAACCTTAAATTTTTCACCGCCATAATATTTCGCAAAACCTTCCGCTATTTGACTGCGGCAGGAATTGCCCGTACAAAGAAAGTAAATCAACGGCTTAGTATCCATGTTTAGGTTAATCACCTTCCAACATATCTTGGGAAACATATCTTGGGAAACTACTTGACTAAAAATCCAGTAATAATTACAATATAACATAAAAATTTAATTATTTAAATATATAGTATAAGGTGGTACTATGATCAACATATTTAAGGCACTAGGAGACTCGCACAGGCTAAATATATTAAAGTTGTTGACATGTCAGGAAATGGGGGCATGTGAGATTATTCAGGCCATCGGCTTGTCGCAGCCGGCCATTGCGCACCATTTAAAAATCTTAAAACAGGCGGGGCTGATTAATAGTGAAAAGGAGGGAAAAATTGTATTCTATACTTTGAATAAAGATGGTATCAGGGAATTTTATAAGCAGTTGGACTGTTTTCTTGATGAGCTTTCTTGTTTTTCCTGTTCCCTGCCGAAACCATCGCAGCTCAGACAAAATCCTAATCTTTGCACAGAAATGGGTTTCGACCCCGAAGTTTGCGAAAAAATGATTGATGAAGAAAAAATCATAATAAAGAGAAGAGGAGGTAAACAGTAGTATGTCGGAAAAAGCCTTAGGAAGGCTCTCCTTACTCGACCGCTTTTTAACAGTGTGGATCTTTCTGGCTATGTTTTTTGGCGTGGGATTGGGCTATGTTATGCCGGAAGTGGCGAACCTGCTAAGAGAATTCCAGGTTGGCACCACTTCGATTCCCATTGCCGTCGGCCTAATTGTGATGATGTACCCGCCACTTGCCAAGGTAAAGTACGAAGAAATCGGCAATGTATTTAGAAACGTCAAGGTTCTGGGACTCTCTTTGCTGCAGAACTGGATTATCGGGCCGGTGTTGATGTTCTTTTTAGCAATCATCTTTTTGCAAAGTTATCCGGAATATATGGTGGGCATTATTATCATCGGCTTGGCCCGGTGCATTGCCATGGTTATTGTCTGGAACTCCTTGGCCAAAGGGGATGCGGAGTACGCAGCCGCGCTTGTGGCCCTAAACTCAATCTTCCAGGTGCTTTTCTTCTCGGTTTACGCCTACTTCTTTGTCACTCTTTTGCCCCAGTGGCTGGGGATTAAATCAATGGCCATCCATATTTCCATGGGTGAAGTGGCTAAAAGCGTGATGATATACCTCGGTATTCCTTTCTTAGGTGGTGTGATTACCAGATTTACCTTGATGCCGGCCAAGGGCAAAGAATGGTATGAGAAAAAATTTATCCCCAAGATTAGCCCACTTGCTTTGATCGCCCTATTATTTACTATCATCGTGATGTTTTCTTTGAAAGGCAACTATATCATAACCTTGCCGATGGATGTGGCTAGAATCGCCGTACCACTACTTGTTTACTTCGTTATAATGTTTTTCCTGTCATTTTTCCTTAGTAAGTCATCCGGAGTCAATTACGGTCAGGCCACGACGCTCGCCTTCACGGCCGCCAGCAATAACTTTGAGCTGGCTATAGCGGTGGCCGTGGCGGTATTCGGCATTGATTCCGGCCAGGCTTTTGCCGCGGTCATCGGGCCTCTTATTGAAGTACCTGTAATGATTGGGCTGGTTAACATCGCTCTTGGGTTCAAACGCAAGTATTTTGCAAATGAAATGCAGGGGGCAAGGTAATTACCTAAAAAGATTCCAATGAACTGCAAAATAAATACATAAGTGTGGTTTTCATGAAGATCTAACCTGTCCAAATAGTGATGGACATGCTTCCGTCTCAATTTGCCAAAAATATTTTATTAATCATGGAGGGATTTGACAATGAAAAAAGTCAGTGTAGCCATATTCGGAACTAATGCGCCTATGCCTTCCGGCGGCTGCTGAGACCCATCACCGGAGGCCGCATGTTGCGGTCCTACAAAGACAATGCAAGAAGAAGCTGAAGATTTGAAAGAATCTCTTGTGAAAAATTTTGGCGAGGCCATCCAATATACTTACGTGGATGTGCAAAGTAAAGAGATGAAGAATTATCCCGATATTACTAAGATCTTGGATAGAGTAAGGCTCCCTTTGACTGTGATTAACGGTGAACCACGCTTCCATGGTGGATTTTCAATAGCTATGATTTCGGAAGTAGTAAGCGAACTTGTAGAATAACAAGAATTATTCATTAATGATTAATGGGGTGTAAATATGCCGGATAATAATGAAGAAATTAGAGAATTTATTCGGAAGAATTATGCTGATGTCGCGTTAAAAAACGCAGGTGGGGGCTGTTGTGGTGGCGGATGCGGTTGTGAAAGCATTCCATTGGACGTGAATGAAGCGTCTATTGACATCGGCTATACGGAAAGCGATTTAAAAAATGTACCGCCTGAAGCGAATATGGGATTAGGATGCGGTAACCCTATTGCAATTGCCGGCCTTAAAGAAGGTGAAGTCGTACTTGAATTAATTACGTTCTCATACCTGAAGACAATATGTTAATAGCAGCCTTTATTGCCTTCTTGTTACCTCTACTAACAACGTTTATGGGTTTCTTGATCGGTGTATTGATTTCGCAAGAGTTTGGATTTCCAGCGTTATTATCTGAGGTTAGTACAAGTATCGTTGCATTTATTCTGACACTTTTATATATAAAATATTATGACAGGTCTATCAAAACCAAAATGATTCCGGTCATTACAGATGTTATATCTGAAAAGTAAACATCAAGACTGGGAACCTGAAGAACCCAAATTATCATATTTATCGGAAGAGGACTCATGCCGGGATAAAACTATTATCGTATATTTATCAATATGCATTACAACCTTGAAAATATTGTTTACAATACCTCACAGAGTCTCCAAAGTGAAGAGGATAAAGGTTTAGAGTGAGCTTTTATCTTAGTAATTTTCTTACTTCTTAACATATTTTTATTGACAAAAATTAATGCATAACCGTATAATGCATTTAGGTTATATGTATAGCCCTATTATTCATGCGGAGGTGTTTAATATAAAATACGAATGCCAGGAATACTGGGAAAGCTTAATTAGAATGAGTCTTTCCCGTTTCTTTATCTTGCAGGTACTTCATCGGCAACCACTACATGGTTATGAGATTACCAAACAAGTGTCTTGTCTTACTGATGGATGCTGTGCGCCTACTGAGGGAAGCCTTTACCCAGTCTTACGGGAGTTCACGGATAACGGATTAGTTGAATTGACTACCCAAGTTGTTTCCGGTCGCGAAAGAAAGATTTATACCCTAACACCTAAAGGAGAGAATGCTTATCAAGTAGCAGCTCAAGCCTGGGGGGTAACAGCTAAGTACATTCTTGAGGCTATAAAACAATAGCTTTCGAAAAGCAATCCTTGGTGTGTTTTATCAGAACGGGGGTGTCTTAATGTTTCAGTTAAATAATCTAATCACTGCCGGAAAGTATTTTCTTGTGATTTGTGGTGAACTGCTGGCATTATTCGTCGGTATCTCTTTCCTTATTGCCTTGCTCCAAGAGTTTATCACCGAAGAAACTATTCGGAAGTATCTTGCAAAACCCCAAAAATGGCTGGGGAATATCCTCGGAGCAACTTTAGGGGCAGTTACACCTTTTTGTTCCTGTTCCACTATTCCCATACTAGTTGGTTTACTAAATGGAGGAGCGCCTTTTGGTGCGGCTATGTCCTTTCTTATCTCTTCACCTCTTCTCAACCCCGTTATACTTACCTTATTTTTAACTATGATGGGATGGAAATTTACAATACTATACGGGATATTGACTTTTGTCGCATCAGTGTTTTTCGGTGCATTATGGGAGCGAGTGGGGCTAGCCAGCACATATAAAAATGTGCGGATACAATATGGTTGCTGTGAGGAAACTGAAAAAACTGATGGACCGTTAACCAATAAGGGAAAGGTAAAACGTGCCAGTTTACAAACATGGGGTTTATTTATACAGGTTGTTCCTTATTTAATTATAGGTGCCGGTATCGGTTCGTTTATTTACGGCTTTGTGCCTGAGGAATTTATTATTAAAGTTGCCGGACCAGGCAACCTATTTGCCATACCGGTCGCTGCCGCCATTGGGATTCCAATGTATATTCGAGTTGAAACCATGATTCCCATTGGTACGGTGTTGCTGGCGAAAGGCATGAGTTTGGGAGCGATAATGGCATTGATAATCGGTGGTGCCGGGGCCAGTATTCCTGAATTAACATTACTGGCATCCATTTTTAAACCGAAATTGGTAGCTACTTTTACAGTCACGATTCTCGTTGTAGCCATACTGTCCGGATTCATTTTTCAAATTCTGCAACCAATATTATAAAACGAAAGGGGGTAAGGTGTATAAATGGGCAAAAAATGTTGTGATCCCGATGCTCCCAAGATCTATAAGCTGAACGTTGGTGGTATAGTAGTGGGATTGACCGGAGTTGAACAGGCTTTTCTGGATGTAAGGGAGCTTAATTTAATGGGTCAAGAAGTTGCTGAAAAACTGTTGGAAATAGTGGAAGCGAAGAAATTATGTTCCGGAAAGTGCTGAAATTGAATACAGGGTAGCTCTCCTCAAGAATATAAAAACTATATAGCTAGAGGCTAATAACAAGGCGAACGCCGGAGGAGTTTTGAAAATGAGTAAAGAAAAAGAGGAAAAGAAAGGGTCGTTTGGCTTTTTAAAAAATCTTAAGTCATCTTCAGGATGATGTGACATGAAAATTGTCCAGGTGGACAAAGAAGATAATAATAAAAATGTTTCTAAAGATGACAAGGTAAAATCAAATTGTTAAAATAATCAGCTTATACTAGTATATAAAATAAGAATTAAAAAAGGATAGGATCAATACATGGGCAGTTGTTGTAATCTAGACGCATCAAAAGTTTATAAACTAAAAGTTGGCGACGACATGACGAGGTTGTTAGGGCTGGAACAGGTATTTTTGGACGTTAAAGAACTTAACTTAATAGATAAATAATGGCTGGATATTCCTTTAATTTGACATTTTAAAAAGAAGGGGGGGATAATCAGATATGAGCAGTAGTGTTCCTAATGCATCAAAAATATTTAAGATAGATGTCGGTGGAGATATGATAGGATTGGCTGGAGTAGAACGAGCTTTTCTTGAGGTATTGAAACTTGGCTTAAAGGGTGATCAAGCTTCTAAAAAACTATTGGAAATAGTCGGGAGAACAAACTATATCCCTAAAAGTGCGGAAAGGCAATACGAGTGGGCTCTATATTTGGCATATAGAAACTATATAGCTGATCCATCTACAGTGAAAAAGGCCATGGAATTTGATCAGAGCCTAGTATGTTGAGACACATGATAATAACCTCTTCTGTTTTGGTAAAACAGAATAAATTTGTTTGAGTGGTTTCGCTCAGAAAAAATAATCACAATAAGAAAGCGGTTTTCTAAGAAAAAAACTGTAGGGGACAGCATCACTCCTGCCTCATACAGTTTTTTAACAACCCGTAATATTAATTAACGGTAATTAATATTACAACTAAAAATAACAAAATTACAACAACCGAAGATTTTTTTTAGGAGGGTTTATTTTACGAGTAGATTAGAAACAGCTTTATCACTTTTTAGTAATGGATTTCAATGTTCTCAGGCTGTCCTTGCTTCATTTGCTCCACAGTTAGGTATGGAGGAAGAAAAAGCTATAAGGGTAGCCGGCGCTTTTGGGGGTGGAGTAGGCCATACAGGCGGCACATGCGGTGCTGTTAATGGCGCCTTCATGGTAATAGGGCTAAAATATGCGGACATAAACGCAAAAAATTATAAAGCTATGAAAAAGTCTTATGCTGTTGCGCGGGAATTTATTAAGAGATTTGAAACACTAAACGGATCTACAATTTGCAAGGATTTAATAAAATGTGACATTAGTACTTCTGAAGGGATAAAGTATGCTATAGATAAGAACCTCTTTACCTCCGTGTGCCCTAAATTCGTACAGGATTCTGTTGAAATCTTGGAAGAGTTACTTAAGGAAGACTGAGATCTTGGAAAGTTTTTGCGTAGCATTTGCAGCCACAAGCGTACATTCAGACCTACACATCAAGTCTGCCGATAAGGGGGACAAAGTAAGGTTATTTTTATGCCGAGGTTAACAGTAATAAAGGTTCAAATTGGTAAGGGCAGAAAAAGGGAGGTCAGCAATATGCCGCATGTTTGGGGTTACAGCATTTATCCAGTTGTAAATGGTGAGACGTGTATTGCTTGCGCAACATGCTATGAATTGTGTCCGGCAGAGCCCAAGGTATTTGAAATCAAAGAAATTTCGACAGTTGTCTACCCCGATGCCTGTCTTGATTGCGGCGCATGTGAAGAAAGTTGCCCAACTAACTCAATAATATTAACCGAGTAGAACATAATTAAATTACACAGCAACTGTGGGTTCCTTGGAACTCGCAGTTGCTGTAAGGGGCGGGGTGATACAGACTTAATGGCATCGCCCATCATCAGAGATCCTTCTATATAATTATCAAGAGTTACCAGGACGAGGTGGAAAGCATGGATAGCAGAAAATCCATTGAGGAATGTAGAGAAGACTTTCCCTCACTTAAGAGACAGCGAAAGGGGAAACCTCCCATTTACCTGGATAATGCATGCACAACCTTGGTGCCCAGACAGGTCATTGAGTCAATTCAAGAGTATTATATGGAATATCCCTCATGCAGCGGCACAAGAAGCCGTCACTGGTTTGCCCAAGAGGTTTCCGAACGAATTGAAGGAAATCCCGGAAAGGGCATAAAGGGCTCACGACAGATTATAGCCGAGTTTATCAACGCCGGTTCTGAAAAAGAAATCATCTTTACCCTCAATACAACTCATGCCCTCAACACGGTGGCGCTTGGTTTCCCGTTCCAGCCCGGGGATGTTGTTTTACTGACCGATAAGGAACACAATTCGAATTTGCTTCCCTGGCTGAAGTTGCAGAAAGCAGGACGTATCAAGGTTGATTTTACATTACCCAATGATCAGGATAACTTTGACCTCGATGCTTTCGAGCGGAAGATGAAAACTGGCCGGGTCAGATTGGTCAGTATTTCCTACACGTCAAACGTAACCGGTTATACCATTCCTGCAAGAGAAATAACCAAAATAGCACATCAATACGGTGCCCTGGTACTCCTTGATGGCGCTCAGGCCGTGCCCCACCAAACGATTGACGTTCAGAACCTGGACGTCGATTTCCTGGCTTTTTCACTTCATAAGATGTGTGGGCCACGAGGGGTGGGTGTGCTTTATGGGAAAAAAGAACTTCTTGGACAGAATCCCCATGAAGAGGATGAGGCAGATCATGTGGTCGCGCCTGTCATCCTGGGCGGTGGAACGGTCGCCGATTCGACATATCATTCCTACGCCCTTATGCTTCCGCCGTATAGATTCGAAGCAGGAATCCAGAATTACCCCGCCCAGATTGCCTCAGGAATAACTGTCCAATACCTGCAGCAGATTGGAATGGACAGGATAAGGGACCATGAGGCCGGTTTGAACCGTTTTCTGACCGAGGAACTGATGAACCGTTATGGGGATACGGGATGGTTCAGAATCGTCGGCCCACAAGATGCGTCACAAAGGGGCGGAATCTTGACCTTCGAGGTCAAACGGCCGAATGCGGTGGGGATGGCCGTTGATCTCAGCGAAAAGAATAACGTTATGATCAGGGACAGTGTTTTCTGTGTGCATTCCTATTTTAACGAGAAGTTCGGACCGGAATGGACCCGCCCCATATCACACAGTGAGCATAGAATGGTGTACCGGGTTTCCTGCTACTTCTACAATACCGTGGATGAGTGCAGGATATTCTTGGAAACGCTGGATGAGATATTCAAAGAGCGCGGCTATATCTAAGATTTAAGTCAAGTGAACAAAGGAGGAGAACGAAATGCACGAAAATATTATAGCGTATAACCAGAGATTAATAAAAACGGGATCCGAGTATACCGGTAGACTCGAAAATCCATCTATATTCCTGCGAACTTTAGGAGATGTCAGCGCCGCTTGTGGTGCAAGCACGGACGATTTCATGGATCTTTATATCCAGGTGGTCAACAACCTCATTTCTGATATCAAGTATCAGTGTATCGGTGATCCAACAACCAACGTAGCCATAGAGATTCTTTGTACATTGTTGAAAGGGAAGACTTTAGACGAAGCTGCCCTAATAAAAGAAGATGCGTTTTCTCGAATTCTGGGGTGCGAGGACGAAGGAATGCAAGAAAAAGCCAAGTTTTTGCTGGAATTACTCAACGAGGAAATCCTTCGCTATAAAACACAAGCAGAATAGATTTGATCAATTGCCCTGAAGCAATTTCTCATCTGCAGCATTTCTTAAGGGAAATATAGAAACTTTGTTCAAAAAGTCATTCGCTGATGAGCCCCGATGCGTAAACCGATCCCGGCATCAACACGTATAGCGGGGACAGGAAAATTCCTGGTATAGACGCCACATTCCATGCAGGCATTGAAATCGGTAGTTCGTCTATGCTGAAGCGGTTGATGGGTATCAACAGGAGTTGCATTTGCTGCAGCTCCTGCTCTGTTATATAGTTTTTGCTAAGGTTTCCTGCTACTTCTACAATACCATGGATGAATGTCGAATATTCCCAGAAACGCTGGATGTGATATCCAAAGAGCGCGGCTATATCTGAGATTTAAGTCAAGCGAATAAAGGAGGAGAACGAAATGCACGAAGCAGTTATGACTTATTACCATAGATTATTAAAAACGGGATTTGAATATATAGGTAAACTCGAAAATGCATCCATTTCCCTGAAAACTTTCGGAGAAGTCAGCCCCGTCTGTGGAAATACGGACGATTTCTTGTATCTCTATATCCAGGTGGTCGATAACCTTATTTCTGATATCAAGTATGAATGTATCAGCGATCCAACAACCAACGTAGCCATAGAGATTCTTTGTACATTGGTGAAAGGGAAGACTTTGGACGAGGCCGCCCTTATAAAAGAGGATGCGTTTTCTCAATTTCTGGGATGCGAGGACGAATTAATGCGAGAAAAAGCCAAGTTCTTGTTGGAATTGTTCAACGGGGAAATCCTTCGCTATAAAACACAAACAGAATAGATTGATCAATTGACCTGAAGCAATTTCTCATCCGCAGCATTTCTTAAGGGAACTATAGTAACTTTGTTCAAGAAACCATTCGTTGATGAGTCCCGATGCGCAACCGATCCCGACATCAATAGCGGGCAGGCAAATTCTGGCACAGGTGCCACATTCCATGCAGGCATTGAAATCGGTGATGTGTCTTATTTTTTACGAGTGGGAAGACCTGGTGTGGACAGACCTCTAAACACCAGCCACAGCCAATACATTTCTCTGGATACAACTCCAGCGTGGCAACATTGTGCAGGTAGCTGAAACCTTTAATAAATCTTCCCACCAGATCAATTTCCTTGACAAAACAAAGATCGCACTGACGATAAGAGCACACCCCATAGCCGGAATCGCGATCCGCATCTCGTTTTTGACCACGGAGCTTGAAGTGTAGGTCGTGCATCCGGTAAAATTGAGTGTATAAAAGGCGCTCACCGCCGGAAGTGCCAGGCGGGAACCCGGACCACCATTTCGCTGGACAAACCCAAGAATACCCTGACCGAGGTGGAGGTGGTGGCCGCGATGGACCTGATTATTGCCAAAAACATTTTCGGTAACGCCGACGGCGATCTGGTGTCCAAGTACAACGATCAAACAAAGAATAACAAAGCTTATACCACAACTTAAGTATATTAGGCAGTTAAATCTTAACTTCGATACCAAGGGGATTCACCCTAACCGTCTGCGTCAGTTGTCCCGGCTTGGGGCAAGGTATGAACCATTTCTTTTCCGGAGGTTCAAGGACTCTAAAAAATATGCCATGTTGGTTGCATACCTGATGGATTTAAGCCAGGATCTGATTGACCAGGCTTTTAAAATTCATGATAAGTTAATATCAAACCTTCAGAAGAAGGGCAAAAAAACTCAGGATGAAATACAAAAGAAAAATGGTAAATCCATCAATGAAAAAGTGGTTCACTTTGCCAACCTGGGCGATGCATTGATAAGGGCCAGGAATGAGGGAACAGATCCGTATGAGGCATTAGAATCCGTAATGCCCTGGGATAACTTCGTATCCTCGGTTGAGGAAGCCAAAAAACTGTCGCGGCCTATTGATTACGATTTCCTTGATTTATTGGAGAATAGTTTTTCCTACCTCCGGAAGTATACTCCCACTCTATTAAAAGCTTTGGAGTTTCGTTGCACGAAAGCTACAGAACCTTTACTTAGAGCTCTCGACGTGATCCGGGAAATGAATGAAACAGGGAAGCGCAAGGTTCCGGAAGACGCACCGTTAGATTTCATATCCTGCAGTCGATGGCAGAAACATGTTTATGATGAAGACGGGAACATTAACCGCCGTTTTTACGAGATGGCCGCGCTCACGGAGTTGAGAAATTCAGTCCGTTCCGGAGATGTTTCAATCGTGGGCAGCCGGCAGCATAAGGACTTTGATGAATACATTTTCTCACGGGAAGAATGGGAGATAGCCCGCACTGCCGGCACCAGGCTTGCTGTTAGCTTATCAGTTGACGAATATTTAGAGGAACGCACCAACGCTCTCCTAAGCCGCCTGAACTGGATGAGCAAAAACATCAAGGACCTTGAAGGAGTAAGTTTGGAAAAAGGCAAGATCCATGTTGAAAGGCTGGAGAAAAACGTTCCCGATGAAGCAAGGCAGTTCAGTTTAAGCCTGTACGGGATGCTTCCACGAATCAAGCTGACTGAACTGCTCATTGAGGTATCCAGTTGGGCAGGCTTTGAGAATCAATTTATCCATGCTTCCACCGGCAAGCCCCCTCATGAGGAAGAAAAACCGGTACTTATGGCTACTCTCATGGCCATGGGAACAAATATAGGGCTGACTAAAATGGCCGAAGCCACACCAGGCGTTTCATATCGCCAGATGGCCAATGTAGCCCAATGGAGAATGTATGAAGATGCGATGAACCGGCACAGGCCACGTTGGTCAATTTCCATCATAAGTTGGCCCTACCTCTTTTTGGGGTGATGGAAGCACATCGTCTTCTGACGGAATGAGAATGCAAATTGGTGTGTCGGCGCTGCGCGCCGATGCAAACCCTCACTACGGATCGGGCAAAGGTGCCACCATATACAGATTTACCAGTGACCAATTCTCCGCTTTCTACACAAAAATTATTAATACCAACGCCCGGGACGCAATTCATATTATTGATGGGCTACTGCACCACGAAACGGATGCTCTACAAGAAATGGGCTGCATTGAAAAGACTATTTTCATTCTCGATTACATTTCCAGTGAAGCCATGCGTCGGCGGATACAGAAAGGCTTAAACAAAGGCGAAGCCATGAACGCCCTGGCTCGGGCTATATTCTTCGGGAAACAAGGTGATTTTCGCGAACGTGCCCTACAGGATCAATTACAAAGAGCCAGTGCCTTAAATATACTGATTAATGCTATTAGCATTTGGAATACGGTTTATCTCACAGAAGCGACTAAGCAGTTAAAAACAGACGAAAGGGTTAAAGAACTACTGCCGCACGTTTCCCCTCTTGCATGGGAACACATTAACTTCCTGGGAGAATACACCTTTGATTTACGAAACACAACAACGCTGGATTCGTTGAGGCCACTGCAGACCACTATATAAAAATGGTAATATATATCTTAGAGTAAAGAAACCAGCGATTTAGCTGGTAATTTATGTCTTAGAGTATATTCTCGTTAAAATGTTGGCGATACCCCGATATGAGCTGCATGAAAGTTTAAAACCTGCCGTTCCTATTAGGAGCCGGCAGGTTTTACATTTTCAAAAACCAATTTCATAATATACTAATTGTTAGAATTCTATCTCGCCAGTTGCCGAGTCGTCGTTGGTAATTCTTAATAGCGCTGTTTTTTGGGAGCCGAGAGCGGCGCCCCCGGCTGGCCTGCTCAAGGTGAGCTTGACCGTTTCCGTAGGCTCATTCAAGTCGTCGTTATTAATATCTACCTCAAACGTCTGCGAAGTCTCTCCGTCGGCAAAATTCAGGGTGCCGTTGGCCGCCGTGTAGTCCGCGCTGGCGCCGGCTTTGGCCGTTCCGTTGCTGGTGGCGTATCTTACCGTGACCGCCCCGTGGTCGCCGCCGATCCGGTTGACTGTAATCGTTGCGTATCCGGTCGCTTCGTCTTCCGCCACCGTGTACGAAGCGGCGGAAAATTCAAACTGACCGTTGGACTCGTCGTCGTCGGTTATGCTCAAAACAGCCGTTTTCCGGGCTCCCAGAGTGGCGCCGTCTGTCGGTCTGCTCAAGGTAATCTTGACTGTTTCCGCAGGCTCGTACAAGCTGTCGTCTATAATAGGCACGTCGAATGTTTTGGAAGCCTCTCCGTCGGCAAAGCTCAGACTGCCGCTGGCGGCCGTGTAGTCCGCGCCGGCCTTGGCTGACCCGTTGGTGGTGGCGTAATTGACTGTCACCGCTCCGCTGGTGCTGCCGCTCCGTTCGACCGTGATTGCAGCCGTTCCGGCATCCTCCGCTGCTGTGTATGCGGCGTCGGATAATTCAAGTTCGCCTTTGCAGTCGTCATCAGTAATATTCAAGACAGCCGTTTTTTGGGGGCCCAGGATGGCGCCCCCGGTCGGGCTGCTCAATTTGAGCTTGATCGTTTCCGTCTTTTCATACAGGCCGTCGTCTGTGATAGACACGTCAAATGTTTTTGCGGCTGAATCTCCGTCGGCAAAGGTCAGGGTGCCGCTGGTGGCGGTGTAATCCGCGCCGGCCCTCGCCGTTCCGTTGGTGGCGGCGTAATCAACCGTCACCGCACCGCTGTCGCCGCCCTCCCGGTTGACCGTGACCGTCGCCGTTCCGGTGTTTTCCGCTACTGTGTACGTGGCGGCGGAAAAAGTAAGCTGGCCGTTGGAAGCGTCGTCGTCGGTAATATACAACACGGCCGATTTCAGCGCGCCGAGGATGGCTCCACCCGCCGGGCTGGTCAAGGAGAGTTTGACCGTTTCCGTTGATTCACACAGGCCGTCGTTTGTAATAGGCACGTCGAACGTTTCAGTAGTATCGCCGTCGGCAAAATTAAGAGTGGTGCTGGTAGCCGTATAGTCCGTGCCGGCCTTGGCCGTTCCGTTGCTGGTATAGCATACCACGGACACATCGCCGTTGGAGCCGCCGTTCCGGCTGACCGTGATCTCGGCTGTGACAACGTCCTCCGCTACTGTGTACGTGGCGGCGGAAAATTCAAACAGCCCTTTGTTATCGTCGTCGGCAATGTTCAAGACAGCCGTTTTCTGGGTGCCTAGGGTGGCGCCCCCGGTTGGATTTCTCAGGGTGAGCTTGACCGTTTCCGCCGGCTCGTAGGTGCCGTCATCTATGATAGGTACGTTAAATGTATTGGTGGTCTGTCCGTCGGCAAAATCCAGAGTGCCGCTGGCGGCCGTGTAGTCCGTGCCGGCCTTGGCCGTTCCGTTGCTGGTGGCGTAGTTAACCGACACCGCGCCGCTGGAGTCGCTCCGGTAGACCGCAATCGCAACTGTTCCCGCGTTTTCCGCAAATGTGTATGAGGCAGCAGTGAACTCAAGCTGGCCGGGAGACGCGTCGTCGTTGGCAATGTTCAAGACAGCCGTTTTCTGGGCGCCGAGGGTGGCACCGCCGGTCGGGCTGCTTAAAGTGAGTTTGACCGTTTCCGTCGGCTCATAGACGGTATCGTCTGTGATAGGCACGTCAAATGTTTTTGCGGCCGTGTCACCGTCGGCAAAGGTCAGAGTATCGTTGACGGCTGTGTAATCCACGCCGGCCTTGGCTGTTCCGTTGGTGGTGCCGTAATTAACCGTCACCAGCCCGTTGGAGCCGCCGGTCCGGTAGACCGAGACCGTTACGGTTCCCGCGTCTTCCGCCACGGTGTAGGCGGCGGCGGAAAATTCAAGCCGTCCGTTGGACTCATCGTCGTTGATGATGTTCAAGACAGCCGTTTTCTGTGAGCCGAGGGTGGCGCCGCCGGTCGGGCTGCTCAAGGTAAGCTTGACCGTTTTGGTCGGCTCATAGGTGCTGTCGTTTAAAATAGGCACGTCGAATGTTTTTGCGGCCGTATCACCGTCGGCAAAGGTCAGAGTATCGTTGACCGCTGTGTAATCCGTGCCGGCCTTGGCCGTTCCGTCGCTGGTGGCGTAGTTAACCGTCACCGGGCCGTTGTCGCCGCCGTTCCGGTTAACCTCGACGGTTACGGTGCCCGCATCTTCCATCACATTGTACGAGGTGAGGGAAAACTCCATCTCGCCGTTGGAAGAATCTTCGCTGGCGATCCGCAAGACAGCCGTTTTTGGGGAGCCGAGGGTGGCGCCGCCGGCCGGGTTGCTCAGGGTGAGCTTGATTGTTTCCGTCGGCTCGTAAAATTCATCATTTGTAATAGTAACCTCAAACGTCTGTATAGTCTCGCCGTCGGCAAAGGTCAGAATATCAGTGGCGGCCGTGTAGTCCGTGCCGGCTTTGGCCGTTCCGTCGCTGGTGGCGTAGTTAACCGTCGCCTCCCCGCTGGAGCCGCCGTTCCGGTAAACCTCGACGGTTACGGTTCCACCTGATACGTCTTCCGCAACCGTGTAAGTGGAAGCGGAGAATTCAAACTGACCGGGAGACGCGTCGTCGTTGGTAATGTTTAAGACAGCCGTTCTCATGGAGCCGAGGGTGGCGCCGCCGGTCGGGCTTTTCAGGGTAAGCTTGACTGTTTCCGTCGATTCATAGGCGGTGTCATTTATAATAGGTACGGTGAATGTTTTTGCAGCTGAATCACCGTCGGCAAAGGTCAGCGTATTGGTGGCGGCCGTGTAGTCCGTGCCGGCCTTGGCCGTTCCGTTGGCAGTGGCGTAGTTAACCGTTACCGCCCCATGGGAACCGTTGTTCCGGTTGACTGTAATCGTTGCGTATCCGGTCGCTTCGTCTTCCCCTACAGTATAGGCGGCGGCGGAAAACTCAAGCTGTCCGTTGGACTCGTCGTCATTAGTAATATATAAGACAGCCGTTTTCTGAGAGCCGAGGGCAACGCCGCCGGTCGGGTTGCTCAAGGTGAGCTTGACTGTTTTGGTTGGTTCCTTGGCGTCGTTATCTATAATAGGCACGGTGAAAGACTCATTGGTATCACCGTCGGCAAAGGTCAAAGTGCCGCTGGCGGCCGTGTAGTCGGTGCCGGCCCGGGCTGTTCCGTTGCTGGTGGCGTAATCAACCGTCACCGGTCCAGTGGAGCCGCCGTTCCGGTAGACCGTGATCGTCGCGGTGCCCGCGTTTTCCGCTACCGTGTACGTAACAGCTGAAAATGACGTCTGCGTAGCTGCGAACAACGGTTTAATTTGAAAAGGATTCAACCAGGCAACGCAGAACAAAAAGAAAAATAGTATGTTTTTTATAAGCTTCAGTTTTGGAATCATTCTTTTCAAGCCTCCTCAAACTTGGTAAAATAATTCGCTAATCAAATAGACCCTATATATATTAGTTCGTCAACTAATAAGCAATCC
Organism: Pelotomaculum terephthalicicum JT; assembly: GCF_022410535.1. Lineage (GTDB taxonomy): Bacteria > Bacillota > Desulfotomaculia > Desulfotomaculales > Pelotomaculaceae > Pelotomaculum_D > Pelotomaculum_D terephthalicicum. Next base: position 38,653 of record NZ_JAKNBL010000020.1, read on the forward strand.
TTAAGGTCAAGTTTTCAAAGTATTTAGCAACGCTTTTATTAGATTATGGGATTGTTTGGCAATCCCCGAACTTGGTTAGATTGGAGATATATAATAAAGCCTCCGCACCGGTGAAGGATAAGAGGCTTGATCAGCTTGGATTATGTCACAGCAGCCTGGCAGTCATAGCCTTACCAGCCTTAGACCCATAGCTTTGCGCCCCAACTTTTCAATCGGTTTGCCATTTTATACTATAAATTGTATTATATCATATGATAGTGGCGGATAGTGTTGTAATATGTCGAAGCGGTTGTTTTTTTACAAAATTTACTTTTCTTATTTGCAGGCGACCTTAATAAGGTCACCCCGAAATGATTGAGCGCATAATCTAATGTTGAAATCTTTTAAAAAAATATTAGGTGATGAAGAAGGGTGAGCAGCATTTTTCCAGTGTGTATCATTTGCCGGCGGGCGCTGCAAGAGGGAGAGCAGGCGCTTTGGGTCGCCGGCCATAATATCTGTTGCGACTGCGAAAATAAAATCTTGGCTTTATCCGCTGATAACCCTGATTATGATTATTTTATTACAGGGTTGAAAAAAATTTGGTGTTTCCCAAGGGCTTGAGCTTCCGCCAGGGCTTGTTTTTTTTTGGCAAGCCGGATCCGCCTGTGGAGCATTTCGATGTCCTGCTTGATTAAATAGATGGTGGAAAGCTTGACACCGGTTCTTTCGGCAATTTCTTGATCGGAAAGACCGAGTTTAAACGCCCTGATTAATCTGCCGACATTAGTGCGATACTTTCTTGACAGGGATTTTTCATCGACCTTCTTATTAATATTTCCGGCCGTGGCTGTCCACACCCTTTCTTTAAGTATTCAGGAGTCAGGAGTCAGGAGTCAGGAGTCAGAATAATTCGGGACGAAAAAGTTCAATTACTGACTCTTGCATAAAAATATTTTGACCAGGAATCGGTTATCTATGAGTTAAAACTGCTGGCAATGACAATGCCTAAACTTGGTAGGTCGATGTCAGGTATGATAAAATATTTAATTAGTATAACTTGCATTTTTCTGAAATATAATGGACTCGATCTTGCCTAAGCAATTTATGGCATTTTAAAATAATGAGTCTGGAGGTTGCCGGCGATTACCAGACAGTGTGACGCTCCCCTTTTTAAGATGCTGCAAAATTATGCCGGGAAATGGGCGGCAAATTTTCATGTGCCGGGGCACAAGCAGGGCCGCGGTCTGCCCGTGGAATTGTCGTCTCTCGGCGGACAAGCTTTGTTCGCGTTGGATTTGACAGAAATACCGGAACTGGACGACTTGCATAACCCGCGGGGGGTGATTGCCCGCGCCCAGGAACTGGCGGCCCGGGCCTATGGAGCCGCCAAGAGCTTTTTTCTGGTAAACGGTACCACGGCAGGCGTGCATGCTTTACTGCTGGCGGTGGGAGGCCGGGGGAAAGTAATTGTGCCCAGGAACGCCCACCGTTCCGTAATGGGCGGTTTGATTTTGTCCGGCGCCGACCCTGAGTATGTCGCTCCCTGGACAATCAAAGAATTTGGGATAGCTGGGGGCGTTTCACCCGGGCAGGTACGTCGGGCGCTTGAAGCGAACCCCGGTGCCGGGGCTGTCCTGGCGGTCCGGCCGAACTACTACGGGGTGGCGGACGAGCTGGCCGGGCAGGTCCGGGCGGCGCATGATGCGGGCAAACCGCTTCTTGTTGATGAGGCGCACGGCGCCCACCTGCGGTTTCACCCCGGATTGCCCGGTGACGCCATGGCGGCCGGTGCCGACGCCTCCGTGCAGAGCACCCACAAAATGGGCGGCTCTTTGACCCAGAGTGCCCTGCTGCATCTGAGCGGCGGACTCCTTGACCCCGGCGCGGTGGCCGGCGCGCTGGATTTATTGCAGACAACCAGTCCGTCTTATATTCTGATGGCCTCTCTTGACCTGGCCAGGCGGCAGCTGGTCCTGACCGGCCAGGAATTGCTGGAAAAGACTTTGAGGCTGGCGGGCGAAACAAGAAAGCGGCTGGCCGGCGTCAGCGGGCTGAAGGTTCTATCGGAAGAACACCTGTCCGGCGGCAGCCGGGCTCTTGATTTGACTAAGCTGGTCGTGTCGGTTGACGGTTTGGGCCTGACCGGTTATCAGGTAGGCGAATTGTTGTTCAGCCGTTATAATATTGCTATTGAAATGGCCGACTTGGTCAATATTGTGGCGTTTTTGTCAACCGGCACCACCCAGGCGGAGTGCGACGCCCTGGTCTTCGCCTTGCGGGACATAGCGCGGCGGGACAGGCTGGCCGCGGCGCCTGTCCCATTGCCCGAAATACCGGCTTGCCCGGTGAAAAGAATGAAGCCCCGGGACGCCTGGTTTGCTTCTGCCCGGCGGGTTGCGCCGGCAGAAGCGCGCGGCAGGATATGCGCCGAGATGGTGGCGGTTTACCCGCCGGGTATTCCTGTATTGTGCCCGGGCGAAGAAATAACTCCCGCGGTTTATGAGTACCTGGCCGCGGTGGTGAAACTTGGATTGACCTGCCAGGGATTGTCCGGCCGTACGTTAAAAAGTATAAAAGTTGTGGTAGAATAGCATATGAGGAAGCAAGGGGGCTGTGCGGGAGCAATTATGAGAGGAAAACTCATTGCTTTAGAAGCGGGTGACGGAAGCGGCAAGGGCACCCAGGCCGAAAAACTGTACAAACGGTTGGCGGCCGAGGGGTATCATGTGAGAAAAGTTGAGTTCCCGAATTACGGAAGCGCATCTTCGGCCTTGGTTAAAATGTACTTGAACGGTGAATTCGGCAGTGAGCCAGGTGATGTAAATCCCTATGTCGCATCCACATTTTATACTGTCGACCGGTATGCTTCCTATAAAAAGGAATGGAAAGAATTCTATGAAAACGGCGGCATTATTGTCGCTGACCGCTACACGACGGCGAACATGGTTCATCAGGCGGCGAAAATAACCGGCGATATGGAAAGAGAAAATTATATCAACTGGTTGCTGGATTTCGAGTTTAACTTGTTTCAGCTCCCGGCGCCCGACTGCGTTATTTTTTTGGACATGCCGCCGGAGCACAGCAGGAAGCTGATCGACGGCAGGGTTAACAAGTCAGGCGAAGATAAAAAAGACATTCATGAGCGGGATTACGGATTTATCGTAAAATCTTACCGTAATGCCCGCGAGATCGCCGACCGGCACAAATGGCGCCGGATCGATTGTGTGGCCGGCGGGCGGCTGAAAAACATCGGGGAGATTCACGAAGAAATCTATCAAGTGGTCAGGGATATTGTTTCCGATTAGAATTTAAAATATATCAAGACAATTAACCATTCTTTTATTCTGACTTCTGACTACTGACTACTTTATTATGGTAGGAGTTTTATTTAAATGCGTCTCTTGAGGGAAATCGCCGGGCACGAACAAATTATCCGGGCTTTGCTTAACGCTCTGCTACATGACCGGGTGGGCCACGCTTATTTATTCGCGGGGCCGGAAGGGGTGGGCAAGGCGACAACCGCTCTGGCGTTCGCAGGGGCGCTGCTCTGCGAAGGTGCGGACCGGGGAGACGCCTGCGGGCGGTGCCGGGCATGCCGCCAGTTTGAGCACGCCAATCACCCTGACTTTCATTGGGTGCGTCCGGCGGGCTCGTCAATAAAGATTGAACAGATTCGCGGCATTCAGCGCAAGGTAATGTTTCGCTCATATCAGGGCGGCCGGAAAGTAATTATCATTGAGCAGGCTGAAGCCATGACGGCCGAAGCTGCCAATTGCCTGCTAAAGACCCTTGAGGAACCGCCTGACGAAACCGTTTTTGTATTGCTGACGGCGCTGCCGCAGGCATTGCCCGCCACCGTTTTGTCGCGCTGCCAGCAGTATATTTTCAAGCTGATTCCTTTTCATGAGTTGGCCTCGCTCCTGAACAAGCAGCATGGACTGGCGCGGGAGGAAGCCAGGCTGCTGGCCGCTCTATCCGGCGGCAGCCCGGGCAAGGCGCTTGCCTATGTTTCAGGTTCTTTTCAAAAAAGGCGGGACGCCGCTGTCCGGTTAACCGTTTTATTGCAGGAAGCGGGCGCCCTGGAGGCGTTGGCAGAAGCCGAAAGGATGTCCAAGAATAGGGATGAGGCTCTGGGTTTATTGGAAATGCTGGCCTGTTGGTACCGGGATCTGCTCATTTGGCAGGAAACGGGCGAAGCAGGACTATTATTTAACCCCGACCAGATTAATGCGTTAAAAAAAGGGGCTGGTTATTTTGAAACCGGGCGTCTTGTGGGAATAATAGAGATTATTGCCAAGGCCAAAAACAAGATCCTGGCCAATGCGAACATGAGACTGGTCCTTGAGGTGTTATTCCTGCGCCTGGCCGGCGGTATGAGCGGCACACAAACAGATTTGGAGGTTAACCAATGGGACTGATAGTGGTAGGGGTGCGCTTCAAAAAGGCTGGAAAAGTTTACTTTTTTGACCCTGACGGGCATATGTTGACCCTGGGTGACGGCGTAATCGTAGAAACTGCCAGAGGTATAGAGTACGGGCAGGTGGTGGCCGGTCCCCTCGAGGTGGAAGAAGATGAGATGGTTGCGCCCTTGAAAAAGGTGATCCGTAAGACTACCGACGCCGACCTGCACCAAGTATCGCTGAACAGAGAAAAAGAATGCAGGGCTTTTCAGGTCGGACTGGAGAAGATAGCCGCCCATAAACTGCCAATGAAACTTGTGGGTGTTGAGCAAACCTTTGATGGAAATAAAATAATTTTTTACTTTACCGCCGAAGGAAGGATCGACTTTCGGGAACTGGTTAAGGATTTAGCTGCTGTTTTCCGGACCCGGATTGAGCTGAGGCAGATCGGTGTGCGGGACGAGGCGAAGATGGTCGGCGGACTTGGCTGCTGCGGCAGGGAACTCTGCTGCTCGGCCTGGCTGTCTGATTTTGTGTCGGTATCGATCAGGATGGCGAAGGACCAAAACCTGTCTTTAAATCCGACTAAAATTTCAGGTATCTGCGGCAGGCTGATGTGTTGCCTGAAATATGAAAATGAGTGCTACGAACATGCCAAGGAGGAGTTCCCGGAAATTGGGACATGGGTTATAACCCCTGATGGCGAAGGAAAAGTGGCGGCCGTTAATATTATCAAAAAAGGCCTGAGCGTGGAATTAAAGGAAAGCAAAATAGTGAAGGAATACCAGAGCGAAGAAGTAACGTTGAAAAACAGTCCCGCCTGCAATTGCCTGACGGATGAGCAAAAGGAGAGCGCCGGAACACCGGGCGAGGAGAGTGTTTAGTTGCAATCTTTTTTTAAAATAGCGAAAGATATGGAAGCCAAACTGCATGCCCTGTTAGCGGAAATGCAGGATATAAAAAATAAAGCGCGTCAGCTGGAAGAAGAAAACGCCAGGCTGAGAAAAGGGCTGGCCGACGCCTGCCGGGAGAGAGGCATTGCCTGCGCGGGGCAGGGTGAAACGGGGAAAACGGGCGAGGGCTTCATAAATCTCCTGGAGCTTTATGATCAGGGTTTTCATGTGTGCAATTTAAACTTCGGGAGCAGGCGGACGGTGGATTGTCTGTTTTGTATGGCTTTTTTGAGAAAGGAGCATGAGCCGCGCGCGGAGCGAACGGAAGGCTGAACTGCCGCAGAGGTGAATTTTCACTATGGAACAAAAAGGGACGCTGTATCTTTGCGCCACTCCCATCGGCAACTTGGAGGATATCACGTTAAGAGCCTTGCGGGTGCTGCGCGAAGTTGACCTGATAGCGGCCGAGGATACGCGCCATACCCGCAAGCTGCTGAGCCGTTACGATATCCACACCCCGCTGACCAGCTACCACGAGCACAACCGTCAAAAAAAGGGAGGGTATCTCCTTGATCTGCTTGCTTCAGGCAAGCAGATCGCGCTGGTGACCGATGCCGGCATGCCTGGAGTCTCGGACCCCGGCACCGAACTGGTGGTGTCGGCGCTGAAAAACAATCTGAAGGTGGTTCCGGTTCCCGGCCCCAGCGCGGGTATCACCGCGCTAGTTGTGTCGGGGCTGCCCGCCGGCGCTTTTGCCTTCGAAGGTTTTTTGCCGGCGGCCCGAAAGGCGCGGCGGGACAAGCTGGCTGCTTTGTCGCGTGAGCCGAGGACGCTGATTTTTTACGAAGCGCCACACCGTTTGACGGCAACACTGGCTGATTTGCAAGAGGTTTTTGGAAACCGCCTGATGGCAGCCGCGAGAGAACTGACCAAACAGCACGAAGAGGTGGTAAGGGGTACGGTTGCCGAGGTGCTGGAGCATTTCCGGGGAAAAGAGCCCAGGGGGGAATTTTGTCTTGTTCTGGCCGGCGCCGCCGGTGAGCTGTTGGAGACGGCTGAAAAGACGGAGGTTTCCCTGGAACCGGCTGAGCACGTTGCCCGGCTGGAAGCGGAGGGCGCCGGACGAAAAGAGGCCATCCGTGCGGTCGCCCGCGCGCATGGCTTGCCGAGAAGGGAGGTTTACCGCGCCGTGGTGCTGAAAAAACAAAAAAGCAACTGAAAAGAGAGAGGTTTCTCTTTTTAGTTGCTTAGTTGTTAAACAGCTTGTACCATGAATAGGTATAGATTCGTTGAATAATTCCGCAGTTAAAGTATTGTTTCCCGGTTCTTAGATGGCCTTGGTGTTTTCGAACATGCTTACCGCACATTCACGGCAGACCAGCTTGCCGCGGTAATGCTGCACGTCAGACGCGTTGCCGCAGAAAACGCAGGCAGGCTCGTACTTTTTCAGGATAATCTTTTCCGCGTCGACATAGATTTCCAGCGCGTCTTTCTCGTCAATCCCCAAAGTACGCCTTAATTCGATAGGAATAACCACCCGTCCAAGTTCGTCAACTTTCCTCACAATCCCCGTAGATTTCATTGCTACCTCCTCCTTTTTTTCTATATAATGCAATAAAAAATAAAGATTGCATAACTAAATGGTACCAATGATGTCATTAAAAGTCAACTAAAAATTTATAATTTTTTACAATTTTTTTGCTTGGCGCCAGCATTGGCGCAAACTTGACAAATTGCTGTTCATCCTTTAAAATCAGTATAAAAATTCCGCCCTTGTCGTCTAAACGGGGTGCGGGTTTTTTTGTCGCCGCTCAGAGCAATAATATGTAGTATATGACTCATCAGGCGAATTAGCTATTGGAGAGTCAGGGAGGAAGGATCATGGGAAAAGGAACATTTTATATCACCACGCCAATTTATTATCCTAGTGACAACCTGCACATCGGCCATGCATACACCACCGTGGCCGCGGATGCGATGACCCGTTTCAAAAAAATGACGGGTTATGACGCCAGATTCCTGACGGGATCCGACGAACACGGCCAAAAAATTGAACGGGCAGCCATGGCCAAGGGGGAGACGCCTCAGGAATATGTGGATAAGATTGTCGCTGGATTTAAACGCCTCTGGAGCCGGCTGGAGATCAGCAATAACGACTTTATCCGCACCACCGAGCCACGCCATAAAAAAGTAGTTTCAGAGATATTTCAAAGGCTTTACGATCAGGGTGATATTTACAAAGCCGGCTATGAAGGGTGGTATTGCACCCCGTGTGAAACATTCTGGACGGAAGCGCGGCTGGTTGAAGGCAATTGTCCCGACTGCGGCCGGCCGGTGGAGATGGTCCGCGAGGAAAATTACTTTTTCCGGATTTCCAAATACGCTGATCAATTGCTTCAATATATTGAGGCGCACCCTGATTTTATCCAGCCGGCCTCCCGGCGGAACGAGATGGTGAGTTTTATCAAGAGCGGCCTGGAAGACCTTTGCGTATCCCGGACAACCTTTGACTGGGGCATTCCGGTGCCTTTTGATCAGAAAAATGTCATCTACGTTTGGATCGATGCTCTCACCAATTACATTTCCGCCCTCGGTTACGGGACTGAGGACGACAGCTTGTTTAAAAAATACTGGCCGGCGGATGTGCACTTGATGGCCAAGGACATCATCCGGTTCCACAGCATCATCTGGCCGGCAATTCTCATGGCGTTGGGGATCGAACTGCCGAAAAAGGTGGTGGGCCACGGCTGGATCCTTTTGGAGAGCGGCAAAATGTCCAAATCCAAGGGCAATGTGGTTGACCCGCTGGCGCTGATTGACAAATATGGCGTCGACGCCATCCGTTATTACCTGCTCCGCGAGCTGCCGTTCGGTTCGGACGGGTACTACAATGAGGATTTGCTGGTGGAGCGGATCAACAAGGACCTGGCCAATGACTTGGGCAACCTGGTCAGCCGGTCCGTGGCGATGGTGGAAAAATATTTTCAGGGAACGGTTCAGACGCCTGCCGCGCCTGAAGAACTGGACAGGGAACTGATCGACTTGGCTGAACAGACCCCCGCGGTTGTTGAAGAGCTTATGGACAAAATGGAGCTGTCCAACGCGCTGGCCGCAATTTGGCGTCTGGTCGGCAGGGCCAACAAGTACGTGGATGAAACGGCTCCCTGGGGATTGGCCAAGGACCCCGCCAAGCAAGAGCGGCTTGCCACGGTATTATACAACCTCGCCGAGAGCCTGCGGTTCATTGCCGTCATGCTCTCTCCGTTTATGCCGTTGCTGCCGGGGAAGGTCTGGGCGCAGCTTGGCATTGAGGACCGGCCTGAGCTGACGACTTGGGACGCGCTGGTCTGGGGCAAACTGCCTGTAGGTGCGGCGGTCCAAAAGGGGCAGGCTTTGTTCCCGCGCATCGACGTGAAAAAATTAAAGGAATGATTGTTTATGATCTTGTTTGATACGCACGCCCACATAGACTTTGAAGATTTCGACGCCGACCGGGATGAAATGATCGGGCGGGCCCGCGCCGCGGGAGTGGTGAATATCGTCAATGTCGGGTTTGAACTCGATTCTTCCCGCAGGGCCCTGCGCATGTCGGAAAAGTATGATTTGGTTTACGCGGCGGTTGGAGTGCATCCCCATGCCGCGGGCGAGACGGCGGCCGATTACCTTGAGCAATTGGAGAAGCTGGCGGCTCATCCAAAAGTCGTGGCGTTGGGTGAAATGGGTTTGGATTATTTCCGGAACCTTTCCCCGGTCCCGGAACAAAAAAAAGTGTTTAGAGGTCAACTGGCTCTTGCCAGGAGGCTTGACTTGCCCGTGGTCATTCACGACCGGGAAGCCCACGGCGACATGATGGATATTTTGCGCAACGACGGCCCTTTCCCCGCGGGCGGGGTTATCCATTGCTACTCCGGCAGCTGGGAGATGGCCAGAGAGTGTATGGCGATGGGGTTCTATATCTCCATCGCCGGGCCGGTGACTTTTCCCAAATCCGCGAGGCTGAAAGACGTGGCCGCGCGCGTGCCGCTGGACCGCCTCCTGGTGGAGACCGACGCGCCTTATCTTACCCCTGTGCCGCACCGGGGAAAACGAAACGAGCCTGCTTACGTAGGGTTTACATTGACGGAAATAGCCGCTCTGAAAAAGATGGAAGCTGACGAACTAGCCAAGATTTGCGTTGAAAACGGCCGGAGATTATTCCGTTTAGAGGAATGTCCCCATTTATAAGTATTAATTAAGTCCATTGCCGGAAGGGGATTTTAATAATGGACAGGGGGAAAGGGCTGCTTCTGGTTAACACCGGCGACGGCAAAGGCAAAACGACCGCCGCGCTGGGGCTGGCGCTGCGCGCCTGGGGTCAGGGCATGAAGGTGCTGATCCTCCAGTTTATCAAAAGCGGCCGGCAGTCGGGGGAGAGCAAGGCGGCGGAGAAGCTTGGGCCGGGTTTTGAAATACGGCCGATGGGGAAAGGGTTTATTCGCGGCGCGGGTGAAGAGTCTCCGGACCGGCACAGCCGCGCTGCCCGGGAGGCGTTGAACGCGGCGGCGAACGAAATTAACGCGGGTAAATACGACTTGATCATTCTGGATGAAATATTATACGCGCTGCATTACGGCCTGCTCTCCATTGAAGACGTGCTGGCCTTGGTCGCCGGAAAGCCGGAGCGGTTGCATCTGGTGCTTACCGGACGTCACGCGCCTCCCGAGATTATCAAACAGGCTGATCTGGTTACTGAAATGAAGGAAATAAAGCACCCCTTTACAGAAGGGCTCTACGCCCAAAGGGGTATTGAGTTTTAAAGTATAAATTTCCTTATGGAGTATAAATTTACTTAATATAACAAAAATAAGAAGTGGAACCACTGGGCGGATAACCCGGTTTTTTTGGCATTATTAGCTATAATCTTACAAAAAATAAATCTATCCAGGGCTTACTCCATATAGTAAAATAATACATGGCAAAATAAATTATATTGGAAAAAATAATCATGGCTGTCGCGGACGGCGTGCCGCAATCTGATAATGTTTCCAGCGTTTAAGGTCTGCATTATTGCCATACTATAAAAAAGGGAGGCAATTAATGAGTAGTAAAGAGAAAGAAGTAAACTATGACCGGGGGGCTTTGTTCAAGTGGCCTGTTTTGATTGCCGTGGCGGTTGTGTTCCTGTTGGGCTGTTATGCCTGGGCGAAGAAAACAGTGGTTGTGGATATTGACGGCAGCCAGACGGCAGTGACAACCTTTTCCCTAACGGTTGGAGGTTTGCTGAATTCGCAAGATATCGCCCTGCTGGAAAAGGACGAGGTGACTCCTTCTCTTGATTCCCGGTTGAAAAAGGGCATGGTGGTAACGATAAAGCGGGCCACGGATCTGACGATTGCCGTGGACGGAACCGAAATTGCCGCTAGAACGATGACCCGGAAAGTTGAGGACGCGCTTTTAGAATACGGGATCAGCCTGGGTCCGGAAGATGAGGTTGAACCGGCCAAAGACGACCCGGTCAGCCCCGGGATGACTGTAAAAGTTGTCAGGATTAAAACTGAAAATCAGGTGTGTGAAGCTCCAATTGATTACGAGACGAAAAAACAGTACACTATTTTGATGCCGGGCGGAGCCAGCCGCGTGGCGCAGGAGGGCAAAGAAGGGAAGGAGCGTCAGACCTGGCAGGTTACTTTTAAAGACGGCCAGGAGATTGACCGGCAGTTAGTTTCCCGGGAGGTGCTTGAACCGCCGACAGACAAGATAGTCGTATACGGGAGCACCATGGCTGTGTCCCGTGGCGGCGAAAATATCCGGTATTCCCGCGCCATGGATATGCTGGCTTCAGCCTATACCTACACCGGCAGCAACACTGCTTCAGGCGCCGCCCCGCATTACGGCGTCGCGGCTGTAGACACCAGCGTGATTCCGATGGGGACCAGATTATATGTTGACGGTTATGGTTATGCCACCGCCCTTGACCGGGGAAGCGCGATAAGAGGAAACCGCATCGACCTGTTTTTCGGATCATATGGCGAAGCTATGGGATGGGGCTTGAGGCGGGTAAAAGTATATGTGCTGGATTAGCTATATTAAAAGGCCGAAAGGCCTTTTTGTTTTATTTATATTAGGGCATAATAAAGAGGAAATAAATGTAGTATGTCGAAATTATGCTTTAATGGTTATTCGAGGGCTCACTCGTTCTTTGCATAATGGCTTAAGAAATCGCCCTCTAGGTAAGCGCCACGTCATCCTGGGCTGAGAGTTAACGCGGGAGGAGCCAGTTTGAAGGAAGTCGCGTCACCGGCGGTAGTGCGGGATCTGCTTAAGCGCAATAAATTATCCTGCCGGAAGAGTTTAGGCCAAAACTTTTTGGTAGACTCCAATATAATTGATAAAATTATCGAAGCGGCCGACTTGTCGGCCGGCGATCTGGCCGTGGAAATCGGCCCCGGGCTCGGCGCTTTGACCACGAGAATTGCCCGCGAAGCCGGCAAGGTGCTGGCGGTGGAAGTGGACCGGGGATTGCTGCCCGTGCTGGCGGAAGTAGTGGAAGGCGCCGGAGATGTGGAAATTATTCACGGCAACGCTCTTGAAATTGATTTTGACAAGCTGGTTCACGAAAAAACCGGTGGAAGATTTGGCCGGGGAAGCGGGCAGTACAAGCTTCTCGCCAACCTGCCCTATTATATTACCAGCCCGCTGTTAATACATATTCTACAGGAGCGCTATAATTTATCCCGCATAGTTGTGATGGTTCAGTCCGAAGTGGCCGCCCGGCTCGCCGCCGCGCCCGGCACCAAGGATTATGGCGTGCTGAGCGTGGCCGTGCAGTATTTTACTGAGGTAAAAGTTCTTTTCCGGGTTCCCAGAACTGTTTTCTTCCCGTCGCCGGCGGTGGATTCCGCTGTTGTGCGGCTTTTACCGCGGCCGCCGCGTGATCCTGTTCAGGATGAGAAAACCTTCTTCAAGGTTGTGCGGGCGGCTTTTGGCAAGCGCCGCAAGACATTGCTGAACTCTCTGGCGGATTCGGGATTTGGTATTGAGAAGGAAGTGTGGAAGGCGGTGCTGGAGAGTTCTGCTATCGATCCGGGACGGCGGGGTGAAACTTTGTGCCTGGCCGAATTTGCCCGTTTAACCGGTTGCTTGCAGAAGATCCGGGGGAGTTGAAAGTTAAGCCGCGCGGTATTTAGAAACAATATGTTTAGATATGATTATTATAGAAGTAGAGTAATCAGTTTATCGTCTTGAATTGTAAAATAGCGTAACTGCTTAAGGGTCAGGAAGCCCGAATGGGAGTCTTGAATTTGACAGGTGGGGGTTGGTTGCCATGTATTTTGTAAGCCCTTCGAAGGGCCGCATGGACTTTGATGAAATGATGAACGACATAATTAATTATATTAAAGGCATACCCACCTCGTCGTATAAAATCATTATCGGTTCGGATTCCCAGGTTAAAAGGGAAACTTCCTTTGTCACCGCCGTAATTGTGCATCGTTTGGGTAAGGGCGCCCGTTATTATTACCGGAAAAAAACACACCGGAAGATCAAAAGCCTCCGGCAAAAAATTTTTTACGAAACGGCGCTAAGCCTGGAACTGGGAGGAATGGTCAATAAATACTTCAGCAACAGCGGTTTTGATGAATTGAACGTGGAAATCCATATTGACGTGGGCAACCACGGTGAAACTAAGAGTCTCATCCGCGAAGTGGTGGGCATGGTCACGGGAAGCGGTTTCCGGGCAAAAATCAAACCAGACGCTTATGGCGCTTCCAGCGTGGCTGATAAACATACGAAGTGAACTCGTTTAGCTTCCGCTTAACCCCGCTTCCGCAAACATTCTTGCAGTAAATAGAATTCGGGCATACCTTCGCCGGTATTACCCGAATTGTTTTCATTGGCGTGATTGCGGCCGTTGATTTCCCTATTCCCCCCCCTGCCATTATAGAGATTAATTAAATTTATATGTTTGTCAATATAAACAAGGAGCGGCGGTGAATCCATCCAGGATGTCGAAGCGTCTTTCCAGGTGGTAGCCCGTATATTCAATACCCCCCCTGATTCTGCCCCGTTTTTTATTATTAAAGGCGCAGAAGGCTTCGATACAGTCCCCGATGATGGTTTCGGCGATGAGCCTGGAATGGTGCTCGTCTTTTTCGGGTGAGCCCAGGTATTTATGGCCGATTGTCGTGCCTATGTCAATTGTTAAATTGTTTTTTGCCGCCAGCGCCAGGGAGACCGGGGGAATCGCCAGTTCCCGCAGCGGCACGGTGTTAAGGAAGCGCCGGGACACAGCGTGCGGCCCGTGGGAAGGTGAAGCGGCGCCGACTTTTTTTTCCAGGCCGATTTCCCGGTTTAACCTGCGGCGCTCTTCCAGCAGGTGGGATGCCAGGGTTGAAAGGCCGTCTTTGCCGGTGGCCGGATAACAATCAGTTAACGACATGTCAAGACGGTGAGAGTTTACGCTTTCCAGCAGTTCACATATATTTTTTGATATATCTCCTTCCATGTCGCCATCCAAAAAAAGTATCGCCGCGGCGCCTTCGTCATATGCTATTTTAGCGCCTGCCGCTCTTGGCACGTCAATACCCAGCGGTTCAATAAAATATAGCGGCATTACCCGGGGGGACTTGAGCCGGCTGATGTAAGAAGGGGAATTGTCAGTGCATCCGTTAAGCACTGGGATAATCAGATCAACGGGTGTGTTTAACAGTGTGTCAATGGCTTTGATTAATCGCTTCTCTTCATTGCGGGCCGGCACTACGGCAGCAAGCATTGCTAACTCCCTTTCAATTTATTTAATCTAACATATGGAAGAAGCCGGGGAAAGTTGCTAGCGAATCACAAGTCACCTTGCAGCTGACATATTATATACCAAAGACACATGAATATTGAGGAGTCCAGGTATGATGGGAGAAATTAAACAAGGTGATATTGTAGGAAGAAAGTCCTATAATTCCGATGTTTTTTTTAAGGTAGTGGATCTGTTCAGGCACGAGGACGGCCGCAAGCTCGCTTATTTAAAAGGGCTGCATCTCAGGCTCTACGCGAACGCGCCGCTGGATGACCTGATCAAGGTCGAACCCGGTGTCCTCGCCAGGCACTTGATGGAGCAGGCCAAGAGCAACAGCGAACACATGAAGCGAATTTTCAGCCGCCGGGTAAAAGAACGGGAAATCATCCTGGGCAGGGCTGTTCCAGGGGACCGGAGCAAAGAACCGGAACAGGGTAAAATGGACGGTTATGATATTCCCGGCACTGTTTTACACATTGACGGCGACAATGATTACCTGGAGCTTTGTTTAACAACATACAAGCAGTTGAGCATCCCCGCCAACGGTTACTGCATTGATGAAGACAAACAGCCGGCGTTTGTGGAGGATTTGCTTAAAAAACACAGCCCGGATTTGCTTGTGCTCACCGGGCATGACGGTTTTATCAAGGGCAAGGTTGATTTTAGGGACATTGACAATTATTACTCGTCAAAATATTTTGTTGAGGCGATCAAGGCGGCCCGGCGCTATGAAAAAAGCAGGGATGACTTGGTTATTTTCGCGGGGGCCTGCCAGTCGCATTACGAAGCGATCCTGACCGCCGGAGCCAACTTCGCCAGTTCTCCGCAACGGGTATTAATCCACGCTTACGATCCTGTTTTTGTCGTGGAGAAAATCGCTTACACCTCAATTTATGATCCGATTTCAATCAAGGATATCATTGCCGGGACGGTAACCGGCTTCGAAGGCATCGGCGGGATGGAAACCCGCGGGAAATATCGCATGGGAATTCCGAAATCACCTTATTAAGACGGTTTAGTGCCCTCTGATTATTAGCCTGCATATCATGTTGTAGGATCCAAAGGAGGGATTGACGAAAACATGGATAGGTATTTTAACGCTTTTAAAAAATATCGCGGAAAATTGTTGGGCTTAAAAAATGTCGTGGGTGTCGGAATCGGCTACAAAAATGCCGGAGGAAATGATACCGGAGGTCCGGCTTATATCGTTTATGTGGAAAAAAAAGTGCATACGTCGAACCTTGCCCGCAGTCATATCGTGCCAAGGCGAATTGACGGCCTGGATACCGACGTGGTCGAAATCGGCACCGTCAGGATGCTGGACGTGCGCACGTCACGCGAGCGGCCGTGCCAGCCGGGAGTGAGCATCGGTCATTACCAGTCCACCGCGGGCACTTTGGGGGCGGTGGTCAGAGACAAGAGAACCAATGAATTGATGGTGCTGTCCAATAATCACGTCCTGGCAAACGGCTCCAGTGTTCAGGAGGCCAGGGCCAAGACGGGCGATCCTATTTTACAGCCCGGCGGTTGTGATACTGCATGGAAAGGAAAATGGGATTTTATATGCAAATAAAAAGGATTTTTGATAACATGATATAAAGTTTTACTGGCTGAGTTGGAGTAGCGCTTGCCAACGGGCTCATATTCGCCCCTTAAAATTGTATGAACTCATGAGCCTTCGGGCTCGGTCAAACTCGCTCGCTTCTCTCGCTCAGACAGTTCCCTCGCTATTTCGAAGGCGGTTCTAATATAATAGGTTTGACTTGCAATGGCGATACAGTAGAAACGCTAATATCATAAAGTGGCTCTCGCCATTGCCGTCCTCAAAATCGCTTCCTAATGGCAAGCGCTACTCCAACTACGTAACAGTATTCTCAATAAAGTGAACGTAGAGAAAAAGGATAGAGGGAGTATATTAAGGGAGTTATTTATAGTGACCATTGAGATGGGAGGTTGTTCTAAGATTTTATGTTTTTTAATAGTTTTCGTCATAATTAGACATAATTATATAATATAATATAATATATTGAGGAATATGTTGACATATGAAGAAATTTATGATATCTTCTGTATATTAAATTATCGTTTAAGGGCTTGTGATTAATTGAAAAATGATGAATTAACTGTTATAGTTAATTATTTAGATAGTGAGACGGTAAAAGCTCTTAATAAATTCTTAAGGGATACAAAATATGGAAACTTTACTTTAATTATTAAAAATAGTAAAGTGGTTGGGTATGATTTTCTGATTAGAAAACGGAATAAAGAATAAAATGTTTGGAGCTGACCGAAGGACGGAAGCTAAGAACCAAGATTTATTTGGTTTTTGCTTCCGTTTTTTAATTGTGGATTAGTGTAAACATGGGGGGTGAATCCAATGGATAATTAAATTAGTATGGGTTTTGTTAGGTAAAGCCCGATTAAAGTCATTGATTTTATCAATATTAAAAACAGGGAGGAATTAAGATTATGCGGGTTAGGAAGGTCGTTTCATTAATTCTTTGCATAGTATTTGTATTTACTTTTGCCGGAACTGCTTTAGCAAAAAATTCATCGGGTGATAGGCAAATCTTGCTTAATAAGAATGGAAACAAAGTGATTGTTCCCGGACCAAATGTTACTGACAAAGCATTATATAATCCCAATCCAGAAGGGCAAGGGTCCCCTAAAATTTTAAGTAGCCCAGCATCACTTTCAGATAGTTATGACAAAAGCATCACTCCACCTGGAGGATCTTCTGGACGCATTTTAAACTCATTCTGTTAATGCTACCGCATAATGACCAAAAACAGCTGGTATAAGTTGTCCATGTTTTGACGGATAAAGTGACCAAAAATGAAAAAGTCCGTTAGTCCGCCTGTCATCTTTTTTGAATAATATTTGAGGG
>NZ_JAKNBL010000021.1 GCF_022410535.1 Pelotomaculum terephthalicicum JT
CAATCGGGTTAGGTTAGGTTTCGAGGTTTTACCTTCAAATAAAATTCAACCTTTGACCCTGATAATCTAAATTTAGCAGAATATCTCTTTCTTGCAAATCACCTGCCTCATTTTCATGGGTGGTTGTACCCTGCGGGCATGTGGGGTTAGGTTAAAGAATTGCTGACGTATGTATAATAATGATTCAGGGCAAGAGCTTAATGGGCAAGCATTTTATAACAAAAATTGGTTATAAACAGGCTTGGTGATTAATTATGATTGAACTGCCGGAAGCTTTGACGCTGGCAAGTCAGATTAATGATACAGTTGGCGGAAAACGGATAAAAAGTGTTATTGCCGCCTATACTCCGCATAAGTTTGCGTGGTATCATGGAGATCCGCAAAATTACCATGATTTGCTCGCCGGAAAAACCATCGCTGCGGCAAACGGATATGGCGGTTTTGTTGAAATTAAAGCAGGCACGGCCGTTATATTAATCGGGGATGGAGTCGGGTTCCGTTATCATGGTCCAAAGGAAAGACGTCCCCCAAAGCACCAGCTATTAATTGAATTTGCTGATTTATCGGCTGTGAGCGCAACAATTCAGATGTATGGCGGAATAATGTGCTTTCGTGACGGCGAGCTTGATAATCCTTATTATAAAGTTGCCAAGGAAAAACCGTCGCCATTGTCGGACGGGTTTGACAAGAGCTATTTTGAGCAGCTGATATCCTCGCAGGATGTGCAGAAATTAAGCGCGAAGGCTTTTCTCGCGACCGGACAGCGCATACCCGGGCTTGGCAACGGTGTGCTGCAGGATATTTTGTGGCAAGCCCAAATACATCCGAAACGTAAGATAAACACATTAACAGATGAGCATAAAGCGCGTTTGTTTCATTCGGTTAAAACGGTACTCTCGGATATGGCGGAACATGGCGGCAGAGATACCGAGAAGGATTTGTTTGGCAAGAACGGTGGTTATAAAACTATTATGAGCAAAAATAGTGTTGGACAGCAATGTCCTGTCTGCGCAGGCTCGGTCAAAAAGGAAAGCTATATGGGGGGCAGCGTCTATTATTGTGAAAATTGTCAGGTGTTTTAAATCCTCAAACAAAAACCGCTTGCCGTTTTGATGATGATATGGAAATAAATGTTGCTATGAGAAATATGACAAAAAAGGGCATGCTATAGGAAGCATCAAAGTGCGGGGTGATTTGCGTGGATAACGCCGAAGTCAGCGCGGATGACAAGCGCTATGAACTGGCAACCTTTGCCGGAGGGTGTTTCTGGTGCATGGTGGCGCCTTTTGAAAGGCTGGCTGGAGTCATCAGCGTAGTGTCAGGTTACATGGGGGGACATAAGGAGCATCCCACTTATGAAGAGGTTTGTTCCGGCGACACTGGTCACTGTGAAGTGGTGCAAGTATGCTTCGAGCCAGGTATTTTACCTTATGAAAAGCTTTTGGACGTTTACTGGCGGCAAATTGATCCAACAGATGAAGAGGGTCAGTTTTACGACAGGGGAGAGTCGTACCGGACGGCTGTTTTTTACCATAATGAGCGGCAAAGGCAAAAAGCGGAAATATCCAAAAGAGAGCTCATTGAAAGCGGCCGGTTTGACATGCCTGTTGTCACACGGATTCTTCCGGCTACTGCGTTTTATCCGGCTGAGGAGTACCATCAACATTACTATAAGAAGTACCCTTGCCACTATGCCAGGTACCGCATGAGCTCGGGACGTGACGCTTTTGCTGGACAGTACTGGGGGAAAGAAAAAGAAACAGGCAAAGAGCGGTTGAAAGGGAAGCTAACCGGCCTTCAATATGAAGTGACGCGGAACAACGCCACCGAACCGCCTTTCAAGAACGAGTACTGGGACAACAAACGTGAAGGCATATACGTTGATGTCGTTTCCGGCGAGCCGCTTTTCAGTTCTAAAGATAAATTTGACTCGGGATGCGGCTGGCCGAGCTTTACCAGGCCGGTTCAAGAGGAAAGTGTTATTGAGAAGAAAGATTTGAGCCACGGCATGGTTCGCACGGAAGTGCGCAGCCGGGAAGCTGATTCGCATCTTGGCCACGTTTTCAGCGATGGGCCGGCGCCGTCCGGCTTGCGCTATTGCATCAATTCCGCCGCCCTGCGATTCATTCCGAAGGAAGACCTGGAAAAGGAAGGATACGGTAATTATCGCAGTATTTTTGATTAGAATACCGCCGGCAGTCATAAAGCTCATTTCATCAGTATTCATTTATTAAATTATGCCTGCTTTAATCTTGCATAATATTTTTTTCTCAGCAAAAAATATTAGCGCGGCAAATTGATAAATGAAAGGAATGAAAAGAATGCAGCAACAACACATTCATTGTATTGTGAACGACTGTCACTACTGGGCGCAAGGTAATATGTGCAATGCGAATGAAATACTCGTTTCCACCAACAATTTCGCTGAAAGTCAACCGGATCAAGTAGATGCTCCGATGGCGAGCCAACTTACTCCCGAAACTGCGGGAGACTGTACGTCAACAGCATGCAAAACCTATGTATCTAAAGGTTCCGGTAAAGTGAACGCGGATAAAGTGAAAAGAATGTAATGAACTGGCAGGGACCCGGCATAATATCGCCGGGTCTCATTATTGACAGCATATGGGGAAATCACTTATACTAAGTTAAAGAATTGGAGTATAGATCATGTGACTGGCGGATGAGTTGAATGAACAACAGGGAGCATGATTGGGATGATTGCCGGCCGCCTGGGTAAAATATTTAGCCCAGGCGGCTTAATTTTTGAGAGGGGGATTTAAATGAAAAATTATGAACTGAAATATGGGTGCAACCCGCATCAAAAACCGGCGGAAATAAGGGCAACCGTGGGAGAACTGCCGCTCAAGGTTTTGAATGGAAATCCGGGTTATATCAACTTCCTGGATGCGTTAAATTCATGGCAGTTGGTGAAGGATCTGAAGGCCGCTTTAAATGTTCCGGCGGCGACTTCCTTCAAACATATCAGTCCCGCCGGAGCGGCTATCGGGCTGCCGCTGTCGGACGAACTGAAAAAATCATATTTTGTCGACGACATCGGCCTGGAACTGTCGCCAATCGCGTCAGCCTACGCCCGCGCCAGGGGGGCTGACAGGATGTCTTCCTTTGGGGATTGGGCCGCTTTAAGCGACACGGTGGATAAAGCCACGGCGATGATTTTAAAGAAAGAAGTTTCCGACGGCATTATCGCTCCCGGGTATACCGCAGAAGCTCTTGAGATATTGAAGCAGAAAAAAGGCGGGAAATACAATATCGTTGAAATTGAGCGTGATTACGAGCCGGGCGAAATGGATGTAAAGTGCGTATACGGCATTGAGTTTGCGCAGAAGCGAAACAATATCATTCCCGGTTTTGATGACTTGAAAAATATCGTGACGGAAAATAAAGATTTGCCTGATGAAGCGAAGAGGGATATGATCATTGCGATGCTCACCCTGAAGTACACCCAGTCCAATTCAGTCTGCTTTGTTTCCGACGGCCAAGTTATTGGCAATGGCGCGGGGCAACAGTCGCGGATTCACTGCACACGGCTTGCGGGAGATAAGGCGGACATCTGGCATCTCAAAAAGCATCCCAAGGTATTGAGTTTAAAATTTAAACAAGGCGTGGGAAGGCCGGAGCGTGACAATGCCATCGATTTGCTGGTCAGGTACGATACCACGGAACATGAGCTTGATATGTTGAATGATCTGTTTGAAGTGGTTCCTGACCGGCTTTCCCCAAGTGAGAAGGAAGCCTGGCTGAAAGGGTTAGGTAATGTAACACTGGGCTCTGACGCATTCTTCCCCTTCAGAGACAATATTGACCGGGCTTATCGAAGCGGGGTCAAATATATAGTGCAGCCGGGCGGCTCGATCAGGGATGATATTGTAATCCGCGCGTGCGATGAATACGGTATGCTGATGGCAATAACGGGGCTGCGGCTGTTTCATCATTAATGCTTCCAGTTCTCCAGCAGCAGGTAAAGGGTTGGAATGACGTAGAGGGTGAGGGCTGTCGAGATAATCAGACCTGAGCTAATCGCGATGGCCATCGGCTGCCACAACGAACTGCCCGCTATAGCCATGGGGGCCAGCCCGCCGACGGCGGAAAGCATGGTCAGGAGGATCGGGCGCAGGCGGGCCTGCCCGGCCTGTGCCAGGGCTTCCCGCAGCGGCTTGCCTTCCTTTACGGCCAATTCCACGAACTCGATTAGGACTATGCCGTTTCGCACCACAACACCTGCCAGGCTGAAGACGCCCAGCGCGGCCATAAAGCCGATGGGGTTTCCGGTCAGGAAAATACCTGCCAGCGCCCCGCAAACTCCCAAGAAAACCGTTACCATGATGATCAGCGGCTTAAGCAGGGAATTGAACTGCACTGCCAGCAGCAAGTAAATGATGACCATTACCATCAGGGACAGGTGGGCCAAGTCCGTAAAAGACTTATTGCTCTCCTCTTGCTCGCCGCCGTATTCAATTTCATACCCCTGCGGCAGCGGGTAGGAGCGCAGGCTGTTCTGCAGCTCCTTGACTACCTCCGAGGGGAGGCGGCCTTGAGTGTAGCTGCTTACTGTGACGGTTCTTACCAACTGGTTGCGGTTGATTTGGCTCACGGCCCAGGTTGGGGTGATTTCAGCCAACTGGTTGAGCGGAATGCCCGCCCCGTTGACACTGGAAGGCACAGGAAGGCTTTTTAGCTGCTCAAGCGGTATTGGCTGGTTTTTAGCGGCTTTTAGTACTACATTGATCTGCTCGTCCGGGAGCTGGTAGGTGGAGACCGCCATGCCGTCAGTCATTAGCAGTACTGTGGAGGCAACGGCCAGGTTGGTCACCCCGAGACGGTTGGCCCGTTCCTCGTCAACTTGAACTTTGTATTGAAAGATATCCGGACCCATGGTATCATCCACGTTGATTGCGCCGGGTATATCCCGCAGCCTGGCGCTGATATCGCCGGCCAGGGCGCGCAGGGTTTCGAGGTCCTCCCCCTTGATGCGGAC
The DNA here is from genome assembly GCF_022410535.1 of Pelotomaculum terephthalicicum JT. GTDB lineage: Bacteria > Bacillota > Desulfotomaculia > Desulfotomaculales > Pelotomaculaceae > Pelotomaculum_D > Pelotomaculum_D terephthalicicum. The sequence goes on from NZ_JAKNBL010000021.1 coordinate 4,997, forward strand.
TGCCACCGGCGCGCCTACGGGAATTCCTTGCTCCAGGTTGCGGACCAGGATGTTAGCGCCGGGAATCTCCTCTCTGAGCCGGCTGCGCAGTAATTCAACCAGTTGGGCAGGTTTCCTCATACCCCTGTCGGTGCGCGTGCTCACGTAAATGCCGGCCTTGTTGGACCCGCTGACATACTTGGTTTCATTGTAATAGAACTGTGGAAAGGATTTTCCCGTATAGCTGGCGATTACCTTTATTTCCGGCTGTTCCGCCAGGACCGCCTCTACCTCCATGACCTTGTTTAAGGTTTCTTCCAGGGTGGCGGTGGTGGGAGTTGTAATGTCAATTAGAAACTCATTGCGTTCAGCGGAAGGGAATAAGGTTTTGCCGGTAAAGGGGAAAAGGGAGAGGCTGACTCCCATGAAGAGCACAGCCATGGCCACGGTTCGCCAGGGCCTGCTTAAAGCCAGGTCAATGGATCTACGGTAAAAAGCCAGCAGGCGCAGGTAAGTTCCTTCCGCCAGTCCGCCCTTCCTTTGGAAAAAAACGCTTACAATGCCCCGCGCCGGCCTGGTTGGGCGGGAAGCGAGGTAGAGCCTGACAATAGGTGTCAGAAACAGGGATACCACCAGGGAGGCCAGCAGGGTAACCGTGACAACCTGGGGAATGGCAAAAATGAATTCACCAATGTTTCCCTCAAGCAGAAAAAGTGGGGCGAAGGCGGCTATAGTGGCGACGGTGGCGTTGGTGATGGAGTAGGCCACCTCGCGAATGCCCAGGGTGGCGGCCTGCATCGGCGTATCGCCCAGTTCCAGGTGGCGCTGAATGTTGTCGTTGGTGACGATGGAGTCATCCACCAGGATTCCCAGTACGATAACCAGCGCGGCCACGGAAATCTGGTGCAGCTTAAGGTCCATCATCCCAAGCGGGCCCATGCCGAGCAAAACCGAGAGCGGTATCGCCACGGCCACCAGCAGGGCGCCAAAGGGCGGCAAAGCGAGCAGACACACCAAAAAAACAATGCCCATACCGATGAAAAGCTCCTGGTAAAGATGGTTAAACTGAGCACGGGTATTGACGGCCTGGTCAAAGATAATGTGCGGAGTAACCCCGGCAGGAAGAGCGGGGCCTATATTATGCTTGATATATGCCCGGATGTTGGCGGCTGTCTTGACCCGGTCTATATTTTCTTTAGGAAAGAGCACCAGGGAAACGCCGGGTGTTCCATTAGAGCGAACCAGCACGGCGGGGTCGGCGGTACAGAGACTAACTGCCGCTATATCGCGGAGGTAAACCGAGTTTCCTTCCGGAGTAACCTTTAAAATTGTCCCGGCAATAACCTGCGGGTCGAGATATTCGCCGGTGGTCTGGATAGCCAGGCCGTAGGGCTGCTCCTTTAGTTTGCCGCCCGGTATCGTGATGTTGCGGGCTTTGATAGCGTCGGCCACCTGGCTCCAGGTCAGGTTAAAACGGGCCATACGCTCCATGTCGAGGACCACCTGGATCTCCCTGTCGGGCAGCCCTTCCCGCTGGATTTCCGCCACGCCCGGCAGCCCCTTCAGCTCGTCCTTGACTGTGCGGCTGACGGCTTCCAACTCGAGGTAGTCCATATTAGGGGCCTCCAGGTGCAGGACCATCATGCAGGTGCGGATCAACTCTGTATTAAGCTGGGGTTCTGAGGTTTCATCAGGCAGGCTTTGGCGCACCTCGTCAATCTTATAGCGTACGTCGTCCCAGGCTTTTTTGGTGTCCGTGCCGGGATAAACCTCAATCATGATCACAGAGAGGCTTTCAGAAGAGGTCGACTCGATTTTTTTTACTCCTTTAATCGCTTCAAAGCCTTCTTCCAGGGGTTTGGTAACCAGCTTTTCCACTTTTTCCGGATTTGCTCCGGGGTAGGTGGTCACTACCCTGGCGACAAGCAGGGTAATATCCGGGTCTTCCTGCCGGGGTATGGTGAAGAAGTTCATCATTCCCCACAGCGCTGCCGCGACGAAGAATACCATGGTAATTTTTTTGTATTCAAGTATTTTGCGCAGCACCAGTCTACCACCTCATATTGGTGAATTATTAATCGCCGTGGAGGTTCCTTCAGGATTTTTGCCTTAACACGGGGTCGCCGTCATGCAAATACAGCCCTCCCCGGACGACGAGCTCCTCTCCGGGGTCAAGCCCGGTAATCACCTCAATCTGGTTGCCGATTGTTTCGCCGGTTACAATAGTTTTGGCAAAACTTTGCTCATCACGGACTACAAAAACGGTAACTTCCGCGCCTCGCTTGACCAGCGCCCCCACCGGCACCCAAACCGCGGCGGGGGTCTGACGCCGGCTCGCCACACGGGCTACCATACCCGGCTTGAGGATATGGCCGGGGTTATCCGCCTGCACTTCTATTAAAAAAGTACCTGTCTCACTGTCTACCGCGGGGTGAACGAGAGCGACCTCACCCGGCCAGTTCCGTCCCGGCTGATCAGGACTGGTAACGTCAACCGGGTCGCCCGCCTGCCAGTTATTTAGTTCTATTGCCGCGACAGTAACCTCTATCTTGATCTGGTCAAGGTCTCCGATAACATAGACCGGGGTGCCCGCGCTGACTATCTCTCCAGATTCCCCTGCTTTTTTGAGCACGGTGCCTTTAAAGGGAGCGATTAACCTGGTATGGCTCAACTGCAGCCTGGATTGGCTGGCCACGGCCTGCGCCTTGTGATAATCGGACACGCTGGCTCCCTGGCCTTCGTTGTAGCCTGACTGGGCTTCATGGTACTTGGCCGCGGCTACCGATAATTGGGTGCCGGCGTCATCAAGCTGGGCTTTGGAGACTGCTTTGGCTTCGTATAAGCTTTTTATCCGGTCGTAATCCTGCTGGGCTTTCTGGTAGGCCGCCCCGGCTTGTTCAAGCAACGCCGCCGCCTGCTCAATACCGGCCCGGGCAGCTTCCGTCGCAGCGCCGGCAGCTTCCGCCTGCGCCTGGTAATCGGCTGGGTCGAGGGAGGCCAGAACCGCTCCTTCTTCCACTAAAGTTCCTTCATCCAGGACCGGACCTTGAATTCTGCCGCTTACCTGGAAACCCAGTTTCGCTTCCCGGCAGGGTATAACAATCCCGGTTAAACCGCCACCCGGCCGTGTTGTTTGAGACTGCACGGTCATTGTTTCCACGGCTCTGGGATTTGGCGCGTCGTTTTGCTCTTTATCCCTGCCCAAGGCAAAATAAACTGCTGTTACACTAAAGATGAGGAATACTATAGTGTAAAATAATTTATTTTTTTTCTGCATGGCTTTTACCTCAATATTTGACAAGTGTGAAGTTACACTTTATGCTTAAACTATAAATTTACTCCTTTGGGCTGTCAAGGATTTTTTTAGATAAAATTCCGGAGGGATGTTCAGTGACTGCAAGTTATCGCATGAGAGAAATAGTAGAAAAAACAGGTGAGAACAAGTCGACCATATTGCATTACATTCGGGTGGGACTTCTTCCCGAGCCTGTAAGGACTTCTAAAAACATGGCTTATTATCCGGAGACTTATGTCGAGTTGATCAATATCATTCGTACTATGCAGAGCAGGTTTTTCCTGCCGCTGCATGCCATTAAGCGCATCTTGGGCTTCATTGGACCTAATCCGACCGTTGATAGGGCTATGCACATGCATGAGCTATTATATAAGATGGAATATGCGGCACCCGATGACCTGGACCGGACATACAACCGGGAGGAACTCCTGAGAGAGACCGGCATGAAAAGCGGTGAACTGGCAAACCTGGAGCAGCTCCAGTTACTGGTCCCTTTTGAAAAGGACATGTACAATACAGATGACCTGGTGATAGCAAAATCCCTTATGAAGGTTAAGGAAAATAACATTTCCCTGCAGTCTCTCGACTTTCTGCCTGATCTGGTGGGGCAGCTGGTGGCGAAGTCTGTTGATTTTCGCGACCTGTCCATCAAGGGGTTGGCGGAAGAAGAGGAGTGGGAAATTACCCGTTTTTTGTCGGGCAATTTAATCGGATTTAACAATTATTTGATGCGCCGCTTTCTGTACCGGGAACTGAAGAAAAAGTGCAAGGCAGGATCCGTTGAAGTGGATCAGTGATTGTCGAGTAAAATTGTTCTATTCTTTTATATGCGGGAGGATAATCTGTACAAGCTTTTTAATAAGAGCTAATTCTTTTGGTGAGCATTTATTGAGCAAATTATTTAATTCTTTGTCCCTATTACGGTCAAATGTTTCATAAATATTACGGTCATCATGAACATAATAATTATAGAGTTCTGTTTTTCCGAAAACAAGGCAGTCTAAAGATATGTGCAGGCTATTAGAAATTTTAACCAGGGAGGGTAGGCTCATTTGCCGCTCGCCACGTTCCAGTTGCCCGAGGTAATATTCGGAAAGATCGATAATCTCTGCAAATTCTTCACGTGAGAGCTTGAGTTTTTCTCTTTCTTCCCTAATTCTCTGTCCGATGGCTCTGTTATCTATCTCCATTTTGGTTCTCCTTTTTCGCTGCAAGCTTTAAAATACTTTATCCAAATTTGCGCCGTATCTTAATTTGCCGACAGCATAAATTTATTATTTGCAATAAGCTAGTATTTATTGTAGAATTATGTTTGCGGTTATTTTTAGGAGGGGGTGTGAAAGTGATGGACATAAGAAATAGAATAGAGATAGCAAGAAGCATCCTTACTAACGCGGCTAAAATGAACGTTAGTAAAGAAATCCTCCTTAAAATAAGTAGAAAAATTGATAAATATGTTGTCGAATATTATCGGGAATGTGGTATTCAAGTAAAAAAAGATAATAAAAATGGAGGAGGCTAATCAGGGCTGGAGGGCCATTGACATTGTATTTGCTGGAAGGATAATACCCAAAGATATTTTTTATGTATTGACAGCAGAGCTTTTCAGTTGGTAAGATTCATATAATATGTAAAGACGATGAGAGGGAATAGTAAGTGTTTTGTAGCCGGGTCCAGAGAGCCGCCGGATGGTGCGAGGCGGCCGAAGGCTTAACGCTGAACTCTCCCTGGAGCAGCCGGTCGAAATCCATTGCGAAATTAGGTCCGGACGGAGCTTCCGCCGTTAAAAGGAAGGGGATATCGGACTTGTGTCCCGTATCCTTTTGAGTGAACGGCGCTTTGCGCTGTTAATTTGAGTGGTACCGCGGAGGTAAACCTTTCGTCTCGAAAAGAGGCGAAGGGTTTTATTAATTTATCGGGGGGTGGTGTTTGATGGAATCAGACCTTAGCGACCTTAGACAGTTAATCATGTATGCAAATAGTCAACTTCACAAGGGGGAAAATATTAATGCGAAGGCTATTTATCTTCGACACCACCTTAAGGGATGGGGAGCAGTCACTGGGGTTTACCTTGAATACTGCTGAGAAGTTGGAAATAGCGAGACAGCTTGTCAAACTCGGCGTGGATGTGATTGAAGCGGGTTTTCCGGCCTCTTCGCCCGGAGACGCGGATTCTGTACGTGCGATTGCCAAGGAGATCAGAGGTGTTTCTGTTTGCGGACTTACACGCGCTCTGGCAAGTGATATCGACTGCTGCGCTGAAGCCTTGCAGGCAGCCGAACACCCAAGAATTCACACCGGCATAGGAGTATCCCCGATACACATGGAGAAGAAGCTGAAACTATCACCTGAACAGGTTGTTGAGATGGCGGCGGCCGCGGTAAAGCACGCCAGGAAATACGTCGGTGACGTTGAGTTTTATGCGGAAGACGCTTTTCGCAGTGAGCGGGCTTTTCTCGTTACGGTTTTGGAAAAAGTGATCAAGGCCGGCGCTAATGTTATTAATGTGCCTGATACGGTGGGTTATGCCACTCCTTCCGAATACGAAGAGCTGATCTCCTATTTGATGGATAATGTCAGGGGGATTGAAAATGTTGTGGTGAGCGTGCACTGTCATAATGACCTGGGTATGGCCACCGCCAATTCGCTAGCCGGCATACTAGCCGGGGCAAACCAGATCGAGGGCGCTATCAACGGCATTGGCGAGAGGGCTGGAAATTCTTCTCTGGAGGAGGTCGTTATGGCCGTCTATACCAGGCGTGAGCAGTATGGGCTGGATATGAAGGTAAACACCAGGGAAATATCAGCTACTAGCAAGCTTGTGTCAAGGATTACCGGGATACCGGTACCGGCCCATAAAGCTATCGTCGGCGCGGGGGCGTTTATGCACGCTTCCGGTATCCATCAGGACGGTGTTTTAAAGGACAAAACGACATATGAAATTATCCGGCCGGAGATTGTCGGTATCGCCAGAAACTCGATAAGCTTAAGCGCCAGGTCAGGCAGACACGCGCTCAGACACTGTTTGGGAGAACTGGGCTACCAATTGAACCGTGGGGAACTGGAAGACATATACCAAAAATTTTTACGGCTGGCCGACCGGAAAAGGGAAATATTCAGCAGTGACCTGCGCGCTTTGATGGGGGAGACGGGTATTTACATTGATTGAAAATATTTTGTTATAAGTGAAACTTTATGAGAAAAATAGGTTAATAAATATATTGAAGGGCTTGAGGGGGAGCAACGGTGAACACCGACGCCGAGCAAAATTTGATCATCCGCTGCCGTGAAGGTGATGAAGGAGCCTGGCGATTATTATTAGCCCGCTACGAAATCTACGTATATCGGTTGTGTCGCCAAATCGGCGGCTCAAGCGAGGACGCTGTGGATCTCACCCAGGAAGCGCTTGTGAAGGTGCTGACCGGATTAGACAGCTTTCAGCTTGGCCGGCCGTTTAAACCCTGGCTTCGCCAGGTTACAGTAAATGCCTGCTTAAACTGTCTCAGGCGGCGTGCACCGGAGACAATTTCCCTAGAGCAGCCTGTTGCAGAAGACATAGTGCTTGGAGATACTATTGCCGGTAACACGGGCGACCCGGCACATGCCGCGGAATGGCGGGATGCCCGTGACGTGCTCCGGCAGGCGATGAGCAAGCTTCCCTACCAGCAGCGGTTAGTGCTTGTGATGCGGCACCAGGAAGGGCTCAGCTACGAAGAAATAGCGGCAGCCACGGACTTGCCGCTGGGTACCGTGAAGACGTATCTTTACCGGGCCAGGCAGCAGTTGAGGCGCAAACTGGCCGGTGTTTATGGATGGGAGTGAGAGCATTGAAGTGCAGTACGGAAGCCCTGCAAACTTTTCTGGACGGCGAGCTGGAATTAGCCGAGACAGAAGCTGTCCGCAGCCATCTCGGCGGTTGCCCTGCATGCAGACAAGAGCTTTCCAGACTGAGGCTGCTCTGGCTGGAGCTGGAACAGGAAGATGAGGTTGAGATACCAGCAGCCCTTCCCTTCATACGTCAGCAGGCTATTACTAAAGCCAGGGCAGCTGGACAGGACAAAATAGGAACATCAAGTGTCAGTCTCTGGAACGCCCAAAAGCTGGCCTGGCAACCGGTTCTTGCAGGAGTTTCCAGGATTCCCGGCACACGACAGCTGGGGCTATTGGCCAGGCTCGCGGGACACGGGCTGCCCGGTGCCATCAAGGGCGTTTCGTCTATGGCGGGTAAGATTATCGGCAAAAGGCGTGACCGGCATTGAGCGGATGGATGGTTTTAATCCTAATTCTGTTGTCGCTCGCTGGACTTTTAAGTATGCCGCTGACTTTTAAGGCCAGAGGACGGCTGTGTACGAAAGAACAACGGCTGGACATGAGGCTCGCTTGGGGGGGGAGATTGCTTGTCGCCAACATTGGAATAAACAGGGGCAAAGCATTATTTAGATTACGCCTTGCCGGTATAGCGCTCCCTGCTAACCGAAAGAATCCTGAAACTGTCAGGTTGAGGAAAAAAAAGGCAATAGCCGGGCGGAAGAAAGAGAAACATGGATTCAGCATCTTTACAATAAGCAAGATACTCAGCAGAAAGTTTTTAACGGTTGTTTCAGGTTTTTTAAAAAAGGTTTTTCGTTCCTTAAAAATCCGCCTACGATTAAGCGGTGTCTACGGCGCCGGCGACCCGGCCTTAACCGGATTGCTTGCCGGGCTTATCGCCGCGTTAAACACCGGCCGGGTCAGCCTTGAGCTGGATGCTGATTTCAGGGAGCCGGTCCTTGATATATCCGGGGAAACATCAGGCCGGATCATACCGGTTGTAATCCTGTGTCTTGCTATACGCTTTCTTATGTCCGAACCGGTCCGGAAGCTTTGGTGGGCCTGGCTGAAATTAAAATTCACCAGAAGAAAAATAAAGGAGGATGCGCAATATGTTTAAAGAAGACATTGAGTCCTTGGTGTCCCATCTGGAAAATCTGATCTCGACCAAGACTATTGTTGGTGAGCCGATTGTCAACGGCAATACAACCGTTATCCCTATCGTGACGGCCTCCGTTGGTTTCGGCATGGGCAGCGGTGAAGGTCAGGATGAGAAAAATCAAGGAGGCAAAGGCACCGGCGGAGGCGCCGGCATGAAACTTAGCCCCGCGGCGCTGCTCATCATTCAAGGGGATAATGTTCAGGTTTACTCTCTGTCCAGCAAAGGCAGTCTGGCCAAACTGGCGGAAATGATTCCCGAAGTGATTGGTAAGCTCAAGCCTCAGGGGAAAGTTGAATAGCATCCCCTGCATGAAGTTTATCAGTGAAGAGACTTTTTGCGGACCTTCCCCAATTGGAAGGCTCGGTAAACTGTGAAAAGTGATGAAAAACTGCAAGCAAAAGAACACCTTTTACCCATCTCCTATTTGGTAAGAGGTGTTCTTTCTTGAATTATTAACCCAGCGTATATTAATAATCATATTCTTTTTTTATAGTACTCCATATTTTCCGCAGCCAATTTTTCTTCCCAAATCATTTTTAGCAAAGCTAAATCTTCTGTATAGTCGGTTTTCGATTCATCCTTATCGTATTCAAGGCTCTCCAGGATTTCAATCGAGTTTAGAACGGATAATAAATATTCCCATCTGCGGTTTCATTTGCTTGTATAGCTCTCTCAGTTCTTTTTTTCTCCTTTTGTCCATGGGATTAATACCCCATCTCCTTTAGTATTCTTGATAAAGTACGCAAGCGTTCACCAATAAGCTCATCATCATTACTGAGAGCCTGGCAGAATAACTTAATATCCTCATCAATTTTCTCATTGTCGGTACATACAGCCACCGTTATAGCATCACCCTGTAAACCTATTCTGTCAATAACAGGTTTTCCGGGATCATATAGCTTTTCATACCGATAAGCCTCTTGAAAATGATGTTTTGCCCTACATACGAGAATTGCCAGGTCAAGCACACGGTGAAGCGGTAATTCCTCAGACTGTCTAGACCATTTTTCTCCTGTATGCCTCCATACTTTAGCAGATATATCTATCTTGCCCCGGTCATTCCACTGGGCTAATCCCAACGAGAGACCTTTTGCGTCGGTATTATAAGCGTATCGACCGTCGATATTTTCATAATTATCAGATACAATAACTGGTTTGTGTTTTAAAGCAGATGGTATTCTCATTATGCTACCTCCCGATATAGTAAATTAGTGATTTAGTAATTTACTAAGTTAATTATAAATCTTCCAACGCACTCTGTCAACTTATTAAAGAAATTTCTCAAAAACAGGTTGACAAAAAATGATTACTAAATTATAATAATTTTAAATTAAAAGGAGATATGATTTAGTAATGGTAATAAAAAAATTAAAGAAGCTGGGATTGAAATTAACCCCCCAGAGACTGGCTATATTAAATCTGCTTGAAGGTAATACAACACATCCGTCAGCGGAGGAAATATACAATCAGTTAAAGCCTCAGTACCCTTCATTGTCTCTAGCCACGGTATACAATACACTTGAAGTGCTGACCAAGTCGGGGGAATTGCAAGAAATCAGGATCAAGGCGGATAAAAGACATTTTGATCCAAACCCGGCACCTCACAGCCACTTTTTATGCAGGGTTTGCGAATCCGTTCATGATTTGGATGATGGTCTGCTGGAAATGCAAACTCCATTTAACGTTAACGGCTATCTGGTGGAAGGATATACACTTTATTTCTATGGAATTTGCCCGGGATGCCTGGAAAAGGAAAAAGGCAAAAACCGTTAAGCGATCGGGGAGCATAGTTTTAAAATACATTTTTAAAAATAACAAGGAGGTCAAATGCTATGAAAAAATGGCGCTGTACGGTATGTGGTTATGTTCATGAAGGGGAAGCATCACCGGAGAAATGTCCTAACTGTGAAGCTGTTAAGGAGAAATTCGAAATTTTGACCACATCCGGCCCGGACCTGGTGGACTGGAACAAAATTGGCGCGGCAAAAGGCACTGGTTTTGAAGAAGATTTGAACATGCAGTTCAGGGGAGAGTGCATGGAGGTGGGAATGTATATTGCCATGGCTCGCCAGGCTGAGCGCGAGGGCTATGTAGAGATAGCCGAGACAATGAAACGCATTGCCTGGGAAGAAGCTCATCACGCGGCTCGATTCGCCGAACTCCAGGGGGAAGTATTAAGTGAAAGCACAGAAGAAAACCTGAAGAAATTAGTGGATGGTGAAGCCGGCGCCAATCGCGGGAAAAAGGAAATCGCCACCCGTGCCAATAAGGAAGGACAGGACGCTATCCATGATGCCATTCATGAAGCGTGCAAAGACGAAGCCAGACATTGCATGGCTTTCTACGGTCTCTTAAAAAGGTATTTCCCCAAATCCTAGGACTAAGCAGTTCAAAATCCCAAGTTGATTTATAAATTAGGACACGGCCTTTTCAAGGTCAGTGTCCTTTTTCTTGTGGGGTCAGGCACCTAACTTATTAACTTATTCTTGAAAGACTGAACACATCCTGGTAGAATAGTAACGGGAGGTGCTAAATTTTGGCAAGAAAGCTGCGAATTGAGTACCCAGGTGCGTTATATCATGTTATCCAGCGGGGATTTAACAGGGAGAACGTGTTTGAACGCTCTGAAGATAAGTATTGCCTTGTTGAATATTTTCGTAAGGCGGTGGAGTTGGACGACATTGAATTGTTCGCATATGTAGTTATGAGCAATCATTACCATCTCGCCCTGCGAACATTGTCAGTACCGTTGAACAGGGTGATGCACCGGATAAATACAAAGTACGGTATGTATTACAATAAAGCCATGGAAAGGTCAGGTCATATTTTTGAGGGGAGATACAAGGCTTTTCTCGTCCAGGACGATAGATATCTAATTTCTCTTGTTAAATACATTCACAGAAACCCGGTAAAAGCGGGACTCTGTTCGAGCGTACGGGACTATCTTTGGTCAAGTGACCATTTTTACAGGCAAATGGAACATGGATTTGTCAATTTTGGTTTATTGTTTGAGATGTTATCCGGGGACAGAGAGAGGTTCATGAAAGAGTATGATATTTTAATGTCTCAAGATGATGATACCGACTGCGAAGCAATAATTAATGAAGCAGTAATTAAAGTAATTAATAAGGTAGATTTTAAACCTAAAATGCCCGATGAAGATAAAAATCTAATTATTGAAAGAGAGACCCTGGATGAAATATTAAAAAAGGCTGCTAATGATAAGGAGGAATACGAGTCTATCAAGAAAGGTTCGAGGATGAGGAGGTTTACAAATGCCAAATTGATTTACGCTATAGCTGCATATGAACAGGGATATTCAATGCAAGAAATTGCCCGCCATATTAATGTTTCTGCAACAGCAGTTTTTAAATATATTAATAAAGCAAGTATAATAAGTTAATAAGTTAATAAGTTAAGAGCCTGACCCCCAGGGCACAGTTTTTGTCTTTTTTCATAATATAAATTATGGATTAAATAATATTTTATGGTAATGGAGTGAACCAAAATGGGAGATTATTCTTTGTTAAATCTGGGGGTATCGGGCGAGATCGGACCGGAAAGTGACCGGAAGCGTCTTCGAGAGGCATATCGACTGCGCCGGGAAGCGGCGCTTTTTGAAAAGGACCTTCCTCTCCCGGGCCATCCATGCAACGGTGATGAAAATCTTTATCCTAATAAAATTGCCAGTTACTCCAAATCTTTGCCTCACAATCAAATCGGTGAGGTTGACCTCAACGCTTATAATGCCTTGATCAGGGCCTTATCGACTGGTGACCCGGAAGAATTTGAATTAATACCTTTGGGAGGGGTTACCGAGCTCAAAGATCCCCAGGCTGCATATGCTTATGAAATGGTGGGGCCTGATTCCCATCATTTAAGTATTGCCCCGGCGCCGGCTTTAAGCAGCGCCGAGATAGCCGGTGAAATGGGCGAGCTTTACTGGCAGGCGCTGACCCGTGATGTTCCTTTCACGGATTACGACACCAACCCTCTCACTATCGCGGCGGCTTCTGATTTATCGGGATTTTCGGATTTTCGCGGACTCAAAGCCGGTGGAGTGGTCACGCCGGGGACTCTGTTTCGCGGAGATACGCCCGGAGATCTGGCGGGTCCTTATCTCTCCCAGTTTCTCTGGCAGGATATTCCCTTCGGGGCTAGAACGGTCAGCCAGCAATACCTTACCACAGTGGCCGGTGTGGACTATATGACCTCATATGCGGAGTGGCTGAAAATTCAGAATGGAGCCGCCCCGGCGTCTCAGGATGTCTACGACCCCGTTCCCCGCTATATTCGCGACGGCCGTGATGTCGGCGAGTGGGTCCACAAGGATTTCTCTTGCCAGGGTTCGCTAGCCGCTTGCTTGATTCTGCTCGGTTATGGCCAGGAAGCGTTAAGCCCGTCCAATCCCTACCTGCGATCAGCAACTCAATACAGTTTTGCCACCTTCGGCGCTCCGCATATTTTGGATTTTGTGGCCCGGACGGCGCGGGCGGCGCTGGAAGCTGCCTGGTTCCAGAAATGGCTGGTCCATCGCCGGCTTCGTCCCGAAGCCTTCGGAGGGCTTGTCCAGAATCTTCTGACGGGCGCCGCCAGCTACCCGATCAGTCAGGAATTGCTCAACTCGCAGGCAGTTGCTGAAGTCTTCAGCAAATATGGCAACTACCTGCTGCCTCAGGCCTTTCCGGAAGGCAGCCCGACTCATCCGGCCTACCCGTCCGGCCATGCCACCTATACTGGAGCAGGAGTTACCATGTTGAAGGCGTTCTTTAAAGAATCATTTATTATACCTAATCCGGTCGTTGCCAGCGCTGATGGCCTAAAACTGCTTCCTTACTCCGGGCCGCCTTTAACTGTAGGCGGGGAGTTGAACAAGCTTGCCGCGAATATCGCCCTTGGCCGCGATTTCGCGGGTATACACTGGCGCACCGACGGAATCGAGGGAATAAAGCTGGGTGAAGCGGTAGCCATCGGTATTCTGCAAGATTACAGGAACACCTATAATGAGCATTTTAGCGGCTTCACTCTAACCAAGTTTGACGGCACTACCGTAATAATCTGATTTAAGGTGGCGCCTTACGCCACTTTATAAATTCAGATTTATAATATTATATATATATATTGCGGCTTGCGGCTGGTATAAAGAGCTATTATAATTTATTCAGGGAAAATAGCTTAAGTAAATACATGCAAATATGGTATTGTCCGGCAAATTTCTTTCTGTTGAAGATGCTTAGTATAGTATTATGTACATTTTATGACTTAAGAATTTGGACTTAATTGTTTTGCCGTAGGAGTTGAGATTGTGCTGGGGACTATAGTTAACGTAGCGGCTATCGCATTTGGAGCCGCTTTTGGTTTGTTGTTTAGAAAGGGAATATCTGAAAAGGTTAGCTGCACAATCATGCAAGGGATTGGTTTAGCGGTTCTGCTAGTAGGCTCCAGTATGGCTTTGCAAACCAAACAGGTTTTAGTGGTTATTCTCAGTATGGTTCTTGGTGGTTTGACAGGTGGATTGCTAAATATTGAGGGAGGTCTAGCCCGCCTCGGCAAGTGGCTGGAAGAAAAAGTTGGTGGAGAAACAGGGGAAGTCGGCAAGGCATTTGTCACAGCCAGCCTGGTTTACTGTGTGGGAGCGATGGCTATTATGGGGGCAATTGAAGATGGTCTGAACAACAACCCGCAGATTCTTTTTGCTAAAGCAGCATTAGACGGAATTTCAGCGATAGTTTTTGCTTCCACTATGGGAATAGGGGTTATTTTTTCTCTTTTCCCGGTGTTTATTTACCAGGGTTCCATAACGCTTTTGGCTGTATATGTAAAAGGTTTTCTCGTTCCTGACGCGGTGGCGGAAATGACAGCCACCGGCGGACTGCTGATAGTAGGGATAGCCTTGAATATCCTTGGTATTAAGGATATAAAAGTAGGCAATCTTCTTCCCGCAATTTTTTATGCTTTACCCCTCACATTATTACTTTCCAAAATAATCCCCGTTTGATTCTTCTAAAACATTAAGCTCATTCAAATGGAACTAATTCCGTAATTTCCTATATATTGTATCAAGACAGGATAATGAGGTTATTCCATGGGATACTTTTGAAGTATAAAAATAAAAAAGGATTTGAAAGATGTTTAGGTTAAATCCCTTCCGTAAAAAGAAAAAAGGTTTAAAAAATGAAAAGTCATCGGGCTTCAACATATTACGAAATGACCAGGTAATTCAGAATCAGTTAGAAATCAAGATAGGGGACGTAATAATAAGGTTATTGCGCAATAACACAAGTCAACCGCGAAACGAACTCACAGCAATAATTCCCCGGGCGGAAATTCGCCGTAAATTTTATAATAACGGACATTTTACCGCTGAAGAAGAAATAATACTAAACAGTATTACTTTAGTTGACGCTCCCTCCCATGGTTCTGAAAAAAATCAAGGATTTTAGTCCTGTCCGGGTTGCGTTCCTTTTTTTCACCATTTTGACGGGGGAATGTTTTCTTGTCGTTTCCGCTATTTGTTTTTTCCCTGCCAGCAGCGTTATTATCATTTTTTTTATTAGCATAATCTTCTTTTGTGTTTTGACGCTTTTCAAGGATATTTTGATTGTTATTATTTTTCATTCCTGCATTCTTCTCTAGAAGTTTGCGAAAACTATTAAAGCCGGCTTCGCTGTCATTTCTGTCGCCAAAGTTTCTGCTATTATTGTTGCTCTTGTAGCTATTATTACTGTAGTATCTATAATAGTCATTGTTGCTCCCATACCTATTGCTGCTTTTATAGCTATTATCGCTTAATATTTCGCTAATGGATATTTTTTTGTCCTTTTCCAATTCCCTCAAGCTCTTGACGCTTATTTCATCAACGTTGACCGGAACACCTCTGGCAGCTGACTTTTGCAGTAGCAGGTATCTTCCGGTAGAGATGCCGGCCTTCTCAGCTTCCTGGCGCACTGTATTTTCTACAGGTTCAATAATTACTTCAGTGTCCAACCCGTTTGATTGGACAGGACTATTTATTGATTCGTAAATGGATTCCAATTCGTCGGTAAAATTTTCGATATCATCTGTGGTCAGGGTAACTAGAATAATGTTGTTGTCATTTGCCAAAAGAAATTGGTCTTTTATTGCCTGATCTACAATAAGCTTGGCCGCTTCATGCAAGTCCAGTCCGGTCACTTTAACCTCGTTTAAAATAGTTGCGCCGTCACTGTTCAAACCGCGGGCTGACGCTATTCTTTTGTCTGCCTGTATTGCTAGCTCAATGCTGGGATTGATGTCGATGGTCATGAAAGCTGCCGCCGGCTTCGAACGTCCCAAGTAAAGCTGCCCGGTCAGGACCAGCAGCAATAAGGAAGCGGCCACCATAAAATGCCTCAGGTAAGGAAAGCGTTTCTTCCTTTCCACATCGGTGATTATTTGGCCCAATCTGGTAACACCGTTTTCGGGAAGAGAAACTTTTTTATATTCCCCGTCACTAGTGAGCAAAATGCATGAATTACCTGTTATCTTAACTACCATTCCCGTCTTTTTCATTTATATTCCCCCTTAGCTTGTGACGGGCATTTTCAAATACGAAGCCAAATATAAAAAATCTTCCCGCCTGTGTATTAGAAGAGTCATCGCTACTATGTATTTACGGCCTCTTTCCAAGGTTTTTCGGCCAATACCAGTTTTTTTCTCCAATTCCACCAGCGGCAGTTTCTTATTATATGTGAATTTTTGGAATAGACTGCTTTCCTCAGCCAATTCCCAGGCAGCAAGCATTAACGAACGGCGTGTGTCCCGGTGCCGTGGCGAGCATTTAACCAAGTCTTCGAACGAAACCCCATACTCATTTAATAATTCTTCAAACTCTCTTATTTCTTCTTCTCTTTCTCTTGCGGCTTCCTCCTCTTGAAATATTCCCCAGGACCTGGCGAACTCAACATTATTACCTTCTTCCTGCAACGGTAGTTGAGCCTTAAGCAAGAAATTCCGGTTTTCGCGCCGGTAATGGTCTACAAGACGGCTTCTCATTACATTTCTGGAGTAAGCAAGAAAAGGAACTCCAAAATCATCACAAAAACGATCGATAGCTTCATTAAAGGCAATCAAGCCGATGGCTAACTCGTCATCCCTGCCCCATTCCAGGTTCTTCCTGGAATATTTGCAAGCTACCTTATATATAAATGGCTTGCAGCTTTCTAAAAAACGTTCTCTGGCCAAGCTGTCACCATGTTTTATTTTTTTTATTTCGGTCTCCATGTCCTGTTCAGGAAACAAGTTTTCACTCCCCTTCTTAACCGGTGGACCACCTCTTTCAAAGATAATAAGCAGCGACCGGGGGATATCGACCGTTCCTCAATCATTAATACGTTAAGGCAGAAACGATTTAAGGGGTATGGGTTAGTAACAATGTAAAGCCTGACCCCATTGGTTGACCCCATTGGTGACCCCATTGAAAAGGGCAGGGGGGGTACCTCTGCCCATATTTTCTTTGCCGTATTTTTTATATATTAAGTTTAATTATACAGCACTATGGTTAAATGTGAATACTAATCTTGTGGGGCTAGAATTCTGATATCTTCGATCCGGACATGGAGACCTTCTCTTTTTTCCAAAACCATATTGACTAGACCGGTATGATTCAGGTTCATCATGCAAAAGCCCGGCAGAAAAGTCGCCCTGCAGCCCAAAGATGGTTCTTTGCTGATCCTGCAGGCAATCCCTTCAAAACCAATCATATGGTATGCGACTACGTCCTTAACTTCCCGCTCTCTTGAATACAAAGGGCCGACAACCCAGGTATAGAGCAGGCCGGTTACCGGCTCGGCTTCAATAACAGAAAGAACATGCGGTATCGGACAGCCTGCTCCCATTGGTCTGCCCAGCACATAATCGCCTTTTTTGATGTCCATTTTTTCCACTAGATCGCTCCGAAAAGGCAGGACGATCTTCCTGGCGGAGCTTTCCCCGGGCAAAGGGCTAAGAATAAAATCATATGGATGGCCTAAAACATCATGCCCCTGGTAAATGGCTTCTTTTACCAAATCATTTTTCTGGAAACTATGTTCCTGGTAATATGGACAGTCGTCATTAGCCTTTTGGCCATTGCCAACCAACCGGAGGAAGCTTTTACAATTGATTTCCCCGCATAGGCCACAGTTTTTTCCTGGTGGAAGCCAGTATTGCATCTCACTCACCCCGATAAAGGTATTCGGCGATTTGACCGTCCAATTTTTTTATGACGCCAAAATGGTGTTTCCAACCGATCTCTTTCTTGCCTACACATATGGTACAGGTTCCAATAGGTGGGTTTCCTTTTAGATATAGCTTATCTGAATCGATCTCTTCTGATTGTTTAATCAGTTCGTAAAGACGGTGCAAAGAGGTGCCCTGCAAAGCGTTAGTTTCAATTAGAATCAGATTCGGATGCACGTCTTTTATTTTTTGGATTAAGACTTCCCGCTCAGCCTGGCTGACCAGGTCTATTTTGGTGACAACGGCGATGTCGGCGAGGCTAACCATGGCGCCCATTTTTTCAGGCGCGTGAATCCCGGATATGGAACTGAGGACAATTATCCCCAAGCCTTGATTTAAATAGGGCGAGCAGCGCAGACACAACCCCGCGCTTTCCACGACAAACAGGTCCGCATGCTTGCTTTCCGCCCATTCAACAGCGTCTCCCAGTACCATCACCCCGGCGTGGTCGGGGCATAAATCACCGGAATAGATCTTTTTTGTTAGAATTTTGAATTCCCTGCCCAGTTCAATGTCCTCATAAGCTTTCACTACGTCGATTTTTAAGAAAGCAATGGTCATCTCATCTTTAAATCTTCTTACAATTTGTTTGGTTAGGGAAGTTTTACCCGCTGACGGGGGACCGGCTATTACCAAAAGTTTCAAAAAAACACCTCCATAATTAATTCAAGCAAAGTTAACCTTGATCAGGTCTTTGGTAATCTCATCTCCCGCTCTTAACTTTTCCCTGATAAATCCCACCTGCTTATCCAGTTCCAAAAGGTTTGCGGCGGCCTTTGTTTCAAATTCATTCTGACTGAGAACTTTTTTTACCGCGCCATTTTCCATAATAATTCTCTTTTTAGATAAAAGGGCAATCACCGGGTCATGGGTGACAAAAATTATTATTTTGGAAGTGTTTTTAATAATGTCGATAACTTCTTGTTTGAAGATACCGGCGTTTTCGATCTCGTCCAGTAAAATTATCGGAGCCGCGCCGATCAATATGGCGTCGGCAATCAAAAGGGACCTCGTTTGCCCGCCTGACAGGACGGTGACTCTTGTCTCCCGGTCAATTTTTTCACCGGTAAATTTGTTGGCCAAGTCGATGGTCTCTATAATAACCTTTTCATCAATTATTTTTCTGGCTCTGGCATGAATCTTTAAAAATTCCATCGTGCTTAAATCGGTAAAGCATTTTGTATTCTGAGTGATCATAGCGATTGGTTTCATAGCGGGGTTGTATCTTATTTCATCGGACGGAATTTTTCCATTAATTAATATGCGTCGTCTGGTTGAGCTGTCCCCCTGGGCCAGCAGTTCAATGTCAGAAATTAAAGCGGTTTTTCCGCTTCCTGTCGGGCCCACTATGGATACGGTTTCACCGGCTGTTAAAGTCAGGTGTCGGTAATTTTCTTTGCCTCCTGCTTTATCCAAACCTGGAAGAATTGTAATTGTATTTATCATATCCTACCTCCTAGTAGTCTTTTTTACTATTACACCGTATTTTTATCCATATATAATATTAAACGACTAGTAGGTTTGCATATGCGGATTAATTATTTTATATGTTTAGATAATGTTAATGAAGTAATAGTCTTACATTGATAGTAAAAAAAGGGTAATGATAATATAAACATAAAAATCCCGGCATATGAATTACATCTGTAGCGGGCGGTATAGTTTTTTTAAATATATTGAATTTCATTTAAAATATTAACGGTAAACATACAATACAAGTAGTGGACTAGTGAAATGTATTTTGAAAAAATTACAAAGTATTTTTTGTATATGGATTATCCTGATCCCACGCTGCATATACCTATTCTAAAGGCTTGACAGGCAAGCTTGAAAAAGCGTATGTAAGAATCTTAACACGGGGTGATGAAAACTGCAGTTGCGATTAAACAGTGCCTGGCTGATCCTGGTTTTTGCGGCCGGTTTTTTAAGTTTGCTCTACCTCTGGTTTACCCTTTTCCCCGGGCGGGTGCTTCCGGAGGCGGGTTATTATTTTAGCGCTGAACAAATAAACCAGGGCCGCCAGTATAATATGATCCTGAGGCTGGCCTATATCTGCGGCTTTCTTGGGCAAGTGTCGTTTTTACTATGGCTGGTGTTCAGCGGCAGGCTAACGGACCTTTCGCGCTGGGTCCAACGTTTGACCGGGGATAATTATTGGGGCAGTCTTTTGCTGTTTTTTTTAATCATATGGCTGTCGTTGCAGCTGTTAAATATACCCTTTACACTTTACAGCGGTTATTTTTGGCAGCATCAATGGGGGTTTTCCACCCAAACTCTCGGAGCTTGGTGGGTGGATTACTGCAAAAGCGCCGGATTGGATTTGTTTCTATCTACAGCAGGAGTTGTTTTATTGTTCGGGGCTATTAATCGCTGGCCCGGTACCTGGTGGTTGGCCGGCGCCGCTATTGTTTCGCTCTGGCTTGTAATACAGACCTTTTTCTGGCCGGTGGTAATCGCCCCCCTTTTTAACCGGTTTACGCCGTCAAATGACCCGGCGGTTCTTTCCATGGTCCATGAATTGTCCGAAAAAGCCCGGCTGCCAGTCGGGCAAGTGCTGATAATGGACGCAAGCAGGCGCACCACAAAGGCCAATGCTTATTTTACCGGCTTGGGACAGACGAAACGCATTGTATTATACGATACTCTGTTAGCCGATTACCCGCCCGATCAGGTTAAAGCCGTGGTGGCTCACGAAATGGCTCATTGGAGCCGGGGTCATATCATCCGGGGACTGGCCCTGGGCGTCCTGGGCAATATTTTCTTTTGGGGCCTTCTATTTGTGCTGTTGCGGACATCGGTAACTCAATTCACCCGTTACCCGCCGCATGTATTGGCGCTTATCCTGTTGTTCTTTTTACTGGCTTCTTTTGCCGGAAATCCGCTGCAAAATTATTTTTCCAGGGGTATGGAAGTGGAGGCGGACCATGTCGCGGTGTCTTTGACCGGAGATGTTCCCGCCGCGCTCCGGCTTCAGGTGGACTTGGCCGCCAGGAATTTATCCGACGTTGCGCCCCCCGCATTTATACACTGGTTCAGCTACAGTCATCCTTCCGCTCTGAACCGGATAAAAAAAATAAAGCAAGCCGGTGAGGATAGTTTATTTTCAGAACCATCAAGGTAATAATTCCTTTTTTTTGCTTTATTGTCGTGTTATAATGCTGCATGGGGATTTTTTACCATTTGGTTGTTTTTAATAATAAATCAGGTGCTTTTTCCGCGAATATTTCTACACCGGAGAGGCGCACTGCTGATAGAAAAGGGTGGAATATTTTTATCGGAGATTGAATGCATGAATGTTTTAATTGTTGGCGATTGATTTTATTAAAAAGGTTGCTGACGACACCAATCTGCTCAGTTTAAACGCCGCTATTGAGGCGGCAAGAGCCGGCGAACATGGCAGGAGCTTTGGCGTGGTGGCGGAAGAAGTCCGCAAACTGGCTGAAAACAGCGCCGCGGCGGCAAAAAATATTGGCAAGGTATTGAATGATACCGAAAACTCTATCAAAGGGTTGATTAATGGAATCGAAAAGACTGCCGTAATATCAGGTTTGGAAATGGGTAAATAAGCGCTCTGTCTATTTGGATAAAAAACGTGAACGGGGAGAGAACCTGTGCATACAGCTGACCGGACTATTGAAGAGTTTTTGGAACTGGTGCAAGTCGACAGTGTTTCCGGCAAGGAGCGGCGGATGGCCGACTTGCTGAAGAAGAAGCTGACTGCCCTGGGACTGGAGGTTTGGGAGGATGAGGCCGGTAAAAAAGCCAAGGCCGAAGCAGGCAACATTATCGCCAGGCTGCCGGGAACGGGAAAAGGGCCGGTATTGCTGCTCAGCGCCCATATGGATACCGTTGAGCCGGGCTGTGGGATTCGGCCCAAAGTGGAAAACGGGGTAGTCAGTTCCATTGGTGAAACAGTGCTGGGCGCGGATGACAAAGCCGGGATTGCGGCCATACTGGAATCCCTAAGGTTGGTTATAGAAAACGATATTGTCCATGGCGGCCTGGAGGCAGCGTTTACTATTTGGGAAGAAGGGGGTCTCTTCGGCGCGAAGAACCTGGACTATTCCCTGATCAGCGCACGGACTTGCTTCGTGCTGGACAGCGACGGGCAACCGGGCACGATTGTGACGGTTGCGCCGTCACATGACCGGATTGGCGCCACGGTCAGGGGCAGGGCGGCTCATGCCGGAATCAACCCTGAAGAGGGAGTAAACGCTATCCAAGTGGCGGCGCACGCCATAGCACAGATGAAAGTCGGCCGGATTGATCATGAAACAACCAGCAACATCGGCGTTATTTCAGGCGGTAAGGCAGTTAACATAGTACCTGACAGCGTCACGATCCAAGGTGAGTCCAGAAGTCTGAGCGCCGAGAAACGGATGCGGCAGACCGGGCAGATGCGCCGCGCTATCGAGGATGCGGCGGAGAAGTTCGGGGCACGCGCCGATATTGCAATAGAAACAATATATCCTGAATTCAACCTGCCGGAAGACTCTCCGCCGGTTAGAATAGCTGTGGAAGCGGCCAGGAATCTCGGACTGGAGCCCATTTTGGCAAAAACGGGCGGCGGCAGCGACGCGAACATATTCAACAGTAAGGGAATAGCAACAGCGGTACTCGGCATTGGCATGAAAAAAGTCCATACAACCGAAGAATACATAACGGTAGCCGATTTGCTTGAAAACGTCCGGTACTTATTCGAGATTATCAAGGTAGCGCAAAAAATAAAGTATTAGGAGTCAGAATAAAAATAATTTATCATTCTGAAATATTCTAATTCTGACTCCTGACTACGTGGGTTAGTTTAATATCTTACCGATCAATTCCTGGACAGTCCGGTACATGAGGGCGTATTCAGCCAACAATAGCCGGGCTTCTTTTATTTTTCCAAAAATGACAATACCATTTCGATGAGTGTATAATTGCATTTTTTTCTCCTTTCTGAAAATAATTGTAACTGAGGAGGAGTCAGAATTCAGGAGTCAGAATAAAGAATTTTCATTCCGAAATATTCTGACTCCTGGCTCCTGACTCTTGACTACTCAAGGTTAACTATATCTATGTTTTGCCGGAAAATAATATGAGAGTGAACCAGTCATAAAAAACGCGGCAAACCCATAAAAATTAAGCATGGACAGGTTTGGGGAGAGAGGGGGCAGGTTGTTTTGCTTAAAACGTTTTTTACGCTTTGGAAAAACTCCCTGCGCCGGCAGTGGCCTGTTTATTTTATTGTTATCTTAGTTTTTAGCCTGGGTTTGGCGGCGGGTTACGCCGGCGTGCAAAAGCTGCAGACCGATCAGACCGAGCAGCTGCAAACCGAGATAGATCTTTTTTTACAACATGCAAGTATGCTGGAAATAGATTTTCCCATGGCGGCGAGGAATGTCCTGTATAACGGGATGATTTTGGTTGCGGCAATCTATCTGCTGGGTCTCACGGTTATCGGTATTCCTTTGGTGCTGGCCATTCTTTTTGTCAGGGGTTTTGCCCTGGGATTTGCGATCGAGTTTCTGTCCGGGGAAAAAAGTATGCAAGACACAGTCTTAACCCTCGCAGCCGTTTTGCCTCATAATATTGTGATGATACCGGCCTTGCTGTTCGCGGGGGCCGCCTCACTTTCCTTCGCGTGGCTATTGTTTAAACGGTTTCATAACTCAAAAATAAAAGTGTGGCCCAGCTTTGTCGCTTATAGCTGGATGATGGTTTTGGTAATGGCTTGTTTCGCCGGCGCCGGTTTGGTGGAAGTTTACCTGACGCCGTTTTTGATCAAGGTCGCGGCCAGTTATGTGTTTTGATGTTTACAAAAAGGATTATCTGGTTTTGTGTGGAAGTAGAGTTAAAGGGACTCTGCTTTTTTATTGCGGCAAATTAATTCCTGGGAGCGTGAATATAAAATGATCGAGCTCCTTGACGAATACATTTACCATCTCGCGGTCGAGCGCGGACTTGCCGAAAACACACTGGTATCCTACCGTCTTGACTTGAACGGTTACCTGGAGTTCTGCCGGAAACGCGGGCTGAAATCATTGGAGCAGGCAGACAAGAATGTAATCATGTCATACCTTTTTCAACTGCAGCTGGAGGGCCGCTCTCCGGCGACTATTTCGCGCCGCCTTGCCGCGGCCAGATCTTTTTATAAGTATTTGGTCAGCGAGGATATCCTCCAGAAAGACCCGACTGCCGACTTGGAGTTTCCCAAACTGGCGCAAAAGCTGCCAAAGGTGTTGACGGTGGAAGAAGTGGATACCCTGCTTGGCCAGCCCTCGATTAGTGAACCGGCGGGAATCAGGGACAAGGCCATGCTGGAACTGTTGTACGCCACCGGCATCAGGGTTTCGGAGCTGGTTTCCCTTAACCTGGAGCACATTAATCTGGAAAGCGGTTTTATTCGCTGTTTCGGAAAAGGTTCAAAAGAGAGAATCATACCGGTGGGTGACGTGGCTGCGCGTTTTCTCAAAGAATACCTGAGCCGGGGCAGGAGCAAACTAACAAAGGCCGGCAACCCGCCCGCGCTGTTTGTTAACCAGCATGGGAGGCGGCTGACCAGGCAGGGCTTTTGGAAAATCATTAAAAAATATGCTTTAAAGGCGAATATAAAAAAAGAGATTACGCCCCATACATTCAGGCATTCCTTTGCCACCCACCTGCTGGAGAACGGCGCGGATCTCCGTTCGGTCCAAGAAATGTTAGGACACGCGGATATCAGCACAACGCAGATTTATACTCACTTGACGAAGCAGAGGATGAAAGAAGTGTACAACCGCAGCCACCCGAGGGCGTAAATCTATTAAGAAGCCAGTAGTCAGTATGAGAGAATAATAGTAGAGATAGTTATTGCAGTTGGGAGATGAAACTGTGCAGGTTAAAAGGGTATTATTGCTGATTATGGACAGCGTGGGGGTGGGAGAACTGCCGGACGCCGGGGAATACGGCGACGCCGGCAGCAATACCCTGGGCAACACGGCTAAAGCGGTCGGCGGACTAAATTTGCCCAACCTCGGATATCTAGGCCTGGGTAACATCATTAATGTTGAAGGAACGCCTCCGGTCCAAACCCCTGCGGCTTCCTACGGGCGCATGGCCGAGCGTTCCGCCGGCAAGGATACCACCACCGGTCACTGGGAGATGGCCGGCATCATCCTGGAGCGGCCTTTTCCGGTATATCCTAACGGTTTTCCGCCGGAATTGATCGAAATGTACGAAAAAAAGATCGGGCGGCCGGTGCTTGGCAATATAGCCGCCTCAGGTACGGAGATAATTAAGGAATTGGGCGAAAAGCACCTGGAAACCGGCTACCCGATCGTGTATACTTCCGCGGACAGCGTTTTTCAGGTAGCCGCCCACGAAGAGATAATCCCCATAGAGGAGCTTTATTCAATGTGCCAGACCGCGCGGGAAATGCTGGTCGGAGACCATGCCGTCGGGCGGGTTATCGCCAGGCCGTTTGTCGGGGAACCCGGCAGTTTCCGGAGGACGGCGCGCCGGCATGATTATTCATTAAAGCCGCCGGGCAAAACTGTGCTGAAGCTGCTGGTGGAAAATAACCTACAGGTTACCGCTGTGGGCAAGATTAATGATATTTTCGCGGGGGAGGGGATCAGCCGCGCGGTTGCCACCGCAGGCAACGTGGAAGGTATCGACCGGACATTGGAACTGCTGCGTGCTCCGGGGGAAGGATTGCTCTTCACCAACCTGGTGGATTTCGACATGCTCTACGGGCACCGCAATGATCCGGAAGGTTACGCCGCGGCTTTGGCGGAACTGGACCGGAGAATGCCGGAGCTGCTTAATGCCATGCGTGATGAAGACCTGGCGATTGTTACGGCTGACCACGGCTGCGATCCGACTACTTCCAGCACCGATCATTCCAGAGAGTATGTGCCCTTGCTGGTTTACGGCAAGGCGGTCAAGGCGGGAGTGAATCTCGGGGTGAGAGAAACTTTCGCGGACGTCGCGGCGACAGTGGCTGATATTTTCCGTTTGAAGACGACAGTGGGCAGGAGCTTCTGGACTGAGGTGAGGTGACCAGGTTGCGAGTCGTTGATCTAATTAACAAAAAGAAACAGGGCGGAAGATTAACCAGGGACGAGATTCGTTTCCTCGTTGAGGGATACA
The DNA here is from genome assembly GCF_022410535.1 of Pelotomaculum terephthalicicum JT. Taxonomy (GTDB): domain Bacteria; phylum Bacillota; class Desulfotomaculia; order Desulfotomaculales; family Pelotomaculaceae; genus Pelotomaculum_D; species Pelotomaculum_D terephthalicicum. Next base: position 30,595 of record NZ_JAKNBL010000021.1, read on the forward strand.
CCGCCGGGATAATACCTGACTATCAAATGTCTGCCCTGCTCATGGCGATATGCTTTAAAGGCATGGATAAGAAGGAAATCGCGGATCTTACTCTTGCCTATGTTAATTCGGGAGAGCAAATAGATTTGACGGAAATCAAAGGGGTTAAAGTTGACAAGCACTCGACCGGCGGAGTGGGAGACAAGGTAAGCCCGATTATTATCCCGCTGGTTGCTTCGGCAGGTGTCCACGTGGCCAAGATGTCCGGCAGGGGCTTGGGACACACGGGTGGGACGATTGATAAGCTGGAGTCCATTGAGGGCTTTAAAACAGAGCTGTCCAGGGATGAATTCATCCATAACGTGAATATCTATAAAATGGCGATAGCGGGTCAAAGCGCGAACTTGACTCCCGCCGATAAAAAAATATACGCCTTGCGGGACGTTACCGCCACAGTGGACAGTGTTCCCTTGATCGCCGCCTCGGTGATGAGCAAGAAGATTGCCTCAGGGGCCGATGCCGTGGTGTTGGATGTTAAAGTCGGGTCCGGCGCTTTCATGAAGTCTCTGTCCGAGGCTAAAGAACTGGCTGAGACAATGGTTGAAATAGGCAAATCTCTGAACAGAAAGACAATAGCCGTTGTCACAGACATGAGCCAGCCGCTGGGGCGCGAGGTCGGCAACGCGAACGAAGTTAAAGAGGTTATTGAAGTATTGAAAGGCCGGGGCGCTCCCGACCTAGCCGTTGTTTCCCTTACGATAGCCGCGCACATGGCCGTGCTGGGCGGGGCTTATCCGGACTTTGACAGGGCATACAGCGCTTTGGAGCAAGTGATCAAGTCCGGTAAAGCTGTGGAGAAACTGAAACAACTCGTCACAGTCCAGGGCGGCAATCCTGATGTTATTGAACACCCCGAAAAGCTGCCGCAGGCAAAATATCATTTTGCGGTTAAAGCCGCGGGTGCAGGGTATGTGACGGCTATCAACGCCGAAGCCGTGGGAGTATCGGCGATGCTGCTGGGGGCGGGTCGAAAGAAGAAGGATGACCGCATAGCGCACTCCGCGGGCCTGACGATGGTCAAGAAGATAGGGGATAAAGTCAATACAGGCGATACCATTTGTATTTTGCACACGGACGTGGAAAATTGTAAAGAAGCTGAGAATACGGTAAGAAGCGCGTATTCTTTAAGTGACACTGAACCGGAACCGATTAATTGCGTATATGAAGTCATTCAATAGCGGAAGTTTAGTTTATGAGTGATTGCAATGCCAGCGAACGGCAGCCCATACTTTAATTTTAGATTCATATACCACTTTGCGCTCCCATCCATTTCTGATAATTCTTATTATTATCCTCCTGAAAGTCATTATAAGTCATTTGTGCCATAATTGTTTTATCCTATTCCGCATAAGCCTTAACAGCTTCAATGTTTACCCACTGAATAAGCTTATCCCTTTTCACTTCTCCCCATATCATTTTCTTTGAAGACAATAAAGTGTCGGCGGTAGCCCCAACAAAATTTTATAGGATATTTCCCTTCGTTTCATTACTTAATAATAATAGATATAATACAATAAAAAATTTAATTTTGTTATTTCTAATTAAGTTGAGTTATGTTATAATCTCCATGACTATAAATATATTTAATCTATGTCCATAGGTATAAGCGCTTGATTTTCAAAGCGGAGGGTTAACCGCTTCTAAACAGCATTCAGAAGGACACAGGATGTTTTCTTTTCTCACATGAAACAGATGAGAACATTTTGAATAGGACTTGCTCCGGAATTTTTTAATTCATCAATTAGTCAGGCAAAATCTTTAACATTAATGAAAGGAGGCTGAAAAAATTCCGGTCATGAAGGATTAGCTAATAGTGAGGCTTCTAACGACTATTATTACTTAAGAGGGGGGGTAAAATGCTGTTAAATCTATTGGGATAGAAGGAGCTAGAGTGTTTCCTTCCGAGCATCCCAGGGTAAGCATCCGGAAGCCGCCTACATATTTAACATGGTCATAGACCCTGCCAGCAATTAAAAAACCTTGCTTCCACCCCGGCTGAATAGCGAGACACCAAAAAAGAATACTTTCACATGTTGGAGGAATTATAAAATGATTAACGGCAAAAGAAAAACACATAATGCGTTTTTTTCTCTTTTAACAATCTTTTGCATAACGCTTTTTATGGGCTTTATTCCGGTCAAGGAGTGTTATGCGGCAGGTTTGACACTCAGCGATGTCAAGCTGAACAACACTACTGCTCTGGTTCAATCGCCAGACCCGGCAAGCAATCCGGATATCCCGTTGAACGGGAATTTTGCGATAACTTTCAGCAATACCGTGCAGGGCTATTATGATGGTTCTGCGAAAAACCCGCCCTATATTGTTGACAACAGAAGCAAAGTAAAATTAGAGCGAATAGTTGACGGCAGCCGCAGTCAGGTAGAAGTTGCGGTTGGAGAGGGCTCACCGTTAACGGTTACATACAGTGTGTACGGCGATTTAATTCCCGGCAGCCAGTATGTCCTGACGCTGCAGGGTGATATTACTGCGAACAACAATAGAAATACGCTGGGCGCTGATACTGAAATCGGCTTTACGACAGTCGCGCCGCAAAAGCCGGCCGCCCCGTCTTTTACCTCCGCGACACTGCTGGGGGATGTGCTGACATTAAGCGGGCTGCCGAGTAATGCAGCCAATCTGGAATACCGCATCTCGGCTGACGGGACAGAAGCAGGCTATGGCGGGTGGTCGGACCTGGCAGTGGTTAACCGGACCGCAACATTAACGGCAACCGGCCTCACGGTAGAGCAAAGCACCATAGAAGTGCGTGTCAAGGCCAGCCCTGATACAAACACTCCCGCCGGGGACAGCGCGGCGCAGACTATTGTACAAGGGATACCGCCAGCGCCGGAGGCGCCTTCTGTCGGGGGAGCGATTCTCAGCGGGACGCAAATCACGCTGACAGGTTTGCCAGACAACGCTTCCAACCTGGAATACCGCATTGCCGTGAATGGTACTGATTATACGGACTGGCATGACCTGGAGGTTGACGGAACTACTGCGGTCATTGATGCAAGCAGTTATGACATTGACACCAGTATAAGCAAACTGGCGTTCCGCGTTAAGGCCGACCCTGCTTTTGGAACTCCTGCCGGAGATATTACCGAGGAACCGGTGGTGCTGGCGCTGAACGTTGAAACACCCATTCAACAGGGCAAGACCTACATTTTCGAAAGCGGACTGAAGCTATACGCCGAAGCGCTGATGGGTGGCAATACGGTCACGGTAAGCGACGCGAAAAACAAGACCAAACCGTGGGAGGTTGCCATACGCCCGGCAACACCCGCGGACTTAGGGCCGGTATACGGCGTTTTGCTCAAAGGGCCCGCCGCTCCAGGTAAAAAGGTGATCCTGACTGTTCCGATCCCCTACGACGTTATTCCTGAGCAGTACCTTGATAAGTGCTCGGTCTACGATGGGAGAATCCAGACTTATCCGGAAGGTGTCGATGAACAGGGGAACATCGAGCCCTGGACCTTCCTGAACGATGTTGACCGTTCGGAAATGGGAAGCGGCATATTCAAGCTGACCTGCGATGACGATGACTTTTCCACGGACGGCAGGTTTCATATGTACAGCGTTATGTATGACTACTTTATCCCGGACACCACGGATATGGGCACGGATGGATACGTTCTCGATGATCAGGGAAATTATGGTATAAAAATTACTGAGGAATCTAAAGATCAGGGTTCCGGAATCGGCTGTTGGGAAATATGGAGGGACGATGTCTTAATTAAGAGAATTGGCGAGATAAAAGCCTATAAGAAAATGGACTGGCGGAACGGAGATTTTACATACTACGATTATGATGTCGTGTATGGCCAGAGCTACAGCTATAAAATTAAAAGCTACGACCCTTACGGCAACACCCGCGGAGACGCGGGCGGCGACCCCTTTAGCCATTCTGCATTTGTTTTAGCTATGAAGCATGAGGAAATCGTCCAAAGGGTCAAAGACGATATTGAGAAGAACGACCCGCAAGTATTCCTGTTTGCGGAAGGGGATTCAAAAGATCAAGTAACACAGGATTTCTATGCGAGGTATGTTCCTGGCGATCCGGCCCTTAAAAAAGGATATGGCGCAAATATAGGGTGGGAGAGCGACCGCCCGGATTTGGTTATAACTGAAAACGTTACCCCTTTCAGGGTTTTTATGCCCTTAGACTCCGACGAGGCGGTAGTGAATTTAACGGGGACCATTAAACGCGGCAAAGTCACTGTGACGGTCACCGTACCCATTACGGTCAAGTGGACCGAGGAATATAAGTTGTGCAGCAGTCTGGATCAATTTGGCGGTCATGAAGGGGATGCCGAGCGGCAAAAGAATGAATTGCTTACCGCCATTGCGCGCCCGGATGTTAAGACGATTATTTTTAATAATAGATTTTCACCGTCCGGGGTTATCGATTTCCAGGGCAAGACTGTAAAGGCAGGATCCGGTTTTGATGAGTTGGAATCCACTTACCCCAAAACTGAAGGCGATTATATGTTTGTCAATATGGAAGACGGTGATATTGTCCAGAATGTGAAAGTCGATGCCAACGGCAAAAAGCTGCAGGCGGTTATGCGTACTAACGGCGATTGTGGAATAGAGAATGTCGAATTCGCCGGTATGAGCAGGACCAAATATGCGATTATGTCTAACTGCCGCAGTGGAGCGACGATCCGTAACTGCAGTTTTACGCCTGCCGAGAGGGCCGGTGTCTTCCTGTATGATTTCCCGACCACAAATCCGCTTTATCTGGGCAGTCAAACAATTGAAAACTGTACCTTTGACGGTCAGGGTAGCCCCGGTTACGCTGTCCTCGCTCAATGGGGCACGCCAACTATCAGGAACTGTGAGATTAAAGACTACAAAGGTGAGCTAACTACCGGCTATAACAGTAGCAATGATGACCCGGGGCAGTTAATCACGGATCATTATACGGGATTGCACGACGGCTTTACGTCCGCGGGAATTTTTGTCAGGGATAAAGCCAATGTTGAGCTGCATGGTAATAATATCTATAATTGCGACAGTGGTATTAGGGTTTGGACAGGCGAAAGCTATAAGTATTATGACGACGAAACAGTTAAAGGACCGGAAACGGTCTACGCGACAGTGGACGGGGTCGAGATCAAGGATCAGAATACGGCTGCTGCGGCAGAGACGGCCTTAAAACTGGACAATGTTTTATCGGGAAATAGTTGGGATGTTGACATCTGCATAGCGGCCGATCCGGATAATCCATTGCCGCTGGTTCGCGAGAACTATGGTCCGTTCGGCATCTACAAGCAGTCTCCGGCTCCGTTTGCAAAAGGAGTCGCGCTCGACAGCGTGATTGAATTCTGTTTCTCAAAAGAGATGAACGCGGATACGATCAACAACGGTACCGTTCTCCTGTCCAAGGACGGGCAGGCTCTCGCGGCCAATGTAACCTATGAGGCCGCGGAAAAGAAAGTAGTCTTGACACCGCAAGCCAAACTGGGATATGGCGCCCAGTACACCGTCACAGTCTCGACCGCGGTTGCCGACAAGGATGGTAACCACCTGTCGGCAGATTGCATCTGGAGCTTTACCACAACACCTTCCGTGATATTCTATTCGCCTCCAGACGGTGTGGAATCCTATGAAATTGACACGGATGCCGAGTTGACGTTGGGCTTTGTAAATCCGATCGACCCTGCGTCGATCAGTGACGGGGCCGACGTAATCCTTGAGCAGATTGGCACGCTGGGCAACCCCACCGCAGGCGGCGCGAAAGCAGCATGCAGCTATCGGTTTAACGGCGATGGGACTGAGCTTGTGATTACACCCGACCAGGAGCTGGCCAACGGCGGACACTATAAAATAACCGTGCCCAGCAAGCTGACCGACAAGCAGGGGAATGCGCTGGGCGCGGATGCCGGTGTGGAATTCTATACCAAGCCTGCCGTAATCCCTGCCCAGTTCAGCCTGGTCTTGGATGAGACAGGATCTCCTGCCGTGGAGAAGCTGCAGCCGGGCAAGAGATATGTATTTAGTATTCAGCCAATTAATATGAGTGATCGCGAGCATTCCCATGCAAGGACTTACATTGTAGCAAGGGGAGGAAAGGGCGCCCGTCTTGAGCATGGCGGGGATATCCTGGGTAAAGGGTACTTTAATACCGCCGCGAACAGTACTGCAAATCCCACACATGTTTTTGGCAAAGAGAGTATCGTATTTACAGTGCCTGAGGATGTCGCAGGGAATGTCTATGTTGACGTAATGCTGCGTGAAACCACCAGGGAAAGGGACAATCCGCGAGTGCTGGCGAAAACCATGCACTTTGAACTGCAAGTGACCAGGGAGGAGGTGTAGCGGCGTGAAAAAAGCGATCTGCGCGATCCTTGCCGCCATCATCCTGCTCGCGGCCCACGCCCAAGTTGTATTTGCCGATCAGTCCATTACGGTTGTAACCAACGGGGGGAGAAAGACCTACAGTCCGGGGTACATCATGGCCGTCGCGGGGCGGGTAACAAATGACGGGGAAGCGACGCGCAACGCCGATGTTTTTCTTGAGATTTACCCTGCCGGTTCTCCCAACAGTATTAAGTATTACGCCGGCACAAAGAGTAATGAGAGCGGGTACTACATGACGGTCTTTACCGTGCCGTCAGACTTTTCCGACGGCGATTACACCATTGCAGCCCATACCGCCGAGGCTTCGGCAGAGAGTGACTTCTCGATGCCCTCCGATGCCCCGAAGGAAGTAGCATTTCTTGGCTCGGATCCCGAAGGGGTCACGGAAACGCCGACGGAGGTTATCCCCGTAAGCACGAATGCCCTGGCCCTGGCCTTTCAGGGCAACGTTAATTACTTTATTAACAATAAAGATATGCCGGGAGTAGTTATCGGGGCCAACGAAAATAATGAAGACTGCATCTCTCTCTACAAAGGAGAGGATAACACGCCTGTCTCTTTTGACGTGGAATTAATCGATGATCTTGCTGCGGGCAGCGCCACTATAAGCTATTATGATCTGAGTGAGACGCAGTTACAGACCCAAAGGCAATGCTGCCTGGTCCTCTCCCTTAATGAACAACTCGAGGAAAATACGCTCTATGCGGTAAAGATTGACGGAGACCTGTGTGCCAACAACGGGAGCAAACTGGGTGAGGATATAACGGTTTATTTCAAGACAGGCGATTCCACCACGTCCACGTCCACACCAGGGGGGACAAGTGGGGGGTCTTCACTCCCGGCAGCCATCCCTGCTTCGGATTTAGGCAAGACCGTCCAGAATGGCAATATAACAACCTTGCAGGTCGATACCGAGAAGGCGTCTGCTATTCTCAAGAAGGCTGACATGAGCGCCCTCGTGGTGGATATCTCGGAAATAGCGGCGGCAGGCGCGCAAAAAGCCGGGCGGTTTCCCGCGGCAGTGGTTGATCTGGCCATTGCCGAGCATAAGCCCATCGTGCTCCAGGACAGCGAAATAATCATGTATATCCCGCCCGAAGCATTGACGAAGGGCAAGGAAATGACGTTCAGCGTGATGCTCGCTTCGGACGAGACAGTGCAGAACGCACCGGGAGATACTGAAAGAAAAGCGGTTTACATCTTTAGCGCGTCTTCCGGCGTTACCGAGCTGCATAATTTTCAGCAGGCGGTTATGATGACCCTGCCTATTCCTGAGGATGTAAGCGCCCCGGACAAACTGGGGGTGTACTGCCTTAATGAAGAAAACAATCAATGGGAGTACATGGGCGGAAGAGTCCGGGACGGCAAGCTGGTATTCAGCGCCAGGCACTTCTCGACCTTCATGGTGGCTGAATCCCGGAAGACCTTTGCGGATATTGCCTCCCACTGGGCCAAGAGGGACATAGAGATAATGGCGGCCAGGCAGATTGTTAGCGGAGTAGGCAGTGATGAGTTTGCGCCGGACACTAAAATAAGCCGGGCGCAATTTGCCGCGCTGATTTGCCGGACCTTGAATCTGGCGGACAATGCGGCAGCTGATTTGTTTAACGATGTGCCTGCCACTGCGTGGTATGCCGATGATGTCTTGAAGGCGGCAAAAGCCGGCCTGGTTGTGGGCGCTGACGGCAAGTTCCGTCCCGACGACATGATTACCCGCCAGGAAATGGCTGCGATGATCCAGCGCGCATACAACTATGCCGGCGGCCAGGCGCCTGAATTGAAAGAAATCACATTCAGCGACAAAAGAAGCATCGACGCCTGGGCCTATGAGGCAGTGCGGACCGTATACAGCCTGGGGATCATTAACGGGCGCACCGACGGCAGCTTTGGTGCGGCTGACAATGCCACGCGCGCTGAAGGTGCGGTTATGCTGAAAAATATGATGGATAAGCTGGGACTGTAATCTGTCCATCGGTTGCTCATGCCAGGCCCGGTGCAGGATTACAGGCCGGTATTAACACCTGCGCTGAATCATGCTATAATTTGTTAAGGTTTGTTTTGTTATGTTATGTTGTTTTCCCCCGTAAGCGGCACGAGTACTTACGGGGTTATCCGTATTCTTTCGCAAAACAAAATGCGTAGTGAATATTAACAACTGGCGCAATCGCAAGCAAAAAGTTAAAAGGTGATGATGCGCTATCAACTCGCCGGGAATCCAGTTAATAAACGTCAGCAAAGAATATGCCGGCAGCCAGGGCGGCAAAATCCGCGCTTTAAAAGCTGTGAATTTATCCATAAAGCCAGGTGAATTCGTGGGCATCGCCGGGAAGAACGGCTCCGGCAAAACCACCCTGGCCCGTTTGCTGAACGGCCTGCTGCTTCCTTCCGCCGGCAGCGTCATGGTTAACGGCATGGACACTCGCCAGCGGCGCCATATCAGAGAGATACGCCGCCAGGTGGCCATGGTTTTTCAGAATCCGGACAACCAGTTGGTTAGTCCGGTTATCGAGGAGGAAATAGCTTTCGGGCCGGAAAATCTGAACCTGCCGCTGCGGGAAATTGAAATTCGCGTGGAAGAGGCCTTGCAGATCGTGGGGCTGGAGGAACTGCGGCATAAGTCGCCGCACATGCTGTCCGGGGGCCAGAAGCAGCGGGTGGCCATAGCGGCGGCCCTGGCCATGCGGCCTGCCTGTCTTGTGCTGGATGAACCGACCTCCATGCTGGACCAGACCTGCAGGCAGGGAATTCTCGACTACCTGCGGGAGCTGAACAACCGGCAGGGGATCACCATCATCTTGATTTCCCACAATATGGAGGACCTGGCCGGGGCCGGCCGGATCATCGTGCTGCAGGAAGGGAGTATTGTCCGTGACGCGCCGCCATGGGAAATATTCAACCAGGCCGGTCAAACTCTTGATTTAAAGCCACCGAATATTGTGCGTCTGGCTCAAATGCTCAGAAAGCGCGGCTGCCTGCTGGACGAACGGATCAGCACTTTGGAGCAGATGGAGAACAGTATATGCCGGTTATTGAAATCAACAACTTGAGCTATGCATATAATGGCGGGACGCCAGACGAGAAAAAGGTTCTCGATAATATCACCTTGTCGGTGGAAAAAGGTGAATTTCTGGGGATTATCGGCGCCAACGGTTCCGGCAAGTCAACCCTGATTCAGCATTTTAACGGTCTTTTATACCCTCAATCCGGAAGCATATCCGTGCTGGGCTTTGATACGCGGGATAAGCACTACGGGTCGCAGCTGTGGAAGTATGTGGGTATGGTGTTCCAGTTTCCTGAACAGCAAATTTTTGAAGCGACAGTATACGACGAGCTGGCCTATGGGCTGAGCAATATGGAGTTGGATAGGGCGGAAATTGAGGTCCGGGTTGATGAAGCCCTGGCAAACGTGGGGCTTGTTCCGGAACAGGTGCGCGCCGTTTCACCGCTGTGTTTGAGCGGCGGGATGCGGCGCCGCATCGCTATTGCCAGCATTCTGGCGATGAAGCCGGATATCCTGGTCCTGGATGAACCCATGGCAGGCTTGGATCCCGAGGGGTGCGCCCATATTCTTGCTGCCATTAAAAGATATCGGCAAGAACAGGATGTTACCGTCATTATGGTTTCCCATTACATCAACGAGCTCATCGTTCTGTCGGACCGCGTCGCTCTGCTTGATAACGGCCGCCTGCGGGCGTGGGGACCGGCCAGGGAGCTTTTGGCGCGCGATGATTTGCCGAACTATGACCTGCTGCTGCCGGATTACCTGAAATTACTGCATAATTTAAAAAAACGGGGGTTGAAAGTGAAAACCGGGGTTTTGACCGTGGAAGAAGCTGCCGGCGAGATTGGCAGGGTCCTGGAGAGGATTAAATGTTGAGAAGAATGAAGTTGGGAAAATACGTACCCGGCAATTCTTTAATTCATCGATTGGACCCGCGCACCAAGCTTCTGGGGGGGCTGATCGTAGTTACAGCCATACTGGTCAATTATAACTGGCCGGTGCTCCTGCTCAACACGGGCTTGATTTTTATGGTGATTTTCCTGTCGGAAATAAATTTGCCGTCAGTCTTGCGCGGGATTAAATGGCTATGGATTATTTTTATTTTTAGTTTTCTGGCGCAATGCGTATATACCCAGGGAAATCCCCTGTTCAGCCTGGGACCGCTGACAGTGACCATAGAAGGAGTATACCGGGGACTGGCTACATTCTTGCGCCTGCTTATCCTGTTCCTTAGTTCCACCATCCTGACCATGACTACTTCGCCCATGAAGATGGCCGGGGGGCTGGAGGCTTTGTTCGCTCCCTTGACCCGCCTCAGGGTGCCGGTAAATCAGTTTGCCATGCTGGTGACGATTTCTCTAAGATTCATCCCCACTCTGATAGAAGAGGCGGAGACCGTCACCAAAGCTCAGAAATCCCGGGGGGCGCCATTTGCGTCACCGAAGAAGCTGGTGCGTTTAAAAACTTTGCTGGCAGTGCTCATACCTCTGGTGGCGGGTTCGCTGCAGCGGGCCACCGACCTGGCCGTGGCTATGGAAAGCAGGTGCTACACAGGGGGGCCGCATCACAGCCGGACCAAAAACCTGCGCTTCGGCCGCCGTGATCTGGCGGCGCTGGCCATAACAGCCGCGGTAAGTATTTTGCCGCTGCTGTATATATACTGCGCGGCCTTGCCGGTGCAGTCACTGCAAAATTTACGTTAGCTCTTCTTGTTACCCGTTGTGGAGGGTGAAATAAAACCACAGGAAGAAAGGAAAGGGAAATGTGACAAACGGGAAAATGCGGCGGCGATCAGGACTGCTTGCCCTGCTGCTGTTCACGGTCCTTCTGAGCGCTTTACCGTTAGCCGCCTACGGAGATAATGACGACGGGCCAGGAAACGATCAGGGTGTTTTTAAACCACTGGGCCTTGTCTCAGCAACGCTTGATAACGGAACCAGTATCATCAAGGCAGATAATGTACCGCTGAAACCAAAGATCACCATGCAATTTGACAAGAATGTCGTGAGTTTGATCTACTGGGAAAAAAACAAACGTTGTTTTCATCTCTATGATGAAAACGGCAAAGAGCTGGCGCTTATCTTAAGCAAAATTAATGACACGGTAGATTTTACCAAAAGGCAGTATATCTGGGTGGAACCGGCTGGGCAGCTTGCTCCGGGGACCGGCTACAGGTTATATGTCGCCCCGGATTTGGTGGCAAAAAACGGCGGTTCCACGCTTTCCATGACCACCGACAACCAAGGGGTTACGATCAGGTTTAAAACGGCCGGTGAAAAAATAAGGCAAATTTCCGGGCCGGCCATTGCAGCGGAAGATGCTCCGCCTGACGCCGCGGCGGGCAGCGCAGGCGCCGCGCTGGCGGACAACAAGATAACCGGCGGTGCGGGCGCCGCATCAACCACCAGTACAGTAACTGGCAGCACAGGTACAGAGCCGGCACCCGATGCCGCGCCGGAAGATACTCCTGTAACTGGTGGCAGCGCGGCAGCAAGCAAACCACTCGCTGAAGCTGATTTGGACCAGCCAAATGAAGCGGCGCCGGGCGAGGCGGACGCCGCCAAGTTTGCAGCCGTTCAGCGGGGCCGGCGGCTGCAGAATATTGTGGCCGCGGCATCAGGCATTCTGCTGGCGGGCTGGGCAGCCGTGGAAGTCTCCCGCAGAAAGAAAAAAGGATAGCGAGGAGACAACATGACTGTTAACAAGCGGATAATCGCCGGCATCCTGCTCCTTATCCTGATAGTTGGGGGGTCTTACTTTTTCGAACAGATTACCAAAGCTCAAGGAAGCCGGAACGGCAGGCTTGTGCCTGTAATACAACACGATGAAACCACTGCTTATCTGGACGCCGGCGTAATCAGACAATTGGGCCGGCAGGAGCAGGAAATGAATAAAGACGCGGGCGAAACCGGCGATAATGGTGATAATGAAGTATCGCTGGGTTTCGTGCTTGGTTCGGCGGGGGTCGCTGGTTATCAATACATCGAGGTGAGCGGGGCGGGCGACAGTGAAGATATCAAGCTGGGGCCACGGGATATCGGCGGTATTGTCCTGTCTTCAAACAGCAACAGTACCTTTGCCATGGCAGACAAAGCAGGCGGAAATCGTGTCATTATTAAAGAAGTCGCCAAAATTTATGTCGCCGATTGATATGATAAGAGGTGTGGCTGATTATGCTGGACATGGAGAAGGAAGAAATGTCCGCTGACTTAAAAACTCCGGCGGACAGTTTTATTTTTAATATAGGCCTGGCCGACGCGATCAGGTTAACCATGTTCGGGACTCTGATAAGCGTCAGCAGGTTTGTGTTCCAACTGCCTATAGGCATGCCGGGCCATACCAGCGTATACTGGATGGGCTTGCTGATGCTGGGAAAAGGACTGATCCCCAAATTTGGCGCGGGGACCATCATGGGCATCGTTTCGGGAGTGCTGGCCATCGTCTTCGGTCTGGGCAAAGAGGGACCTTTGCTGGCTTTCAAGTGCATCGTGCCAGGGGTTTTGCTGGATATTCTGGCCATACTGTTTCTTAACAAGCTGGAATCCATATGGGTGGGTGTCATTATCGGGGCTTTGCTCAGCTGGTCCAAGCTGCTGACCAGCATTGCCCTGGGTGTCATCCTTGACATACCGGTGGTATTTCTGGCGGTGGGATTCGGTTACGCTGCCTTGCTGCACGTCATTTTCGGCGCTGCGGGGGGAGTGCTGGCGGCGATGCTGATCAAACGATTGAAGCCGCGCCTGGCCTCATCCTGGCAGACCTGACCTGCGGCGAGACGCCGGCAAAGACGCAAAGAAGGTATAGAAGATATAAAAGAGATATATTAGACGGGGTGTGTGAAATGAAAATATATGTAGGGATTGATGACACCGACAGTATCGAGCAGGGAGCGACCGGGGAGACGGCCAAGCAGATTATCAGGATTATTGAAGAACGGCGCTGGGGAAACTGCCAGGGGCTGACCCGCCATCAGCTGCTTTTGCACCCGGACATAGCCTATACTTCCCACAATAGCTCCATGTGCTTTACCGCTGAAATTGAAACCGCCAGTCTGGAACCTCTGATCGAGGCAGCCGCCGGGTGCCTGGAGCGGGACAGCGCGCCCGGTTCCGATCCCGGCCTTTGCGTAGCGGCGGAGGAGCAACTGCGGGATGTTGAGAGCCTGATCGCTTATGGTTATGAGACAAAAAAGAGGATCATAACCAAAGGGGAAGCCTATGAATTAGCCGGAAAACTAGGTGTCCACCTGTCTGAACACGGTGGCGCCGGTATCGGCGTGATTGGGGCGCTGGCCGGCGTCGGCCTGAGAATGACCAATAACGACGGGCGCTTCCAGGGCAGGCTGGAACTCAAAGTTCCCGGAGCCATCATAAATGTGACTGAGATATTATGCAGCAACCTGGTGGAAAGGGTGCAGAGTGTGGACGGCTACGTTCTGAACAAAAATGAAGAGGTGCGGCTGGGACACAAATTAAAGACCGTGCTGCTGGGAGGAAAACGCACCCTGCTGGTTTACCGCCGGGAAGGCGCGCTGGTTTGGAAAACCTGTACCAACGCCCACCTGGAGCATTATTGAGGTGATGAACATGGATGACTGGATAAAAAAAAATAAAAGGGGCCAAGTCCGGTTTAGAGGCGGCAGCCATGATTGGCTGCTGGCAGCCGGAATAGCGGGCAACTGCCCTCACTTTGTACTGGATGATGAGGACGAACTGCTGGCTGAAGAGGAAAGATCCTGCTACAACTGCCGGTTCAGGCGCTGGATTGACCGTTATTCTTTCGTCTGTATGAAGCGCTGAAGGTCCTGACAGAAAACAAGAAGGAAATATTGTGTTATGGAAAGTTATTTGTTCTTTTCTCTTTTAATGGTCTCGTGTATATATTTTATTTATACGGTTTACCGGCGGGTCTGTTATATCCGCCTGGGCAGGCCGGTTGAGCACGCCGGCCTGCCGCGCCGGCGCTGGAAGTATTTTGCCGCCAACGTATTGGGACAGAAAAAGATCCGCCGTTATCCACTCTTCGGCTTGTGTCACGCTTTCATCATGTACGGTTTTTTATGCCTGCTACCGGGTATTCCCGACATGGCCGCCGAAAGGCTTTTACACGCCGGAATCCCCTTTGTGGCAAACAACGTCCCGTACCTTTTTATAAAAGACCTGTTCATAGCACTGGTTATCGTGGGTATAACCGGCTGTCTCCTGCGGCGGACGGTCAGGAAACCGGAATGGCTGAAAAACGATATCGAAGCCATTGTTCTCCTCGTGCTCATTTTTACTGTCGTTTTAACCGAAGCGCTGTATCACGGGACTAATTTGGCGCTGCATTCAGGCAGCACCGCCCTTTGGCCCGCCCCTCTGGCCGGCGCTTTCTCCGGCTTATTCACCGGCATGCCGGCCGGAGCCATCGCAGCGGCGGCATCCATTTTCTGGTGGGCGCACTTTTTGGCAATTTTTTCTTTGCTTTGGATTATCCCCAACTCTAAACACCTGCACCTTATCTTTGCGCCTTTTAACACCTACTGGCATTCCCCGGAGCCCAGGGGGGCTATTAATACAATAAATCTGAAAGATGCGGACAACAAGACACTGGGAGTAGCCAAGATGGAGGATTTTACTTGGAAGCAGCTTTTTGAGGCTTACGCCTGCACAAAGTGCGGCCGCTGCAACGACCAGTGCCCGGCTTACCGGAGCGACGAACCGGTCAAGCCCAAGCCACTGCAGGGCCGTCTCCGCAAGCACATTGAAGAGAGGGCGCCGCTGCTGCTGAGGCAGAGATCAGGGCTGGGCGTTAAGCAGGCTGCTTCAGAGCAGGCGCAGGGGGTCTTAAAGAAAAAGGTCACCGGCAATGTCTTCAAAAAGGATTTCATCTGGAGCTGCGCCATGTGCGGCGGCTGCGAGGAAGCCTGCCCGGTATCCGTCGAACATACTGCCAAGATTATTGAAATGCGGCGTTACCTGGTCCTGGCCAAAAATGATTTTCCTGATGAGATGCGCCGGTATTTTGCCAATATCGAGTTGTACGGCAACCCGTGGGGAATGGACCGGAACGACAGCGCCGGCAGGCCGGCAGGCACCGGTATGCATACGATGGCAGAAGACAACAGCGCGGAGTATGTTTATTTCCCGGGCTGCGCCGCTTCTTTTGACGAAAGGGCCGGAAGTGCGGCAACAGCCCTGAGCAATTTAATGAAGAAAGCCGGCGTTTCTTTTGTAACTCTGGGCGCGGAAGAGTGGTGCTGCGGCGAAACAACGCGCAGGATGGGAAATGAGGCTCTCTTTCAGCGGATTGTAAAAAGCAACGTCAAGAAATGGCATGCGTTGGGCGTTCGGAAAATTATCACTTTATGTGCCCACTGCTACAACACTTTGAAAAATGAGTATCCCCTGTTCGGCGGCAAATGGGAAGTTATCCACCATTCCGTCCTGCTGGCCGGCCTGTTAAAAGAAGGCCGGCTGAAGCCCGTAAAAAGCAATAATATGACGATTACCTACCATGATTCCTGTTATCTCGGGCGTTACAACGATGTTTACCGCGAGCCGCGCGAAGTCCTGAGAGCATTGCCCGGCGTCAGGCTGGTGGAAATGCGGCGCTCGGAGAAATGGTCGTTTTGCTGCGGGGCGGGCGGAGGCCGTTTCTGGACCAAAGCCGCGACAGAAAATCTGATTGCCGCCAGCCTGGTGCAACAGGCAATCGCCACCCGCGCCTCCGCGCTTTGCACCGCCTGTCCGTACTGCAAGCTGCTAATGGAGGAGACGGTGGCCCGCCAGGGGACGCAGGAGCGAATTCAGGTCCTGGACATCGCCGAACTATTGGAAATGGCCATGTGATCCATCTAAGCAATCGATGAGCAATCTTGTTCACCGGTACCGTTGATGCTTGCGCCGCCGGTGGTGAAAGTGATAATTTTGTCGGTTCCCAACAGCTTTTGATTGCCGGCCTGAAGATTTTCGGAGATTGTCAGGACATACACGGTATTGCTCTGTAAGCCATGCTTGGGATGGATGATGATTTCTTTTTTCTTCTCGGAACTGTCACCCGGTTCAGCCATGATCACATCTATCTCGACGGGTTGTTTTTTGCTGTTCTCCAAAGAGAAGCACTGCATATTGTGGTCCCGCACCGTGTCCGTAATGACGTTGTTGGAAAAAGTCAGCTTGATATCCATATTAACCGGAATATTTTCGTCGCCGGGCGCTATATTGCTGCTGTCCAGTGCGAATGAAAGATAATCGCCGCACAGTTTCTTGTTAAAGGGCGTGATATCTATGATTTCGTGCGTTGAAAACATGATCGTGTGGTTTTCCTTCAGATATTTGTAGTTGTTGGCCTGCAAGAGCCTGGATATGTTCAACTTATATGCCCTGCCGTCGTTAAGCCGGGTCCGGGGCCTGACAACAAAGGTTCTTTCAGCTTTTCGCCCGAGCATTCTTTTGTTTCCGGGGATGACATCGATAGGCAATTCTTTCATCCCCTCGTCAAATAGATGGAAGCCCGCCATATTCCTCTGCGTGCCATCCGGGATCCGGTGATCCATGATGGCGGAAACATTGGCGGAGAAGACCACCTCAATTTCAAAGCCATCCTCAGCAGAGTGGTTAAGCTTAATCGCCTGCAGGGTTAACGGATTCTCCCCAGCCGCATATCCGGTTGACAGCGAGGCGATAAACAAATCAAGCGCGTCCACCTGTTCGGACGGAAGTTTTCTTATATTGCCGATAATCCGGTTGATCTTTAGCGATTCAGGTTCACTCAGCAACTCTTCACCGAGCAACTCGCCTAAACTCATCCCCAGCCCTTGTGATAGTTTTCTAAGGGTCTCAAGGGTCGGCTGCTTTTCTCCGGATTCAATTCTCCAGATAAAAGACTGACTCAGACCGGATTGTTTGGATAGCTTGGATGTTGAAAGCATCTGGCTTTCTCTAATCTGCCTCAAGCGGCTGCCAAAATTCATGGATATAGCGAACCTCCCGTTAGAATTATGCCATAATTTTTGACAATGAACAATATTTGTTTAGCTAATAAGACATCCATTCTATGAAGGCTGTACCGGCGGATGATGAAAAATTTACATGGTTTTTACCGCACACTGCTTACAAAAGCCAACCATAGTCCCTGCAGTCCACCACATAATCCACATACATATATACCATTGCTTTTTACCTGATGAATGAAACAAACGGTGTTTTCTTAACGGGAATCGACATAATACTACACTATATGTCAAATTGTCTTATTATTAGGCTATTGACATATTTATTATTAATAATTAGTCTTTTATTATTATATTGGAATTTGTAACATTTTTATCTATATTAACTTAACTTAACCATAATTACTACAAAATTAATTAATTTAAATAAGTTACTTTTACAAGGAGGTTGACACTTCTTGAATGTTCTAAGGGGTTTTAGTAAAGCAATTCTGTTATTATCACTGTTTTATTTTGCCGCATTATTACATCTTCCGGCTGCTGAAGCCATGACTGGTAGTGGTACAACCGCTGATCCCTTCATTATTACAACGCCTGGTGACCTGGATGCTGTTAGAAATAACCTAACTGCTTCCTATAAGTTGGCAAACAACATTGATTTAAACGGTATAACATGGACACCGATTACTGGATTTAAAGGTAATCTAGACGGAAACGGATATGGAATAAAAAACTTAACATCTACCACAAGAGGTCTTTTTTATAGTATCGCCGGGACTGCCAGCACTCACGCGACAATTAAGAACTTGACCTTAACTGTGAAATCAATTAACACCAGCTTAAGTTCGGTTGGTGGGTTAGTCGGAAGCGGTAGTTATCTTGATATCAGCAAAGTCGCCGTGCTGAACGCGGACGGCGGCACTGGAATTAAT
The DNA here is from genome assembly GCF_022410535.1 of Pelotomaculum terephthalicicum JT. Classification (GTDB taxonomy): domain Bacteria; phylum Bacillota; class Desulfotomaculia; order Desulfotomaculales; family Pelotomaculaceae; genus Pelotomaculum_D; species Pelotomaculum_D terephthalicicum. Next base: position 48,866 of record NZ_JAKNBL010000021.1, read on the forward strand.
TCAACCAATACCTATATAGGCGGGATACTTGGTACTTCGGGAACTTCCACTACTATAACTGATTCTTACGCAATACTTCCGGTAAATAGTTCCAGTGACGCTGGCGGTTTAGTAGGCCATATAAATACAAGCCCTACTATAACACGCTGTTATTTTGCTGGTACTGTGACTGGAGAATCGAGTATTAATGGGTTGGCAGGCACTGCTGCCTTCACCAGTTCCTATTACGATAGCATAGTTGCTGGAATCGCCCCAGTTGATAAAGCGCAAATGAAATTGACTTCGGGAATGGTGCACCAAGCGACTTTTACCGGTTGGGACTTTACAAATATTTGGGCAATTGACGAAGGCAGTTCTTATCCTTACCTGAGAAACTTAGAAAAACCCGTAAACGTCACCAGTATAAATACAGGTGATGTGACTTCCGGGGCGGGAACATCCGCTGATCCGTATATAATTACAACTGCCCAACAACTAAATAATATTAGATATGACATTTACTCTTTTTATAAATTGGGGTATGACATTGACTTGGGCAGTACAATGTGGACACCGGTTCCTGACTTCCACGGTAATTTAGACGGAAACGGATACGGTATTAAAAACTTAACATCCACTACAAAAGGTCTCTTTGATACTGTCAAAGGGACTGCCAGCACTCACGCGATAATTAAGAACTTAAGTTTAACGATTAGTTCGGTAAATACAAGTTCAAGTACTGTTGGTGGCTTGGTTGGAAACAGCAGTTATCTTGATATCAGTGAAGTTGCCGTGCTGAACGCGGACAGTGGTGCTGGGGTTAATGCAAGCAAAACAAATATAGGCGGGATAATTGGCAGTTCGGGAACGGCCACTACTATAACCGATTCTTACGCAATACTGCCTGTGAATGGTTCTAGCTACGTTGGCGGTTTAGTTGGTAGTACAAGCACAAGTCCAATAATAACCCGCTGTTATTTTGCCGGAACAATTACTGGAGACTCGAGTGTTTACGGACTGGCGGGCAGCGCTACTTTCACCAGTTCTTATTACAACGGCGTAGTTGCTGGAATCGATCCCGTTGATAAAGCGTATATGAAATTGACTTCAGGAATGACCCATCAGGTAAATTATACCGGTTGGGATTTTACAAATACTTGGGCAATTGACGAAGGCAGTTCTTATCCTTACCTGAGAAACTTAGAAAAACCCATAAACGTCACCAGTATAAACACCGGTGATGTGCCTTCCGGGGCGGGAACGTCTGCCGAGCCGTATATAATTACAACTGCCCAACAACTAAATAATATTAGATATGACATTTACTCTTTTTATAAATTGGGGTATGACATTGACTTGGGTAGTACAATGTGGACACCGGTTCCTGACTTCCACGGTAATTTAGACGGAAACGGATACGGTATTAAAAACTTAACATCCACTACAAAAGGTCTCTTTGATACTGTCAAAGGGACTGCCAGCACTCACGCGATAATTAAGAACTTAAGTTTAACGATTAGTTCGGTAAATACAAGTTCAAGTACTGTTGGTGGCTTGGTCGGAAACAGCAGTTATCTTGATATCAGCGAAGTTGCCGTGCTGAACGCGGACAGTGGTGCTGGGGTTAATGCAAGCAAAACAAATATAGGCGGGATAATTGGCAGTTCGGGAACGGCCACTACTATAACCGATTCTTACGCAATACTGCCTGTGAATGGTTCTAGCTACGTTGGCGGTTTAGTTGGTAGTACAAGCACAAGTCCAATAATAACCCGCTGTTATTTTGCCGGAACAATTACTGGAGACTCGAGTGTTTACGGACTGGCGGGTAGCGCTACTTTCACCAGTTCCTATTACGACGGCGTAGTTGCCGGGATCGCCCCAGTTGATAAAACGCAAATGAAATTGACTTCGGGAATGACTTACCAAGTGAATTATACCGGTTGGGATTTTACAAATACTTGGGCAATTGACGAAGGTGGTTCTTATCCTTACCTGTTAAAATTAGAAAAACCTATTAACGTTACCAGTATTGATACCAGTGATGTGCCTGCCTGGGCGGGGACATCTGCTGATCCGTATGTAATTACAACTGCCCAGCAGCTTAATAATATTAGGTATGATATTTACGCTTTTTATAAATTAGGCAATGACATTGATTTAAGCGGTACAATGTGGACATCGATTCCTGACTTCCATGGCAATTTTGACGGAAACGGATATGGTATTGAAAATTTAACATCCACTACGAAAGGCCTTTTTGATAGTGTCACCGGTACTTCCAGTACTCACGCGGTAATTAAGAACTTAAAATTAACTATTCAATCAATAGATACAAGTTTAAGTACAGTTGGCGGGTTGGTTGGAAGCAGCAGTTATCTTGATATCAGCGAAGTTGCCGTGCTGGATGCGGATAGCGGCACGGGAATTAATGCAAGCAAAACAAATATAGGCGGAATACTTGGCAGTTCGGGAACTGCCACTACCATTATTGATTCTTATGCCATACTGCCGGTGAATGGCTCTAGTAAAGTTGGCGGTTTAGTTGGTTATACAAGCACAAGTCCAATAATAACCCGCTGTTACTTCGCTGGTACAGTTGCCGGAGATTCGAGTGTTTATGGATTGGCGGGCAGCGCCACATACACCAGTTCCTATTATGATTCAACGGTTGCTGGAATATCTACGGGTACCGGAGCGAAAACAACCGAGGAGATGAAACAAAAAGCTACATTTATCGGTTGGGATTTTGATAATTTGTGGAATATAGATGAAGGTGTTACTTATCCTTATTTATGGTCAGACACTGCGCCGGGAACTAATTCGTATATAATTACGACTGCCCAACAGCTTAATGATATTAGAGATGATATTTACGCTTCTTATCAATTAGGGAATGACATTGACTTGGGCGGTACAACGTGGACACCGATTCCCCGCTTCCATGGTAATTTTGATGGAAACGGATATAGCATTAAAAACTTAACCTCCACTACAAAAGGTCTTTTTGACAGTGTCACCGGGACTTCCCGTGCTCACGCGACAATTAAGGACTTAACCATAACTGTAAATTCAATTAACACCAGTTCAAGTACGGTTGGCGGGCTGGTTGGAAGCAGCAGTTATCTTGATATCAGCGAAGTTGCCGTGCTGAATGCAAACAGTGGTACGGGAATTAATACAAACAAAACCAATATAGGTGGGATACTTGGCAGTGCGGGAACTTCCACTACCATAACCGATTCCTACGCAATACTGCCGGTGAATGGTTCCAGCAAAGTTGGCGGTTTGGTTGGCTACACAAGCACAAGTCCAATAATAACCCGCTGTTATTTCGCCGGAACAGTAACTGGTAATTCGAGTATTTACGGGCTGGCAGGCAGCGCCAATTTCACCAGTACCTATTATGACGGCGTAGTTGCCGGAATCAACCCCGTTGATAAAGCGCAAATGAAATTGACCTCGGGAATGACTCATCAGGCAATTTATACTGGTTGGGACTTTACAAATACTTGGGCAATTGATGAAGGTAGTTCTTATCCTTACTTGAGAAAGTTTGAAAAACCTGTAAACGTCACCATCATAAACATCAGTGATGTGCCTTCCGGGGCGGGAACCTCCGCTGATCCGTATATAATTGCCACTGCCCAGCAGCTTAATAATATTAGGTATGATATTTACGCTTTCTATAAATTAGGCAATGACATTGATTTAAACAGTACGACGTGGACATCGATTCCTGACTTCCATGGCAATTTTGATGGAAACGGATATGGTATTAAAAACTTAACCTCCACTACAAAAGGTTTTTTTGATAGTGTCAAAGGAAAAGCCAGTAATCACGCGATAATTAAGAACTTAACCTTAACGATTAAATTAGTAAATACAAGTGCAAATAACGTTGGTGGGTTAGTTGGGAGCGGTAGTTATCTTGATATCAGCAAAGGTGCCGTGCTGAATGCGGATAGTGGCACTGGCATCAACTCAAGCAGTTCGAATATAGGCGGGATTATTGGCAATGCGGGATCTAACACTACCATGACCGATTCATACGCAATATTGCCGGTAAATGGTTCCAGCTACGTTGGCGGTTTAGTTGGTTATACAAGTACGAATCCAATAATAACCCGCTGTTATTCCGCTGGAACAGTTACTGGAAATTCGAGTGTTTATGGACTGACAGACAGTGCCACTTTCACCAGTTCCTATTACAACGGCGTGGTTGCCGGAATCGACCCAGCTGATAAAGCGCAAATGAAATTGACCTCAGGAATGACTCATGAGGCAATTTATATCGGTTGGGACTTTACCAATACCTGGGCAATTGACGAAGGTAGTTCTTATCCTTACCTGAGAAACTTAGAAAAACCTGTAAATGTGACCAGTATAAATACCAGTGATGTGCCTTCCGGGACGGGGACGTCTGCTGATCCGTATATAATTACAACTGCCCAACAGCTTAATAATATTAGATATGATATATACGCTTTCTATAAATTAGGTAATGACATTGACTTAGACAATACAACGTGGACATCAGTTCCCGACTTCCATGGCAATTTTGACGGAAATGGATATATTATTAAGAACTTGACATCCATTACAAGAGGTCTTTTTGATAGTGTCAAAGGGACTTCCAGTAATCACGCAATTATTAAGAATTTAACCTTGACGGTTAAATCGGTAGATACAAGTTTAAGTAGTGTTGGTGGGTTGGTTGGAAACGGCAGTTATTTCAATATTAGCGTAGTTGCCGTACTGAACGCGGACAGTGGTACCGGAATTAATTCAAGCAGTAGTAAAATAGGCGGAATAATTGGCAGCGCGGGATCTACCAGCACCATAACCGATTCTTACGCGATACTGCCGTTGAATGGTTACGGTCATGTTGGCGGTTTGGCTGGTTATATTAATACAAGTACATCTCCAAGACCGGTAATAACCCGCTGTTATTTCGCCGGAACAGTTGCTGGGAATTCGAGCGTTTATGGACTGGCGGACGGTGCTACCTTCATAAGTTCCTATTATGATTCAACTGTTGCCGGAATATCTACAGGCACTGGGGCTAAGACAACCGAGGAGATGAAACAACAAGCAACATTTGTTGGTTGGGATTTTGTGCATATATGGTATATGGATGAAGGCGTCATACGGTGCTCCCCATTGTCAAGACAAATTTTTGGCTGACTTAAGTTAGGTCCTCCTTTCCTGGTGTTTATAGATATTCTTAATTCAGAACCACTACCTTTGGGGATGTCAAGGGCGAGCTTTGCTCG
>NZ_JAKNBL010000022.1 GCF_022410535.1 Pelotomaculum terephthalicicum JT
CCTCAAATATTATTCAAAAAAGATGACAGGCGGACTAACGGACTTTTTCATTTTTGGTCACTTTATCCGTCAAAACATGGACAACTTATACCAGCTGTTTTTGGTCATTATGCGGTAGCATTAACAGGAAATTGAAAATGGAGAGCAAATAATTGGTTATCAATACTTACATGGAACATCTGATGATGTCGGCGGATTTGGAATTAGTGGAAATATTCAAAGGATGAATATGGTAATTCAACTATTAATTTTGCTTACCAGTGGAATGATGAAATAGACCCCAATTTTCAATACAGCACTGATGTAGCAAAGAGTGAATTTGCAGAAAAAATACCTTTTGCATCACCAACGGATTACGTTATAAGGATTTATTGGACAGATACCTCTACATTGAGTAGCGATGGGGTATATACATCAGGTTGGTTGTCAAATAGCCAAATGAATCCATATAATGATGAAAATAATAGGCGATAGAAAGTAGGTTTGATAATGAAATTAAAGATGATTTTACACGTGGTAATTGTAATCATATTAGCAACAATATACTTGTTATCTGGATGCACTGAAAAAGAGATTGATACTAATAGTGATATCGATTTGTCAGGATTAGCAACTGTGAATAAACCTGTTATATCACCCTCAGCTAAATATCAGTTGAATATTAAAGAAGAAACCATTGAAAGTAAGACACAACAGGTTTTATATAACAAATGTTTCAAATGGTGCTACTGAACCATTAGCTATCTATACGTCAGAGGACGCTTACCGTACAAGAGATGCCCTTTTCTTCTTATGGGATAAAGACGACAGGGTATGGGTATACAGTGGTGATGTTGGAACCTTCTTTTGGGAACGGATAAATGATAACTATTGGGAAAAACATGTACGTTCTGAAAATAAAGATGTAGCTGTGCCAGATTTATTGAAAAAGTTAAGACCTAAATTTTTTGATAAGTAGGCCGATTTGAAAAAGGTTGGTTTATTGAAATCAATGAGACAGGTAAACAATTATCTCCTGGTTCATGCTTTTTGAAAGACTGAGTAGACACCAAGAAACTGCTAATATAACCTATTATCATAATAAACATTGTCTTCCAGTTTTAATGGTACAATATAACCGTTTCCAATGTAGCCTTTTCAAATATAAACATGAGTTATGCTGTTATAGATAAATAACACCAATCCCACAGCCGTAAAAATGGATGCGGGGCCAAAATATTTCGATGAACCCTGAAAACCTATCGCCAGTATGTCAAAATAGACTTTGAATTGTTGCTCGTAACAGCAAATCCGATGACTGGCGTTGAATAAGTATCTAACCATTTCGTGGTGGGATAGGGCTTCTTAGGCACTTTATTTATTGCATTCCCATTTTGCGTAGCATAATAGGATTTCTACGGTAAAAAGCAGTTCCATGTGAATAGAACCCCTGGGCAGGACGACAAACTATAACTACGACGCCGAAAACAACCTGGTTGCCGTAACAGATGCAAACAACCACACAACCACATACAATTACGATTTTCCCAACCGGTTAATATCAACCACCGATCCCAGCGGCAGCACAGAAACCTACACACTCGACGGCAACGGCAACCAGATTGCCAAAACAGACCGGAATGGACACACCACCACCTATACCTATGACGCTTTGAATCGAATAACCAATGTAACAGATGCGCTTGGCAACACAGAAGTTATAGAATACGATCCACTCGGCAACAAAACCAGCATGACCGACCGGCGCGGCAACACGGACACATTTACCTACGACCAGTGCGCCAGGCTGCTCACGGCAACCGACCCGGCAAACCACACAACCGCTTACACATATGACCTGGCCGGCAATCGACTTAGCCTCACCGACCCCCGCGGCGCCAGTTGGACATACACATATGACGACAACAACAGGCTGGTTGCAGTGACCGACCCACTCGGTCATATCAGCACGACCGAGTATGACAGTGTCGGCAACGCCGTCTACAGCACCGACGCCAACGGTGGGACCACAACCTTCGGCTATGACCCGTTAAACAGACTGGCCTCCGTAACCGATGCCCTGGGGCATACCACAAGCTACACCTACGACAATAACAGCAACATGACAACAGTCAACAACGCTAAAAATCAGACTTTTACCGCCGCCTACGACGCGCTGAACCGACTGGTGCGGGAAACCGACCCACTGGGCAACACCAGCCATAGAACTTACGACCCTGCCGGTAACCTGTCATCCATGACTAAGCCGGACGGATCTGAAATAAACTATACCTACAACACCAACAACCGCCTGACGAACATTACCTACCCGAATAACACCGGAATAAGTTATACTTACGACGCAAACGGCAACCGCACAACCATGGTCGACCCTGCAGGCACCACCGGCTACAGCTACGACAGCTTAAACCGGCTCACATCGGTAGCAAGAGACGTATACTCCGTAGACTACGAATACGACCAGGCCGGAAATATAACAGCGTTAACCTACCCCGGCGGCCTGCGGGTAAGCTACACATATAACAGCCTGAACCTGCCCGTATCGGTATCCGACTCGGTCTATTCGGCAAGCATATCCTACGACGAAGCAGGCAACAGGCTTCAGGAAATCTGCCCAATGGCATAATGGTAAACTACGGTTACGACCTTAGCGGTCGCCTGACAGTGCTGGAGCACGTTTACGGTCAGAGCGCCATCGCCAGGGCGGCCTATACACTGGACAACGTGGGTAACAGGCTGAGCGTGACCGACGAACAAGGCAACACCACCCAATACACCTATGAAGATCTTTATCAACTAACCAGGGTAGAATATCCCGACGACCAGACAGTGAATTACACATACGATCCGGCAGGCAACAGAACAAGCGCGAACGGTGTTACCTATACCTATGATAACGCCAACCGCCTGATCCAAGCAGGTGCCAATACCTATGGTTACGACCTTAACGGCAACCTGACATCAGTCAGTGATGCCACCTACAACAATTGCAGTTATAATTACGACTACGAAAACCGGCTGATCAACTTCTCCGACGGAACCCGAACCATCCAGTACACCTACGACGGCGACGGTAACCGTCTCAGTCAGAGCGTATCAGGTTCAGTCTACGGCTCAGACGAATATAGTTATATTTACGATATCAACACAGGAATACCGCGCCTGCTCGTAGAAAAGGATGATACGGGAAATACAAATAATTATACCTACGCTGGCAGGCTTCTGAGCAGGATTGACCCCGCAGGTATCGCATATTACCACCAGGATGGGCTAGGCAGCATTTCGGTAATAACCGATGTTTACGGCAACCCCCTCAACCGTTACACATACGATGCTTTCGGTAGTCCGCGTTCGGTTTCGGAGAGTGTTTACAACCCGTTCCGTTTCGCCGGGGAGCCTTACGATGCAAACGGTCTGATTTACTTACGTGCAAGATACTATGACCCGATAACCGGCAGGTTCTTAAGTCAAGATACGTTCAACGGGAATCTTAACGACCCGCTGTCGCAGAATAGGTATGTTTACTGTGGGAATAACCCGGTGCTGTATGTTGATCCCTCAGGGCGAGTTGTCGTATGTGTTGGTTTAGTGGCAGCTCCAGAAGCAACTGCTGCTGCGGCAGCTGTTGGCGCAGCGGCTGTGGCAGCTACTGTGGAGCTTGCAAATGAAGCCAAGGAAGCTTGGGACCGCTATTGGGCTGAAGAGGAAGTATTTAGGAATAAACTCAAAGATATAGAGAATAACCCTGAAAACTGGGAAGAGACAGGATATTCCAGTGAACCTGCAACAGGGTTAAGAAATAGAGGTGGTGAAAGTATCGAAGAAGAATTCACCAATAAGTATACGGGGGAAAAAGTTTGAAACGAACACCTAACGGAAGCGGATAATGGGCGCAAAAAAGTGCCGTAATCCAATTACGGTACATTGAAAAAGAAAATATAATCGGACTAAGAAGCGATAACGCCATCGGAATCTACGACCAGAAAGCCGTGACGTCGAACAAAAGCGACGGCCTGCTCAACGGTAAAAGCCCGGGTAGCAGGAATGGACACCACCTTTCTATAGAGATTGGGGTTGTAGGCTTCGGAATTTTTGAGGATGGCGTAGATCGCGGTCAACAACATCCTGCAAATGGCAATGATGGCTTTCTTGTGCCCACGACGCTTTTTGAGCGCAAGATAACGACTTTTGATTTCAGGGTGCTTGTCTGAATTGCAGACGGTAAGAGCGCACTGAACCAAAAGCGGCTTGATGTAAGCTCCGGCACGGCTGATACGGGTAGTCTTTTTCTTGCCGGCACTCTCGTTGTTTTGCGGTGTAAGTCCCGCCCAAGAGCAAAGGTGCTTGGCCGTAGGGAACACGGACATATCCACGCCGATTTCCGAAATAATAGCGATGGAGGAAAACAGTTGGATACCCGGTACGGTCATGACCAGCTCAAATTGAGAACGAAACTGCTCGGCAAGGGAGAGGATGGCAGATTCAAGATTGGCCTTGCAGAGCTAAAGACTATCCATGTGGGAATGGATAATCTTTAGCTTTTCAGCCTGCTCGGAGCACATCAAGCCGTCAACAGCAGCTTGGACCTTGTCCGGTGATGCTTTGCAGCGACGATGAATAAACGGAGCAACGTCAAAGTCCCCATCGGGATGCGCAAGCAACTGTTCAGTAATAGCGGAAGCACTTTTACCAAAAACATCAGAAAAGACATCATCCAATTTGATATTGGAAACGGTAAGGCAATTTTGAGCGCGGTTCTTCTCTCCGACAGAGAAGCTAGTCAACTTGACACGGTAGCGCATGAAGTCGCGGAGTTGCCGGATGGCAAAGGGTGGGATAAAGCTGCCGGAGACCAAATCGTGCTTGAAGATATCGGCGATCCATTTGGCATCTTTGGTGTCGGTTTTCTTGCCGCGGATGGCTTTGACGTATTTGGGATGAGCGAGAACCACCTTACAGGTGGATTCGAGCATGTTGTAGACGGGTATCCAGTATTTGCCCGTAGACTCCATACAAACATCCCGGCATCCGTGCTCCGCAAGCCATTGGGCAAGCAGGCGGAGGTCACCGGTGAAAGTAGAGAACCGGCGCCGTTGGTAAGTCGTAACGCCCTTGTCGTCGGTTGCCGCGATACAAGCTACGACGAAGGACTTGTGGACGTCGATGCCACAGCAGACTGGATAAACGATTTTGAGTGCCATATTCGACCTCCTCGTAAAAGAATACGAGGATACCGACAGGGACTGACCGCTCACACAAAAAACGAGTAGCGTCTTTACAAAGATAAGTTTACGGGCTCAATGTCCCACTTATTTGTGCTTCACTGAGCGGCCGGCACACATAATTATTCGGTCAGCGAAACGCTGGGCCCACTCCCCTCCACGTGCTCTGTAGTGTGCCGGCATCCTCGCTGATATTGTACAACAAACTTCGCGTGAGGGCCGACGGTTTCATTCCGTTTTGTGCCTTTCGCAGAAAGGAATGGTCATAATTATGGAAACATACTTTGAAAAATCGTAATGGTGAGATTATTGATCAACACTATCGCCCTTATCCAAAACAGTAGTAATAAAGGGAGAATATTAATTGGAAAAACAAATGAATTTGCGTCAGAGTATACTTGATGCATTAGTTGATGATTCAGAAAGCATAGTTCAAATTAAGAATTACTTAAAATACTATAGAGTATCGCATACAGATGAAGCTTTAAGAGAAACAATACTTGAACTCCTAAATGAATCAGTAATTAAAATAAAATACCCTCCTAATAGTAGTATAATTGATATCGTCAATGCTGATAGCCTTATAATTAGAGATTACTGGTTTAAATTAACTGAAAAAGGTTACGAGGAATGGAATAATATTCAACTCTAATATGAAACACAGGCCTATAATGAGTAGTGTTTTACGGGTGTCGCGGGGACGGTTATATTGACAGATCCAGACCGGACGCTCCAAAAGTTTACCGTACTCCGATGGTAAAACAATCCAATACGATACACCTACGACAAGCTTAGGAGAAAACTAACACATACCCGGTTAGGAAATACTACCGATTATACCTATCATAGCATATATTTTTTTGAGGAGTATTCTGCTTGAGCAGGATATTTCGGCTTACTGTAAAAAACTGGTAATGGTAAAATTTAATTAGTTAATTGTAGAGACATTTAATTATTTTAAATCTTCCACATATTGGTTTATATCCTTTGATCATAATATTGTATATTCCGACATCTTGTTCCATTAATCCTGCTATCAGTTAAATATTTAGACAGGCTGCTAGGGAGCCTGATGATTATTTCGTACATTACAGTCCAAGTGTAAAAGTAAAAGTCGTGCATTCATTTTCCACACTTGTGACATTTATTTTGCCGCCCAATCTGTCTATAATTGTCTTTGCAATTGACAACCCTAAACCATAACCGCCGGTTTCCTGCGTTCTGGAGGGATCGGCCCGGTAGAACCTGTCAAAAACTTTTGGCAAATCTTGTTTTGCTATTCCTTTTCCACTGTTCTTTATAGAATATATAATTTTGTTTTTTGCTTTTTTTAGTAATATATCAATTTGTCCGTTATTATTTGTATATTTTACAGCGTTATCAAATAAAATCGTGACAACTTGTTTAACTCTTTCCGGATCGCCTTTTATAATTATGTCTGGCTCTATCGCATGACGGAGCTTAATGCCTTTTTCTATCACCAAAGCTTCCATCGACAATATCACATCATTAATAGCGTTGCTAATATTAAACGGCCTTTTTTGTGCTTTTAAATTTACATCCTCTATTTTAGCTAAAGATAAAAGGTCGTTAATAAGTTTTGCCATCCTGTCACTGCCGATTCTTATATAATCAAGCCACTTTATTTGACTTTTAATGCTTTCATTCTGATTTGCCAAAAGCGCATCATAGTTGGCGTTGATAATTGTAAGCGGTGTTTTCAATTCGTGAGATGCGTCAGCAACAAATTGTTTCTGTTTTTCCCATGTTTCTGCTATCGGTTTAATTGCCCGGTTGGCAAAGTAAAGGCTAATGATAAAAATAACAAAAAGCATTATTAAGCCCACTAAAAGTAAAGTGGTCAGCAGTGCCAGCAACGTATTTTTTGATTCCGTGACATCTAAAAATGTAATCTGATACTTGCCTTCGATGGAGGTATATGGTTGTCCGCTGATAATAACATGCATGAGTATTGGGGTTATAGTATACTGCCATTGTTTCCCTTCCAGTGTTATTGTGGAATTGTTTTTTTTGTCGCTCCAGGCAGTCTCGGCAGCTTTATAATAAGCTTCGTCAGGCAAAGCAATAAAAGAGTTGATTCCCCAAATTCTGCCATCCGCGTCTACTTCAATATTAAATGAAAGAGAATCACCTAAAGAAAAATTTGCGAGGGTGGAGAAGGTTTCTTTTTCCTTATCAGCAGGCAAGCCGACTCCTGTTATTGCTATCGGCTTATCAGATGGTGATGCGTCCAATTTATTTTGTTCTTCCGAATGTATGGTTATTTGCTTGCCGGATGACAGTGAATTCAGTTTTTTCAGATTCTCCGAGTGTATGTTGTTATAGGTAATGAAATAAATGATTGCAAACGCGGCAACCATCACAACCGAAGTAATTGACATATTCAGTATGAGAAATTTGTTGCGCAGTTTTGTGAACATTCTATTTCCTATCCTTTTAACGTTTGTAAGACATATCCTGCGCCCCGTATGGTGCGAATGAAAACATCAGATTCCAAGTGTGTTAATTTCTTTCTTAAAAGGGATATATATGTTTCCACATGGTTATCCTCGGCGCTGGTATCAAAACCCCAAAGTTTTTCAATAATAATCTCTTTGGAAATAATAGTGCTATTTCTTTTTATAAGCAATTCCAGTAATTGGGATTCTTTTAGAGTCAGTATAATCTCCTTGTTTCCACAGCCAAGCAGCAAGGTAAGCGGATTCAGCTCAATATCTCCGTATTTAAGCTTGCCGTCATTGATTAGTTCTGTTTTTCTGCGCCCCAATGCGCGCAAACGAGCTAACAGCTCGTCAGTGTGGAATGGTTTTGCCAAATAATCATCAGCGCCGCTGTCAAGGCCGCGTACCTTGTCCTCGGTTTCACCTCTTGCCGTCAACAGAATAACAGGTGTTTCAATGCCGTTTCGACGCAATTCTTTGAGTACGCTTATGCCGTCCATTTTGGGAAGCATGATATCAAGGATGATGATATCATAAATATTGGAATTCCCGCAATCCAATCCGTATTCTCCATCATAGGCCAAGTCAACGCTGTAATGATTCTTCTTTAAGACTTGAGCGATGGCCTCAGCCATATACTTCTCATCTTCCACCATTAAAATCCTCATTTCTATCCCTACTTCGTCATTAAATTAAAATATAAAAATAAGATGCATCCGCAACATAGGAACTGATAACGGCTCCTATGCTGTGGATGCTTTTCCGTTTATTCTATGCAAAGCGACAGCATCCGTCGTTTTGCGCTGATTAGTTCCCGTAAAATTACCGATCAGTTAGCATTTTCAGACGTAACAACCTTCATCATTCTGACTTTGCCGCCTTCGGTCACTGTTGCGCCTTCAGGCACCTCTTCACTCCAGGTCTTGCCGCCGTCCGTGGAGAAGCTTCTAACGCCGTTTTCCACTTTGCACAGCAAGCTTTTCCCCTCAGCATCTTTCGGCGAAAGAGTCGGGAGGCCGTTAAAAACAGTAAATTTACCGTCTTCGGATTCGCTGACCGTTACACCGTCGGGAGCTTTTTTACTCCAGGTTTTGCCGCCGTCCGTGGAGAAGCTTCTAAGGCCGTTTTCCACTTTGCACAGCAAGCTTTTCCCCTCAGCATCTTTCGGCGAAAGGGTTGGGAGGCCGTTAAAGACAGTAAATTTACTGTCTTCGGATTCGCTGACCGTTACACCGTCGGGAGCTTTTTCACTCCAGGTTTTCCCATCGTCCGTGGAGTAGCTTGCAATACCGCCTTGAATTTTATACAGCATGGAAGTGTCAGGGTTTGCCGCTAAAGCCGCCCCGGCGCCTGCTGTGGTAATAAGCGCTCCGCAAAGAAGAGCAACGGCCGCTTTCTTTTTTGTTGCCTCCATGATTGATAAAATTTTGCTTTTCATAACGTAATACCTCCAAGAATTTTTTGTAAGCAGCTGCCTTACATTTACCATCATAAACCCATAACCTTTAGCGAACCTTTAATAAAAATTAAATTGAAAATTTTTATATCCGTATACTTCGTTTTCGAGTAAAAGTAATATTTTGTGAGTTCAGTTTCTAATATCTGGAGTTTAGTTCTAATATCTGCAAAAAATGGCTTTATCACAGTCGTATAACTTTAAGACGGAGTATCATAATACAAAGTAACCTGCTAATAAAGCGTATTTGTAAAATAATTTGAAAGAAATGGGGGTAATGGTAATCTTGCGGAAAAAAGCCCTGATACTTTTAATGGTCTTTGTATTAATTGCCGGTCTGCCGGCTGGTCAAATTGAGGGAGCGGCTTCCGGAGCCGTTGGAGTAGAAAAAACAGAATTGGAGGCTGCCGCGCCTGCCGTTCCGGAAACGACTGCCGTGGCGGCGGTGCTTTTGGAGCCTACGAGTAATAAGATTATTTATGAAAAAGAGCTGAATAAGCAGTTGCCGATGGCCAGTGTCACGAAACTAATGACGCTGCTGCTGGCGGTGGAAGCAGTGGAGCAGGGCAAGTTCAAGCTCGACGATAAAGTTGTCACCAGTGAAAACGCGTGGGAAATGGGCGGTTCGCAGGTCTATCTGGAACCCGGTGAGGAAATGAGCCTCTGGGAAATGCTCATGGCAATAGGCTTGCAGTCGGCGAATGACAGCAGTGTGGCTGTCGCGGAGCATATAGCCGGCAGTGAAGAGGCTTTTGTGCAGGCCATGAACGACAAAGCAAAAGAGCTGGGCTTGGTGAACACCAATTTTGTCAACTGTCATGGCCTGACTGCTGACAACCATTACACCAGCGCCTATGATATGGCTGTCATATTGAAGGAAGGATTGAAGTACCCGTTATTCCGGAAGATAACTTCCATGAAAGAATCGGAATTAAGGGGCGGGGCGTTCAAGCTTTGGAATACGAACAAGCTCTTATGGTGGTACGATGGAGCGGACGCCGGCAAAACCGGCTGGACGGAAGCGGCAAAGTACTGCTTGGCCTCGTCGGCCGAAAGGGACGGTTTACGGATAATCTGCGTAGTATTGGGCACGTCTGAGCCGGGAAGTCATTTCCGGGAGTCGACAAAACTGCTGGATTACGGTTTCGCCAGGTATAAAGCGGTAAATTTTGCCGAACAGGGCGCCAGTGTGGGCGCTATAAAAGTAGGCAAGGGGCAAGTGGACCGGGTGGAGGCTCAAACTGCTGAAAAGGTTAGCGTAGTGGCTCTAAAGGGAGAGGAAAAGGGCTTTGAATCACGGGTTGAACTGGCGGACCACCTGGACGCTCCCGTGCAAAAGGGACAGGTAGTGGGAGCTTATGTTGTTACCAAAGGCGGCCAGGAGGTCAAGCGGGTTAATCTGGTGGCTGGCGACGATGTTCTGAAAACAACCGTGTTCGAACAGGTGAAACGTGTTATCGATCACGTATTCTGATATAAAAAAAATAAATAGCGGAAATAATATGCATCTATTTGGCGCGGATTGACTCCGGGCCTTTTTTATCTGTTGACACGCCTTGCCTTTTTAAAATATATTTGGTAAGATTTAGCAGTAAGGCATATATTAATTGGGGGCTTGCGTCAAGTCGTAAATTTATAGAAAAGGTGGTGCCTGTACGCTTGGAGCTTGAGCAAATACAAGATACATTGATTGCCCGGCTGAGCGGGGATCTTGACCTGGGTGTGGCCGATCATTTGCGGAACACTTTAGATGAAGCCCTTGACAATCAACCGGTTAGAAACATTATTCTAAATCTGGCGGGAGCGTCATTTATTGATAGTTCGGTCTTGGGGGTGCTGCTGGGAAGGTATAAGCGGGTTAGCAGAATAGGCGGCAGGGTTTGTATTGTTGAGCCTCAGCCGCAAGTGCGCAGGATCCTGGAACTATCGGGTTTGCTCCGGATTATGGACGAATTCCCCGGCGAAGCCGCCGCGTTGGAGAATATCGGTTAGGGGGTATTGTTTTGCGCTTGATTAATCAAATGAAATTGGAATTTCTAAGCATTCCCGCCAATGTGGCTTTTGCCCGCGTGTCTGTCGCCGCTTTTGCTTCGCAAATCGAATGTACTCTGTCCGACCTGGAAGAAATCAAGGTAGCGGTGTCCGAAGCGGTAGAGAATTCCATTATCCACGGTTATGAAAATGCCGCGGACCGCTTGGTGAGGATATACGCCGCGTTAACGGCGGACACCGTTGAGATCAGGGTTGAGGATGACGGCAAGGGCATTGAAGATATCGACGATGCTCTGCAGCCTACTTTTTCCACCGACGCTGAACGTTTGGGGCTGGGTTTCGTATTTATCAATTCGTTTATGGATAATTTCAAGGTGGAATCAACTCCTGGTCACGGTACTGTGGTAACAATGAACAAAAGAGTTGGTTCCGGAGTGGCTCGGATAAGCCCGGAGCAATAGGCAGGAGATGAAGAAATGAGTGGCAGGCTGGTTGAAATGAACCTGCCCCGCTTTCCGTTGCTGAAAGATCAGGAAATGAAAGAGTTGCTTGGCAAGGCAAAGGCGGGTGACGGTTACGCCAGGGACAGGCTGATCAATTGCAACCTAAAGCTGGTATTTAACCTGGTCAAGCGTTTTCAGAACCGTGGCTACGAGCTGGAGGACCTCTTTCAAATCGGTTGCATCGGGTTGATTAAAGCGATAGATAAATTTGACCCCAGTTATGAGGTTAAATTTTCAACATATGCCGTACCGATGATTATCGGTGAGATCAGAAGATTCTTAAGGGATGACAATCCGGTTAAAGTCAGCCGTTCGGTAAAGGAAATCGCTTACAAGATCCAGCAAGTCAGGGACATCCTCACCGCGAAGCTGAGCCGCGAGCCGTCAGTGGGAGAAATAGCCGCGGACATGGGGTTGTCCAGGGAAGAAGTCGTCAACGCGCTTGAAGCGGCTCAAGCCCCGACGTCAATTTATGAGACTCTGCACCAGGATGACGGCGATCCGATCTATCTGCTGGACCAGCTAAAAGGCAAGGAAGACGGAGAAACGCCCTGGCTGGAAAGAATATCCATGAAAGAACTTTTAAACAACCTTCCTGAACGGGACAGGCAGATTATCGCCTGGCGGTTTTTTGAGGATAAAACTCAGTCGGATATCGCGCAAAAACTGGGATTATCGCAAGTGCAGGTGTCGCGCCTGGAAAGACAGGCCTTAAAGAAACTTAAAGAATTGATGGAAAAGAGTGGCTGAGCAAACGTATAAAAAATAGTATTGCTGGTATAATACAATTGCTTTGAAAAATTAAAGGAGGGATGATGGTTGCACGTCAAAGTGTCTGAAATAGTGGGTGAATCTCCCGATAGCTGGAAGGGCGCCGTGCAGTCAGCCATTACGGAGGCCTCGCGGTACGGGAAGAACATCGTAGGCGTGGAAGTTGTCAATTTTACTGCCAATGTGGAAAACGGGCAGTTGGTGGAATACAAAGCCAACGTGAAAATTGCCCATACCGACTAAAACAGCGGGTATATCGCAGTATCTCCGGGCTGCTGACTAGAAAGTCAGCAGCTTTTTTGTATAAGGAAGATTTGAGTTGGTAAATATAAATTACGGGGTGACAAAAATGCCGGATAATTCAATGCCACTAATCAAACAAAAACAACGCTACATGGAAATGGTTAAAGAAAGCACGCCGAAGCCCAGGGTTCTAAGAAATGTTTTTTGGGCTTTTGTGGTAGGCGGTTTGATTTGTTTGGTAGGTCAGTTCATTCTCAGCTTTTTCCTGGCCAGGGGGTTGAGCTTTAATGAGGCGGGCGCGGCAACTTCCACCACGTTGGTCTTTCTGGCGGCGTTTCTTACCGGTATAGGTCTGTACGACGAAGTCAGCAGGTTTGGCGGGGCCGGCGGCATTGTCCCAATTACAGGCTTCGCCAATTCAATGGTGGCTCCGGCGTTGGAGTACCGGGCGGAGGGGCTGGTTTTCGGCGTCGGGGCACGGCTTTTCACTATTGCCGGGCCGGTGCTGGTGTGGGGCATAGTTACAGCCTGGATAGCAGGACTGCTATATTAT
The DNA here is from genome assembly GCF_022410535.1 of Pelotomaculum terephthalicicum JT. Taxonomy (GTDB): domain Bacteria; phylum Bacillota; class Desulfotomaculia; order Desulfotomaculales; family Pelotomaculaceae; genus Pelotomaculum_D; species Pelotomaculum_D terephthalicicum. The sequence goes on from NZ_JAKNBL010000022.1 coordinate 13,203, forward strand.
TTTTTTAGGTAGTCAGGAGTCAGGAGATAGAAGTCAGGAGTCAGGAGTTGGAAGACGAAAGTTGGAAAACGGAGCCTGGGAGCAGGGAGGCCAAGAGTCAGAAGACTGGAGCCAGGAATCAAGAGACGGAATGAAAGCATGTAACATTGGTATTTCTTGAGAGGTGAGAATTTGGCAGCGCCTAAAAAAAATGGAATGCAAACCGTTTATTTCGAAAAACCGCCCGTCATTATCGCGTCTGCGTCAATTGTCGGATATCTGGAAGGCGAGGGACCGCTGGGGAAAACATTCGACCAGGTGGTTAATGATACTTACTACGGCGAAAAAACCTGGGAAAAGGCCGAGCAGCGGATGATGCTGGAGACTATGCAAAAAGCCCTGGAAAAGGCCGGCTTGCAGGTGAAAGATATTGATTATATGCTGGCCGGCGATTTGCTGAATCAAATTATCACGGCAAATTTCACCGCGAGAGTATTGGGCATACCTTTCTTGGGATTGTACGGCGCCTGCTCTACCATGTATGAAGGCATGGCGCTGGGAGCCATGCTGATAGAAGGCGGTTTTGCCGAAAAAGTGCTGGTCGGTTCTTCCAGCCATTACAGCACCGCCGAGAGGCAGTACCGCTATCCCACCGAAATGGGGAACCAGCGTCCCATGACCGCTCAATGGACAGTGACCGGAGCGGGCGCGGCCGTGCTGGCCCGGGAAGGAAGCGGGCCGGTGATTACCCACGCCACCATCGGCAAGGTTGTCGACCTGGGGCAGGGGGATGCGCAGAATATGGGCGCCGCCATGGCGCCGGCGGCGGCGGATACGATAACTTGCCATTTAAAGGATACCGCGCGGCAGCCTGATTATTACGATCTGATCATCACCGGCGACCTTGGCTCTTACGGCAAGAAGCTTGCTGAACAGCTGGTAACGCAGGACGGATATGATATTTCCGATCGGTATACTGACTGCGGCATTTTAATTTACAGCGCCGCGCAGGATGTCCACGCCGGGGGAAGCGGCTGCGGCTGTTCGGCGGTAGTCACCTGCGGCTATCTTATGGAAAGCCTCAAAACGGGGAAATATAAACGCCTGCTTGGCATCGGCACCGGCGCGCTGTTGAGTCCGTGCAGTGTTCAGCAAGGGGAAACTGTGCCGGGGATCGGGCATGCCGTTGTAATCGAAATGAGATAGGAGGCTTGCGAGATGCAATTTTTTTGGGCTTTTGTGATCGGGGGCGCGCTCTGCGTAATCGGACAGTTGCTGATGGATTTGACCAGCTATAAGTTCACGCCTGCCCATGTGCTGGTGACTTTTGTCAGCGCGGGCGCGATCATCAGCGCTATCGGCCTGTACCAGCCTTTAGTGAATCTGGCCGGGGCGGGGGCGACTGTTCCCTTGACCGGTTTTGGCCACCTGCTGGCCCAAGGAGCGTTGAACGGGGTTAAACAGCACGGGTTGCTGGGCGTATTCAGCGGCGGAGTGACCGCGGCGGCGGCGGGTATTACCGCGGCAGTGGTTTTTGGCTACCTGGCGGCGCTTACTTTCCGGCCGAGAGGGTAGCGCCCAGGTGAAAGGAGAGCGAAGGCAATTGAAGGTTGGTATTCCCAGAGCGCTTCTATACTACTATTATTACCCGATGTGGCGGACTTTCTTTGAAGAGTTGGGCGCCGAAGTGGTGCTTTCATCGCCGTCAACCAGGGTGACATTGGCCCAGGGGCTAAAACATGCCGTGGATGAGGTCTGCCTGCCGGTCAAGCTGTTCTTTGGCCATGTGCTGGACCTGGCCGGGAAGGTTGATTATATTTTTTTGCCCAGAATGGTGAGTGTGGAACACCATAAATATATCTGTCCAAAGTTTCTCGGCTTGCCCGACATGATTCGCCGGCTGGAAGGCCTGCCTGACTTGATTGGCGTTGACGTCAACCTGTACAGAAAAGACAGGGATTTATACACGGTGATAAACAATGTGGGCAGTCTCTTTACCGGCAATAAGTTAAAGATATTTAGAGCTTATCGCAGTTCAATCAAAACCCTGCAGAAATATTACCGCTTGCTGCACCTCGGACTGATGCCTGCCGAGGCCTTAGCTGTCCTGGATAACAAGGTTGGTGATAAACCGCTGAATTATCCGTTTGAATTAAATGTGGCCGTAATCGGCCACCCGTATAACATCTATGATTCTTATATCAGCATGAATCTGACCGGACGGCTGAAAGAGATGGGCGCCGCTGTTTTTACCGCTGAGCACGTGCCGGAAAAAACCTTGAGGAGCAACGCGGCCCGGTTGCCGAAAAAATTATTCTGGAGTCTCGGTCAGCGGATGATCGGAGCCGCTTTTCACTACCTTGACCGCCCGGATATAAGCGGTTTGGTGCATGTGGCTGCTTTTGGGTGCGGGCCTGATTCCATGACCGGCGAGTTGATCGAGCGGCATGCGCGCGCCTTGCGCGCGCCTTTCTTGAATCTCACTCTTGATGAACATACCGGGGAAGCCGGTATTGTCACCAGGCTGGAAGCTTTTTTAGACATGGTGCGGTGGAAGAAAGCCGAAGCTGCCGGGATATGAAACGGAGGTAAACAATGCGCGCAACTTTTCCGCATATGGGCAACCTGTATATTCCTTTAAGGGCGATGCTGCAGTATCTGGACGTGGACGTGGTGGTGCCGCCGCCTTCCAGCAAAAGGACTTTAAACCTGGGGGTCAAGCACGGACCTGAATTTGCCTGCATGCCTTTAAAATTAAATTTGGGTAATTTTATCGAAGCCCGCGAAATGGGCGCCGACACTATTATTATGGCCGGCGGGTGCGGTCCGTGCCGCTTCGGATATTACGCCCAGATTGAGCACGCCATCTTGAAGGATATCGGATGTGACATGCAGTTAATTGTACTCGAACCGCCTGAAAAAAATATATCTGAATTAATTATTAAAATCAAGAAAATAACCGGGCGCCGGTCGTGGTGGCAGGTGATCCAGGCTATCCGGTTTGGCTACCAGAAAGCGCTGGCAGTGGACGAGCTGGAAAGAAAGGTGTTTCAGGTCCGGCCCAGGGAGGCAAGGGCGGGTGCCAGCGAGCGAGCTTTTAGTGAGGCATTAAAACTGATAGACAACGCCGCGTCGCCGGGTGAAATGGCAGAGGCCAGGAAAAAAGCCGGCGCGATCATGGCCGGAGTGGCGTGTAAACCCAGCGGACCGCTGGTCAGAATCGCTGTTATCGGTGAAATCTATACTTTGTTGGAGCCTTTTGCAAACAACCGGCTGGAACGGCACCTGGGACTGCTCGGAGCCGAAGTCGACCGTTCGCTCTATTTGAGTGAGTGGGTGAACGACCATCTGTTGTTCGGGCTGGTTAAGGGGCTTCGTTCCAGCAAAGAGACCTGCGCTTCAGCCAGCCCTTATCTGTGTCACTTTGTGGGCGGCCATGGCCAGGAGACGGTAGGCAGTGCCGTGAACTATGCCCGGGCCGGATACGACGGGATAATCCAGGTGTACCCTTTCACCTGCATGCCGGAAATAGTGGCCCAAAGCATCCTGCCCGGCGTGGGTTCGGATTACGACATACCGATACTGACTTTGATTATGGACGAGCACACGGGGGAGGCCGGCTTGCAGACCAGGCTGGAAGCTTTTATTGATCTACTGGCAAGGAGAAAGGAAACCAGGGAGGTTATCTGTAAATGAAGGGATATCTTGGCATAGATGTTGGATCTGTCAGCACTAATCTGGTTTTTCTGAATGAAGGCGGTATAGTCCGTGAAGCAATCTATCTCAGAACACAGGGACAGCCAATCGCCACGGTGCAGAAAGGGTTAAAAGAATTAAACGGACGCCTGCCTGACGGCGTGAAGGTAAGGGGCGCGGGGGTAACAGGCAGCGGCAGGCATCTTACCGGGGTGCTTGTCGGCGCCGACACGGTGAAAAACGAGATAACCGCCCACGCCGTCGCGTCATTGTTGCTGGTGCCGGGAGTGCAGACAATTTTGGAAATAGGCGGGCAGGATTCAAAAATCATTATATTGCGCAACGGTGTGGTGACTGACTTTGCCATGAACACCGTTTGCGCCGCGGGTACAGGATCTTTCCTGGACCAGCAGGCTGCGCGGCTGAATATACCGATAGAGCAATTCGGGGAAATTGCTTTGCAGGCGGAGTCGCCGGTGCGGATTGCCGGGCGGTGCGCTGTCTTCGCGGAGTCGGATATGATTCACAAGCAGCAAATGGGATGCGGCCTGCCGGATATCCTGGCCGGCTTGTGCGAAGCGCTGGTGCGCAATTATCTGAACAATGTCGGCAAGGGCAAGGAAATCCTGGCCCCGGTGGTTTTTCAGGGCGGCGTGGCGGCCAACGTGGGGATGGCCAAAGCTTTTGAAAAAGCGCTGGAATTACCCGTTACAGTTCCTGCGCACTTTGACGTAATGGGAGCGGTGGGCGCCGCCCTGCTGGCCCGTGAAGCGGTGGCGCGGACCGGTGTGAGCAGGTTCAAAGGCTTCAGTGTGGCGGACTCGTTATTTAAGACAGGCAGTTTTGAATGTTCCGGATGCCCCAATATGTGTGAAGTGGTGGAAGTAGCTGAGCAGGGGAGCGTTATTGCCCGCTGGGGCGACCGCTGCGGCAAATGGAGCGAAGACGTCGGCAAAAAAGAAAAGATAAGCTAAAAATGACGAATAATCTTGCATGGCGAAAAACATTGAGCTAAAATATTTGTAACTAATCAGGAGTCAGAAATCAGGAGTCAGAATGAGAAAATGATTTGTCTCTAAATGTGATGAATTTTGACTAATGAATTCTAAACACCTGAATGGTTTAGTTTTTGCATGTGTTGATTCTTAATAAACCAGAGGAGAGAGGAGTTCTTTAGAGGAGATGAGTGAAACTAAAATTCTGCTCAGCGAAAAAGAAATGCCGACAAAGTGGTACAACATCCAGGCGGACATGCCTAATTTGCCAAAACCTGCTTTGAATCCTATGACCAAGCAGCCTGCCGGACCGGAAGACTTGTCCCCTATTTTCCCAATGGAGTTAATTAAGCAAGAAGTAAGTGGGGAGCGCTGGATTGAAATACCGGAAGAGGTGCGGGAAATCTACCGGCTCTGGCGGCCGTCTCCACTTTGCCGGGCGCGGCGGCTGGAAAAGGCTCTGGATACGCCGGCAAAGATTTATTATAAATACGAAGGCGTAAGTCCGGCCGGCAGCCATAAGCTCAACACTGCCGTTGCCCAGGCTTATTACAATAAGGCGGAAGGAATCAAACGGCTTTCCACTGAAACAGGGGCCGGCCAGTGGGGTATTGCCCTGTCCCAGGCCTGCAACTTCTTCGGCTTGGAATGTACTGTTTATATGGTGAAGGTTAGCTATCAGCAGAAGCCTTACCGCCGTTCCGTGATGGAGATTTTCGGCGCTAATTGCATTGCCAGCCCCAGCAATCAAACCAATTGCGGCAGGCAGATTTTAGAGAAAGATCCCGAATCCCTGGGCAGCCTGGGGATGGCTATCAGTGAGGCTGTGGAAGATGCGGCCGGCCGTAGCGATACAAATTACTCCCTGGGCAGTGTCTTAAACCACGTTTGCCTGCACCAGTCCATTATCGGCCTGGAGGCCAGGGAGCAACTCGCCAAGGCGGACGCTTATCCCGACGTGGTCATCGCCTGCTGTGGCGGTGGTAGCAACTTCGCGGGCATCGCTTTCCCGTTTGCCCACGATAAGATTGTCAATGGCGCCAAGGTACGGCTTGTGGCCGTTGAGCCGAGCGCCTGCCCCACTCTGACACGCGGACACTATGGCTATGATTTTGGAGACGTGGCCGGGTTTACCCCGCTTTTGTGGATGTATACGCTTGGCAAAGACTTCATGCCGCCGGGAATCCACTCGGGCGGCTTAAGGTACCATGGCGCATCAACGCTGGTCAGCCAGTGCATCCATGACGGAATAGCCGAGGCGTTTGCCTACGGACAAACGGATACATTTAAATCCGCCGTTCTCTTTGCCAAATGTGAAGGTGTCGTGCCGGCTCCTGAATCTTCCCACGCTATTCACCATGCCGTGGTGGAAGCTGTTGCTGCGAAGGAAGCAGGCGAAGCCAGGACGATACTATTTAACTTGAGCGGCCACGGACTGCTGGATTTGCCCTCTTACGACACATACCTGGCTGGAAAACTGGAAGACTACCCGTTACCGGAGGAAAGCCTGAAAAAAGCTTTGGAAAAGTTGCCAGAAGTATAAATATCAAGAGATGGTAATAATTTATTTTTGAAAAAAAGCGGCCTTCCCGTATTTAACCAGGGCCGCTTTTTCTTTTAATTACAGCCGTTTGCCGCGCGTTCGGCAAGGGGAGGCAAAGCCGTATTTTACTCCGGTGCGTCCGCTTTAATATTATCCGTCATCCGGCGTACCGGCCTTTCGCCGTATTTGACGAGCCAGTCCAGGATTTGGCTGATATTGCCTATCGCCACGGCGATTGAAGTGTCGGCGGCCCCGTAATACAGCCGGAGTTCGCCGGTTTTTTCGTTTAGCGTGTAACCGCACGGGAAAACCACGTTATTAACGTCACCAACCAATTCATAAGAAGCCTTTGGCCCAAAGATCCATTCCTTGCTGCGGGAGATAATCCGTTTCGGATTTTCCAGGTCCAATAGGGCGACTCCGATGCGGTAGATGCATCCTGCCGCTGTATTGCGCACACCGTGATAGAAGAGCAGCCAACCCTCTTTAGTTTCTATGGGAGGTGTCGAAAGGCCGATCTTATTGGCATCCCACCATGAGCCCATGCGTGCTTTGATTAATGGAGTAGTCGAGGTCCATGTTTTTAGATTGTTGGAATATGATAGCCAGATGTGAGAGCCGGCGTAGATATCGATGGCGTGGGCAGTTTCCGGACGATGCACCAATAACCAGTTTCCGCCAATTCTGCGGGGAAAAATACACGCGTCTTTATCGTGCGGGAGAGTGATGTTGCCGATTTTTTCGAACGTGACAAAGTCTTTTGTCATGGCCATCGATACAAGCGGCCCGCTGGTGGAAAACGCCGTGTAAGTAATAGCGTATTGCTCCAGCTCAGGCACGTAAATTATCCTCGGGTCCTCAATTCCCCACATTTCTTCCGGGAAAATATCCGGTTCGGGAACCAGGGCGGGATTTGGGTCAATATGCCAGCCGGTCAACCCGTCATCACTGCGGATAACGTTTAAAAAAGAAACCCCGCGCCGGCTTTCCACCCTGGCCAGTAAAACTGTTTCGCCGCTCGGCAATTTGACGGCGCCCGGATTAAAAACCGAGTTGACCGGATAAGGCCAGTCATCCGCTGTAACGATCGGATTGCCGCTATACCTGTGAAATAATTCGCCGTTAATGAATTGTTCTTGTCTAGCCGTGATGATCTCCACCGTTCCTGTCTAATTTTGATTTTTTATTATTCCCCGTTTTTCCTTGTTGCCGATAGCCTTGCGTATTTTTGTTTCTTTTAAGGCGGTAACCGCGAGGGCGAAACTAATAACAGATTCAGCCCCGCTGTTGCTATTGCTGCCTGAGGCGTGCAGACCGTCAAGAGGATAATCATAATTGGCATTATAAACCGGCACTCCCAGACGGTTATTGCCGAAAAACCAATTGAAAGCTTTTGTTGCCAGCGTACGGTATTCTTCTTTACGGGTCAGACGCAAAGCTTCGCAATATGCTTCCACCAGATAGCCAATCTCAATTGGCTGCTGATCGAAACAAGCTCTTTTAGCTCCTTTATACAGCCAGCCCTTGTTGCCTATTAAATCAAAGCAAGTACCGTCATACTGGATGTTTGTGAGGAAATCCAAGGATTCCAAAGCTGTATCCAGGTATCTTTTATCTTTAAAAACATTATATGCCAGCATCAAAGAATAGGGCACTTTGGCGTTACCATAAGTGACGGCATGCTCAAACCAGTGCCAGTTCGTGCTCTTGTTGGTTTCGTAGAGTTCTATCAGATAATCCGCTCCGGACCGGAGCAAGCCTGCTGCTTTTAACGACTCCGGATATTTATGAAGATAACCGTATAAACCGCAGATAGCGTAAGCCAGTGCTTTAGGGAAGTCTGACAGCGGCCGGTCCGGCGGCAGGCGGTCTATGGCCCGGTCAAATATGTCTCTGGCAAACAAGGTGATCGACTGGTCGCCGCTCCAGGCAATGGCGCTGCCCAAGCCCGCAAGAACCCGGCCGAAGGTGTCTTCGCTGCCGACTTCATCCAGATACCTCCGGTCATAGCTGACAAAGTTGTGAAACCTGCCGTCTTCTATCTGAACGTAGTGAAGAAAAGATAGATACTTTTGGGCCAAACGATATTCACCGGAGAAGTTATTGTCAATATGATTGACGGCGCGAGCCCACCTTATTATTACTTCCAGCGCCCGGCCGGCGTCGTCGGCGGAATAACCGTGCTTTAAGTCCGGTATTCCATGCAAGGTAAATTGAAACATGCCGGTGTCGTCGGTGATGCGCTCAAACATATTCAGTATTTTATGGTTACCCAGGTTGTCCAGGCTGCCTTTGCGAATCGCGCTTACTCTTTTTATCACTTTCAGTGAATGTTCCTTGCACACTTCTCTGAATAAGGCGTGGTACTTTTCCGACACCCTGGACCAAATCATTTCACGTCCGTAAGCGTATGACGAAGAGCTCATTTCATTCAGGTATTCTCTTTTGGAGAGCAGCTCGTTCAGGGTATCGGCCAGGGCTTTAGGATTGCTGAAAGGCACCAGGCGGCCGCGCCCGTCCGCCAGCAGTTCTCTGGCATACCAATAAGGGGTTGAGACAACAACTTTGCCGAGTCCAACCGCGTAAGCCAGGGTGCCGCTGGTAATTTGCTCCGGTGAAAGATATGGGGTTATATAGATATTTGCGCCGCTGATATACCTGAACAGTTCTTCATTGGAAAAAAACTTGTCAATGAACATCACATTATTTTCCAGTGAATGGTCGCGAACAATTTTCTGCAGGCTTTCCCGGTAGCTTTCCCCGTGGATCCTGGCAACTTCCGGGTGGGTTTTGCCAAGAATAATGTATATTACTTCGGGATGCTCCCGCACCACGCCGGGCAGGGCTTCCAGCACCATTTCGACGCCTTTGCCGGGGCTGAGCAAACCAAAAGTGAGGAGCACAAACCTGCCTTCAACACCCATCTCCGCTTTAAAATTATCCGGGTCCGAAAAAGGCAGATCCGGCACGCCATGCGGAATCATCACTATCTTTTCAGGAGGTACGTAATATACTTCCTGGAGAATTTCTATAGCCTTGTGGCTCATTACCACCAGGCGGTCGGAATGCTGAATGACCTCCATGAGTGACGTATAATAGCCCAGGTTGGGATCTTGCAGCACTGTGTGAACGGTGGTTACCACCGGTTTTTTTAACTTCTCCAGCAGCTTGGTGATCAAACGTCCTTCCGGACCGCCGAACAAGCCGAATTCATGCTGCAGGTTGACCACGTGCAAATCCGAAGAGTTGATATGTTCCGCCGCCCTGGCATAATCGGAAGCTTTGTTTCTGTCAAAAACAAAATCGACTTCAGAGGGAAAATTACGGTTCAACTGGTCGTCTACGGCAATGACTCGTCCCTTATTGGCAAATGAGTTTTGATAAGAATGAAATAGATTTTGTGTGAATGTGGCGATTCCGCATTTTTTGGGAACATAGGAACTGATAAAACATGGGTTGATATCCCTTTTCATTAATTATTCACCCCGCTTCTCATCATTATGTTCCAATAGTTCCATAAAGACCAACGCAGTTAATTTTACCTCTTTATAATTTATTTAGTATCTATATAAATTATATAATAATTCAGTCAATAATACAACGAGTTGATAATAAGAGTATCGTTTGCAATAAGTTCTTACATAGCGGATATAGTAGTTGCGTGGCGCTTTTTTTGAATCAGAGGGTATGATATAATATTGTTCATGTTATTTAACCTGGGAGTAGTATATTATGGCGGAGGGCAGCAGTGGAGATAATCACCACCCATGTAAATACTGACCTGGACGCGTTAGCGTCAATGGTTGCCGCCCGGAAGCTTTACCCAGACGCTGTAATGGTCTTTCCCGGCAATCTGTCCAGGAGTGTGGAAGCTTTCATGGCTTTACACAGGGACGCTCTTGACATAAAATCTGCCAGGGATATTAAGCCGGATCCGGTTGAACGGGTGATCTTGGTGGATACCAAATCTCCCGGAAGACTGGCCAATCTGGCAGTTCTTCTTGAGAGGCCGGGAGTGGAAATACATATATACGACCACCACCCCAGAGAAACCGGTGATATATCGGGCACGGTCGAGGTGGTGGAAATGATCGGGGCCGCCACCACCTTGCTGGTGGAAAAGATCAGGGAGCGTGGACTGAAGGTCACCCCGCTGGAAGCGACCATTCTAGCCCTGGGTATTTACCAGGACACCGGTTCGCTTGTTTTTTCCAGCACAACGGCCAGAGATGTGGACGCAGTATCCTATTTGCTCACTAATGGAGCGAATCTGGCTGTTGTGGCTGATTTCCTCGACCGGCCGTTTACCGCGGACCAGCGCGTACTGCTAAGGGACCTGCTTTCTTCAGCGGAACATATTCAGGTCAACGGGGTAAAATTATTAATCGCCAAGGGGAATGTCGATGAATTTGTCGGCGGTCTTGCCGTCTTAACACATAAGCTTGCTGATTTTGAACGGCCGGACGCTGTTTTTACCGTGGTGGAGATGGATGACCGGGTTCATGTAGTCGCCCGGAGCAGTGTGCCGGAAGTGAATGTTAGAGAAATACTGGCTGTTCTCGGCGGGCGTGGCCATAACGCCGCGGCCTCGGTCTCAATAAAAAAAGCCGGTGTGGAGGAAGTAACCGGCCGGCTAATGGATGCTATCCGGGCAAGAGTAAAACCGCCGGTGACAGCGGCAGCCATAATGAACAGCCCGGTGAAGACAATTACTCCGGAAACAGTGGTAAATGAAGCGGAAAAAGTCATGCTGCGTTACGGCCATACCGGCTTGCCGGTGGTAAGAGACGATCGGCTGGTAGGAATAGTCTCGCGCCGTGATGTGGAAAAAGCGGCTCATCACGGCCTCGGACACGCCCCTGTTAAGGCTTTTATGACCACCAGTCTGGTGTCTGTCGGTCCCGAAACGCCGGCTTCGGTGGTGCGTGATTTGATGATCGAACATGATATTGGAAGGCTTCCGGTAATCGAAAATGGAAGGCTGGTAGGGATCGTCACCCGCACGGATGTTTTGCGCACCCTGCACGGCGGCGGTGAGCCGGGCCGTAACCAGACAGTCAAAACAGGCCGGACCCGGGCAATGTCCCCCGTGAACATAAGGGAATTGATGTACAGCAGCCTGCCGGCTGGGTACGTGGAGATATTAAAGTGGGCGAGTGAAACAGCCTCGGCTATGGGAGCCAGGGTGTACGCCGCCGGCGGCATAGTCCGCGACCTGCTCCTGGGCATGGAATGCCTGGATATTGATCTGGTGGTGGAAGGGGACGGCATTGAGCTGGCGCGAACCCTCAGCAGGGAGCGTCAGGGGCGGTTGCGTGAACATCCTCAGTTCGGCACGGCGAAAATATTGTTTCCAAACGGCAAACAGGTAGATGTCACCACGTCAAGGGTGGAGTTTTATCAATACCCGGCGGCCATGCCCCAGGTAGAGGCGTCATCACTGCACCAGGATCTTTACCGCCGCGACTTTACCATCAACGCAATGGCGGTTTCGCTTAATAAAGAAAGCTTTGGCGACGTGGTCGACTTCTTCGGCGGCCGGGAAGACTTGGAACGCGGTCTTATCCGGGTGCTGCACAATTTGAGCTTCATCGAAGATCCCGTGCGTATTCTGAGGGCGGTGAGATTTGAAAAGCGCTATTATATGAATGTGGAATCCCATACTCTCAAATTGGCGAAGGAAGCAATCAGCAATAAAATGCCGGCCAGGGTGTCCGCGGAACGAATTTGGGAGGAACTGCGTCATGTCTTTCTGGAACCGAGGCCGGGCCCGGTGCTGGCCCGTTATATAGAGCTGCGGTTATGGCGCTTTTTGTTTCCGGGCGTTGAGCCTCAGCGGGTGCGTCCGGTCCTCGGGGAAATCGCGCGGTCGGTGAGAACATTGCGCTCCTGGGATGTAGCGGAGCCCGGCGATATATGGATGGTCTATTTTTTAGCGGTGCTTCATATTTCCGACTGGACCGTTGCGGCAGCGGTTTGCGGACGCTACCATTTAAGCAAACGACAGACGAATAAAGTGGCGGCGGCGCTGGGCGGCTGGCGCAATTTGTCGAAAAACCTGCAAGAACCTTTTGAAATTACTCTGAGTGAACTGGCCAGACAGGTGAAGTCATTGCCTGTGGAAATTTATCCGCTGATTTTGTGCTATCTCACCAAAAACTCTGCCAGAAAACGCTTCCAGCATGTGCTTGCCGCCATATGCAGCAATAAGCTTTCCATTAACGGCAAGGACCTGCGGCTGCTCGGATATAAGCCCGGGCCGCAATTCAATAAGGCTATGGAAGCGCTGTGGCAGGCCCGCCTGGACGGAGCGATACGCACCAGGCAGGAAGAATTGAATTACGTTAAGGAGTATCTTGCGGAATCCGGAGGAGAGATGGAAATTGTTTAATTTGCCTAGTTTGCATACTGTTGCCTTAATGCTGCCGGCCATCGTCCTGGGCTTGACTCTCCACGAGTTTGCCCATGGCTGGATGGCTGACCGGCTAGGTGACCGGACCGCCCGTCACATGGGGCGCCTCACGGTTAACCCGGCGGCTCATATTGATCCAATCGGTCTGCTTCTTTTGTTTTTCATGGGTTTCGGCTGGGCTAAACCGGTACCCGTCAACCCATATAATTTGAAGCTTGATCCAAGACAGGGCATGCTGCTGGTGGCCCTGGCCGGCCCGGCGACGAACATGTTGCTGGCCGTTATTTCCGCAATTGCCTCCGGCGCTCTGGCCGGTCTGAATTTGCCTTATTTCGGGGGAATCATGCTGTATATGATCCATATCAACGTGGTTTTGGCAGTATTTAATTTAATCCCGATCCCGCCGCTGGACGGCTCGAAGATCCTGGCCGGCATTCTGCCGGGACGGCAGGGCTGGTTGGACCAATTTGAGCAATACGGGACAATAATATTGATAGTACTTGTTTTTACCGGGTTGATTGGGGTTGTTTTCAATGTTGTAATCGAACCGATTGATAGGGTGTTGTTTGCTCTAGGAGGGTTATCCACAAGGTAATATTGTAAGAGGGAAAGGGAGATGTGAAGAATGTCAAAAGGAATAATTGTCAGCGGCATGCGCCCAACGGGCAAGCTCCACCTTGGCCACCTGTATGTTTTGGAAAACTGGGTCAGGCTGCAGAAAGAGTATGACTGCCATTATTTTGTCGCTGACTGGCATGCTCTCAGCACGTCATTTGAAGATAACTCTTCTATGCGTGATAATACAAGGGAAATGGTGACGGACTGGCTGGCGGCGGGAATGGATCCGGAAAAAAGCGTGATTTTTGTCCAGTCGGATATAATGGAGCACGCTGAACTGCACTTGATTTTTTCCATGATCACGCCCTTGTCGTGGCTGGAGCGGGTGCCGACCTTCAAAGACCAGGTGCAGCAGTTGAAAGAACAAGGGAAAGACATTAATACCTATGGCTTTCTCGGTTATCCTCTGCTCCAGGCGGCGGATATTCTCCTGTATAAGGCGGACGCGGTGCCGGTAGGGGAGGATCAGCTTCCACACCTGGAATTGTGCCGGGAAGTGGCCCGCCGGTTTAATTACCTGTATCGCCCGGTATTTCCCGAGCCGCAGGGCCTCGTGGCCAGGGTGCCTTTGCTGCCAGGTATCGACGGGCGCAAGATGAGCAAAAGTTACCATAACGATATAGTGATAGGCGCGGAGCCGGACGTGCTAAAAGAAAGGGTTAACGCCATGATTACCGATCCCGCCCGCATCCGCAAAACTGACCCCGGTCATCCGGAAGTCTGCATTGTTCACGAATATCACAACATTTACGCGTCAGACAAGCTGGCCGGGTTGGAAGAAGAATGCCGCGGCGGCAAGATTGGCTGCGTTGCCTGCAAGAAGATGCTCGCCGCGAGCATAGAGGAGGTCATGGCTCCCGTCAGGGAGCGCCGGGCGGACATATTGAAGCGGCCGGGTTATATCGATGATATTCTCGCGGAAGGCGCCCGGAAGGCCAAAGCCAAGTCGGCGGAGACCATGAAAGAAGTAAGGGAGGTCGTGTCCGGCATTAAGAACAACTCTCACAATTAGCAATTGTGCATAGTCCCGGGAAGTCGTGGAAAAATAATGCAGAGGTGGGGTCGGGTGGGCAAGGTGTTCCTTGTTTTCTTGATGTTTTTAATCCTTCTTCTGCTTTTTCTTTCCCTGACCGTTGTGCGGGTGCAGGTGAATTATGCCAGGCGGGGAAAGGATGATCAGTTTACCGTGAAGTTTTCCACATGGCGTGGGCTGGTTCATTATAGCTTTGAGCTTCCCAGGATAAAAGTCAAAAAGGAAAAAGCAATATCACCGCCGAAGTGGTTAGGCATCGCATCCAGATTTTTTAAGCCTTTGCGTATAAACAGCGCCATTATTTTCTATCTGCTGGAGAAAGTCCGTTTGCGGCGGTTAACCTGGCGCACGGAGATTGGGACAGGCGATCCCGCGCAGACCGGGCTTCTGGCTGGCGTGATATGGGGGTTGAAAGGGTTGATATTCGCCGCCTGCAACCGTTTGCTTGCCCCCGGCGGCGCCGGGCCGGTGGTGGAGATTCGGCCAAGTTTTGATAGAGCTTGCTTTAATATGGCATTTAACTGCGTTTTAGATGTGCGGCTCGGTCATATTTTTATTACCGGTTTAAAGTATCTAAAAATAAAGCGCAAGTAATCAGGTGTTATGCTTTGCCTGAATACTTATCCCGCCGAAAATCCTTGTCTTGCCTGGGAGGAAATGTTTCTTTCTTGCAGAATTTTTACTAAAATTAAACATTATGTCGAGGTGAAATAATTGTGAGGTTATTGACTCGCTCAGATTTCGACGGGTTGGCATGCGCGGTTCTTTTAAAAGATGCGGGTATAATCGACGACAGGGCATTCGTCCACCCAAAAGATATACAAGACGGCATGATCAAAGTGACGGAAAACGATGTGCTGGCCAATGTGCCTTTCGATGCAGGCTGCGGCTTGTGGTTTGACCATCACTCCAGCGAGGAAGAGAGACTGGCATTAAAAAACAAGTACAAGGGAGACAGCCGCCCGGCGCCCAGCGCGGCAAGAGTAATATATGATTATTACGGCGGCAAAGAGAAGTTCGGGCACTTGGAAGAAATGATGTCTGCCGTTGACAAGTCGGATTCCGGCCAGTTTACCGCTGATGAGATATTAAATCCAAAAGGCTGGGTGCTGCTCTCTTTTATCATGGACCCGCGCACCGGCCTTGGTCGTTTCAGGGATTGCCGGATCAGCAATTACCAGCTTATGGACGACATGATCGACTACTGCCGGAAAATGTCAATAGATGAGATCCTGAAAGTGCCTGACGTACTGGAAAGAATTAAACAGTTTGAAGAACAGAGCGGGAAGTTCAAGGATATGCTGAAAAAGTATACAAATACAGACGGCAAGGTAATTATTACGGATCTCCGGGGTGTTGCCCCGATATACAGCGGCAACAGGTTTTTGATTTATGTTCTTTATCCGGAGCAAAACATTTCAATTTGGGTCGTTGACGGAAAGAATAAACAAAATTGTGTCTTTGCCGTTGGTCGCAGCATTATCAACAGAAGTTCCAAAACAGACGTTGGTTCGCTTATGTTAAAGTACGGCGGAGGCGGCCACAAGACGGTGGGAACTTGCCAGGTACCTTATCAAGAGGCCGGTAAAGTACTGGGAGAGCTGGTTGCTAGCATGAAAAAAGACGGTTAACTAACGGATTGGTTTACCGGATGCAGAGAAAGTTTTGGAGCACATGACCAATTAAGAAGAAAAGCGGAGGTCGCCACCGTACGGTGGAACCTCCGTTTAACATATAATCAAGCAGTTACGCGCATGCTTGATTCTTTATTGTTAGTCATCCAGTGTGGACAAATCTCCGACCGGTAAACCCATTTCCTGAGCTTTTAGAACCCGGCGCATGATTTTCCCGCTGCGGGTTTTCGGCAGCTTGTCCCGCACTTCGATTTCTTTTGGCGCGGCGTGAGCGGCCAGACCTAATTTGACGAATTGCTTGAGTTCTTTATCAAGCTCATCACTCCAGGTATAACCAGGCGCCAATGCGATAAACGCCTTGATGATGTTACCGCGCACCTCATCCGGCTTGCCGATAACGCCGGCCTCGGCCACTGCCGGGTGTTCAACCAATTTGCTTTCCACTTCGAAGGGGCCGACCCTTTCCCCGGCGGTTTTAATCACGTCGTCGTTCCTGCCCTGGAACCAGATATAACCGTCTTCGTCCATAAAAGCCTGGTCTCCTGAAACATACCAGGGATCGTTTTGGAAATACTCGTTATACTTTTCAGGGTTTTTCCAAATCTCCACCATCATGCCCGGCCAGCCTTTTTTCAAGGACAGGTTGCCCATTTGCATCGGGGGCAGGATATTCCCCTCGTCATCGGTAATGGCGGCTTCCACGCCGGGAATCGGTTTGCACATCGAGCCGACCCGGATTGGTTCGCACGCATAGCAGCAGACCATATTTACGCCGGTTTCAGTCATGAACCAGGTTTCGTGAATACGCACGTCGAAAACCCTCTTGGCCCAAATGATCACTTCCGGGTTTAAGGGTTCGCCCACGCTGGTGATATGCCTGAGGCTGGACAGATTGTATTTTTTAACAACTTCGTCCCCGGCTGCCGCCAGCATTCTGAAGGCGGTAGGAGCGCTGTACCATACTGTCACACCGTATTTTTCCAGAGTGGCATACCAGTCTTCGGCACTAAAGCGGCCGCCTCTGATGATCGTAGCTTTGCCTACCAGCCAGGGTCCCCATACTGAATAGGAAACACCCGTGACCCAGCCCGGGTCGGCGGTGCACCAGAAAACATCGTTTTCCTGCACGTCATGGGCGATTCTCATGGTAAAGTACTGGCCGACCATAATATTGTGGGTATGCAATACCCCCTTGGGTTTCCCGGTAGAGCCCGAGGTGTAAAGCAGGAACATCGGGTCTTCTCTGGTCAGCCAAACCGGTGTAAAATCTGCGGAAGCCTCAGCCATTTCCTTTTCGTAAGAAACTTCAAGAGACTCCAAGTTGTTCTCATCGGCTCCAATGACGATCACGTGCTTCAAGTTGGGCAATTCATCTTTTTTAATTCTGCTTTTTTGTCCGACAGTAGTGACAATGGCCACAGCCTCGCTGTCCAGCATGCGGTCTTTGACGGCTTCTTCCATGAAAGCTTCAAAGAGCGGTCCGGCGATAGCGCCCGTTTTTACGATACCGGCGAAAGCTATTAACATCTCCGGGCTCCTGGGGATAAAAAGAAACACCCGGTCACCCTTTTTGATTCCCAGCTTGGTCAGGACGTTGGCAAACTTGTTGGTCTGCTCTTTTAGTTGGGCAAAGGTAACTGTTACTTCTTTCTCAGTGTCACTATAAAGTATCGCAGCGTCATTGCCTTTATTCTTTTCGTCTACCCACCGGTCAATGGCTTCGTAGGCGATGTTTACTTTGCCGGTAGTATACCAGCTGAATTCTTTTTCAACGTTTTCCC
Organism: Pelotomaculum terephthalicicum JT; assembly: GCF_022410535.1. Taxonomy (GTDB): domain Bacteria; phylum Bacillota; class Desulfotomaculia; order Desulfotomaculales; family Pelotomaculaceae; genus Pelotomaculum_D; species Pelotomaculum_D terephthalicicum. The sequence goes on from NZ_JAKNBL010000022.1 coordinate 30,894, forward strand.
AGGAGAAATTCTTGCAAAACTCCTCATAGTTCTCCATATTGTGTTTGCCTGGCGACGGCGGTAGTACTTCATAATCCATTTATTTCCCCTCCAATTGTTAAGATGTTGTATTGTAAAAAGGCCGTAAAAGTTCACCTCCTGGCGGCCTTAAGCTTTTTTTCGTAGTATTGGTACGGACACTTTAACCCAGTCTTTTCCTGGCCCGCGGCCGGAAACGGAACGGCACGGTGATTGTGTGCACCAGATTTATGGCCATTTCCCGGAAAATATCTTCCATTGTTTTAAGTGAGTATGTCTGATTAAGCCGGTATGGATGGTAGAGGATGTTGATTCCTGATTTGCTTACCACCGGGTCCAGAGAGAAAAAATCAAGCGCAATGGGAATGCAGCCTTGTTTAAGAAAGAATGATTTTCTTTTTTGGTAATTTTCTTTTTGACGGCATATTTCAAGAACGTGGCCGGCGCATTGCGGGTAATGTTTCTTTAATAAATCCATCATGTGACCGTATAGCTGAGTGCCGACACCTTGGTTGCGATAGCCCTCCAGCACAACCAAAGCCTCAATAAATCCAACCTGGTTCTTGGGGAAATAATAGAATATGGCAAAACCGAGCAGCTCTCCTAAACAATCAGCGTAGATAATGTGGGCTCTGACCTGATCGTTTTCATTGGCCTGCAGCTTGCTGATCAGAGAATTTATTTCTTTGATTGAATAGTTAAAGGTTTCCCTGCAACATTCGATAACCTTACTGAAATAAATAGAATCAAGGTTGTGCAATTCAAGGAACTTGTACATGTTCGTCCCCCTCCCTGGTTCCTTATGTCCCCATGTCCCTTGTGTTATTAATGCAATTACTGTGCCACTAATAACAGTGAAGAAAAAGCCCCGTATTTAAGGGATCTGTGTTTATGATTATCTCAGTGGGAGGTAGGAAAATGAAAAAAACTGCCTGCAATAATTGCAGGCAGTTGCAAATTAATTAGTCATGCATGAGTATTTTTCAGCAATTTGGAGTGGCGCTTGTTTAAGGAAGTGATGATTTAAGCCAACCCGTGTTTTTCCATTTTGTAATACAAACTCCTGACGGCAATACCGAGCAGGTTGGCGGCTTTTGTTTTATTGCCGTTAGTCCTTTGCAGGGTTTCCAGCAAAATATTTTTTTCGGTCATATCCAGCATGTTGCCGAGGCTTCCTTCCCAATGGATCTCTGTTGCCGGTTTGGGAAAACGGTTGTCTGCTGTTGAACGCTGCATAGACGTTCTTTTGATAATGAATTCCGGAACATGTCTCGATAAAATAATTTCTTCGTTTTTATCCATTTTGATGATTGTTCTTCCCACCATATTTTCGAGTTCTCTAATATTGCCCGGCCAATCGTAATTCATCAGTATTTTGAAAACAGCCGGGGATATTTTAGAGATTTTTCGTTTATACTCATGTTCAAGTTTTTTAACCAGGTGGGTTGTCAATAAGGGTATATCATCTTTGCGGACCCTGAGCGGCGGCACGAAAATCGGCACAACATTCAGCCGGTAATACAAATCTTCACGAAAAGTACCTTCGCTGATCCTCTGTTCCAGATTAGCGTTGGTAGCGGCGATTATCCGTACGTTTACAGGTATCGGCCTGGTGCCGCCCACCCTGATGATCTCTTTTTCCTGCAGCACTCTGAGAATTTTTGCCTGCAAAGCGAGGTTCATATCACCGATTTCATCAAGAAAAATCGTGCCGTCGCTTGCATCCTCAAAGTAACCCTTTTTACCGCCCCGGATAGCCCCGGTGAAAGCCCCTTCTTCGTATCCGAACAACTCGCTTTCCAACAATGACTCGGCAATTGCCACGCAGTTGACCCTGACAAAAGGTCCCTTGCTTCTGCCGCTGACATTGTGAATGGCATGGGCGAATAACTCTTTGCCGGTGCCGCTCTCTCCCCGCAAAAGCACGGTGGCGGGAGTGTCGGAAGCGTGTCTGGCCTGGGCTATGGCCGCCTGAATCGGCTCACTATTGCCAATAATGTCGTCAAAAGTATATTTGGCCTGCAAGCGCCGGATTAATTTTTTGACATTAGCCAATTCTTCCGACAAGTGCATTATTTCCGTAATATCATGTATTACCCCGACACTTCCCCGCAGTATGCCGTCCATAATTATTGGAGCTACGTTTACCACGACTTCTTTTTTCATCGGCCCCATTTTAAGCCTGACCCCGCGCACCAGCTGCCTGGTTTGCAGCACCTTCAGGTGCATGCTTTCCCCTTCGGTCACCGCTACCGAAGCAGGTTTGTTGATCACGTCCGCCTCCGTGAGACCGGTAATTTTCGTGTAGGCGGGGTTGATTAAAATACCGTTTCCTTTTTCGTTGACCACTGTTATAGCGTCTTCAGTCGCGTAAAGAATGGCTTCCAGCAGGGACCTTGTTTCTTTTAATTCTGCAACCTGCCTCTCCAGGCTTCTTAATGAAGTGATATCGCCCATGATTGCTGCCGCGCCGGTTATTTTTCCTTGCCTGTCTTTCAGTGGGATAAAGCTTGCAACAATGGTGAGATCTCCGCTCCGCAATTGGTGGTTAAGCTCGGCAGTGCCTGTTTGCAGCACGGTCTGCAGCATTTGTGGCAGGGCGGGAACCGGAAAATCGTCTGCCAACGGTTTGCCCAGCACGTCGGCCGCCTTTAAGCCGGTGGTTTTCTCAGCCGCCTGATTGAATAAAGTAACCATGCAGGTTTTGTTTACCGCAACTAGAGCATCGTTAGAAGCGTCAAGAATTGCTTCATATGTCGCATGAGTGTTTTTACTTTGCATGGGATCACCTCGCAGATATTTATTCTACAATTGTGTGAAAGATCCTGCATGGTTTTCTGTTAAATGATGATATTACTCCACATAAGTGCACCAATCCCGGGCCAGGCTATTCACGAGATTCTTTCATGACTGTCCTGAACAAATATATTGCAACGGATTCAATTGAACTGAGTTAGAATATGAGATTTCACTCCGTGGCACAAATTCGGCAATTATGGGTTATAATGAATATATCATTAAATATCATTTATTATTTAGGAGATTTCTTGTGAATACTGTTTACGTTTTTGGAGCGGGAGCGTCGGCCGCGGAGGGCGCGCCGGTGCTGCACGATTTTCTCAAAATAGCCTTTAAGTTTTTTAAGGAAGAGCATTATAGTACTGAGCTGGATGTTGTTTGGGAGTTTCTTGAGCATTTTAATGGTTCCGGGGAGGTACTAAGCCATTCCGGTGAACTTGAAGATTTTCCCGGCTTGGAAGAAATATTCAATATTGTTGACTGGTCCCTGCTGCAAAACCAGGCGTTTTCAATCAGGTTTCCGAGAGCGCGGTTGCATGAACTGAAAACGGCTTTGGTAAAATTAATCAGCATGACTCTTGACAAGTCACTTCCCTCATACAACGGCATGCATCAGTCTTTTGTGGCTGAGGTAATCAGGGGTGGGGAAGAGATCCCGACTTTCATCTCTCTTAATTACGATATTGTTCTTGACAATGCCATCCGAGCCACCGGTTATGAACCGGAATACGGTTTCTATGGCAACCATCTGAATCACATGGATCATTGCCGGAAAATACCTCTCTACAAGCTGCACGGTTCCTTGAACTGGTCATTTTGTCCCCTTTGCGGAGAAATTTCCGAACATAATGAAAAAGTTGCGCACCTCCTCTTCAAAGACAAGTATTCAATTGCCTGCCTGAACTGCGGGAGTGATAGTTCTCAGGCAATAATTATTGCTCCGACTCTTTATAAATCTTATAATATCAGCAGATTGCAGAATGTTTGGGATTGCGCGGTAAAGTCCATAAGCCTGTCCGACCGGTTGGTTTTTGTCGGTTATTCGCTTGCTCCGGCTGATACTTCAATAATAACGACGATAAAAAGGGCGCTTAACATAATAAATAAAGAGCGTGAGATAGTGGTAATCAACCCGAATGAACAGGCATGCCGCAGGTATAAGCAGATCTTTGGAAAGAACTGCCGGGTGCTGTGCCATAAATTTACCGGGGAGCATATATAAAATATGAAAGGAAATAAAAGACCTTGAATAATGAATTTAATAAAAAGATTATTGTGCGTGTGGATAAGGACCTTGCTGAAATTATTCCAGTTTTTCTGGAGAACAGGCAGAAAGACTGCAAATCTATAAAGGAGGCTTTAGAAAAGGGGGATTATGAGACCATCCGGATTTTAGGCCACAGTATGAAAGGAGTTGGCGGCGGCTATGGCTTTGACGCCGTCACTGATTTAGGAGCCTCCATAGAACAAGCCGCAAAGAATAAGGATGCGGCGGAAATAAACAATCTGATTGATGAATTGATGACATACCTTGACCGGGTTGAGGTTGTTTTCGTAGATTAGTAGATTAAATATTATTATGGTTATGGATGGGTTTAATTAGGGATTTCTAGTATTCCCTGTCAAATCGAGGCGCAGGATGCGTATGTATACCGCGCCTTTTTTATTTTGGCATTTGTCGTCAAAATAATCTAAGGAAGGAATTGCTGGAGTTTAAGGGTGGAAGAATATGATTACCTGATTGATTCGGACATCTAATAATAGGGTGGTAAATGTGTATGAATCCATATGTGCTTGATTTTCAGGAGATCGATAAAACAAAGCTCATAGTGGCCGGAGGTAAAGGCGCCAATCTGGGGGAACTATCCAGGATTGAGGGAATAAGGGTGCCGGAAGGCTTTTGTGTCACCACCGAAGCGTATAAAAGAATAATTGGGCATAACGAGGAGTTTCATGCACTGCTGGAGCAACTGTCGTTAATAAAGTTGGAAGATCGGGAAAGAATTACTGAAATCAGCGGAAAGATTCGCGGGGTTATCGAAAGGATATCCATTGCAAAGGATATAGAAGAAGAGGTCGCGCGCCATCTCTTAAAGCTTGGGGGAAAAAACGCCTATGCCGTACGTTCCAGCGCCACGGCCGAGGACCTGCCCCTGGCCTCCTTTGCCGGGCAGCAGGACACCTATTTAAATATCAAAGGAAAAGATGCCATCCTGCAGCATATCAGCAAGTGCTGGGCCTCGCTGTTTACCGACCGGGCAGTGATCTACCGCATGCAAAACGGCTTCGAGCACCGCAAGGTCTATCTGGCTGTGGTCATCCAGCGCATGGTTTTCCCAGAGGCGGCGGGGATTATGTTTACCGCCGATCCTGTCACATCAAACAGGAAGGTGCTGTCCATCGACGCCAGCTTCGGGCTTGGCGAGGCGCTGGTCTCCGGCTTGGTGAATGCCGATATCTACAAAGTGCGGGAAGGCAGGATCGTGAATAAGAAAATATCCAGCAAGAAACTGGCCGTCTATGCGTTAAAAGAAGGCGGCATTGAGGAACGGGAGATCGACGCCGAACAGCAGAACAGGCAGACGCTGACCGATGAGCAGATTTTGCAGCTTGAAGAGCTGGGCCGAAGGATCGAGGCCTATTTTGCCTGCCCGCAGGACATTGAATGGTGCATTAGCCGGGGACATTCCTCCGGCCCCGGAGCCAGTCTCCCAAATGAGGTCCGTCCCCTTTCATCCGGACATGAGTTCTATATTGTGCAGAGCCGCCCCATCACCACCTTATACCCCATACCGGAAGTGAACGATGAGAAAAACCATGTGTTTATGTCTCTGGGCCACCAGCAGATGATGACGGAAGCCATAAAACCATTAGGTATTTCTTTTTTTCAGTTATTGGGGTCTGATGAGGTCCCCCTGGGTCAGGCCGGCGGAAGGCTGTTCTTCGATCTGGCCCATGATTTGGCTTCTCCCCTGGGGCGAAAAATAGTGCTCAGCACTATGGGCAGAAACGACCCTCTTACGCATAACGCTATCTTGAGTCTAATGAAGCGGAAGGATTATATAAAATCATTGGCGCGCGGAAAGAGATACATCAGGATGGGTACAGAGTATTTCTCCTGGGCGCTACCCATTCAGGCTATAAAGATCTACCGCCAAAACGACCCGGCCGTAGTGCAAACGCTAATGTCTCGCCATGAGGCGTCTATCAGAGAGCTGCGGCGCAGGATCGCAGGCCTGTCTGGAGATGAACTGTTTGCCTTTATTATAGAGGATCACAAGGAACTAAAGAAAGTTATGTATAATGCACGAAGCCTGGCTGTAATTATGGTCGGGTTATATGCCGCAAACTGGATCAATAAGAAAATGGAAAAGTGGCTGGGTGAAAAAAGTGCAGCCGACACCCTTTCCCAATCGGTAGCCAACAATGTCACGTCCGAAATGGGGTTGGCCTTATTGGATGTAGCTGATGCAGTCCGGCAATATCCCGCAGTGATGGAATATTTTCATCATGCCCATGACAAGACCTTTTTTGAGGATTTGGCCTCACTGGAAGGCGGCGATGCTGTCAGTGGCTCCATGCGGGATTTTCTTGATAAATACGGCATGCGCTGTTCCGGAGAGATCGATATCACCAGGCCGCGCTGGAGTGAGCGGCCGACCGCGCTTGTGCCTATGATTCTCAGCAATATCAAAAACTTTGCGCCTGATGCTCATAGGGTTATTTTCGAGAAGGGACGGCTGGAAGCAGAGCTTAAGGAGCGGGACCTGTTAAGACGCCTGGAGCGGCTGCCCGGCGGCAGACAAAAGGTTAAAAAGTCAAAGCGGATGATTAGCATTTTGCGCAATCTCATCGGCTACCGGGAATATCCCAAATACACTTTCATTCAACGCTACCATATTTATAAACAGGCCCTGCTGAAGGAGGCTGATTTGCTGGTGCGAAAGAGTGTCATTAGAAAAGAGGAGGATATCTATTATCTTACCTATCAGGAACTCCGGGAAGTTGTCCGCACCAATAAGCTGGATTACCACATTATTAACAGCAGAAAAGAGGCGTACGAGACATATGAAAAACTGACCCCGCCCCGGATGATTACATCCGAGGGCGAAGTGATATCCGGTGAATATGACACCAGCAATATCCCCCAGGGTGCCTTGGCGGGCGTACCGGTTTCAACCGGTGTCATTGAAGGGTACGCGCGGGTCGTTTTAAAAATGGAAGACGCTCATATGGAAGAAAATGATATTCTGGTCACCGCGTTCACTGATCCCAGTTGGACCCCGCTGTTTGTATCCATCAAAGGTTTGGTAACCGAAGTTGGGGGACTGATGACCCATGGCGCCGTTATTGCGCGGGAATACGGCATTCCGGCAGTTGTGGGCGTGGAAAACGCCACGAAGCTAATCAAAAACGGACAGAAAATCCGGGTGAACGGTACGGAAGGGTATGTGGCAACACTGTAACAAAATCAAAATGAATCTAGGTAAACGGCACGGAAGGGTATGGCGAATCCTATAACCTGTGCCGTTTACTTTTTATAATGAAGCAGCTTTGGGAAGCTCGTTTGTGTTGGTGTACCAGCTATAATCAAGGTCCGGGAAAATATTGTTTCTGTATTCCAGGTTGCCAAGGTATCCTTCGTCAATATAATTACCCTTAATTTCTTTTTGCAGCCGGAAAAAATTCAACAAGTGATTTTTGGTGCGTTTGACGGCATATTCAACCATGGTCCCGGTACTCATGATGAAGGCCCAATCGCTGCTTTGCGCCAGAAGAAGTTCGCGGGCCGCCTGATTTAACGCCCGCCGGTACAACCCTCCGGCATTGCTGTGTTGACTGGCGAGTGATATCATCATTTCGGACGCCATGTGCAAGTGCCGGTAGATCCAATCATTGGAACCGCACAGCCATACTTCGTGATAGCCTTTGTTGCCCCAGCTGGAAGAACAAGGTGTGGCCACCTGATTGCAGGGAAAATTCCGCAGGTAGTCGCTTGGCGTGGCCATTTCAACGACATCCTGATCGAAGGCTGTTTTACGGATGAGATAATCGAGCCATTTAGGCCCTTCAAACCACCAGTGCCCAAAAAGCTCGGCGTCGTAAGGCGCTACAATGATGGGCGGCCTGTCCATCAAATTGGATAGGTGGTATATTTGATGCTGACGGTTAAACATAAAGTTGCCCGCGTGTAAAGCTGCTTTTTCATCAGCCTGCCTGGGATTATAAGGCTGTTTTTGACTTAAATCCACCTTGCCGGTAATTTTGTAATATTTAATGCCGGTGTGAACCCTGATCCCGTCCGGGTGGATGTAAGGGCCAATATAATCAAGTCCGAGGTCGAAGCCAATGTCCCGGTAGAATTCGCGGTAGTCAAAGTCGCCGGGGTAGCCCTCCTGAGTGCTCCAGACTTGTTTGGATGATTCAATATCCCTGCCGAAGGCGGCAACTCCGGACGGACAATATATCGGCGCGAAAATACCAAAACGCGGTCTGTGTGAAGCGTAGAGCACCCCGTGCGAGTCGGTGAAGAAGAATTTTAAGCCGCATTCTTTTAATATTTCGTCAAGGCCGGGAGCAAAAGCGCATTCAGGCAGCCAGACTCCCGCCGGCGGCCGGCCCAAATGGCGGGTGTGCAAGTCAACGGCGGTTTTGATCTGGCCCCTGATCGCCTCCGGATAAATCATCATAAACGGCAAATAGCCGTGCGTGGCCGCGCAGGTGATGATTTCAATTCTTCCTTGGTCTTGGAAATTTTTAAAAGCAGTAACTAAATTGCGGTTATAGCGGTCACAAAAAGTAAACATAGCCTCGTGGAAGCGTTTTTTGTACATTAGCGCGGTCTCGTGGAAGGGGCCGCCGTATGTGCGGCCTTCCTCTTTATCCGCCAGTTCGATAAGTTTTTCTAAATGCCGAACATAACGCTCCTGGAGGAGCGGGTCTGTAAACATTGAGATTAGGGTTGGAGATAGAGTTAGGGTTACCCTGAACTTGACATTATCTTCAATAAGTCGTTCAAAAACTTGAATTAATGGAATATATGTTTCTGTGATAGCTTCGTAAAGCCATTTTTCCTCCAAGAAATTTTCATGTTCAGGGTGGCGTACAAAAGGCAGGTGCGCGTGCAATACTAAACAAAGATAACCTCTGGGCATTGATATGCTCCTTTCACATTTAACGATATTCGTACATGAAATAGTTTTTTTATTTTATTTTTCCTGTTTAAAACCCGGTGAGCTTATGCCAAGGGGTAAGCCAGCCGAGCGCATGGCCAGTTCTTCGACAATCATTGGTGAACCGACGCCAAATTGAAACTTGCCGATAGTACGGTACAGACCTTCAATCCACATCCATTCTTCGTCCAGGCGATCGGAAAGAGAAGCCCGCGGAGTGGTGACAGCGTTGGATCTCAATAAAGTAATAAAACGGCCGTCCGGAAACATTCTGCCCAGGTCCACGCAGAATGAACGGTCTGGTTCCCCCACCTGAACGTACCAGTTATCTGTGCTTTCACTAATATGGATGTCTGTATAGCCGAGCGCGTTTTTACCGTTGAAGTCGATACCTGTTATATCATATACTCTTAAAACCGGGTGTGTTGTCGACCATGCCTCCAGCCCGTAATGATTAGCAAATTCATCTTGTTTGGTTGCGGTGAGCTCCCAATAAGCAAAAAGCCAGTGCGGATCGCGTGCGAGAAGAACCATCCTGTCTATACCGTAATAATGAGGCAGTTCAGGCTCCGGTAGACACTGGAGTTGCTGCGCGGATAAATCAGCCGGTGGTAGACTCAACCCTTCGGCAAACTCCTCATTAAACAAAGGAGGCGACGGGTTTTCATATTCATTTTTTTTGACGCTGCGGCTGCGTCTTAATGGCCATAAAAAAATAACTGCCGCTGCCAGTATTACAACTAAAAAAAGCAATGGAAACAAAACATTCATTGATTTTTGTCCCCCCATTAAAAATAATAAGCCTTGCAAAAGCTTTGTAACATTATAAAATTAATCTGAAAGCTTTTTTTATTATTACCCGGATGAAAAAGGTTTATTTACGATCTTTAAAGCTTAAAATAATTTTTAAATTACAATTTAGCATAAGCAATGGCAATTGTTGCAGAGCTTGTGCCAAAGTCTTGGCGACATTAAAAATCAAGGGGGGGGCTGTTTTTTGCCTTTCAACTCAATTGAAAAAGAAATTAAAGAACTGTTAAAGAATAGCCGCTGTATTGCTGTAGTTGGCTTATCCGATAAACCGGAGCGGGACAGTTACAAAGTAGCTAAATACTTGCAGGAGCACGGCTACCGGATCATTCCTGTCAACCCTTCTTTAAAGAATGATGTGCTTGGTGAAAAACCATATCCTTCTCTAAAGGATGTGCCTGGAAATGTGGAAATTGTGAATATCTTCAGGCGCAGCGAAGATGTGCCCGCGATTGTGCAGGAAGCGCTTTTATTAAAACCGAAGGCTATTTGGATGCAGTTGGGCGTGTCCAATATAGATGCGGCTGAACAGGCGAATAAAGAAAATGTGTTAGTAGTGATGAATAGATGCATTAAAATCGCTCACGGGCTTTTATTGGGGAAAAATCAGCAGCAGTGACATTAAGCAGGGTGGAATTTTAGCAAAAGCTTACTGGAAAAGGTTTGCGCGATGAAAAAAAAAGATAAAATTAATAAGATCTTGGATATCCTGGCAGAAGTTTATCCTGACGCGGGTACCGCTTTGGTTTATAAAACACCTTTTGAGTTAATGGTAGCTGTTATCCTATCCGCTCAATGTACTGACAAGCAGGTAAACCGGGTTACCGCCAGGCTGTTCAGTAAATATAACACGCCGCAGGAATTCGCGGCGTTGTCTCCCGGAGAACTCGCGGAGGAAATCAAAGGATGCGGACTATACCGCCATAAAAGCAGGTATATTATAGAAGCTTCCCGTGAACTGGTAAAACGTTATGGCGGCTCAGTACCGCGGAGCAGAAGTGAACTAGAGTCGCTCCCTGGAGTGGGGAGTAAAACCGCTGGAGTAATATCAGGGGTGATTTACGGGGGGAGCGCGCTGCCGGTGGACACTCATGTCCACCGTATCGCCCGTCGCCTGGGTTTGTCAAGAGCAGGCAATCCCGCCAAGGTGGAGGAAGAACTGGCCGTTCATATTCCGCCTCGGCAGCGTATGGCGGCACACCATCGCTTGATCGCCCACGGCCGGAAAGTTTGTACGGCAAGGAAGCCGTCTTGCGGCAACTGCTGTTTGGCGGAATTCTGTCAGTATCAGCCAAAGGAGGAACGCTCTTGCATATAGTGCTGGTGGAGCCGGAAATACCGGCCAACACGGGCAATATAGCCCGGACCTGCGCCGCGACGGGGACTGCTTTACATCTTGTCCGTCCGCTGGGGTTTTCGACAGAAGACAAGTACTTGAAACGTGCCGGTCTGGATTACTGGCATCTGGTGGATATCTTTTATTACGACAGCTTTGAGGAGTTTACCGCAAACTGCCGCGACCGGAGGTTTTACCTGTCTACCACGAAGGCGCCGCGTTATTATACCGAAGTTTCTTATGAGCCGGATTCCGCGTTGGTCTTTGGCAAGGAAACAAAGGGGCTTTCGGCGGAAATCCTCAACGCATATCCGGAAAGTCAAATTCGCATCCCCATGATCGGTGAAGCCAGATCTCTCAATCTTGGCAACTCGGTCGCGGTAGTATTGTACGAGGCACTAAGACAGCAAGGTTTTAAAGGGTTAAAGTAATAGCCGGAGACAGGAGTCAGAATAAGGAATGGTGTTTGTCCCGAAATATTTTGAATCCCAGATACTTGGGAAAGTAAATAAAAAAATTCGACTGTAAAGAAAGAGATGACGGTGAAATTTGTTTATCCATTTGCATCTTCATTCGGAATATAGTCTATTAGACGGTGCGGCCCGGATCAAGGGGGCTGTGGCGAAGGCCAAGGAGATGGGCATGCCCGCCCTGGCTATTACCGATCACGGGGTGATGTACGGGGTGATAGATTTTTACAAAGCGTGCCAGAAGGCTGAAATTAAGCCCATCCTGGGCTGCGAGGTCTATGTCGCGCCGCGTACCATGAACGACCGCACTCCGCGCGTTGATGACAGCTACAACCATTTAGTCCTTCTCGCTGAAAACCAAGAGGGCTATCATAACTTATTGAATCTAGTTTCCTTGGGTTTTACCAAAGGGTTTTATTATAAGCCGAGAGTGGACAAGGAATCACTGGCCCGCTACAGTAAGGGGCTCATCGCTTTGAGCGGTTGTATCGCCGGAGAGGTGGCCGCTAAAATCCTGGCCGGGGAGAATGAAAAGGCCAGGCAGGCGGCCGGTTATTACCGGGAAATCTTCGGCCCCCAAAATTTTTACCTGGAGCTTCAGGACCATGGGTTCGAAGAGCAGAGGACTGCCAACAAGGAACTGCTGCGTATCCACAAAGAAATGGATATCCCCCTGGTAGCTACCAACGATGTGCATTACATCAGGCGTGAAGACGCCGAGAGCCAGGATGTGCTGATGGCCATTCAAACCGGTAAAAGTATCGACGATCCCGGCCGGATGAAGTTCCAGTCGGAAGAGCTTTACCTAAAAAGCCCTGAAGAAATGAACCTTCTTTTTGGTGAAATTCCCCAGGCTTTGCGGAATACGCTGGAAATTGCCGGTCGCTGCAATATTGAGATGGATTTCGGCAAATATTTTTTGCCGCATTACGCGGTGCCTGAGGGGTACACTGCCGACACTTACCTGGAGGAGCTTTGTTACCGTGGCGTCCGCAGAATTTTCGGTGACATAAGCGAAGCAATTAAAAAGCGTCTGGAATTTGAGCTCGGTGTAATCAAACAGATGGGCTATTCGGCTTATTTCCTGATTGTTTGGGATTTTATCCATTTTGCCAGGCAAAAAGGGATCCCGGTCGGACCCGGCCGCGGCTCCGCCGCCGGCAGCCTGGTGGCGTACAGTCTGGGCATAACCAATATTGACCCGTTAAAATACGGGCTGCTTTTTGAGCGCTTTCTTAATCCTGAACGAGTATCCATGCCTGATATTGATATTGACTTTTGTTACGAGCGGCGGGGCGAGGTGATCAATTATGTGGTGCAGAAATACGGCGCTGATAGAGTAGCGCAGATTATTACTTTCGGCACTATGGCCGCGCGGATGGCAGTCAGAGATGTGGGACGGGCGTTAAGCATGCCCTATGGAGATGTGGATAGGGTGGCCAAATTGGTTCCTGCTGAACTGCATGTCACCATTGAAAAGGCGCTTAACGACGTATCTGAATTAAAAGAGCTGTATGATCAGAAACCGGAGGTAAAAAAGCTGATTGATATGGCCGCGGCTTTGGAGGGGATGCCGAGGCACGCGTCCACTCACGCGGCAGGCGTGGTGATCACCCAAGATCCGCTTACTCATTATCTCCCTTTGTACAAGACGTCCGACGGTCCGGTAACGACTCAGTTTGCCAAAGAAACGGTTGAAGAACTCGGCCTGTTAAAAATGGACCTGCTGGGGCTGAGGACCTTGACGGTAATTGGCGACGCGGTGCGCCTGATTTTTGAGAGCACCGGAATTAATATTGATGTTGATTTAATTCCGCTTGATGATCAGGCTACTTATGAAATGCTTTGCAAAGGTGAGGCAGTCGGCGTTTTCCAGCTTGAAAGCAGCGGCATGCGCGCCATACTTAGAGACTTGAAGCCGGAAGTGTTTGAGGATATTGTAGCGATTAACGCGTTATATCGTCCCGGCCCGCTGGGCAGCGGCATGGTGGACGATTTTATAAAAAACAAGCATGGCTTGACAAAAGTTAAATATCTTCACCCAAAACTTGTACCCATTCTTAAAGACACATACGGCGTGATTCTTTACCAGGAGCAGGTCATGCGCATAGCAAGCGATTTGGCCGGCTTTAGTCTTGGTGAGGCGGATCTTTTACGCCGGGCGATGGGTAAGAAAAAGCCGGAGATTATTGCCGGTCTGCGTTCCCAGTTTATTCAAGGAGCTGAGAACAACGATGTCGAAAAGAACATAGCAGGCCAGGTTTTCGACTTGATGGAATATTTCGCGGGGTATGGCTTTAATAAATCACACAGCGCGGCATACGCTCTGGTTACTTACCAAACCGCCTATTTGAAGGCTAATTATCCGGTTCAATACATGGCGGCATTGATCACCTCGGTGAAAGATAACACGGACAAGGTGGCGGCATATATTGAAGAATCCCGCCGGCTGGGGATTGAAGTGCTGCCCCCTGATGTTAATGAAAGCAGGGAGAGCTTTACACCCGTCGGAAAGAAGATACGTTTCGGGCTGGCAGCGCTAAAAAACGTTGGCCCGGGCGCAGTGGAGGCGATTATCCGGGACCGGGAACAGGAAGGACCTTTCAGCGGATACGCAAATTTCTGCCAGAGGTTAGATACAAAAGTTATTAACAAAAGGGTGCTTGAAAGCCTGATCAAATGCGGCGCCTTTGATTCTCTCGGCCACCGCCGGGCTCAGCTGATGGCGGCGGTGGACGCGGGGCTGGGCTTGGCGCAGCAGTCTCAACGCGACCGGGAAAACGGGCAGCTTTCCCTCTTGGATCTATTCGGCGACGGCACTAAAGATTCAGTTAGTATTGATCTTCCTGCGATACCGGAATTCCCAAAAGGCCAGCTGCTAATGCTGGAAAAGGAAACCCTGGGCCTTTATATCAGCGGCCACCCGTTATCACAATACCGCGAAGTACTAAACCGGCTGACTACGTCCACCGCGGCGGAAATAAACGATTTGCCTGATGATTGCCAGGTGGTTCTGGGAGGTATAATCGCGGGGCTTAAAAAAATAAATACCCGCAAAGGGGACACGATGGCTTTTTTAACCCTGGAGGATCTGACCGGAACGGTCGAGGTGCTGGTTTTCCCGCGGCCGTACAACTCAAACAAGCTGATTATTAAAGTGGACGAGGCGGTGTTGGTTAAAGGGAAGGTCAGCGGGAACGGAGAAGAAGTTAAAGTGATCTGTGAAGAGATCTCGACCGTTGACAGCCATCTGGCTGGTGAAGTGCATATAATAATTGACGGCGCCTCCTCCTCTTTGCTGGACCAGGTGCAGATGATTCTGAGTAATTATCAGGGAAAATCACCGGTGTTTTTTCATCTCGAAAGAGAAAAGAAAGTGTATAAAGCAGGGGAAGAATACTGGGTTGACTTATCGAAGCCGGTTGTGAATAAACTGGTGGATTTGCTGGGTCAGTCCGGTGTTGAAGTCAGAAGAATAATTGACGGTCTTGAATTGACGGATAATGAACAAGCGACGGCGAGAAAAAAAGGAAAATTCCCCAGTCTGCTTGAATTATAATGTCATACCGCACCAGTAGATGCAAGAGGAGGATTTTATTGCTTTTTAAGCATACTTGCCAAGCTTAAAGACGTATGCTATGATTGCTTTGCAAATAAAGGAAACTCAGGGAGTGGTTATTTTGCAGGATGCGTGGGATGCTGTTACCGGTGAATATGTCGTAATTAAAGCCCTTGATAACGGGGTAACGATTATCGGTTTGACCAGGGGTAGGGATACCAAATTTCATCATTCGGAAAAACTTGACGAGGGTGAAATTATGATCGCGCAGTTTACCGAGCATACTTCAGCAATAAAAATTAGAGGCCGGGTGGAATTGCTGACCAGGCATGGACGAATCCGCTCGGGTGATTAAATGAGCGAGTTATATCCAGGGTGTAGACTCTGGGTATACTTTTTTAAAGAAAAAGAGGAATACTGACCGGCTGAGTAGAAAAAACTAACCATACGACGGCCAAAATGTGAGGAGGCTTTAATGTGTGGACAGTGGTATACATCGCTCCCAATAAGAGAGAAGCTGACAAGTTAGAGAAGCGTTTAACGGTAGAGGGTTTTTTAGTAAAGCTGAGGGCTATAGGACCGCAGCAAGCCGGCAATACTTGTTCAATAGAAATCCTTGTGCCCGAATCTGAAGTTGATGAGGCGTTGGAGATTATTAACTCCATTTAAATATAAATTTAAATATAAATTGTGTTATGTAGTTATGTGCTATCCGTAATATATTCATTTATGTGGAGGTATAGTCCGAATGCAGAGAATCGCCTTGTTGACAAGCGGTGGTGATGCTCCGGGAATGAATGCCTGCATCAGGGCGGTGGTACGCAAAGCTGTTTACCATGGCCTCGAAGTTATTGGAATAAAGCGTGGTTTTAACGGTTTTATTGATGCCGATATGGAGCCGATGAATCTCGGTTCGGTAGCCGACATCGTGCAAAGAGGCGGAACGATTTTACGTACAGCCCGCTCTGACCAGTTTTTTACTCCGGAAGGCCGGACTAAAGCATATAACAATATTAAGCGCTTTGGCATTCAAGGACTAATAGTTATTGGAGGCGACGGGTCTTTCCGGGGCGCCGGGTCTTTTCATCTGGAGCACAGCTTGCCGGTCGTCGGTGTTCCCGCGACGATTGACAACGATATTCCCGGCACAGAGCAGGCTATCGGGTTTGATACCGCGGTAAATACTGCCATTGAGGCGATAAACAAGATCAGGGACACCGCTACTTCCCACGAACGTGCCTTCATAGTTGAAGTAATGGGACGCCAGAGCGGTTTTATTGCCCTTGCGGCGGGATTGGCCGGAGGCGCCGAATCAATTTTGATTCCGGAGTTGCCTTTTAGTTACGATGAAATTTGTGAAAAACTCATGCGCGGATTTCGCAGGGGGAAATTGCATAGCATTATCGTTGTGGCTGAAGGTGCTTCCGGTGGTTTGGATGTCGGGCGAAAAATAAAAGAACGTACAGGAATAGATACAAAAGTAACCATTTTAGGGCATCTTCAGCGGGGCGGCTCGCCGTCCGCCGCGGATAGAATACTGGCCAGCAGGCTTGGAGCAAAGGCGGTGGAACTGTTGATGAACGGAGCGACCAAAATGATGGTTGGTGTAAGCAAAGGGGAAATTGACGCCGTTAATCTGGATGATGCCTTGATCCAAACCAGAACAATTGATGTGGAAATGTATCACTTAGCCAATATTTTGTCTCTTTGAAATGCTCGATAGCCGGTTTAATCGTCAGTTTGCGAAAGAAAGTCCTTTTTCCGGGCATCCTAAGTATGTGTTGGAGGAGGGATATTTTTGTTGGATTTGATTTTTAATTATCTGTCCGCGCTTGGTTTGGGAGGTTTGCTGGCCGGAGTCATAATTGAAGCTATGGGCATACCTTTTCCTGGAGGTATAATGGTTGTTCTGGCAGGTTTCATGGTCAACCAGGGCCGTATGAATTTTCTTAGCGCTCTGTTAACGCTGCTGTCTGGTTATACTGCCGGTTCATTAACGGCTTATTTGATCGGCAGAAAGCTAGGACAGCCTTTTTTTATGCGCGGCGGCCGGTTTCTTCGGATTTCTCCTGAAAAATTTGAACAAGCCCGGGGCTGGTTGGACCGTTCCGCGCCTGCGTTTATTATTTTTGGCAGGTTCCTGCCTGGACTAAGCAACCTTACTCCTTATATGGCGGGTATCAGTCGAATTAATATAGGGTATTTTCTCTTCTATAATTCGCTCTTTGCGCTCGGCTGGGGATTCTTATATTTAATGCTCGGCATGTTTTTTGGACATAATTATCAAACTATTGCCGGATATTTGAATAATAAGCTAACCCTAATTGGCCTTGTAATATTGGGTTTATATTTACTTTATCCATTCATTAAAAAAAACTACAGACGTATATAAAGAGCATTTTCGTTTTCATCAAAAGTTGTGCAGTACTTGCCTTTACATTGAATTTTAAAATGCTTTAAAAAACCTCTGGCGCCTATTTTGTTTTTGTTGACAGTTAACCCCTTGTCATTAACAGTAGGTTTTATTCTGATGGTTTTTGTTAACTGATCATATGCCAACTCGACATGACTCATATTCAGCTTTGAAGCAAGCTTTTTGTTTAGTGTCAAGTGATTTTTTGAAATAGATATAGTTAAATCTTGCTCAGTCTTAGGTTTATATACTTCATAAGTCATTAATTCCAACTCCACTCCTACTTAATCTATACTTTCCATTTTATACTAGATCTTATTGCCAGTCAAATAATTGTATTGTTTTTATATTTTGTTTAAATGCAATTTTATATTTCAATATTATGATATTCTCTCTAATCTCCATAATATATATCTTCCCCATTTAGTACTATGCTGTCGTCACGCATCCCCAAGGCGCTGTTTAACCGCGGATAAAATAATCCATAAGCTCGGGTCCTGTGGCCAAAAATAAGTCACTTTTTATCGCGGCTTCTTCATTGTAGGCTGTGATTTTGCTGTTAGTATTAACTCCATTTGCATATATCACAAAGGGGACCGGATTGCTGGAATGAGTGCGTATGCTTATCGGAGTATGGTGGTCGGGCAGGAGCATAATTTTATAATCTTTAAATTGGTTAAGCCCTTTTAACAACTCGGCCAGCATCTTATCCACTTCTTCAATGGCTTTGACCTTATTTGCCAGTTCCCCCCGGTGTCCGGCTTCGTCGGGCGCTTCAACATGAATATAAACAAAATCTTTTCCTTCCCTCAATTCTTCCAAAGCTGCCATGACCTTGCCCCGGAAGTTGGTATGAATGTCGCCGGTGGCACCTTCTACTTCGACCGCTTCCAGACCGGCGCAAATACCAATTCCTTTAATCACATCAACGGCGGAAATCACTGATCCGGTGAGTCTGTATTTATCGGTAAATTTAGGCAATGCCGGCTTTTTTCCTTGCCCCCATAACCAAATAGATGTAGCGGGCCGGAGGCCTTTCCTTATTCTTTTTAAATTAACCGGATGGACCGGCAAAAACTTGTTGCTCTCTTTCATCAAGCAGATTAATGTTTCATATCCTTCGCCTTTGGGAAGGTATTCCGCGATAAGCCGGCCTGATATGTCGTGTGGAGCCGTAAGGTCACTCCGCTCAGGTCCGCCTCTCCAGACTAAAAGATGTCTGTAACTGACGCCGGGGTAAAAGTGAATAATGTCGTTGCTCAGGCGTTGCTCTGTTTCTTCCATCAGCTCTTTTGCTTCCGGTGTGGAGATCTCGGTGCCATAATCTATCATTACTTTTTCTTCATATTTAATATTATCGGATAAAGTAACCAGATTACAGCGAAAAGCCACATCGTTTTCACCCAGGTTGACACCCATGCTGACGGCTTCCAGCGGCGAGCGTCCGGTGTAGTATTGCCGGGGGTCGTAACCCATTACGGAAAGGTTGGCGACATCACTGCCGGGCGGCAGTCCCTCCGGGATCGTTCTGGCCGTACCGATCACACCGTTGGCTGCCAGGTAATCCATATTTGGCGTGACGGCAGCTTGCAGAGGTGTCATTCCGCCCAGTTCGCTTATCTGTTCATCAGCCATGCCATCGCCTAACAAAATAATATATTTCATGGTAATCTCCTTAAAACAGCGGTATAATTAGTTGTGGTGAAAATATTCTCCAGATATCGGGTAAATCCTTTAATTGATCATGATATATCTGCGGAATATGTTGTGAGGAGGGGGTACTTGTTTTTGCTGTATACACCAAAATATGAGCTTGACCGGCGTATTAAGAACTTCCAGGATATTTTAAAGCGGCAGGGTATTGACGGAGCAATGATCATCCAAAATGTTGATGTTTTTTATTTTGCCGGTACTATGCAGCGTGCACACCTTTTTATTCCGGCTGACGGTCAACCGGTTCTGATGGTAAAACGAAGTTTTATACGAGCCAAAGAAGAATCGGCATTGGAGAACATTGTCCACCTTGACAGCCCTAAAGAAATGACAGCGGTGTTAAAATCCTGCGGGTATGGCCCGTTTGACACTATAGGCTTTGAACTGGACGTGCTGCCTGTCGCTCAATACGAGCGCTATCGCAAGCTATTTAAAGAAACGAAAATCATAGATGTGAGTCCTTATATTCGTTCTTTACGTATGGTCAAATCACCGTACGAATTGGAAATAATCAATGAATCCGCGGCGCTGAATCAGGAAATATATGAATTTATCAGGGAAAATATGCGGGAAGGTATTACTGAGCTGGAGCTGGCAGGGAATGTTGAAGCGGCTTGCCGGAAAAGGGGACATATTGGTATGCACAGGTTGCGGGGGTTTAACCAGGAACTTGGCTACGGCCATTTGATGTCAGGCTCGAACCTTGCCGTATCAAGTTACTTCGACGGGCCAACCGGCGGCATGGGGCCGGATCCTTCCTTTCCTCAAAGCGCCGGTTATAAGCTAATTGGTAAAAACGAACCTGTGCTGGTGGATTACGGGTTTGTTCATAACGGATATATTGTTGACCAAACCAGGATATTCTGTATTGGAAAACTGTCCGACCACTTAATTCACGCCTATGCAGCCGCACGGAAAATCCAGGAGAGCATAAAGATGTCGGCTAAGCCGGGGGTGACCTGCGCGGAGCTATATGGTTTGGCGCTGGAAACAGCGGAAGCAAGCGGTTATGGCGAACATTTCATGGGTTATCCCGAACGGGTATCGTTTATTGGCCACGGTGTGGGCTTAGAACTGGATGAACTGCCTGTGATAGCGGCAGGAGTTAAAACTGTGCTGGAAGAAGGAATGGTGTTGGCCGTCGAACCTAAATTTGTTTTCCAAGACGGGGCGGTGGGAATTGAAAATACTTTTGTAGTGACTGCGGACGGGCTAAAAACCTTAACCATATTTGATGAGGATATAATTTACATCTGACAAAAATAAAGCAGCTGCTGGCGGCACCGGTTAATGCAGCTTACAATCGCAAATTTTTGCAAACGGACAGTTAATCGCCGCCTTGGTGCAATTGTCAATCTCACCGGTACAATATATAAAATCATATTCCGGCGTGATGTTGTCACTGTGAATACTCGGGTTGAACTTTAACAGACCAATCACTTCCTGCTTTGTGTGGGGACAGTAAACCTGTACAGTTTCCCGCAAAGTATTTCACTCCTTTACGCACGATGGGTTTATTGTCAGAAACAAATTTATCGTTTGTAAACGTGAAGTATTCTTTTTGCCTGCTGATGTATTTATATTATGTATGCCTGCTAAAGTAAATAGTTCCATCATACATTTTTTATAGGACTATTGTCCCGTTAGGTAAAATAGTATAAGAAAGAGGCGGGAAGAATGATATCTCCCGCCTCTCTAAACAAGAATGTCAGGTTCCTGTTCGTATTCATTGATGAGTTTATTAAAAATCGTCTGCACTGGTAAAATGTTTTTTATTTGATAAACATTTTTTCCGACAAAGACTACTCCATCATCAACTTGACCGATGCGGGAGTTCTCCAGGGCTTGTACTATACAATATTCCTGTGAGCAATTTTTTAGACAACCATCGCATGCATGCGGCTCCGGCGCGTTGCCTTTGAGAATCTTGTCCGCAAAAGCGTTGCGCAAGGCCCGACCGGGCATACCTACGGGGCTGGATATGATTACCACGTCTTCTGCCGTGGCTTTTAGATACATTTGCTTGAAAGCCTCAGCTACCGCGCATTCAACACTGAGGACAAAGCGGGTGGCCATTTGAACTCCACTGGCTCCCATTCTAATCACTTTGGCGATACCTTTACCGTCCACAATGCCGCCTGCGGCGATTACAGGTATCTTGACTGCGGAAACAATTTCGGGGAGTATTTCATCAATTGAACGGGTTGTACCAAGATGTCCTCCCGCTTCGGCACCTTCAGCAACAACCGCCGCCGCGCCTTGTTTTTCCGCGATTCTGGCCAGTTTTGGGGAAGACACGATCGGGACGACCGGGACGCCCGATTCTTGGCTCCAGCGGAAAATATCCCGTGAATATCCCGCTCCGGTTAAGATTAGGTCAATTTTTTCTTCAATTGCTGATTGTACCAGCGCCGCAAACTGGCGAACGGCGAACATAATATTGACACCAATAATTCCCTTGGTGTTTTTTCGGGCTGTTCTTATTTCGTTTTTTAATTCATTTATAGACATGGCGGAAGCACCAATTACCCCAATTCCGCCGGCATTAGCCACCGCGGCGGCAAGTGGGGCGGTTGATACCCGCAAAGCCATACCTCCTTGTATAATTGGATACTTTGGCATCAAATGACCGATTTTTAATTCCGGAAATTTCATTAACATATATTCTCCCTCATAGCAATATTTACCTATATTATTTCAGCCAATCAGTAAATTTATATCACCCTTTAGCTTATTAACTATTCTTGCCCCTTTTACTCATATTCGGTGTAACAAGAAATAATCCTGTATACCAAAATAAATAATATTTTATCACAAAAAAAACTTTTGCAAAACTTTTGTTGATAAGGATATAATTTTTTTGTATTATTTTTTCTATTATAATAGGCTCTCGGCATTAGATGGGAGGAATCATTAAATCTGGAATAAAGTAACTGGAAATTCTGGCATGCCAGGCTAAAAAGACTGTCCTTTTCACGACATTCCTAAAAATGGGCATGGCAAAGAAGC
>NZ_JAKNBL010000023.1 GCF_022410535.1 Pelotomaculum terephthalicicum JT
ATTCGCAAGCTTCCTCGTAACCTCCGTTCGACTTGCATGTGTTAAGCACGCCGCCAGCGTTCGTCCTGAGCCAGGATCAAACTCTCCATTTAATATAGAAAATTTGATTTGCTAGCTCGCTTTTTTTTCCTCGGAATGTACTGCTCGCTTCTTGCTTTCGCTTCGACGAGAGTTCATGTGTTTCTTGATTTCCATCCATCCACTGTTTAGTTTTCAAAGACCTGTTTTTTTGTCCACCGTCTTTTGAGCGGCGACAAAAGTAATTTTATCACTTTTCACCGGCACGTGTAAACAGGTATTTACTGGTTCAATTAACTTTTATTTTACCCGCGCCGCAACGTTTATAACTTTATCATAAGCCGTCGTATTCTGTCAAGGCCGTTTTATAATATTTTTAGCATAAATAAATATTTTTATTTGCCGGGTACGTTGCCTAAAATACCGCCTGGCAACGTTACGAAGGTATCTGGAATACTTCCGACGATGATATTCTCCGTCAACGGCATTTGAGTGGATATTAGCGCTTCACCGGATTTAGAAGGCACCACGATGCGCACGTTGGTATCCAGGTTGAGGTAGATTGTATGCTTGGTCTGGTTAATCCCGGCAGACTCGAATTTATCAGTAATATTAAACTTGACCGATCCCACCTGCATAATACTATATCTTAATCTAGGCCCTCTATTAGCAAAAATAGGGAAACCGAATACTTGCCCAATGGGTATACTAAAAGACTGCCGCCTCAGGTTTTCTAATGTTTCTTGCACCGCCATCGAGGTGTTTGACGCAATCCTGTTCACTTTAAGCGTATCAGCCTGCATCAAGGTTATTCTGCCCTCATTGTCCTTATGAATATAAATCAAATCCTGATAACGGATGTTTTCTTTCATCGCTTCTTCCTGTAATGACTCCTGTATTGCCTCGGTAACCAGCTGCACAGTTTTAACTTCAGCTATGTTAAAAAAAACATCTCTTAATTTTATATCCAACAACATTAATATTCCTATCATTGAAATACTGACAGCAGTAATAATAAAAATTTGCTTATAAGGTCGTCTCCTTTTAAACACGCGCTCACCCCCGGGACAGCGTCAACCTTTTTACCCAAACATGCCGGCGATAAAAAACACTTCTCCATTAATTTTATGATTAACGAGGCGAAACGATTGCAAAAAGGGAATAAAAAAGATCTCCATATCAGAGATCTATAACATATCAATTAGGATAAATTATACAGGATTAATTAACGATAAACTGATGATAAACCTTTTTCCCTTTTCTAATCATCATTTTTCCATCAATAAAATCCTTTTTCGTCAGTGTTAAAAAAATATCCTCCACTTTGTTGCCGTTAACCGACACGCCCCCTTGAGTAATCAACCTTCTTCCTTCTCCTTTGGAAGAAATTAAACCTGCCAAAATCATTACCTCTAAAATCCCTATGCCTCCGGACACCTGCTCCCCGTTTAATGCAGTCGTGGGCACGTTTTCAAAATTATCTCCGGCGCCAAATAAAGATTCGGCCGCGCTCCTGGCTTTGACAGCTTCATCCTCTCCGTGAATAAGCTTAGTAACCTCATAGGCCAGCACTTTCTTTGCCTCATTTATTTGTTCTCCCGGTAAACCGCCAAGCCTCCTAACCTCCTCCATCGGCAAAAAGGTTAACAGCGCCAGGCAGTTTTCCACGTCCGGATCATTGATATTTCTCCAGTATTGATAGAATTCATAAGGGCTGGTTTTCTCGGCATCCAACCATAGAGCTCCGGTTTCTGTTTTTCCCATTTTTTTACCTTCACTGGTTGTAAGCAGCGTGAACGTCAAACCATAGGCTTCCACTCCTGCCTTTCTTCTGATCAAGTCTGTTCCCGCCAGAATGTTGGACCATTGGTCGTCCCCGCCTAACTGAACAACACAATTATACTTTCTGTACAGCTCCAAGAAATCGTACGCTTGCATCAACTGATAATTGAATTCTAGAAAAGTCAGGCCTCTTTCTAATCTATTCTTATAGCTTTCCGCGGTAAGCATTCTGTTGACAGAAAAATATATGCCTATTTCCCTGAGAAAATCTATATAATTTAACTGCAGCAGCCATTCCCCGTTATCAACCATGATGGCCCTTTCTTCGCTAAAATCAATAAATCTTGACAATTGTTTTTTAAAACACTCAGAATTGTGCCGGATAGTTTCCGGCGTCATCATTTTTCTCATGTCGGTTTTGCCGCTTGGGTCCCCCACCATGGCCGTTCCACCGCCGATTAAAGCGATAGGCCGGTGACCTGCTTTCTGCATATAGGCCATTACCATCAGTTGCAAAAAATGTCCCACATGCAAGCTGTCCGCGGTGGGGTCAAAACCTATATAAAAAGTAACTTTTTCATTTTTTAATAAATTGATTAAAGGCTCCTCGTGGGTCATTTGTTTGATATATCCTCTTTCCAGCAAAGTATCGTATACGCTGCCCATATCCTGCCCTCCACAAATATTTGCATTTTTATAATAGTATATATACAATCCCGGCTGTTATCAAACATTTTCAAAACAACTCCGGCATATCACCTATCCAATTCACCAAAAGTGATAATTATCCCCATTCAACATACCTCCATCATTGTTGACTGCCTGCTTAAAAAAGTAAAGGTTCCGGCCTGTCACAGCGAAACCTTCGACCAAGGAATGAATAAATTTGAGATACATCATTTATTTAAACATATATTATCCCTTCATCAAAAACAGTTAAATTCTCAAAACCGTCTTTTGCAACTAAGAAGGTGTTCTCAACCCCAACCGCGCCATCGGGAAAGACGAATTTTGGTTCGATTGCGATAACCATTCCTTCTTCCAGCGGAGTATTAAATCCATGCGCGATCACCGGAAGTTCATCCAGTTCGATGCCGATGCCGTGGCCGACAAATGCCACAGGCTCGGGGAAGCCCAAAAAATGCTTTCCATACGCGCTGTCTCCGGCCATTTGCCTTGCCGCATCGTATAGCTCGCCGCAAGCCACCCCCGGCTTGGCAATCTTCTTTATCTCTCTCAAAATATCAACCGCCAGTGCGTGGGCCCCGGCCAGGTGTTCCGGCAGCTTTCCGAGGCAAAATACTCTGGTCTGGTCTAACATATACCCGTCAAAAACAAAACTATAGTCTAGCAGCACCGGCTCGTTACGGCCAATCAATTTAAAGCCGGAACCCTGCGCAAACGCCGGACTAACCCCTTTTCCGCCCACAGAACCGTCGAAATAGCTGGGGGACGTATTTTGACCAGATAACAAATGAACATAAAACAATTCTTGATTTAATCCCCGCACCCTCATTATACCGGAGTGTCCTTTTTCTCGTGAAACCGCCGCGACAATTCCGGTCAGTTCCAACTCAGAAATACCTTCCCGGATGTTCTGCTTAACCAGAGAAAATATTTCCTCGTGGAGTTTCGCGATATCCTGAAGAATTTCTATTTCATAAGGCGATTTAACCATCCGCACAATGCGTATAAGCTGGCTTATATCAACCACCCGGGCCGGTTCAACCAGCTTTTGGTAACGAATATACTGGCTTGCGGGCAACACATCCAGTTCGAAACCCAATGTTTTTAACTGCCCGTAGCCGTATTTCTGCAATACGGCGTTAAATTCCTTCAGACTGTCCAGGCCGATGACATTATCCATGGGGGATTCTTCTCTAGCCCGCTCCAGGCTTTTTTTGACCATTAACAATGGCTTGCCTTCGGAAGGCACAAAAAGATGAGAACGTTGAATGGTACCCGTAAAATAAAAGAGGTCGGCGTTCTGAATTATTACTGCCCCATCAATATCATGCTGCTTCATAGCGTTTTGCAGTTTGGCAATCCTGTGGTCCAACTCAGATTTTGGTGTGTAACGCAAGGCTTATACCTCCTCTCGGCAAATATAGTACGACATTAAAAATAATACTGAAACTACATTACTATATTTATTTTATTTTGGCAATTAATATATGTTTAGTTATTGTTTTAAAGGAATACTTTCATTTTGTGATATAGTATTACTAACGGGTACGCGCTTGGCACAGTATATCAACCCGGATTATATACGGACAAAAACGAAGGGAAACACATGGACAGAAGTAACAAAGAATTAAAAGTCATGCTCATGCTCATTGAGCATGGTGTCAGCCGGGATTACGCCATAGTCGCAGTAAATGAAATATGGAGCGAGCAGGATTTGGATGAGATTATTTCTTTACCGCCCGACAAAGTGGCGGAAATAGCTCAAGATTTAAAGGATTTGTAAGTTGTCTCATAGGACTCCAGCGTTCTTTGCAATATTGTCAGAACTTCAGATTTAGTAATAAATTGATCCGGCTTAAAGGTGCCGTCAGGATATCCGGTTATAATGCCCCTGGCCGCGGCGGCTTTTAAGCCAAGCGCCCATGCGGGCAAATCATCTGTAAAGTCAGTATTTTGTTCTGATATGGGAAATAGTCTGCCCACTGCGTTAGCTGCTTCCGCTCTGGTCAAATAATTACCCGGTTCAAGTAAATTTTGGTAGCCGACAATAACCTCCGAATCTATGAGAGGCTTTATTTTATCCAGATCCTGCGGAGATATTTCGCTCAAGTCCAAGAAACGCTCTGCAAGAATTTTATCGTCCTGGACAATCTTTAACGGACACGAGGGAAAAGGCACAGTCAAATCAGCCAGACTCTTAAAAAAATCCAGCCGCGTAACTTTTTCATCAGGATTTTTATTATACTCTTTCGCAACATCAATTAATCGAGATACTCTAACCCTACTATAGTTTTCCTTATTAAAAACAAAGTCCAATACCATAATTTTACCGGCGGTGTCAATATTTCCAACTTCTATAATAATGGAGCGGGGTGTACCGGAGATGAATTTGATCCCCGGTTCATTTTTGGTGTCCTGTATCTGATTTTTTTCGCCATCCAAGAAATCGGGCCATTCAACGTAATTTTTATAAGTTTCAGCGGTAGGAGTACGCATGTAGCATGCGCCAACGGGTAAGGAAACCATCACTTTATTCCCGGGTTTTACCGGAACACTTACATCTTTTTTCCCGGTTATCCTTAAAGTTCCCAATACCCTATTTTCACCGAATGAAACCTTGGGAGTCGACATTACCGTATTAACCGTATTTCCTTCGCTTGTTTTTTCACCGATACTGTCGGGATCGGAAACAGTAACGACAATATCACTAGCGGCAATGCCTACTGACGGTACACCAAGCGAAATCAAGCATAAAGCCGGTAAAACCATCAATGTCAAAATTCTTCTGAGCTTGGTATACACCCTAATCCCCCCATTTAACTTGCCTTTTATATCTAATTTTACCACACCTCCCAGGAATAATAAAAGAGCCCGAAGGCTCAAAATTATTACCCCAAAATCCTTATGGTTCCACGATATCCTTGCCTGTACTTAAAAACACCTTCTTGCCGCGCATGTAACTTTGCACATCATTCAGGGTCTCACCAAAGCGTTGAAAGTGCACTATTTCCCGCTCCCGGAGGAACTTAAGCACATCGGTGACTAAAGGATCATCGCTCAAATGAATTAAGTGCTCGTAAGTAGCCCGTGCTTTTTGCTCGGCATCCATATCTTCGGTCAGATCAGCAACCGGGTCGCCGGTGGCAGCGACATAAGAAGCTATCCAGGGCACGCCGTTAGGGTCGCTCCAGAACAAGGCGGTGTCATGCTGGGCGTAATGCCCGCCCAGCCCGGCGGCCTGCATTTGCTGGGGACTAACTCCCCTGGTTAGCTTATAAAAAATCGTAGCAACAATTTCCATGTGAGCCATTTCTTCCGTACCTATGTCCGTTAAAAGCCCTTTAGCCTTGTCTGTAGGCATGGTGTATCTTTGGTTCAGGTATCGTAAAGACGCTGACAACTCCCCGTCCGGCCCGCCGGACTTATGGTTTTATATGCCCCTAGATGTGAAACCTGGCATTAATAATATTGCCGTTATCGTCAATATATATCTCACTAAAGTGACCGATAAGGGTGAACTTTGTGTTCATCGGAAGTTCGTTGATATTTTCGATGTGGCCTCTTATTGTCTCAAATAATTCGTTAACCAAGTGTTCGGCGCTATCCAACCTTTCGAGTTTTTGATTTAAACTATCAATGCTCAGTTGAAGTGTGTTTTTTTCTTCCCTTAGTTCAATCATCCTTTCCTTGTACTCTTCCAAATTGATGATATCCTGCTCATATGCTAATTGTTGTTTTTTAATGGCCTCGATTACCTTCTCCAATTTAAGTCTATGCTTTTCCCTTTTATTTATAAGGCCGTGCGGGTCGTCAGAAAAAAGATTTATATTTCTTTTCATAGTATTTAAAAGTTTATCCTTATCCATGAAAAAGGATTTAATATAAAAAAGCAGCTTATCGTCAATGGCTTGCATATCCCAACTTTTTATCTTCCCTCCGCACTTTCCATTAACGCCCAAGCACCTGTAATAATATCTATACTGACTATTTTTTTTCTTTTTCTTGAGTTTAATCTTAAATCCATATATTTTACCCTTGCAGGTTGCGCACCTTAATATACTTGAACCAAGGTACTTTCTATCGCATGACCACTCATGCCGATATTTTTCTTTCCTATGCTCCATTACCATTTGTATTCTATTAAATTCGTCATTAGTTATCAAGGGCTCATGTGTGTTTTCCCGGATTATCCACTCCTCCCGGGGGCGGACAACTCTTTTCTGCCTGCCTTTACTGTCTCTAATTAAGGTAGTGACGTTATAGATCGTGACTCCCAGGTAAACCGGGTTTGAAAGTATTGTCCTTATGGAGTTAGTGGACCATTGGCCACCTCTGCGGGTTTTGATACCTTGTTCATTTAGCCATTTGGCAATTTTTAGTTGACCCCAACCGCTTAAGAAATTTTCTACTATCTGCCGATAAGTAGTTGCGGTTTCAGGGTTTACAACAAGTTTCTGTCTGTCCTCACTTAACATGTAGCCATAGGCAGGCAGCGGAACATTTGTTTTGCCTTCTTTTGCTTTGATCAACTGGGTTACTCTAACCCGGGAACTAGTGGTTTTTCTTTCTTTCTGCGCTAAGGCGCCGTGTAAAATAAGGAGAAACTCATCGTCGTCGGTCCGGCTGTCGTAATTCTCCTTAATTGATATAAAAAAAGCGCCATAATCTGATAATGTGCGCTTAATGGTAATAATATCCATGACATCCCTTGAGGTACGCGCAATCTCTTTGGATACGACACCTTTGATTTTTCCCAGCTTAGAGTCCTCGAACATATGGTTGATTTCATTCCTGAGATAGGTATATTCACCCGATTTAACATCTATATATATTTTGGTCAGCTTATATCCGTTAACTTCGGCCCATTGCTCAAGTAATTTCTTCTGGTTACCAATGCTTGATTTCTGACTGTCCTTTTTAGTTGATATTCTTATATAACCCCCGATTTCAAGTCCTTTCTCTTCAAGAGTTTTTTTTGCATCTTCGTGCTTTGGATAATTTTGTCCTGTTATGTGAGGGGGGATAAACATACCATCACCCTTTTAGCTGATCCTGAACTTCATTAAGGTTTTTCTATTTTTGGGTTTTGAGGAACCTTATCGGACTTTGGCTTCTGCCATTTTTTTCAAGGGCCATTTTAATAAAAATTTTAAGCATGCTTTCATAGATATCGTTAGGCATTTCCACTGTCTGTTTTATCACCTGGCTCATAAATACCACCCCCTGTAATTGCAAAATATTCTGTTTGTATTTAAAAAGTGCATCATAAAAATTTCTCTCGTATATACAAAAACCCCCGGGAAAAACCCGGAGGTCAATAATTTAGGTTAGATAAAGTTATTAGCTTTCGTCGTAAATTAATTATAAGTTTTGGTTAACAACTACGCGCGAGTCAACGGCTAGCATACCTTGCGGATAGGCAAATACAGGGTTTAAATCGATCTCTTTAATCCGGGGCTCTTTCTCCACTAGCCTGGAAACCTGAAGGATGATGCCGGTTAGCGCGTTGATGTCGACCGGCGGGCGGCCGCGGTAGCCTTTTAAAAGAGCGCTGCCCTTAATCGAATTAATCATATCTGTCGCGTCCTTTTCCAGCAACGGAACCTGGCGGAAGGTAACATCATTAAACAATTCCACCAGGGTCCCCCCCAGACCAAAAGCGACCACCTGACCAAACTGCGGATCAGTAGTCATACCGACGAGTAATTCCAGGCCAGGTGAAGCCATGGGCTGAACTGTCACCTGCGCTCCCGGATCAATCAGCCTGGCCTTTTCCATAATACCACGGTAAGCCAAGTGCACAGCTTCCTCATCTTTCAGTCCCAGGCGAACACACCCGGCATCAGTTTTATGGGTAATAGCCTGCGAGCGCACTTTGAGCACCACCGGAAATCCGGTTTCTTTCGCAATTCGCACGGCTTCGTCCTCACCGGACGCCACCCGGCATGAGTTTACCGGAATACCAGCCGCCATTAACAGCGCTCCCGCTTCATCCTCAAACAGCAGATTCCGTCCTGACGCGATGGCGCGGTCAACAATCTCATTAACTGTCACGGTCAGCACCACCTTTGCGCAGCATGCCGTAATGCACCAGCGCCGCTGCCGCCACAGCGGTTTTTTCCGGCGCGGTGTAAAGCGGCACACCGGCATTTTGCATGAAATCCTGATCCGCCCGGCACCCCTGCCAGTTCCCCACAAAATTAACAATTAACGGTTTTTCGTATTTCTTATGCGCATTGATTAGTTCAATCGCGGGAAGCTCCCAGGTTTTATGCAGGCAGTACACCGCGAGAAGCAAATCAACGTTGTCGTCTGCCAGCATCGCCTCAGCCAGACCGCCATAAGTCGGGCGGCTAAAGCCCAGGCCGGCCGCATCAAGCGGGTTTTTCAGGACAACCGGCGGATTGTCCGAACCGATAATCTGCTTCACCCGGCTGATGGTTTTTTCATGCAAGGGTGGAATGACACATCCGGCCGGCGCCAGGTGATCAATCATGACAACACTCGGCCCGGCGGTGTGCGTCAGAATCCCCACCCGGTTACCTTCCGGCAGCGGTTGGAGCGCCAGAGCTTTACAGGCGGCAACCAACTCGGAAACATTGTTTACTGTAAAAACCCCGTACTGATGTAAAATATCCTGGTATAGTTGAAAAGATCCGGCCGAACTGCCCGTATGGGTCTGCGTGTAGCGGTCGGCTTCCGCCAGCCGCCCGGCTTTGTAAACCACCACCGGTTTTTTCCGGGCCACCCTGCCGGCTGCGCGAACGAACCGGCCGGCATCGGCGGAGCCTTCAATAAACACCCCGATGACGGCAGTTGAATCATCGTTTTCCAAGTAATCAAGACAATCGGTGAAACCCAGGTTGGAACAGTTGCCCACTCCGATAAACTTGTTTATGCCGATCCCTTCGTCAACAGCCAGGTGAATGGTTGTCAGCCCGATCCCCCCGCTTTGTGAAATTATTGATACTTTTCCGGCGGGTATTTTGAGCGGGTAAAAGGTACTGTAGAAATTACCGTCGTTGTTAATCATACCGAGAGTATTCGGACCAATCATCGGCAGCCTGTATTTTTCAGCCGCCGCAATCAGGCGTTTCTCAAGATCGCGCCCGACCTCTCCCGTCTCCCTGTAACCACCGGCATTGCATATAACCCCTCGCACGCCGGCGCGTCCACATTTCTCCACAGCTTCTACCGTAGCGTCCTGATTTAAGCAGATCACCGCCAAATCAACCGGCTCCGGTAAATCCTCCAGACTTTTATAAACCTTGCACCCGAGCACCTGTTCATGACGTGGGTGGATCGGGTAAACCTTCCCCGTAAATCCACCATGCAAAATGCTTTCAAGAACATTGTAACCAACCCGGTCAGGGGTATCGGTAACACCAAACACAGCCACTCGCCTTGGATAGAAAACAGGACGCAGATCCACCGGCCTCGTGCCAGACATGGTACTCGCCTCCCCGCGATAAAGTATGTAATGTTGATAAGATACATATAATGCCATCCTGTTGTCAAGACATGGGAATATTTTTTTATTGATAATGGAGGCCTTCCTGAAAAAACAGGAGGTATTTTTTAAAAAAGCAAGACTGCTCAAATTTCTAATTTATTCATAAATTAGAAAGACGGGAGATAAATAATATGATACTCCTTAGGGAGGGTTAAAAATGTTTCGCAGAACATTCTGTTTAAATAATAACCGGTTTACCGTGATAAAGCCAAGGAAGAGACAAGACCCTGATTACCATGATTTTGATCCGGAAAGCGCCGTTGCAGCCGATTCCCCGCGAGACATTCTCTTCAAGCCATATATCAACGTGCCCCAAAATCAATTAGACGCTGCAATTCTAGCTGAAATGAACAGCAAAAAAATTGTTGGTGTGGCCGCCGCCTTTATTAGAGATAATCGTGTGGTTTGGGCGAACGGCTATGGTTGGTCTGATCTGGAAAAAGAAAAGCTAGTCACCCCTGATACTATTTTTAGAATCGCGTCAATTTCCAAAACCATTACTGCCACCGCTTTAATGCAACTTTGGGAGTGCGGCTTATTCAACCTTGATGACGATATAAGCATTTATCTGGGTTATATGGTCAGAAACCCAAAATACCCTAGCGCAAAGATAACTTTCAGGATGCTTCTCACTCATACTTCCAGTATTCTAGATTTTGGCGGTTACGAGCAGGCGTTAGGTTCCCCGCAACCACCACTTTTAAGAGATCTTTTGGTTCCCGGCGGGAAAGCATACAGTGAAAAGACCTGGGGGGACTTTTTGCCCGGAACCCAATTCGTTTACTCTAATTTTGGTTTCGGCATCATCGGCGCATTGGTCGAAATGATCTCAGGCAAGCGTTTCAACGATTATACCATTCGTCATATCTTTTGGCCATTGGGAATGGACGCGGGTTATAACGCTGCTGACATAGTAAATTTCCATAAAATTGCCGTTCTATATAAAACCAGCGGCGGCGGCAAGTTTTATCCTGCATGCGACTATTTCCAAACAGGCGAGAGACCCGCCAGAAAAGAATACAAACTGCCGCTGGGAAACTACTATATCGGTCCAGCCGGGGCGGTAAGAGCGAGCGTATTGGATCTGTCAAAATTCATGATCGCCCATATGAATGGGGGACTCTACGGCGGAGTTCGCATTCTCCAAAAACACACCGCGGATTTAATGCACCAAATGCACTGGTATGGATACGGGATGGAGGGTTTCTTCAGATATATTGGTCTGAGCTTTCATATTACAGACGCCCTGGCGGAACGAAGACTAACGGGGCATGCCGGTGAAGCCTGCGGTCTGGTTAGTGATATGTACTTTGACTGTGATGAAAAAATCGGGGTTATTTTTATGACAAACGGTGGTTACTATGAATTTCTCAGCAGCGGTTACACGGATATAGAAGAGGCTGTAATAAACACCTTGTTTAAGACATTTGCCGGTCCGCCAGGATCAACGATTAGAGTCATTACCACCATTCTCAATGATAATAAAATTTTAGTTAATGGAAGAATAATTTTTTATCCGGTTCTGCCTGACCTGGGTATGGAGGATTTATACGTTCCCGCGATAACAATCGCAGACGCGCTTGAAACGACCATTGAGTTCGATAAAGAAATCGACATGCTGATACTGACAAAAGGCGTAACAGTAATCCGCGCGAAAATTGGAGACGCGCGGCTTGAGGCAAATCACAACACCATTGCGTTAAGCAGTCAAATATATCTCAAGCATGGCTTTGTAATGCTACCCTTAATCATAGTCTCAAAATTACTTGACGCTTGTGTTTATTGCAACCCGGTAATGAATGAAATAAATATAACTCTGCGACCCTGAGCGGATAAACTTATAAATTATACAGAACGGGGATGGCGGCTGATAATGTCGTTTTGAGTATCTGCAAAAAATGAACAAAAAAATAATTACCGAAAAACTGTTTTAATTTGAAGGAATTCTGAAGGATATGTGGTAATGTGGTAATATTGAAAGAAATTCTCCGAGCCTGTTTAGCCTAAGCGAAAAGTATGGATAACAGGCCGTTAGGGTATATTGGGAAACCAGTATGCCTCCCCAGTCAATAGTAACAACCTTTTTAGTGGATCTTCTGTGATATCATTGCCCGTTTTTTTAATGAAGAGCTAAATATTTTTTATACAAGGAAAATGTCATGCGGGGTAGAAGTATATTACGGGCTTTATTATTGCAAAACCACAAAGACAAAAGTGAGCACACTATATTATTTTATTGGCCTTCAAGCGGAATACCGCTAACAGTACGTAAAGAAATGGGTGGGACTAGTTTATGGAAAAAATTAATGCGATGTATTTTAGCCCTACTGGTACAACCCAAAAGATCGTATCCGGGCTGGCCGGAAAGATTTTAGAAAATGCCGGCGGGCAAACAGCGGTAAACATTATTGATTTTACCCTGCCGGGAGTTAGAAAAGAAACAGTGTCTTTTACTGCGGAAGACCTGGTCGTGATTGGAGTGCCGGTCTATGCCGGCAGAGTGCCAAACATATTACTGAAATATATGAATTCTATTACAGGTAACGGTGCTCTGGCGGTCGCTGTGGTTTTATACGGTAACAGGGATTATGACGATGCTTTGATTGAGCTGAAAGATATTCTGGAGCTAAACGGCTTTAAAGTTATTGCCGGGGGCGCATTTATCGGGGAACACTCGATCTCCAAAATTCTGGCTAAAAACCGGCCTGATGAAAAAGATATGGCGGTAATAAATGATTTTGCTAGTAAAATATATGCCAAAATTACCACTGGCAATAATCTGCAAAGTGTCATGGTAAAAGGAAATAAACCTTATCGCAAATATTACATGCCTATAGATGAACATGGCATGCCTGTGGACTTTAGAAAGTTTGTCCCAAAAACAAGCAGCGATTGTATGGATTGTAAGCTCTGTCCAAGTATCTGTCCGGTCGGTTCCATTAATTATGAAGATGTTTCTAAACTGGATGGAATTTGTATTAAATGCGGCGCCTGCGTGAAAAATTGCCCCAATGAAGCCAAATATTTTGACGATAAGGATTTTTTGAGACATAAGCATGAACTGGAAGTTGAATTTGCAGAACGCAAGGAGCCGGAGTTATTTTTATAATCATCCACTTTTTTGCCGTGGTAGTATCTACGTTGGCAATGTGGGACTAATAATTGTCAGTCGAACCGTCCCCCTGACACTCCCTTAAAACCATAAGTCCGGCCCGCCGTATTGAGTAATAATCACTTTAGCCAGTTTGGGATTGGGACCGGAAACCCTTACCGGGTATTCTAATTTTTTTTGATAAACCCACATCAATTAATCCCTTCCTTACGTCAAGATTTACATTTCCCAAGGCCAGGGGGAGTTGATCCACTGCCAGGGGTACTGACTGGTAGCCATTCCGAAATGAAATAGCGGGCCACAGTATTGCTCATATGCCTCAATACATTTTCTTAACTGGGGTACAACCGAATTGTATAAGTTCAGAGCCTGCTGGTCATCCGGATGTGTATCCAGGTATAAGTTCAATTCAATGGCAGTAAACTCCAATTCCTGTATCTTCAAAAGCAGTTGCATTTGTTGATTATACACATTTTCGGTTTTTACCTTGTCTTCTTGCTTATTATCCATTTGATTCACCTCTTCATTTAACCTGGATAAGGAGATACCAGTTCGGGGAAAAGAGTACCATGCGCTAAAGCTTCTGCCGGGCTAAAGACCTGCCCCATATGCTGCCAGGGAACATAGGCGCGGGCTAATTGTAACGGTGGCATCGCGCCGCCGGGGTAGGATAGTTTATCTGGAATTCCCGGCATATTCGGTGCAGGGGGGTAATTTAACGACTGACGATATTGATTAAAATACATGGAAAAACCTCCTTGCAAAGTTAATTTATCTTATGAATGAATCACCTAATTTGTACACATCGCAACCCGTGGTGTTATTTGGTAATATGTATTTAATTACTCTAACGCTGAACCAATATTCTTTTAAATACGTCTAAAAATAAAAAGAGGGCAATAAATAATGAACAAATATTTATTACATGAGTTAAGCAGTTCTAGGTAAATAACACCGGTCCCACAACCGTAAAAGATGAGACCGCCTTTACCAAGGGTAGAGAGTTTTGCATAAACAGCTCGAAGTAATACCTTCGGGTTGACCTTCTTATATTGCTCTTTATGTGATGTCGGATCAATTCAGAAGGGGAGAATCAGATGTAAAATCAGCATCTTTGGTTCTGGCAGGGATAGCCATAAAATAATAAGGGGATGACCATAACAGTCACCCTCTTTATCCCCGGCAGAACCCTGCCAGGCGCTCGGGTTGCTCTCCAGCATTGCCCTTATCCTCCTGATAGGAAAGATCCATTTATAGCTTGCCCGTTACAGCGGAATCAAACCATTTACTATACATCCTTTTTCGGAGCGGAGCAACGCCTGTTCGAATATATTGAGCTGTTCTATAACCGGAAACGAATCCACTCGACGATTGGCTATGTTTCCCCGCACCAATATGAACGTATGTATTACAACAGCCATGTTCAGGCAGTATCGTAGGAGACTTTACATGGAGTGGTGGGCATGATAGGCTGTTTGCCACGCGATGTTGCTTCTACCAAACCATCGCCCTATCGCGGGAAATCATGCCCACAGAGGCTCCATGTCAAGCCGACGTCTTGCAGGCGCTAAAATCCTTTTTTCTTTTGTGTCTACTTTCTTGACATAATACCATTATGCTTTTCTAACGTTGCATAAAAAAGCTTTGTATTCGGGAACAGCGACGTTAGGACAAGCAACAAAAGGTGTTAATTCGTTCCCAATGGCTCCCTGGGATAATCCCATGAAGCCCCAGCTCCATGGCAAGGAAACAATTTCTATGGGACTGCCGTTTACATTTAAAGGTTTAACAATCGGTAAAACATTGGCCTTTAATTTTATTTCCGACCGGGCGCTGCTTACAATTATGTCATCTCCAGGTTTTATTCCCAGCTTACCGGCTAAAGTTGGCGATATGGTGGCAAATTCTTCCGGCATCAATTCTACCAGCATGGGGCTGTATCTGGTTCTTACCCCGGTTTGATAATGTTCAATGTAATGGACGGTGGTAGCCACGTAAGGGAACTCTTTGCTGCCGGTTTCGGCCAATTTAGCAAATTCGCCTTTCCATCTATAAGCCACAGGGTTATTTTGCTGCTTACTCATTAAATTTTTCACCGGACTTTCCACCGGTTCATAGTGTTCCGGCATAGGACCTTCTTTCAAGCCGGAAGGAACAAAAAAGCGTGCCTGCCCTTCAGGAAGCATAATAAAAGGAGCATTGGCTGTCTTTTCCGGTGGTATCGGCGCTTTTGTAGTCGCGTCCGTGATGCCGAAATCGGGAACATCGTTGGTAATCCACTTTGTTCCGTCCCAGGCCATCAAGGCTTTATCCTTTTTCCATGGCCGACCGGCCGGGTCAGCCGAACAACGGTTATAAACAATGTGCCGGTTCAAAGGCCAGACAAAGGTCCATTTCGGATATACACCAAGCCCGCTTTTATCCTCCGTGCCGTGCCTTTTGGTAGCGGGCACCTTTAACAACGGGTTCTGCTCTTGGGGGTCAATGTAATAATAACCAGCGTAAATCCATACACCACAGGCAGTAGAACCATCATCTTTAAGGTCGCCAAAAGTACCTAAAACCCGACCGTCCGCCACATTATAACCGTTCATTTCAATCGCTATTTTTTCTATATCCGGCTCGTCCTGTCCCGGCTTATCATAATTCCAAACCATGTTTAAAATAGGATCAGTAAATTTGCCGCCGCTCCGGTATTCCTGGCGGACAGCTTTAAATATCCGGTCAGCAATCCAGAGATCGCTTTTTGCCTCGCCGGGCGGTTCAACAGCCTTCCAGCGCCATTGAACATGGCGTGAACTGTTTGTTCTCGTGCCTTCTTTTTCGTAAATGTGAGCTGCCGGCAACAGGAAAACTTCGGTTTTTATATCCGCCGGGTTTACTCCCGGACGCTTCCAGAAAGCGGCTGTTTCGTTTTCAAATACATCAACGCAGACCATCCATTCCGCGTTTTCCAGGGCTTTGACCTCGTGTTTAGCATCCGGCCCGGCTACGGAAGGATTTTCAGCCCAGCAAAAGACACCTTTAATTTCTCCTTCTGCCAGGGAGGCATAGGAAGACATGTGGGAATGGTCTTTCCCGTCTGATTTAGGCAACCAGTCATAGCAAAAGTCATTTTCTTTGGTGGCTTTTTCCCCGTACCAGGCCTTGAGCAGACTGGCCAAGAATTTGGGTTTGTTAGACCAGTATCCCGCCTTGGGCGTTTCCACCTCCAGGTAGTCTTTATACGTGGGATGTTTTGTCGCATCGGGGACATTAAGATAGCCCGTAATATTATTCCACAGCATCCCCATGTCACAGGCGCCCTGAACATTTGATTGCCCCCGTTGGGGGTTAAGGCCGCCACCGGGCATGCCTACATTGCCCAGCAAGAGTTGCACCATGGTGGTTGCCCGTGTGTTTTGAGTTCCGTAACTGTGCTGGGTGATTCCCAGTACGTAAATTAAATTGCCTGCTTTATCCGGTTTTCCCGACTCGCAATAAGTAGAGTAAGCCTTCCGTAAAATATCTTCCGGTGTTCCCGTGACTTGACTGACCGTTTTTATGTCGTACCGGGAAACATGCTTTTTCATGATTTGCCAGACGCACTGGGGATCCTGTAAAGTGGGGTCCTTTTTAATATTATCGCCGTCTTTTTGGTAAGCCCAGCTTGCAGTGTTATAGGATAGTTTGCCGTCTTTTTCCTCTAAACCGGAAAAAACACCATCCGCAAAATTATAATCAGGACTGATTAAGTAAGAAGCGTTGGTATAGTTATTCACATACTCATGCTGGTAAAGATCATTTTCAATGGCGTAGTTTATCAGACCGTAAAGAAAAGCAATGTCTGTCCCCGGACGCAAAGGAACGTAAATATCCGCCTGGGACGCTGTTTTAGTAAATCTCGGGTCAACGACAATGATTTTGGCTCCTTTTTCCTTGGCCTTGCCAATGTGACGCATGGCCATGGGGTGAGCTTCGGCCGGGTTGGATCCAATAATTAAAAATATGTCTGTATTTTTATAATCAACAAAACTATTAGTCATTACTCCCCGACCAAATGTATTAGCCAGACCGGCTA
The DNA here is from genome assembly GCF_022410535.1 of Pelotomaculum terephthalicicum JT. Lineage (GTDB taxonomy): Bacteria > Bacillota > Desulfotomaculia > Desulfotomaculales > Pelotomaculaceae > Pelotomaculum_D > Pelotomaculum_D terephthalicicum. Next base: position 17,173 of record NZ_JAKNBL010000023.1, read on the forward strand.
CGGTTGGGGCGTGTCAGAGACGGGCGCAATGGTCAAGATCAACCACACCCAGGGATCCCCGCATGAGCTTATTTATTATATAGTCCTCTTCGTTATTAATATTAGCGCTGCCCATCTGGCAGATGGCCATGCAGCGGTTAACCGTGACACCTTTACCGTCTTTTTCTGTAAAGTGTTCATCCCGGGTCTTTTTTACCCGCTTGGCGATTTCAGGTATAGCCCAGTCCCAGGTTTTTTCTTCCCACTTGGTGCCGCCAGGGGCACGGTAAAGAACCTTCGTTAACCGATTCGGGTTGGGCACACGCTGACGATTTTTATCTACAATGGTATAGACATCCGTGAGAGCCATCCCTTTGGGACATAAAGACCCTTCGTTAATAGGACTATCAGGATCCCCTTCAATAAAAACCACCTTATCGTTTTCTGAATGAACAATAATACTACAACCACATCCACAATAAGAACAGCCAGAAGCAGTTTCTTTGGTTTTCTTTAATTTTAAAGGACCCAAATCAAAACTATGCAAATTTTCTTCAGCTAAAGCAGGTGTTGCGCTGACTCCTTCAAGTAAAGCCGTTCCGGCCGCGCCTACTCCCAAATACTTTAAGAAATCACGGCGGCTAATACCTTTTTTCATATTAGTTAATAGTAACCTCCTTATACTTTAGAATAAACCAATAAGTAGTTCTTCAGGCATTCCACCTCTTTTCCTCAAAGTTCTGAATTTATTGATTTTATTACGTATCTACCGAAACTGCCGAATAAATATCTCTCAATTCAGCCAGTTCCTGGGCATTTTTTTGTTGAGCGATCCCCTTCCCAAATCTGTAGCTGCTCAGTCCTAGTTTGACGATGAGGAAGATAATGGCAATTGGCTAGGGGCGTTTACGTATCCTTCACGAAAAGCCATAATATCCAGATGGACCGTGTAAATGTTTTCACAAAATACATCAGCAGTGCCGTCAATTTTCTTCTCGTCGATTGTTTTGATATATCCGGAACAATTTTCACAATAATAAATTCCGGTATTTGTCTTCTCCTTCGACTTTTAAAAACTGTGATTCCAGGCTTGCGCAATATGGGCAACCCAGGCGTTGAAAACGCCACTTAACTTCGCATAATCCACAATATAAATACCTTTTTGTCATTTTCCTTTTTCAACAAGGACAGGCTGGGCCTGCCTCCACAAACAGGGCATGTGCTTTGCATCCATTCTTCAAGGTTATATACCCGGTGAAGTAATTTTCCCGGACTGTTTCATCAAAGGCTTAACCGTATGGGTTATCAAGAAGCCGAATATCTCAGGTGAGACATCGTTTTGGAGAAGAGCAAGCAAATTTGCCCCGGGTTTAAATAATACTTTGTCAACAAATACTTCCCTGTCAGACGCGTTTAACGGAAGAGCCGACAACACCTGCCGGCATTCGGTTTCCAGGTAAGGGTAATGCGCTATAATAATTTCACCAATCTTTTCTAAAAGAACGAAAAAAAAGTTGGTGTCCACCTTGGGAGTGCAGATATTTAACAGAGGGATTCTATTTTCCTGTGCGTAATTTATCATCTGTGATCCGGGCTGAGCATAAGTAATGCTTTCTTCAGGCAGTGAATCTGGGACAATCTATTATAGAAGTCAATAAGTACTTGTGGTGTTATATTGCTGTTTATATTTTTTCTCCCCCTATCTCCTGAAAAAAAACTTCACTAAACTCACAAAATAAATGCTTCGCTAAACTCACGACAAATTCCTGCTAAATGAACTGTTTTAGATATAATTTTTTATTTATAATTTATTTTTCAAACAAGGAGAAACGTACAAGCTTTCCTTGATCCTGGAGCGCAACTTCAAGATCGATGTTCTCTATCGTGCCAGAGCCCAGGAAGGGGACAGCAAAACAAACCCCTCTTATCAAATATTTAGATTATAGTGCGCCTAGTAACAGCTTTGTAAGCATGCGGTTATTTTAGTGGTAATCCGTCTAATAACCAGCGGAATTCCTAGTAGTAAATTTTTACCATATTGCCCTGATTTGCCGGCCATTTAAATCACCCCGCTCCAGGCGGCGATAATTATAGAATTTGTAAAAGGGTTAACCTTTATGGGGATTTACCTCAGAACTGTAAAAGAGTTACTTATTATGGGGGAATTATAAATAGAATGTTAACTCAAGCCAATTGTTTCTCCCAGGGCGCATGAGAAAGGGATGTTTTTTGCTTCACTTTTCTTGAAATTTGTAAAGGCCAGCTCAAACTCGCCGAGAGTCAGAGTCTGGCCTAATTCATTTTCTTTAAATCGGTCAGCGGAAAGTTCAACATTATATATGGAATAAGAATAATCAATAAAAGGAAAAATAACCCATAGTTGTTCATTCAATATTCCATGATTGGTTTCGATTTTACGTCGTTTTTCATTTTATCCAAATGTCTTAATCTTGGGATTATTTCTTTATGGAGTTCACATGCGACAGATTTCCCTGACGCGGTGCCGGTCAACAACATTTTATCATGCGGACATCCTCCCTGACAGGCGGTCCTGCATTCACACTCCCTGCATTCATCCGGGAGATCCGGTTTTGTAAGGTCATAATGAAATGCGCTGCATTGCAATATACTTAAAGGATCCTCGTCAAAAATTGTTCCGGTTTTAAATGAATGGTCTCTGATACAGGGTCCAACCGTCCCGTCGGGATATACCGCGGCAAGTCTTTTCCCGCAAATATATGGAGAAGATTCAAAATCCCACGCGGGAATTAAAGTATCCAGCAGGAAGGTAGTATGGACATCGTATTCCTTAATAATATAATTTTCCAATAAGTCACACAATTCATGATATCTCTTTAACAATCTTTGTTTGTATTCCGCATCCGTCCCTCTGTATATATCCTTTTGGTATCTTAAACGGTACCCATTTTCTATCCCGAATCTTGTTATATCAAGAGCTCTCTCCAAGTTATAATCGTCCATTGTGGCTACTATTGTTTGATTAATTACATTTGACCTTTCACTGATTATCTTCATCCTTCTGGATAGTTCCTCAATACTAATGTCTGTAATATTTGTGTATATCCATTGGATATCTTCAAGATCATCCCAGTTCACGGAATCAATTAAATCACCATTTGTATAAAGATACCCCTGCATGCCGTCAGTGTTTTTATAGACTGAATCCATAACCTTTTTAATTCTGTCGGTCCTCAATAATGGCTCCCCACCAAGAAAACCAACGGTGTTCACTTTAATGTTATTAACTCTCCAGACTTCAGGAATCCACTCCAGCAATCTTGAAAATGTATTTTCATCCATTTCCATTTTATTATCATCACCGACTTGATTAAAAGCATAACAATATTCACACCTTCTTGTGCACTCGTATGACAAAAATAAGATGAACCAGAAAAAAGGAAGTTTCGCCCAACCGCCTTCTCCCTGCAATCTTCCATCTTCTTTAGAATACATTCTTTTTAATTGTTTGACATGTTCTGTTTGTCTTCTCATATTTCTATTCCCTAGCCTTTCTTTATTCTTTCTAATTAACAGGTTGGAATCAATTCATTTTAACAATAAACCGGGGCACCATCATCTTCACAAAATTATAAAAGACAAACAATAGCAGAAGTCAACTAAAAAAGGTGGTTTAATAACTGCAGAACTACATCTTCCAAGCGCTACATTCAGAAACTTTTCTCTGTTTTTCAGGATGAGGGCGAGGACGACCACGAAAATATTGCCTTTCCTTCTCCCCTCCTTTCTCACATAGAGCAGTCCTCCCTCAACGCAGGCCGTATTCATGTCCCTGAAGTCTTGCCTGACGCGACCGAGATACTTACTGTGACATATTTGTCGTCAAGCATGCTTATTTAATCAGGCCTCTTTATTGATCACAGGGATAAATTTTCTCTCTCAACTAGGGAGCATGGCGGACATTTTATATGAATGGCGGCTATACACATAGTTTACTATTACCATAAGTTTACTATAGCATCCATGGTACCTGATGTCAACATACTTTAGATGTTACCTCCTAAACCAACATAAGATAAAGCCTAGTTTTCCTTGGTATGACAGGGTCAAAGGAAAATAGACCCTGTATAACAGGAGAGAACCAAGACGATCTTGTGGCAAGAACCGGAGGGTTCGTCTGATTTCGTCTGATGCGGTGGAATATGAGCAACGCGAAATTTAATTGGAAACACCGATGCGAGGTTCCATGTCAAGGGCGCGGCTGCGGCTCTCTTTCGATATCGGTCGAACATGAAAAATGGGCAATTTATATCTCCTCATGCTCAATCAATTGAATCCGCACTTTTTCTCCCGCTTTTACTTTTGTATTTTCCGGAATTATGATCAGACAATTTGCGTCCCTCATTGAAGTTAGCACGCTTGAATTTTGATTACCAGTTGTTGAAACATAAAATTCATTATCTTTAATAGTAGCATAGCCTCTTAATAGATTAACCCTGCCCGATTTCTTATTGATATCTTCTTCAAGAAATGCGTTAACGATTGGCTTTAATATCCTATTGGCACCCATTAATCTTAGTAATGCAGGTCTCACAAATTGAATGAACGATGTAAGCGTGGAAACGGGATTTCCCGGCAGGCCGAAAAACAGTTGATTATCTTTTTTCCCAAAAATCACCGGCTTGCCTGGTTTAACATTAACCTTTTCAAATTGTATTTCAACATCCAGAGCAAGATAAATATCTTTAACAAAATCGTACCTTCCCATTGATGCGCCGCCTGTGGATATTACGACGTCAGATTTTAAGGCTTTTAAAAATATTTCCTTCATATCTTTCAAGGTGTCTTTAGCAATGCCTAAACAATATGGGATGGCGTTATATTTTTTTACTTCCGAGTATATGGTATACGCATTGACGTTCCTGATTTGACCGGTTCTGATCTCTTCTCCTATATCGGCTAATTCATCGCCTGTAGAGATAATTGAAACAATCGGCTGCTTATATACTTTTACCGTGTTATAGTTCAGCGACGCAAGGATACCTACATCCACGGAACTCAACCGGTCGCCTTTGCGCAGCACTTTGTCTCCTTTTTTTATATTCTCCCCTGCAAATCTGTAATTTTTGTATTTAACTGTTTCTTGAAATATATTTACATAACCGTCTTCTTCTGCTGCATCTTCAAACTTAATTACCGCATCAGCGCCTTCCGGCATCGGAGCGCCGGTCATTATTCTTATCGCCGTTCCTCTTGAAACTTTTTTGCCGTTAACAGATCCGCCCGACTGTATTTCTCCTGTAATTTGAAGTTTTATCGGGTGATTTATTGACGCCCCAAGCGTGTCTTCTGCGATTACAGCATAGCCGTCCATTGCAGAATCATCCGCGGGAGGTATTATTATATCCGATACAATATCCTCATATAAAACACGATTGCATGCTTCCATGATGGAAATGTTTTCGCAGGTCAGAGGGCTGATAGAATTTAAAATAATTTTTAGCGCTTCTTCAATGGATACCGCTAGATTATTATTTCTCATTACAGTGAAAACACCTGCCTATATTTCTTACTATAATATTAATAGTTTTACAGAATTAGCTATTGATTCGCCGTGTGTGACACTTGCTACTATTACGTCATTGTCCATTGCGAGACAATATCCTAAATAAGCATGACAGGGTTCTTCAGCCTGAACGCCTAAGTCAGCAATTGAACATAAATTACCGATCCTTCCTGGAGATAATCTTGTCCTTCAGGTATTGACGCCACTGCCGTGGCCTCAGCTATGGAACTCAAGCGGCTGCGTTTTTTCATTGGATGAAAGGTCGGCAACCCTTCATCATGTTCAAGAGTGCCGAAGAAAAAATCAGTCCAGTCGGACTCACCTTCCCCGATTTCAGAGGCTAGCCTGGCATTAATCATGGGCAGACCCGGTTTTGCATGACCGGAAAGGGTTTGTAGACCAGGCAAAGCGATTTGTAGGAAGCCCATCAAGTTGGAAGGTGGTCCGCCGGCCAGAACAAATACAGGTTTTTTATCAAGCATGCCGAAGCCGACTGCCTTGCCGGGCCCCATGCGAATCCGGTGATATATCTCTTTCCATCCAAGCTTTTCAAGGACCTGTACCACCATGTCGCGGTCTCCCATCCACGCCCCTCCGCTTGTTATCACGGCATCCGTTTCTTCGGAAAATATCTTCAAGGCCCTAAAGATGGCATCAGGATCATCCTTTACAATTGTCATGCGGGTCTTCATTTTATATTTATTGCACCAACCTGCTAAGGTAATAATATTGCTGGCATAGAGCTCACCCTCTGCAAGGGGTTTACCCGGTTCGACAATTTCATCGCCAGTCCCGATAATCCCCACAACGGGATTTCTAAAGACAGGGATCATACTGTGCCCTGCCGCGGTAAGGAGACCCGCTATAACAGGAGATATTTTTTGGCCTGTCCGAAGGATACATTTCCGTAACGCAACATCGCTGCCGCACCGGAGGATATTCTTGGGTTCAGCAAAGGCCTCTATCAGCACCTCATTGTCTATCAGTTTCACAAATTCTTCAGCCACTACGGCATCGGCGCCGGTTGGTATACGGGCACCTGTCAATACTCTCACCGCTGTCCCCGGCTTGACCTGAATATCCTTTTCGCCGCCTGCGGCTATAGAACCCAAGACACGCAGCCGGACAGGGTTTTCAACAGTTGCCTCGGCTACCTCATGGCTTAACACCGCGTAGCCGTCTTTACGGGAGGCATCCATGGAAGGGGAGTTCACTAGGACATAGAGATCTGATGCAGCTACACGGTCAACACTGTCAACCAAGGTTACGTTCTCAGTAGAAAGCGGTTTTATGCCCTCCAGGGTCAAATGCAACGCCTCTTTTAGGCCGAGAGACATGTCTTTCATGGCAACCTCCTATTAGAAAGGTGTAGTTAGTGTTATGTATTTTTTTAAAAGTATGCACATGATCCTTGTCTCCTTCCTGTTAGATAATAGATGAAATACACGGTAGTGTCAACCTGATTGTATAATTTCTTAAAGAACGGCAAATTGGGACACACATTCCTCTCTTCATCGTTCTTAATGAATGAGAAATAAATATGACCCCGCAAAATCGCGGGGCCTTTGCATGCAAATCGTAATCATATTCTTTAACTAACTTCCGCTTTCTCTTTACCCTTTCTGACTACAGTTCTCTCTCCTTCAGGAAGAGGAGGCGGAACAGGCTCGCCGGCTTCAATTTTCTTGATCGCGCTGAAGCGGGGCGGGCAGCCTGCGATGCAATTTCCGCATCTTATACATTTCTCCTGATCAATTACGTGAACTTGTCCCTTGGCGCTGATAACCGCCCCCACGGGACATCTCCTGGCGCATGTCATACAGGCCTGGCACTTATCCGGCTCAATATAGTACGAAATTTTTTCATTAAATAACTTGTCTATTTCTTCACTTGTGAAATACTTGTCACATTCTTCCGGGTCTTCCGGGTTCACTTGAGGCACTCTCAGCTTCTCGTTCATCATCACTTTAATATACGGCACTAACTTTAAAACTTTTTCAACCCTGGAAATTAGTTCTTCCTTGTCTATCCCTTCACTTACAGCAAATGGCCCTATTTCCTTAATTTTCTTATTAAAGTCATTAACATGCTCGGCATAAAGGTTTCCTTCACTGCCGGACATAACTCTCATTCTTAATCTCTCGGGGTTCAGCCCTATGTGTTCCATTATTTTTTTGGTTAGAAGCGTCATGTTCAGCGCATGGTAATTCCCGCCGGTACTATAATTACAATCATTAAAATGGCAACCGCCGATAAACACCCCGTCCATTCCTTTTGAGAAAGCTCGGAGCACATGTGCCATGTCGACCCTACCGGAACACATGACGTGAACAAGTCTCATTTCAGTTGAATATTGTAGTCTGGAAACTCCAGCCAAGTCAGCAGCGCCGTATGCTCACCAGTGGCATACGAAACCTATTACCTTCGGTTTAAATTTTGTACTCATTCGCTCTCACCTCCCTATTAGTGATCAAGGTTTTATTCCGCAACCATCGCGTCAATTTGGCTCGTGATCTGATCATCGGTAAAGTGCTTTAACTGTATTGCCCCTGTGGGACACTTTGCGTTACAGAGGCCACATCCTTTACATAGAACGGGATTTACTGTAACCTTCTTGCCCTGCCGTGTCTCTTGAACCGCCAGGGAGCCATACGTGCAGACTGAGGCGCATGCCCCGCACCCCATACACTTCTTCTCATCCACCTGGCAGACAGAGCCGGAGGCTATGACTATATCATGTGAGAGAAGCGTTAAAACCCGGCCGGCGGCCCCATAAGCCTGGTTAATCGTTTCCTGCAAAAACTTGGGATAGTGAGCCAGCCCGCACAAATAAACGCCTTCCGTGTTAAACTCAACAGGTCTTAATTTGACATGGGCTTCCTTGAAGAAACCGTCCGGGCTTAAAACCACCTTAAATTGTCCGGCTAATTTATTAGTTTCTTCCGAGGGAACAATAGCGGCGGCCAAAGCAAGCACATCAGCATCCAATTCAATCTTATTCCCTAAAACAAAATCTGTTACGGTAACCTTCAAAACCGGCTTGCCCTCATCCGACTCGCCAGGTTCCACCACGGGCTTATCGTTCTCCTCATAGCGGATAAACCTAATATCTTTACTTGCCGCTTCCCTGTAATAATCCTCTTTTAATCCATAAGTTCTGACATCCCTGAAGAGGATGTATATATCCATCTCGGGATTTATCTCTTTTAATTTCAAAGCGTTCTTGATAGACTCGCTGCAACATATCCTGCTGCAGTAATTTCTGTCTTCATTTCTACAGCCGACACACTGGATCATCACGACACTTTCGGCATTAGCGACCTTTTCGTCTCCTGCGTGGATCCGCTCCTCCAACTCAAGGTGGGTCATCACCCTGTCATCTTCTCCATACAGGTATTCGTCAGGTGTGGACAAATCAGCGCCGATGGCGATGACAGCCGCGCCATGCTTAATCTCCGCGACCCCTCTGGAAGACTTCACCGTCGTTACGAAATTCCCCACATAACCGGTGGCATCAGTGATTACGGCATTGGTATAGACATGGATTAAGGGGTGCTGATAAATCTTGCGCTTAAGATCTTGCAAATATTCCTGAACATCCATTCCATCCAGGGTGGAATGAACTCTGCGGGTGATCCCGCCAAGGTCCGAATCTTTTTCTAACAAGTAAACCTCGTGTCCCTGGTTGGCTATGGAAAGGGAGCAACTCATGCCGGCTACACCGCCGCCGACCACTAACGCCGCCTTGTTTACGGGCAGTTCAAACTCCTGCAACGCCTCCAAGCTGCAAGCCCTTGCCACCCCCATCCGGATTAAGTCCCTGGCCTTTTCTGTGGCTACTTCCTTTTCCTTCGAGTGGACCCAGGAGTTATGCTCCCGAATGTTAGGCATTTCAAAGTAATATTGATTGATGCCCGCCTCCCGGACGGTATCCCGGAACAACGGCTCCAGGGTCCTGAGGGAGCAGGCGGCAACAACCACCCGGTTGAGCCCTTTTTCTTTTGTCACGTCAGTTATTTCTTTAGCGGAGTTGGTAGCGCATGAAAACAGCTGCTCCTGAGCGTGGACAACATAGGGTAATGTTTTGCAGTATTCAACTGTGTCAGGAACATTTACTACCCTTCCGATGTTAGCCCCGCAATGGCACACAAAAACTCCGATCCGCGGCTCCTCTGCGGAAACATCCCTTTCCTCCGGGTATACCCTTTCTATTGAAAGCTTGCCCCGCCTGTAGTCGAGCAGTTCGCCGATTTGGGAGCCGGCCCCGCTGGCACTGAAGACCGACTCGGGAATATCAATCGGACCCTGGAAGCCTCCGCTTACAAAGATACCCCGCCTGTTGGTCTCCATCGGGTTGGCTGGATTGAGCTTGCAATATTGATGAGCGGTAAGCTCAATTCCAAATTTTTGGGCCGTCTCCTGCGCGCCGACGGGAGGATTCAAACCGATGGACAATACCACCATATCGAATTCTTCTTCTTTTACACCATCATCGGGCGTAGAATAGCGGATGGTGACATTTTTGGTTACCGGGTCCTCTTTTACTATTGAAGTGTAGCTTCTGATAAACCGCACTCCGGGAAGGTTATTGGTCCGATCGTAGAAGCGTTCAAAATCCTTTCCGTAGGAACGAATATCGTTATGGAATATCGTACACTCCGCGTCCGCGTCATGATCCTTGGTCAAAATCACATGCTTCTGGGCATAAGTGCAGCATACAGCCGAACAATAGCTGTTGCCACCCTCGATCACCTGTCTGGAACCCACGCACTGAATCCAGGCTAGTTTATGGGGATGCTTTTTGTCGGAAGTGCGCAGGATCTCTCCCGAGTACGGCCCGGTGGAGCTCAACAGCCGTTCGAAGTCCATACTGGTGATCACGTTCTGAAACTCTCCGTAGTGATATTCCGCCCTGACCTTGGGATCATACGGCTCAAAGCCGGCGGCCAGAATCACTGCCCCGACATTCAGATCCTTTGTTACCGGCGCTTGTTTTAAATCAATGGCGTTATTTTTACATACTCCTACGCATATCTGGCATTTATTTTCTTTCAGGTAAAGACAGCTTTCATCAATATATGCAACAAGCGGAATCGCTTGCGGGAAATAGATATGGACCGCTTTATTCAGCGATATTTCCTGGTTAAACACATCAGGGTACTGCACCGGGCAGTACTCAACACAGGTGGTACAGCCAGTGCACAGATCCTCTATAATATACTTGGGCTTTGTAGTTACCGTTACCTTAAAGTTGCCTGCTTCCCCGGCTATACTGTCAACTTCAGTATAGGTGAGAACTTCAATATTTGGATGCCGGCCGACCTCGACCAGCTTAGGCGCGAGTATTCACATGGAGCAGTCATTGGTGGGAAAGGTCTTGTCAAGCTGGGCCATATGGCCCCCGATGCTTGGCGCTTTTTCCACCATGTAAACCTTAAAACCAGCAGTAGCAAGGTCAAGAGCGGCTTGAATACCGCTGATCCCTCCACCAACAACCAATACGTCTCCAAAATTGCTGGCTCCAGGACTTGCACAAATTTGCTGAATTTTTTCTTGCAGCAATTGTTCTTCTCCCACTTTTCTATCACCTCACCAGGTTTTATGTTCCTGTACACTCCGGGTTAATCATACTTAATTTTTTGAACATGCAAGCCGTTCCGGGCGGGTAAACACGCCAGCCGGCTGCCGCGGGCCTGACCGACCAGGGCAATGCCCATACGGGCGAGCCACCACCAGCAGGTTTCTGGTATCGGACAGAGCTGAAGTATGCACTCCGCCACTAAGGGGATACAACTTCATGTCCGTCACGCCGCGCGTTTCCTGCATGCTTAACTTCTCCGCAATCTAGATCACCTCTTGGATAACCTCCGTAATGTCCTTAACCTGGATAACGTCATCATAGTTCAGAACCGCCCTGCTGTCCTCAAACATGGTGATGCAATAAGGACAGGCGGTAACGAGCACCTCAGACCCCACCTCAATAGCATCTTTTAATCTGATGTTGGAGAAACGGTCGGACGCATGGGTTTCCATCCAAATCCTGCCTCCGCCCATGCCGCAGCAGAGGCTTTGTTCCCGCGATTCCGCCATTTCAATCAGCTCTAATCCGGGTATCTTCTTTAAAACTTCGCGCGGTTCATCATATACGCCGTTATGCCGGCCCAGGTAGCACGGGTCGTGATAGGTGATTTTCTTGGCGTATTCTTTGCTGATCGGAAGCCTTCCTTCGTTAATCAGCTGGAATAAATACTGGGAAATATGAACCACTTCAAAGTTCGCACTGAATTCGGGATACTCGTTCTTAAAGGTGTGGTAGCAATGAGGGGAATTGACCAGGATTTTCTTTACCCCGTTATCGATGAAGGTTTTAATGTTTTCTCTGGCTAATTTTTTGAATAGTTCCTCATTGCCTGTCTTGCGGATGCTTTCACCGCAGCAATTTTCCTGGTCGCCCAGGATCCCGAAATCTACGCCTGCCTTATTGAGGACATTGGCCGTGGCTTGGGCTACCTTCTTTAATCTCGGGTCGTAGCAGAGGTAGCAGCCAGGGAAATATAGAAATTCCATCCCTTCTTCGAATGTTTTTACAGAGAGTCCTTTTGTCCAATCGGCTCTGTTTTTCCGGCTTTCTCCGAAGGGGTTGCCTTCTGCGGTAAGGCCTGCGCTTACACCGCGGACAGGCTTAATGGCGGTGGGAAAAACTCCGTATCCCGTAGCCATCCTGCGCAGTGCTTTCATGTTTTCGATCTGCTTGACGTCCCTGGGGCATATTTGTGCGCACTTCCCGCAGGTGGTGCAGCGCCAGATCTCTTCGTGTTCGATCTCTGTCAAACCGAATGCAGCCTCGCGGATGAGTTTGCGCATGCTGAATTTCCTTACTTTGTTCCAGGGACAAACTGTGTCGCATTTGCCGCATTGATAGCAGTATTTAACGGCTTCTCCGCCGTACTCTTTTATTTCACCTATGACCTCTTTGAAGGGGGCTACTGTTTCCACAATTTTACCTCTTCTTTCACTTGTATTTTAGCCCTTCTGTGTCATGCGGGCAAAGGTTTCCGCCAGTTTATTCAAGCCGTGTTTGTCCACCAGCGATTTCAATCCGATCTCTGCTTCGTCCACTTCTTCTGCTTCTTCGACTTCTTCTTCTCTTTCTTCGTAAATGAGGACGTCACTGAAGCACCACTGCACACAGAGAGGTTTTTCTTGCGGGGGCTCGTCTTCGCACATGTCGCATCTCAACGGGAGCCCGGAATCGGGCTCTTTGAACCTGTCCCTGGCTGGGCAGGCGGCTCTGCAGAAGTCACACTCGTCGTATTGTTTTTCATCAATCAGATATTTTTCTCTGCCCATACATTCTGCCGGCGCGTACTCTCCGGCGAAAATGGGAAGCCAGATGTCTTTCATCGGGTAGCGGATTACCTGTATGCGAGCCCTTGCGGGGTTAATGGAGCTGTATTTGGGTGTGGCGTGAAAAGCGGAGCAGATTAGCTCGCATGACCGGCAGCCATTGCACTTATCTGCGTCTACTGTAATTGTTTTGATCTTTTTCTTAATCTTCGCCATCTTTTAGTATCCCTCTCTTCGTCAGTTCTTCGGCAACATAATCCAAATCTAATTCGTGCAGTCTTTCTTTGGTAGGAATACCGTCGTTGTTCCACCCTTTGTATTTGTAATAGGTGCTCAGGAGTTCTTCTTCGAGTTCGGGGAATCTTCTCTTCCAGTGGTCTGCGGGCGGCTTCTCGTCTTTTCTCGACATGCCTTTCATATTGTTGTACGCTCTATGCAGGTTGCGGCTCCGGTTGACTATTTTCTTCAGTCCGGCTTCGTCTATGTCCATCCCGAGCGCTGCTGAGACTAACAGCGGGTAATTGTGGATATGGTACGGGGGCTTCAGGCAGAATGACCCCATGCCGCAGCATAGCCCGAGGGCGTCGTCGATGTTGTGCAGCATTTCCATCCAGTCGACGATTTCACTGCACATGTAGGGGGTCGGGAAAAATGGTATAGAGTTTTCTCCCCGCGGGTTCCAGTCGAGCAGGTACTGCTTGAAGTGGTCGTCGGGCAGCTGGGGCCAGTCTCTGACGAACTCTTCTCTCATTTCCCTGGTGGGGAAAGCGCCCTGAGGCCAGTTCCCTTCAATTTGGGTGATGCTGATCTTCTCGTTGGTGGTATACATCAGGTAATAGATGGGGTCCAGGGTCCCCAATTTAAGCGGTAGCTGCTCGTGCTTTTTGATGGTGTTGTGCTCGAGTGCTTCTGCTTCGGGGCCAAGCCTTTTGGCCATCCAATACAGGCCGTCGGCCATTAGGTCGCCGATGCCTTCGCGCCGGACCATTCTGTCGAGCAGCCAGTAGAATCTTCCTTCCTTATCTTTCGGGCATCCCTCAAAGTCTTTGTCGGTCAGGATGCCGGCTTCATAGAGCTCAACCGCAAAGGCCAGAATCTGCGGGGTGCCGAATCCGTCCACGCCGTATTCGGTGGCGCGCTGGGCGATCCTGAAGTTGAACTCAAGTTCGTCCACATAGGCGGCCATGGCATAGGTCATTTTGGTGAAGCATTTCATCTTGTATCTGGGTGTGTCGCGGAAGGAAATTAACGCGCCGCAGTGCTGCGGGCAGTTATAGCAACTTATTAAGCGTTTGATCGCTTCTAATTGTATCCGTGGCCATTCTTCACCGATTCTCTCATCCCAGAAGCCTCTTCTCCGGAGGCGGGAGTTCCCCCACATGAAGTTCTCGGTGTGCCACCTCTCGTCGGTATGCACCATTTCCTGCGGCGATCCGATACCGGCCAGAATGGTCATAACGCCGGGAATGGGGTTGGCGTTCCGGTACTTGATATAGTCTTGCGCTCTATTCACGTGTTCAATGAATTCGGCGCCCCGGGCCAGGTTGAGGTCTTTGGTGCCGCGCACGGCGATCGCTTTGATGTTCTTGTCGCCCATTACGGCGCCGCCGCCGAGTCTGCTGGCGCTGGACCGGCCCTGCTCGATGGAAGCCAGGAAGCAACGGTTCTCGCCGGCCAGACCGATAGCGGCCACGCAGGCGTTGGGCTCATTCAACTCCTCTTTGATGATTTCCCGAGTTTCTACTGCGCCTTTACCTTTTAAATGTGAGGCGTCACGTATTTCTACTTTGTCATTGTTTATCCATATATAAACTAGCTTCGGTGACTTGTTGCGAAAGATTACTTTGTCATAACCTGCATACTTCAATTCCGCCGCCCAAAATCCCCCCATCATCGGATATGCCAGCAGGTCTGTCTGGGGAGAAATTGTCGTAACACAGGTGCGGTTAAAGCTCATGGCAGGTGTGCCGACTAAAAGAGGAGAGCTGATAATAAATAGATTCTCAGGATCAAACGCTTTTGTTTCGGGGGGGACTCTGTCCCAGAACAACTTGACATTGGTGCCCAGTCCTCCCAGGTGCAGTTCGGTCAATCTCGGATCGCTTTCCACCTTCTCGATGTTCCCTGTCGCCAAATCAATTTCTAAGTAATATCCTGTCTCCGCGTACCTCATTTTCAATCCCCTCTATGTCTCTTATTAGGCCCCTTTAGGTATCTCCGCTCCGCAGCCATGGCCCATTAGCTGCG
Organism: Pelotomaculum terephthalicicum JT; assembly: GCF_022410535.1. GTDB lineage: Bacteria > Bacillota > Desulfotomaculia > Desulfotomaculales > Pelotomaculaceae > Pelotomaculum_D > Pelotomaculum_D terephthalicicum. The sequence goes on from NZ_JAKNBL010000023.1 coordinate 32,291, forward strand.
CAGGTCGTTATGCTAGCTGCGTCTTTGATTGTCCACCTTTGAGATCCTTAAAACCGTTGTGAGCTTAAATATTATTATAATTTAAAAAATAATTAATAAAATAGCTAGAAAGGATGAAAAAAGCTACCAACGAACTAATCCCGGATTAATCCCTAAGGATTAAATAGTGATAGCAACTTGACAAGTATTTGTCAATTTAAGAAAATATTAATTATTCCCAAGCCCGTCAACCCGATTCATGTTATTTATTGAGTTAACTTTTCCGGGATGAAATTAATAAAAAGGTTACTGTCATATTCCTCAATCTTACCCTGATCACAAAGCTTTGAGAAATTGGGATCTACCGGTAAACCGCCGATAAACGGTATCTGGAATTTTTGGGCAATTTCTTTGCCCTGACTAGGTCCAAACAACTCAAATTCTTCGCCGCAATGAGGACAAACGGCACCGTTCATATTTTCAACCAGGCCAAGAATGGGAACATTCATAAGTTTGGCCATCTTAATCGCCTTGCTGACAATCATGACGGCAAGGTCTTGCGGTGAAGAAACGACTATCAGGCCATTTAGAGGCAGTGATTGCATAACGGTCAAAGGCACGTCGCCAGTACCGGGCGGTAAATCAACAAAAAGGTAATCAAGGTCACCCCAGGCGACATCAGTCCAAAACTGCTTGACTGTACCGGAAATTACCGGCCCACGCCAAATAACCGGGTCATCTTCATTGGGAGTCAATAAATTTAGCGACATGATTCTTATACCGTTATTGCTGTTTAAAGGTAATATCGCGACGCCGTTACTTTTTGCCATACCTTTTATGCCAAACATCTTTGGCAGGCTTGGACCGGTGATGTCCGCATCCAGCACTCCCACTGAATAGCCCTTTTTTCTACATTCGCTTGCAAGCAAAGATGTTACCGAAGACTTTCCCACACCGCCTTTTCCGCTCATTACAGCGATAACATTCTTGATATGGCTTGATTCGTTTTCAGGCAATTTTTTAATAACAGTATTGCCTTCATGACTACATCTGCTGTTTTTTTCAACATTACTAGTATGATTTAAATTTTGCTGCATTATTTTAATTCCTCCTTGGTTTCAGCAGCAAATAGAAATATTAATTACCATATAATCATAACTCAGAGTACAAGCGAAACCAAATTATATTATGGTCGGTATTTCATAACTATATATACAACACAAAATCATCAATGTCAATAATATTATGATAACAAATTTAGTAATTATAAATATTCACATCTAAGCAACCTCATAAACAATATTAGCAATAATTACCATAGACTCAATTTATCCTTCTTTTAATATTAAAATCCTTTAAGACCATTTCAATAATCAAACATTAATGTATGAATATAGATACCTGACTACCACCTTTGGACAGCCGGATTTCATTATTTTTCTTCGTTTTTCTATGCTCCCCGTTAATATTACCTCCGCCGGCATTTTTCTGAAAGAAAGCCAACAGAATAATTCAGGAGGACTATAACTTCTATCCTATAAATTGTGTCAATTCCTTGTTGAATTTATCTCGCTCCTCCCAGAACAATCCGTGACCGCTATATTCAAATGGCACAAGCTTTGAGTTTTTAATTCCTTTTTTTTTGTGCTTCAGCCAATGGGAACGGACAAATTTTGTCATGAATACCATGAAGAATTAAAGTAGGAACGCATATTTCCCCTAAATCAGAAAACAGGTTTTCGTCTCTAAGCGAGACTGCGGTTGCTGCGGTGGACCAGCCTGCTGCCTGCATTCCCAATTGAAAGAACCAGTCTGAGAAAGGTCCCGTAACATACTGGAAGAAAAACATGTCTCCAAATTTCTGCAGCATATTAGGACGGTCATTATACGTATCCAGAATAAGCTTATTTACATCTTCTTTTGCTAAACCATAAGGGAAATCAGGACGTTTGGTAAAGCTGGGAGCAGCAGCGGCAAAAAGTGCAAGTTTGGATACCCCATACCCTTTGTGACGAGCCATGTATCGAATGGCAATCGCTCCCCCCATGGAGTGGCCCCCGAGTGTGAAGTTTTGTAATTGAAGTGTTTCAACCACAAATCGAACATCGTCTGCCAATCGATCGTAGTCGTAACCTCTCCAAGGTTTATCTGAATTGCCGAATCCTCTGATATCCATTCCGATGCATCGATATCCCATATTGGGAAGCTGTTCAAACTGATATTCAAACAATCTATGGCTTGCCGGCCAACCATGTAAAAATAAGATCTGCTTTCCGCCCCCAGGGTTGAGATTTTCCACATAAATATTTACGTCTGGTTCTACTCTAATATAATATCCTCCCACACCGTTCCCTCCATCTAGTAAAGGTTTCTTCATAAGCAAATTATTCAATGCTAATAAATAGGTGATACCTATACTCTTTCTAAACTTCAATAATCGTGGTGCTTGTGCCTACCATTTTTTCGCTTCCGCATACGTAAGCAATTTTGTCCCGCCAAATTGCAATATTAGCCGGATATATTTCACCGGATAGCACATTTACCAGCGAACCACCCTTAATATAATAATCAGCCTCCCGCCTACCGGCAGACACGTCCAACAACTTTTGGAGATCTCCAGCCGTTGATGCCAAAACTACACCTCCCTGCTGGAGATCCGTCTATCGCCCCAACCGCTCTATAACTATAGATTTATTTTTCGGATTTATCGATGCGCACATTTCGAATCCTTCATTGCCTTTAATATAAGTATTTTTGACCCATTGCTCTCCACCTTCATCAGGAAAGTCCTCACGGTAATGAGCACCCCGGCTTTCTTTTCTTAAGAGAGCCGTCAACGCTACTGCTTTTCCAACTAAAAGCATATTTTCGGTTTCCAGTTTATTAATTAATTCCTTGTAATCACTTGCCTTAGTATCAGAAAGCTTTACTTTCAGTTTTTCAATATCACTAACCAGTCCGGAGAGTTCTTCGCGAGTCCGGATTATTCCGGCCTTCTTCCACATCAGATGTTGTAACCTACTACGCACTTCTTCCACTGAAAGCTGTTTTTTCCCTTCCGTATAAGATTCCAGATCTTTAATTGTTGATTGAAGGTTTTCAATACTGAAAACCTTTTTCTTGCGCCGGGTGTACTGAGCAGCGAGCCGGCCGGTGGTATCACCATAAACCCAGGCTTCGGTCAAGGCATTCCCACCCAACCGGTTGGCCCCGTGCACGCCACCGTTTACTTCACCTGCTGAATACAACCCCTCGATTCCCGTCTCTCCCCGCTCATTAACCAGTATGCCTCCCATAAAAAAATGGGCAACCGGGGCAACAAGGAAAAGCTTTTTTCTCTTCAAACCCCTGGGAATAAATTTTTGAAAACGCTTGATTTTATCCCCCGGGATGGTCGAAAGATCCATCCAGACTCCACCATTAATCCCCCTGCCTTCTTTGATCTCTTTTGCAATAGCCAGGGTTAAGGCGTCCCTCGTCATAGCCGAAGGATCTTTCAAGCCATGCCGCAGGGCAATATTTTCCCCCAGGTTATTGAGTAACCTTGCGCCTCCCCGGTAGACTAAAATTTCGTATATAACCATCGTCTTGGCAAGGGAAGGTTCAAGCATAAAAGTAGGATAGTACTGAACAAACTCCATGTCTATCAACGGGATGCCTGAACGAAATGCCAACGCATAGCCATCGCCTGTTGTGCCGGGTGCATTGTTTGTTTGGGAATAGATCTGTCCGGCCCCGCCAGTGGCAAGCACCGTGGCCTTGGACTGGATTAAAATAAGTCCTTGGCGGGCCGGATCTATAACCAGTGCGCCCGCGATGTCACTATGTTTATTGCGGCAAAGGTGAACAACAAATACGCCGGCCAGAAAATTAACACCCAAATTTTTTGCGAAGTTAAACAATGGAAGCGTAAAATCTGTTCCAAAACTTTTTTCTGTGACTACATTTCTGGCTACAGAGTGACCGGGTAACGAAACGATCCTTAATTTACCGTTATCCTTTTTTTGCAGCGGCACACCGTAACTCAATAAATTCTCCACCTGTTCTTGTGCGCCCAAAGTCATAGTACTGACCATTTCAGGCCGGTTAATCCATCTGCCTGCAACAAGTGTATCTGACAGATGCTGCTCAGGTGTATCACGTTCATCGGTAGATGCGGAAAAAGAACCGTCCGAAATAGCGGTGTTGTTTGCGCGTCCCGGACGGCTTTTACTAATCAGCAAAACTTCAGCGCCTTCTTTTCTAGATGAAATGGCGGCGCATAAACCCGCACCGCCGCCGCCTATAACCAGAACGTCCGTATTTATAATCTCTAAAACCTCCATGTCTTTACACCTCTTTTCTTTAAAATCTTTTATTCCACTTGTTCCATTCCATCCTGCAGATATTTTTTCGCAAGATCAACATAGAGTTGCTTACCCCATAGCCAAAATTCCCGGTCCCTAGCTTCTACGTCCCGTACAATATTAGCCGGATTACCTGCCACCACAACCCCGCCGGGAATAATTTGACGGTTTTTCACCACGCTTCCTTCGGCAACAATAGTCCATGAGCCGATTCTGGCATGCAGGCTTAGAATTGCTCCCATTCCAATTACTGCATAATCTTCAATATCTTCCGCATGGACTATTGCACCGTGTCCAATAGTTACATTTTCCCCAATATGGCATTTACCACCAGTAAATGCATGAATAATTACACCGTCTTCAATAGCTGTACCCGAACCCACTTCAATAGTACCATGATCACCCCTGAGTATAGCTCCAGGGCCTATATAGCAACAATCACCGATTTTAACATCACCAATAAGCATAGTAGTTTCACCTATGTAACTTTTTGCGCTTACTATCGGCATTCGCCCGGCAAAACGGTATAAAGCCATAAATTAACCCCCCGGCTAAATGAAGCTTATTCTTAAAGCTCTTCACTATAATACTCTTCTCAAGAACGAGCCACCTGACCCATTTCATTAAACTTCACCGGATGCGAGTCAACCAGAGCAACCTCACCCCACCGGCGGGTCAGGTTATGCGGTAAGCCAAACTGGTCCATCACTCGCCCGACCAGATGATTAACCAAATCGTCGATGGTAGCCGGGTGGTTGTAGAAAGCAGGCATGGGCGGGACCAGATGCGCCCCCGCCCTGTTTACTGCAAGCATATTTTCAAGATGGATCACATTTAAAGGAGTCTCCCGTGGAACCAAAATAAGCTTCTTTCGTTCTTTCAACATCACGTCGGCAGCACGGATAATAAGGTTTTCAGCCAGTCCGTGGGCTATTGCCGCCAGTGTTTTCATGCTGCAGGGGATAACAGCCATACCGCTGGTTTGGAAAGAACCGCTGGCAACCGCTGCTCCCACATTACGCAGCTCATGGCAGAAATTGGCCTTTCTGCGCACCGCCTCAACATCGTAATTTGTCTCTAAAGCAATTGTTTTTTCAGCCCAACTGCTCAAGATAAGATGAGTTTCTACACCCGTACATTCCTGTAAAGCCTCAAGCAGCCGAACACCGTAAATTGCTCCGGTAGCCCCCGTGATAGCGACTATAATTCGCTGAACATTCATGTTTGCACCCTCCTGCTCATATCGTTTAATCATTCTTGTGACATAGCCTAAAAAACCTAAAACCTGTTAACTTAGCCACGGGAACTGGCTATTCCATCCGCTTCGACAATGGGATGAAGAAAAGACTTTACGTTTTCCCTCTCAAAAATTAATGAGACGATTATACCAACCAGTAATGACCATACCGGAGAGCTGATATTGTAGATTGAAAAATTGGAGTAGGCAACGATAAACGCGAAAAAGGCTCCCATTTGAAATTTATTCTTGCTACTAAAAGCTACTTCAAACGCAGTGATAAATAAGCTTACCATTGCCAGCCCCGCTAAAACGTTGGCAACAGTTGCAGGCAAAGACCTTAAAAAAGGTACTAACAATCCGCTTATAAATGCAACAAAAACTTGAATAATCCCTTTTAAAAATCCCGCGACCCACCTGTAGTCCTTCGGCCCGGCATCATCACAAGAGGTTATCGCAGTTACCGGGCCGGCAACTGTAATACTGTGCGCCAGGAAAAAAGCGCCTATTGTTGAGCAAATACCGGTAGACGTAATCATCGCATTAACAGGCGCATCAAATTTATTGGCTGTTAGAATCCCGTAACCTTTCAAAAAGTCAGCAAGCCCCAGCAATACCAGTGGTACGCCTATGGATAATATTGCGGCAAAGCCAAAGTCGGGTTTTATTAAAAGAGGAGCATAAAATAGATCACCCATTGCCATCTTCGACTTCATGAGGTATATGCTAACAATTACGCCAACTACCAGCGCGATCGCCTGAGGCGGGATCTTCTTTGTAAAAAGTCGGCTTACAAAAAACGCTAATAATGTTATTCCAGCGCCTATATAATCCTTTTGAACCGATGTAACAATTCCCATTGCGTAACTAAACAAAGCCCCCGCAATCATTCCCATAATGATTGGTAAAGGCAAATATTTAACTACAGTTTTAATTAAACCGGTAACGCCAAGAAAAAGTAATATCAGCCCTCCAAAAATATACCCCCCGACCATTTGGTTCAATGAAAAAACTTTCATGAGACTGCCTATTACAATGATGCCAGGCAAAGAAAAGGCAATGGCTATGGGCTGCTGGTAATAAAGAGAAAAAAAAACCATTAACGCACCGCTGATAAAATAAATAGACATAAGCCATGTAACAGTCTGTTGGTCAGTTAAATGGGCTTCATTAGCAATATTGATTAATAATATGATCGGCCCGCTCAAGCTAAAAACTGTTGCGATTAAGGCTGCGGTGACATTATTGATATTAAAACTATGCGGCAGGGCTTTTAAGGATTCTCTAATCCCCGGGCCCCGTTCTAGTAAACCCTTAGACACGCAAAACCCTCCTATCTTTTATAGAACTATCCACCTTTGGGAAATTCCCAATTAAAAAAAATTGGGGGGGCGGTTCTTTTAACACCCCCCATGGGAGATCTCAGGGGACGGTGCTATATAGCCCCCTTCCGGAATTTTCGTGCCAAATTTTTATCTGTAGCTTGTTAGCAGGTATAATTTTTTGAGATTTGACTATCCCGCGCTACTCGACCGCTTACTCCGCTCGTCGATAAATCTTTTGCCTTTATAATCTGAACGCGCGAGTGTCCCCTTGGGCACTGTCTGTATATCAACCCGCAAGTTAAGGCGTTTTTTTAATTCGGTGGCAATGAGCTCACTTACATCTTTTGACGAGGGAGTCATCTCGATTTGTATTTTTAATTCATCCATGTCACCCCGGCGGTAAGCGGTAATCTGATATTCGTTTCCCAGTTCCAGAAACTCTTCCACGATATTCCCCATAGTGCTCGGGAAGACGTTTACCCCCCGGATAATCAGCATTTCATCCTGTCTCCCCAGGACCCCTCCGATTAATTTGCCGAAGGTCCGGCCACAAGCGCAAGACGATTTTTCCAAGCGCACCAGATCATTGGTCCGGTAACGGATGGCCGGGCTGCACGTGCGCCCCAGATTCGTGAGCACCAGTTCGCCGGTCTCACCGTCCGCAACGCTTCTCCCGGTCTTTGGATCCAAAACTTCCACGATAAACTCGCTCTCAATAATGTGCAGAGCCTGGTTATCATGTTCGCACATAAAAGCATAGGTGCCGGTCTCGGTTAATCCCGGGTACTCAAATACTCTCGCACCCCAGGCTTTTTCGAGTTTTTCCCGCACGGACGGAATCATTGCTCCCGGCTCCCCGGCCAGGATAAGCACCCGGATGGCTGAATTAGCCAGGTCAATACCTTCTTCCTGGGCCGCCTCGGCCAGGCGCAGCATATAAGTAGGTGTACCGATGATTAAGGTGGCCTGGTTTTCGACTATGCTGTTCAAACGCTGCTCGGTGGTCCACCCCCCGGTGGGAATTGTCAATACATCCAAGTGCTGCGCCGCTTCGTATACACCCCAGAAAGCGGTATAAGGGCCAAAGTTAAATGGCAATAACAGGACATCCTTGTTTGTAACACCTGCCGCTGCCAGTGAATGGGCCATGCAACGCGCCCGCCAGGCCCAGCTGTCTTTCGTATCGAGCCATTTTAAGGGTTTGCCTGTGGTGCCGGTAGTCTGGTGGAACTGGACATAGTTTTCGAACGGTTCCGTTAAGTTTGTCCCGAAAACGGGATGCTCTTCCTGATCCTTCTGGAAGTCTTTTTTGTTCGTAAACGGCAGCTTTGTTATGTCGTTAAGATCTTGGATGTCTTCAAGCGCTACCCCGTGTTTCTTAAACCTATCCTGGTAAAACCGGTTGCCCTGGTATACCTTCTCCAGCATGTCCCGTAGTCTTTGCCATTGGATGTCCCGTATTTTTTCACGAGGAACTGTTTCAATTGCCGGATCGTAAAACATTACCTCCCACCTTTCTCGGAGTATAAACCGTTTACTTGTTCATGACGCTAAATACGTCGGTATAAGGACGACCTTTTACATAGTCAGGCAGTTCTTTCAAAATTTTAATCGCCCATGGTTTCGGATCAAGCACACCCATTTCTGAACGTACCCAGAGAGTGTCCGCTCCCGGCAAATTCTCGGCCGAGCGGGCTACTAAAGCTCTAACCTGCTTGGTATCGTATTTTCTCGGACCCGGTGTCAGGTCCTTAATAAATATGTCGCGCTCACCTTCATAAAGATCCGCATACTTACGAACATAGGTAAGATATTCTTTTGGCATATAAATCTCTGCCTCCTTAAATTCATTTATTAATCAAAAAGTGTCCGGATTTCTAAAACCCGTATTCATGCCATTTGGCCAGCACTTTATCCTGCGTTTCCTGCGAGTAAATCTCTTTGAAAGTAGCCCTCGGCGGGATGTTTTCTTTCGGCCATTCCAACGGCCAGGTAGCGTCAAAGGCCGCGAACGCTCCCTTGAGGATGCGCCGTTCTTCCGCATCGTAACAGGGAGTGAGGGCATTGGACTTCCCTACAAAGTGCTCCACGACGATACTCCGTCCCGGGTGACACTTGGTGGCAAAAGCATGTATCCACTGTTTCATGTCAAAGACATCCACATCTTTGTCTACCACGATGACTTTGGAAACCATTACCCGCCGCGCGATAAAGAAGTCAAGCACTTTCTTGGTTACTTCGATCCCGCCTGTCCTCACGCCGACAATAACCAGGTGAGTGACTCCTTCAGGCGGCACGTATACATCTGTTACGTCGATGCCACGCCTTTGCAGCCCTAATTTCATTCCCACGGCCGCAGTCAGAGAGGCAGCAATTGAACTGTCATCAACCGGGGCGCCCAGGGCGGTCATTGATAAAATGGGGTTATTCCGGTGTGTGATCGCTTTGATCCGGAAAGCCACGCCTTCTGCCATGGTACCGCTCCGGAAGCCCGGGTATTCTCCAAAGGGACCATCCGGTACAATGGCGTCTGTGGGAATTTCTCCTTCAATAATGATTTCCGCATTGGCCGGCACCATGATTTCACTTGTCTCGCACTTAACGAGATCGACCGGCTCTCCTCTTAAAGATCCGGCCACCTCAGCCTCATTTACTCCAGGCCGCATAGGCGCGGTAGCCACCATGTGATCGAGAGGATGTGAGCCAATCACTAAAGCTACAGGCATAGGCTGATTCTTGGGCACGTATTTCTCGTTCAGCATCATGGCAAACTGGCTGGTGGTCTGGGGCCATCCGGCAAGAAAATTCTGATTGTGGATCATGAAGCGGTACATGCCCCAGTTCGTCCAGTTTGTTTCCGGGTCCTTGGTTATCACGGCGTCCCAGGTACCGATATAGCGCCCGCCATCTCCCTCGTGAATAAGGGGGGCCGGCAGCCTATAGATGTCTGCTTGTTCCCCGATGAAGACATTTTCCTTACAGGGAGCCGCTTTACGATCAACGATATTGGGTTGAACCCGTCCTTCTATCCGCTTCTCATATTCCTCGTAAATCTCCCGCAACGGCGTGTTTGCATCCAATCCCATGGCAATGGCCACCCGCCGCCAAGTGCCACACTCACCGTTAATAACGGTGTATCCCTGTGGATAATCTTTGATCTTCTCAAACCAAAGGCACGGGCCGTATTGGTCGTATACCCGGCGGCTGATCGCTCCTAGCTCAATATCCCAATCCACTTCCTTTTTGATCCGCACTAATTCCTCATTTTGCTCAAGCTGTCCGATAAAATGCCTCAAATCTTTCATTGGTTCATCCCCTCCATGCCTTATTTTTGCTATTAGACTTTCTTCGGCTCCGCGGTTGCCTTAAAAGTAAAAGCTGATTATATTACCAGCAATTTATATACCAAGTCCTATTCCCAATAAATCCACCGTTTTGTGACGTTCTTCTATCATTAGACTTGCAGAATTTAAAAGGGTTGGTTTCTGTTGAGAGAACCAACCCCGTATCTTATACCTGTTCAAGGAAATTCAAATATTTGAAAATTTAATTTCAATATTTATAATTTTCTTTTATTTCACAATATATTAAATTGTTATAATTAATAAATTATTAATAAAAATTAATAAAAAATTTTTGATTAATAATCAAGATATACTTTATTGGGCAATAAATAGCTTGGTCGATGTCCATCAATAAATATTTGCGCCACATAGTTACAATTTTCCATAATTTTTTTAATTTCTTCCGGCCCGGCATTGTCCACGTGTATACCTACAACCACAACTACAGGTTTACCAAAGGCTAATGCTATTTTTTCCGCAATGGGCTTGGCCACTTCGTCATCTTTATGACCTAACAAAGGTATCACGCTCGTGTTACAGCTGACTTTAGTATTGTCGGAGATGCTTGGCCTAGTCAGGCTTATTGCAACTGCTCCTACATGCGGCTTATCGCCGCCATAAAGATGTGCGACTAAACCGTCTCCGGTAATTGAAACCATCAATTCAACTCTATATTTCCCATCACCCGCGGCATAAACCACTTGTTCCGTCAAATTTATTCCCTCCCTCTAAAAGAGATTGATAAAGTAAAAAGCGCATTATATTAATTGCAATTTATATGCCAATTTCTATTTCTAACAAATTCAGCGTTTTGTTACGCTCTTCTATCCTTAGACTTGTAATACTTAAAAGCGTTGGTCACCTTTTAGAAAACCAACCCTGTATTTCATACCTGTATATATAATTCTATTTTTTATAATAATATTATATCATTTAAATACTTTGCTGTTCTTATTTGGGTTAATCACATTTAAATTTCCGCAATTTATTATATAATGTTGTTAAAGAGATACCTAACGCCTGAGCAGCTTCCTTTTTGCCGGCCAAGGAAGGGCCGTACTTTGCGAGTGCACGGCTTATCATCGACCTTTCCAGTTCCTCTAATGAGACAATGGATTCAGGTTTTTGAGACGGCAGTGGTGACAGGCAAATATCATCCGCCTTGATCCATTCCCTGTCACATAGTGTGCCAGCTTTTTCTAGAACATTTTCCAATTCACGAATATTTCCTGGCCAGCAGTGGTTTGCCAATTTGCCTAAAGCTTTATCTTCCAAACCTTTTATCGCTCTACCAACCCGGCAACTAATTTTAGGCAACAAGTTTTGCACTATTAAGGGAATATCGTCAATTCGTTTACGCAGCGGCGGAATTTCTATATTCACTACATTCAACCGGTAATATAAATCTAGACGAAACAAATCCTTGGCAATTAATTCCTCTAAGTTCCGGTTGGTTGCGGCGATTACACGCGTATTTACTTTTATTTCTTTAGTGCCCCCCAAACGACGGAACTTTCCGTTTTGGAGCACCTGCAGCAGCTTGGCCTGCAGCCGCAAATCCATATCTCCAATCTCGTCCAGAAAAATAGTCCCTTGATTAGCTACTTCGAAAGTCCCAATTTTTTGCTGCCCTGCTCCGGTAAAAGAACCTTTTTCATAACCAAAAAATTCACTTTCTAAGAGACTATCCGGAATGGCCGCGCAATTCACATTAACAAACGGCTGATACCGGCGCATGCTGTTATTATGAATGGCTTCAGCAAACAACTGCTTTCCCGTACCGCTTTCTCCCCGTAATAGTACGGTTGAGTCTGTCTGTGAAACACGCTGAGCTATAGTAATAGCCTCTTTAAAACATTGAGTTTGACCTGCTATTGTATTAAAATCATATCTTGCCTGTCCAATTTGCTTAGACCTATCGGAAGAGCTCCGAATGTCTTCTCGGGCTTTAGCTAACTTATCTAACATGCTCATCGCTTCCGTGACTCCACGAAAGAATACAATTGCCCCAACAAACTGGTTGTCAATGTGGATGGGAAAGGCGTTGGAAAGGACTTCAGTTTGGGCTCCCGGTGGTAAATGTTTTTTGCCAAAAACCGGTTGACCAGTCAATATAACCTCTGTTAATGCTCCGTACGGGTTCGTTTTTAATATATTTTGACCAATTCTTTTCTGTCCGTCATTTCTGCAAATTAATGTGTATGAATTATTGGCATAGACAATATTGCCTTCGTGATCAGCAAGAAGAATTCCCTCCGGGGAAGAGTCTAAAACTGCGTGCCCCAGTATACCGATACTTTCTACAAGGCTATTAAACAAGAATATCACTCCCCGAGTTATTATCCTCATCATTGCAAGGCCAGGGTGATATTATATTCACATTATTGATATTATTTATATTATTGACACTAATCCGACAATTTCGTAAATTGTGTGGTGGATTATAGCCATAGCTCTCTCATCATAAATTGCAAACAAGCAATATTAAGTCTTTTCATGTTTCTAGTAATTGCAGAAGACAAATTGAGTCAAGAGTTCTATATCTAGAAAAAGAAGGCTTTGTGGTTTTATCTGACGGGACTAACAGAAGATTTACTACTTTTTGTTGCTAGAAGGTGCATTACCAAGGCTGATCATATTTCCCGCCACCATAGGCCACGCCATTAAAAATTAGCTTTAACAAATAACGATGTGACATGTATCCAGTTCTCTACCAGTCCGATAATGCAATATTTCTTTGGAAATAAACAATCTCATTTAAGATATTAACCCGGTTTTATTTTAATTTTATACATCCAGATATTAACTATGATAGTTCGTCATATTACTATGGTATGCCTTCTATTGCACTAGAAAAATTTTTAAACAAATTGCCATATAATTCGACAAATATATTACCCGGTTGTTCAGGCCGCATTCACCTGCCCAGTCTGCCGTGCCTTTTTTTCTGGAACCTACCGGCACCAAAACTTGTGGCCTCGCCTAACAGTCTGAGTTAACCACGATTAATAAGCTGCTTTAAACCGTTTATGCTTTTGTCAAAATATCTCTATTCCTAAATCCAAACAATCCAATACCCGTCAATACAGCAGAAAGGCAAATCAGCCAAAACAACGGAAGCAGCGGCAAATTTGTAATATTAATGGTATAGTGGGCATAAGAGAAGGGAGAAATACACATTAGTGACCAATCAATGATCTGCGTTTCCCAGGCAAGCTCCAATATACTAAACGATAACCAAACCACCCATCCCAGTGCTGTTATGCGAGGCCATCACCCATACAATAGAGCTGTTACACCTAACAGTATCCATACAGGTGGGATTTTTGAAACGCTCATACCAAAAATGTGCCAAAACTCATTGTTTAAATCGCCGGCGGCAAGCCCATAAACCAGTCCCCCGGCAATGCCCACGGCCAGCAGCAATGCAGCAGAACATAAAGATGCTACGATTAAATGGCTGCTCATCCAGCGAATCCGACTGACCTGCTTATCCACCAGCATTTCTGCTCTGCCTTCATTTTCTTCTTTTTTCAGACGCAATACAGCGGTCATGGTATAAACAGCCACAAAAAGTGATATCAGATAAATGCTGATGCTAATAAAGACATAGCCCAAACCCACCTCATCAGACCAACTTGTGCCGCCCAGATTCGACAGCCAGTCACTCATTCCACCGGCATTGGATAAACCGGGAGAGATGGCCGCAAACACAACAATATACAATATTGTCCCCACCAGCCAACCGATAAGACTTCTCTTATGCAGCCTCCAAGCCAACGCCAAAGGACTGGAAAGATGGGAAACCGCTTCCGGGGGCCCGGAACGGGCCCAAAAAACACCTGCCCCCAGATCTCTGCGGGCAGAAAGTACATAAGCAATAACGGCGGGTACAGCCGCAAAAACAGCACAATACAGCAGGCCCCAGCCATGATTGCCGGCAAACGGTTGGGTTACCCGCTGCCATGCTATGGGAGTAATCCATCTTAATAAGGTATAGCCGCCTCCGAAGTTATTCAAAATCGCCATAACTATTCCCATGTCCTGCTAGAGGGAATGGAAAAGCCACTACCGACGGAGAACTCCTGGCTTTGTTAATAAAATACACAATTATTGCAAAGGCTATTATATTAAGGAGGTTATCAACATGAAGATACTAAAAACTTTAATAACGAATGAAGGGCAAGATCAAGACATCCATGCTGGGGAAGCATATTCTTTATGGACGCAATTAATAGCCCGTTATGATACCGCTGAATTAATTGATATTTTTATAAACCTAACCAAGGATAATGACCTTAAACGTCTCTTAAAAAACGGCTTAAACAAAACAATTTTACCCCAAATTGACCGATTGGAAAAAGCCTGTTAGCGGTATAATAAAATGCAGCAAAAACGGCCACTAAAAATGCAGCAAAAATGGCCACCAAATACAGCACTCAGCTGGAAGAAATGGAAATGTGCTACCATGGACACAAATCCATTTACAAGGG
>NZ_JAKNBL010000024.1 GCF_022410535.1 Pelotomaculum terephthalicicum JT
GCAAAGCCAATAGATCCACGGTAAACGTGGAAAATTGCTTAGTTTGGTATTCAGTGATTCCTGTTTCGTTGGTGGTGCCAATGGTTGCTACGACAAACTTTTTGTGTACATCAATGCCGCAGCAGATTTTGTGAATGATTTTGAGCATATACACTTCCCCTCATTCAAATTTAAATGGATAAGCAGACATTGACTGTCTGCCGCACCGGTAAACGGGAAGTTGTTACCTCAAGAATTAGGTTCCGTGATCTAAGTCACACTTATTTGTACTTGAAACGGCAGACGGCACATCTTAGCGTACGGACGGTCAGTGACCGTCACACTCACCTCCCCGTGCTCTGTAGTATATCTGCTTATCCAACAAAATCATACCACAGAGCTATACAAGATTTTACCACTTTAATTCTATTTTGTGCCTTGAGCACAGCGAAAGGAATGACACTTAGGTTGAAAGATAAAATTTTTAGCGTGAAAGATAAAATTTTTCAATGGGTGATTTCTATTTGTTTGCTGGTGCTGCTGGGCATCGCTGCCGCCGGCGGCTGCGGCCGGGTCGCCGGGCAAAAGGGGGAGGAGGCGGGGACAATTGTGCGGCAGCAGGCTATCGAAGATAGTAAATTTGCGGTATATGGCCAGTTTCCGGTTAACGTAAAACCTGAGATGGATACTTTGCCGCTGGCTCCGGAGCTAAGCAAAATGACCAGCAAGGTTTTTATCAAGCTGTCCAAGACAGACAAGGAAATACTTGATAAAAATGGGTTTGTCGTGCTCCATGAAAAATCTGCGATGTAGATATTAAAAATACAAATTTTATAAAAAAGAGGTCGTTTGGTATGGAGCATTTCCCCAACGCTACTCTTGTCGCACAAATATTTCACATAATTATATTGATTTTGTTTGTAGCTGGTATTCTAGTATTAATATTTAAAGCGTGGTTTTTCAAAAAGAGTACTATTAACAAAATTGATGAGATGGAAAAAGAATTGAAGGAAATAAGAAAAATAATCGAAGATAAAAGAGCTAGGAAAGCAGAGTAACAAGCCTTTTGCGGCAGAAAGAAAGGTAAGTGGCATGGATAAAAGATAAGAGATTAGCCCGATAATGCTAAGAGCTTATAACGGAAATGGCGTCAGCGATATCCCGTACCCGGCGCGTGGGATATTGTAAGAGACAAACTATATGTCAATCCCTTTCTGGAAATCCCTGCGCAGGGATTTTTTAAATTTTTTTGCAAAAGGATGATCTTTTTTTATGGTTTTTACGTCATGTATTACAGAACAAAGTTATAATGGCGTTCATGATTTCCTTTCCTGCCTGTGTCCCAGTATGTTAATGATCTAAGGGATGATATGAAGATGACGATGCGGTGATCTGGAGGGGTGTTTCATGCGGTTTAAGATAACCAACTTGGAAACCGCAGTTGTTTTTTCACTTATTGCCTTAATCGCTTTCACAGTAACAGGCTGCTCGTCTCAGCCCGTGGCGCCGGACGGGTCCGGGATGCCCGGCCGCTTTGACCGGGCGGAAAGGCTCGGCCAATTTACCGTGGTCAACAGAGCCGTGGACTGCCAGGGAACCACGGTTACTATAGAAAAAATCCTGCTTGACAGGACGGGGACGTTTATGATTGCCGCCGTTGAAGGAGATATCAGGGGAACGGTGGATCCGCTTTGCGTCAAGCTTTTTGACGGGGAGGACCGGAATCTGGGCTTTAACTCTTTCCAGCAAGAATACCCGGCAGAATTGCCTGGAGGTGAAATACTTTTAACCTTTGATCCGATTGAAAATTTTAATGAACCATTGCGTCTGGAGTTTTCCGGCGGGCCGGTACAGTATGAGAACGGGCCTGTCGTTCTGAACTTGCAAGATATTAAGTTTAAAAAAGCGGACAATAAATACGTCTGTACCTATCAACTGGCTGAACTGGCGGAGAAAAACGGCTACAAGCGTTGCTGGAAATAACGCTACTGCGGAATTGGACGTGGCTGAAACAATATTAAGGAAAGGAGACAGGGAAGCTGAGCCTCTTCATTTCTATGCTTACTTGACCTTAAAACAAGGGGAAAAGGCAGCCAGGACCTTTACCTGGAAAAGGAGCAAAATAAGTGGAAGATAACCAGGGTTGACGAGCTGACCATATTCGAAGAAATGCAGGGAGTCAATTCAGTTTTAAACAAAGATGGCAAATTATTTCCCTAAAACAGAAAATATAGAAGAGATTGCGCCAGGAGGTGGCTGACATGATTAAATTCAGCAAGATTGCCGTTTCCCCGGTTGTATTTTTATTGGTTTTCGCTGTTATCACCGGGTTGGCCGGCAAAGACCATGAATTTTGGGCCGCTGAACAAAGCCTGCCGGCCAACGAGGCTGAAGCGGCGGCAGCCGGCGAGTTATTAGATGAATTAAAGGTAAAACTGTGGCAGGCTACGACCAATTATGAAATGGCAAATATTATTGGCGCTTTTGACGCCCTGCCCGGGCCGGACCCTGACGCGGCGCAGGTTTTACTGGACTACCTGAGAGATAAAAATATAAATGACGCCTTTAGCATCAGTAATATCCTGATTAGGTTGATGACAGAGGAGCAAGTTTCTCAACTGGCTAAAGATATTGGCGCTTATAATGACGCTAATGCCAACCGGTATCTGGTTCCTGTTCTGGCAGCCCGCATGAATAATCCGGATGATTTGACCAGTGCGGTTCTTTCCCTGCAAGGCAATTGTTTTTTTGAGCAGGCCTGGCAAATAGTTTTTGTCAATCCGGCCGATCTGGTGCGATGGCTGGATGAGACTTGCGTTAAACTAAACGATCCGTACGTTGAGCGGCGTCTTGTCGACACAGTCGGGAGATTTGCTCAAAAACAAATTGACAATGCCGGCCGCGCGGCCGTCACCGGCTGGCTATGGCGCGCGCAGGAGAAGGAACCGGATCCGGTTTACCGCTCCGACCAGCTTTGCACCCTCTATCAATTGGGAGAGACGAAAGCGTTGGAAACGTTAGGTAGCCTCTATTCCAGCCTTGCTTCCGCCAGGGCTAGAGCCGGCTTGATTTATAGAATCGCCGGCATCGCTCACCAGCGATTAGCGGAAACCGATAGGGAGCGCTGGATTGACTGGCTGTGGAAAATCGCCGAAACGGATGCGTCGCCATACTGCCGCCAGGCATGCCTTGCCGCCCTCTATATGGATTTAGGCCAGGAAAAGGCCCTGGAACAGTATGTGCGGGATACGGACCAAAACGGAACGGCTGCCTTAACGCAAGAGGATCATGTTTTCAGAATTGGCGGCTCGGACTGGCGGTTGCTGAAGGATGCCTGCCAAAAATATCCGCGCAGCTACCTGGCCCGGGGAGTCGAGTCCTATGAGGCAGTGCGGGGGATACCCTATTTTGAAATAGAGCGTGCCGAGGAACCATCATATAACGGCGTCTGGGTGCCTCCGTACGGGGACGAGGAGTATGATCTGGACCGGGAAATCCCCGGCTGGGAAAAATTCCTGGCGGAATTTCCCCGCCACCCGGCCGCGGACGACGCGGCTTACCGCCTGGCGCGCTGTTACGAGATCGAGGGACGTTTTAGCGATGCCGTCAAGACGATGCAGCAAGCCCGTTTCTTGACTGACGGAGACATTCGCTACGCGGCAGCCGGCAGGTTGGTTTACATCCTGGATGTGCGGATGACTTATGAGCAACTGGAGGCGCTGGCCGCGGAAAAACTGGAGCCGCCCCTGCAGGCGTTTGTCAGCTATTCCCTGGCTGTAAGGGAAGTCCGCCGGGATAATTACGCGCGGGCTGCCGCCGGGCTGGAGGATTTTTTAAAACAGGAGGAAGCTCTGACAGCCGGACAGTTTATTTTGCCTTTTGATTATCTCAACAATTTTGACTATCTCAACGAGAAGGATAAATACGATTTGCGCGGTTCAGTCGAAAAGCAGCTGGCCGAGGTAAAGAAGCTTGCCGGTTTGCAGTCCCAGTGGGAAGAATCAAAGGACCCGGCTGATTTATACCAATTAGCGGCGGCGATCTTTCATAACGAGATGCTTTACTATAACCACTTGTGGGCCGGGGAGCGGCAGGAATACAACTGGCTGGGATTTATCAACACCACGGGCCACGGACACGCGCCCGCGGAAATGGCTGTTTTCGTCCGGGAGATGATCAACTGCAACCACAGCCTGCCGTATTTCCAGCAGGTCTACCGGGAGCCGTCCGCCGCGCCGGAGCTGAAGGCCAGGGCGCTTTACTCCGCCGGCCTTTGCTACATCGGCCTGGACGAGTGGGGGGACGACGCCATGTTCGCCTTTAACCCGTCTGATATTCGGGGGAAAATCATTTCCACCTACCGGCAATTTGTCGAAGAATACCCGGACAGCAGCATGGCCGACGACGCGCTGCTGGCGCTCGGCGCATACACCGGCGACGCCGCTTACCCGCAGAGAATATTGGCGGAGTACCCTGCGAGCGACACCGTCGAAAAAGCGAACGACCTGATTAAAGAGTTTGACCGGATTAAAGACCTTACAGAAAGGATGGAATCACCGTATCATTTTTTACCGTGGTCTACTAATCCGTGGGTGCCTTTCAAGATCATGTCCCCGGATGACGAGAGCGTGCCGCTGGAAATCAGAAATTGGGCGGCCGCCAACGCCAAAGATTTCTTTACCGGCGTTAAAACCCTGGGTGAATGGAGCTATGCTTGCGTCTCGGCCGGGGAAAAGTCCGCCGCCGGTTATAGAGTGGGAATAATTGGCGTTCGCGGTGAAAGCAACGGCAAGTTGAAGGTTTATTACCGGATGGACAGCCCGATGCCCGGGGAGGTGACGGCGCAGGAAATAGTTTATCCCTCTGTCTTAGTCCGCCTCCCGGCGACCAGCGCAGTGGTGGAATTTGCGGAAGGATTCCCGCAATGATTTTAGTCTCCATGCCTGGAAAAATATAAGGTGCAAGGAGCTTATTGCATGAAAAAGTTTTTTTTGCTCATGTCGTGGTGCTGTTTGTTGTCTTTATTAAGTGGTTGTTCACTTTCAAACAAAGAAGGTATTAGTACGTTCGATGAGACGGTTTATGCGGCTATTGATGACCAAACTGTTTGGTCTCATTGTGAGCTAATTGATCGTAGCGGGCTTGATACACAAGGATACCCACACCCAATTACATCTACATCTATTTACCTTTCATCTTGCAACACGCTAAATAAGAAGGATGCAAAACTTATAACAGAACTACCGTTAATAGCAGTTGATAGCGCCGGAAGAGAAGTATTAACCAGAGTTACCGATATCACACCTGCCGATAATAATTGGATTGTGATAGAAGAATACTTGGCCGGTGCAGACTGGAACCAAGGCTCCATAAGAATTATCGGCATGAATCTTGAGACCAAGGAGCAGCGTGCAATCGCAAGTGGTGGTCGTTCCGGCGGCTTGAATTTTAAATACATGGTAAAAGACAATTACGTCTTCTGGTCAGCAAAAGCTTTGGATGAAACTCGCGAATCAGCTATTATGAATTTATTGACAGGTGAAAAGCAAACTTTAGTAGGAGTTGACTATGATGCTAAAGTCGTCATTGAAAATGGCATTATAAATGCTGATGATAAAGCTATAAGCATAAAAATATAATTAATATTCCATATAATTTTTGCAAGAAACCAAGCATATCCTGAAACCAATTATATTAAGAAACAACATAAATAAGGAGGAGATCTTTTGAAAAGGGTTAAGGGAGCAGCCGTTGTAGTGCTGGCTGTGGGCATGCTGTTGTCCACGACCGCCTGGGCGGCGGAAAAAGAGGCGTCGGGCGGGCGGGCAGCACAAGGCGGTACGGCAACTGTGGAGTTGCAAGACGGGGCCGCCGGACAGCCGGTGGCAAAGGCGGAGTTAAACGAATCGCAGCGGCAGGCGCTGGAAAAAATCTACCAAATTGTGCCCGAACTAAAGGAACTTTCCGTGGAAGGCATGTATAACGAAGGGGAGGCCACTTGGGGGGTAGTTCTGAACGACAACACCGGGGATGTGGGACCCGACATTAGGCGAACTCACGCCAACCTCACCTTTAAAACTGATACGGGAGAACTGCTCAGGTTCGATATCCGGAACCCGAATTGGGCTTCTGTAGAGTTTCCGGCTTCCGGGTTGGCCAAGGAAAAGGCGGCTGAATTCGCCCGGCAGGTTCTGGGAGACAAAATGGAGGACTATCAGATGAGCGATCAGATAGGCTACGGCAGTGGAGGCGCACGGGACGACAAGGGGAACGAGATAAGGTGGGCCTCGGCGAATGTGCAGTTTGAGCGCCTGATCAACGGTATACCCTTTTTAAACAGCGGCATTCGGGTGAGTGTCGACGCCGCCGGGCATGTTACCGAATATTATACGGAAGGATCCTACAAGAGAAATGACAGCATAAAAGACAGCGGGCCGGATCCGGCGGTGTTCCCCGATCCCGCCCTGGCAGTGACGAAGGAAGCGGCGGCAGAGATTTATGCCGGGCTGCTGGAAATGAAGCTGAACTACGTTGAGCGGCAGCCCATGCAGTACCCTTACCCTATATTGGGCGATGAGGAGGTCGAAACCCGGCCGGTTTTAATATATACTCCTACTCCTGCTATGTATGCGTTCATAGACGCTGTAACAGGGAAGCCGCTGGCTGAATCTCACGAGCAGCCGCTGACCAGCCGGATCAGACTGGCTGGAGAGGGCAAGAAACTGGCTGCCGGGACTCCCGAAGCAGCCGCCGCCCTGCTTGCCGCTGAAACCGGCATAGATATTTCCGGGATGAAGTTTATAAGGGAAGGAGATTACCTTAATTCGGGGATTAAGGTGAAAGAGTACAGCTGGCATTCCGAACCCCAGACGGAGCAGGGCGGCATAAATCGTTTTTTAACTATCAGCACGCTGGCAGATACAGGCCAGGTTGTCGGCTTCAGCCTCTACGATGAATCCGGGCGCGGCCAAAAGGGGACGGTAACCAGAGAAACCGCGCAGGAAACGGCTATGCAATTCGTGCAAAGGTATCTGGAGCAAGGCGCGGTCGAGTTGGTCATGTCGAGCTTCCAGGCGCAGGAAGACAGCATTCCCGACTGGGTGGACAGGAGCAAGCTCCCGGACAATGAGCAGCGGCCGGAATTTCATTTTACTTTCACACTTACCCACCAGGGCATCCCGGTTTCGGACCGTTATAACTATGTTACTGTAGACGGACTTACAGGCAGGATTACTGCTTATTCCAGCGGAAACGGCAGTTCGTCCGTCAACCTGCCGGACAGCGGGAATGTGGTGACGGCTGAAGCTGCCAAGGCTGAATTTCTGAAAAGCCAACCGCTGCGTCTGGTTTACGTCTGGCCTGAATATTTCGGCCAGAAAGCACCCAAGCCTCTCCTGGTTTACCTGCCGGACTACAGCTATGGTGGAAAATACATCGACGCCTTGACGGGAAAAACGGTGACTTTGGAGGTGAAATAGAAAGGACCGGATATCGGTAAACTGAAAAAGAAACTTGGTGAGAGTCAGCCCGCCGGTTAGCGGGCTGACATCTGTAAAGCCCGGATGATAAGCATTAAGCATGGCTGGTGATTGTACTGGCGAAGGAGTGTCGATGTGATGAGAAAAAGGGTAATTATGTTAGGAACCATTGTCTCACTGCTATTCTCTGCGTGTGCTTATGGCTTTGCGGCCAAAGAAATTCAAGCCGCAATTGTGCTGGACGGTGCTAACATTGAAGCTTGCGCCTATATTTACGGAGGAGATGTTTACCTGCCGCTGCGGGCGGTTGGTGAAGCGCTAGGGTATGAAATACAGTGGTCGGGAGAGGAACAGACGGTTTCCGTTTCCAGACCCGGGGAAAATATAGTTATTGATTTGAGCAATGATAAAATAACCGCGGATGACCATGTCTATTATATGGGCGGAGATTATTCAGCCAAGGGGTTCTATGGCGGCAGCGTAACAATAGGAGACAGAATGTACATGCGGGCGGACTTTTTCTCCGACAACCTGGGGCTTAAAGTCCGGTGGGACGGGCAAAATGGAATAATGCAGCTTGAAAGCGTTAAAAAGAACGCGATTTCCATAAAAACAGTGAAAGAAGCTTCTGAGGACGATAAGATTAAAATAACCATACAATACCCGCAGATCGACGGGTTGGCTGATAAAACCGTGCAGGACAGTATAAACTCCATTTTCGAGAAATCAGCAACGGATGCCAGGAATGAAGGGCTGAAAAATGTTGAAGAAATGGAAAAGGTCAGGGCGTCGGGTTATACGGGCAGTCCAAACAAGTGTGAAACCTATTTCGACTACCGGTTGAAATACAATCAAAGCGGACTGCTGAGCGTTGTATGCATGGATTACCAGTACGCCGGGGGGGCGCACGGACTGACGGTGCAAAGCTCCCATACCTTCAACCTGAAAACAGGTGAAGAATACCAGCTCAAGGATTTGATGAAAAATGACGCGGATTATGTTTCTCTTATTAACAATACCGTCAGGAATGAGGTAAACGAACGGGTTAAGGAAGGAACATTGTCGGAAAACAAACCCTTCGAGACCATCAGGGACGACCAGGATTTTTACCTTGCCGATAGCGCGGTCGTGGTTTACTTCCAGCAGTATGAATATTGGCCCTATACCGCCGGCATACAGGAATTCCCGGTTGATTTCTCAGCGTTGAAAGATATGCTGAAGCCCGGTTTCTTAGTTTCTTAATTATGGCGGGTTGCGGTAAATCGGAAGTTGTTCCGGTTGAACAGAGTAGAGACCTTATGCTGGAGAATAGTTAAATTCTCCCCACCATGTTCCAATCGCGCTGAATACCTGGCTGACCCGGCATCCAACCGGCTGGAGCACCTAACCCGGTAGTTTCGCTAAACCTGAGGGCTTGCAGGACACGTATTATTTCCAGCACATTACGACCTACCGGCCTGGGATACTTGCAAAAAAACTTTATTAAGCCGTCAGGTGAAATAATCAACGTAGTCCGGGAAGCTGACCCTGTTTCAGGGTTGTAGGCGCCATAGCACTTAGAAATTTCATTGGTCGGGTCGGATAAGAGCGGGTATTGAACTTTTCTCGCTGAAGGCGATACCTGAGCAAAAATTTTGTGTGAGTAGACGCTGTCGGTACTGATTGCCAGGACCTCTGCTCCTAATTGTACAAATTCTTCGTAATGGTCAGCCACGGCTGCCAGCTCGGTCGGTCAGACAAAGGTGAAGTCATTGGAATAAAAGAACAGGATTACCCACTTTTTACGAAAGTCAGAGAGCTTAACATCGACCCGTTGTCCCCTGTAATAAGCTTCGGCAGTAAAGTCGGCCGCTGGTTTATCAAGGACAATTGGCTCTTTGACGAAACACTGGTCAGATAAAACGACGCGTGACATGAAGAACCTCTTCCTTTACTATTTTTATCCATATTATGTATTTGTATGAATTTATGTGTTGTAAAAAGGTTTAATAAATTAGGGAGACGCGGATGAGGCTGCCTATACTTAATATATCAGCGTAATTATGGCTGAAATGGCAAGATACTTTTTTAACGCTGCCCGTCGGAGCCGCCGTCAGGAAGCTTTTTACAGCCGGGATATGCCGATATTGGCAGGGATTCCTGCGGACGGTTAAGCTCGGTCAGGTGCTTCCAGTAGCGCTTTGGCATATGACTCATACGGCACCGGGGGTTGTGACGCCCCTTCACCTCAATGGTCTCGTAAAAAAGTCGCCACAGTTCGCGGAAAGATTGTTCCTTTTGATCAGGTTCGGGCAATACCAGATCTTCAACAGCAATAATTGCGGACTGGTAAGGGTGGTACGCCAGCGCCATACCATGGGTTTTGTCAAAAATTAAAAAGCGTTCCTCCGGATAGCGCCGGCAGAAATGCTGCCTCAACAAAGGGAGCACACAGTTTTTCGGCTCTATCTCGCCTACGAGGACGTTGTTAAAAACAGAAAAGCGCAGGAACCCTTTCAGCAGGTGGCTTTCGTTTTTCAAATGCTTTACGGCTTTAAAGAGTATATGCACTGCGTCGTTGGCCAGCATAGCCATCACGGAGGGGCCGTGACAGTAGCCCATGCGCATAAACCGCAGGATATGCAGTTCCTTTTGAGGAAGACAGGTTAAAAAGGCCTGCCGCACGAAATCCAGGGCCTCATGCCCCATTTTTTTCGGAATAGAAACCAGTACCCGGTTCGCTTTTTGGGGATCGGTCATAATTTCTTTAACCGGAAAGAGTGTAGCTTGCGGTATGTCCGGCGCTAAAATTTCCACCGGCATTTCTTTCTGGTCATAACTCTCAAAGACGCAGCACAGCAACCCATTGAAGCTGCCGTCGTAAAGATAAATCATATTTGACCGGTTAAGCATTTCTGAACATCCTCCTGACAGGATGACGGCTCATCAAAAAGAGAAAGCTGCTCCGCTTCCGGATGCAGAGGGAATCTCTCGTTATACATGGCCCAGGCTTTTTCAGACAGCAAAGCCCTCAGCACCGCATCCCGAGTGATTATCATGCCGTCCGCGGTTTTACCGCCGCAGGTGATGAAATACTGGGCACGTTTAAGTACAACCCCCAGCTTTCTGAGCGCGTCGAAATTAAGAGTGGTGGTGCGGCGGGCAGTGATAATCCGCTTAACACTTGTTACGCCGATGCCCGGTACCCGCAGCAGGTCGTTATAAGCGGCACGGTTTACGTCTACTGGGAAAAGCTCCATATGGTTAAGGGCCCAGTGGCATTTGGGATCTAAATAGGGATTAAAGCTTTGGTGCTGCTCGTCCAAAAGTTCGCGGGCGGTAAAACCGTAAAACCGCAGCAGCCAGTCCGCCTGGTAAAGGCGGTGCTCCCGCAGAAGCTGCGGTTTTGTGCCCATGGCGGGCAAAAGGGTGTTTTCGGCTACCGGCATATAAGCGGAAAAGAAAACCCGCTTGAGCTTGTATTTTTTATATAGGCTCTCGGTTAAATTTAAAATCTGAAAATCTGTGTCCGTCGTGGCCCCTATAATCATCTGGGTACTCTGGCCGGCAGGGGCGAACTTTGGTCCATGCCGATATCTTTTCCTGTCTGCGGAGCTCTCTTTTATGTGGCTATGAATATACCCCATCGGTCCCAAAATAGCGTGCTTTGATTTGTCCGGTGCCAGCAGCCGCAAACTGTTTTGAGAGGGAAGCTCAATATTTACACTGATCCGATCCGCCAGCGCGCCGATTCGGGCAATCAGTTGGCTGTCAGCGCCCGGAATAATCTTGGCATGAATATACCCGGCAAAACGGTACTCTTCCCGCAGTATGCGCAGAGCTTCCAGCATTTGCTCACAGGTATAGTCGGGATTTTTAAGCACACCGGAACTTAGAAAAAGACCTTCAATATAATTGCGGCGGTAAAAATTGAAAGTCAGTTCCGCCAGCTCACGAGGTGTAAAGGTTGTCCGCGGCAGGTCGTTAGAACGGCGGTTGACGCAGTATTGGCAATCATAGACGCAGATATTGGTCATCAGCACCTTTAACAGCGAAACACATCGCCCGTCCGCCGCGAAGCTATGGCATATGCCGCAGGCCTCTGCGCTGCCAATACCCCCGGCGGCCGCCTTTCTAGCCACTCCGCTGGAAGTACAGGCCACGTCATATTTTGCCGCACCGGTCAATATTTGCAGCTTATGAAAAGCATCCAACCCGCTCAGCTCCTTATAATCTTTATCATATTACAGAACAAATGTTCTTGTAAAGGACCCGAGGAAGTTATTCACCAGCGAATGCTGGACAACCTGCCTGACGATCTGGATAAGGCTGAGGGGTCATATATTGAGGACGCGATAAACCCGGTGGCTATAGAAGTGGAAGGGTAAATTAATTGGCGTGATTATAAATCGGACAGCGAGTTCAAGTTATACAACTAGGTTAAAAATAACTTTAGATATTAGTTGGTAATAGATAGCATAGGTAGCAAGGAATGAACGAGACATAAATGTAAAAAACCGCCTAAACTAGGCGGTTAAAAGAATGTTACATCTTTAAAAGTTCTTTTAGTTCAGAAACATCACTATTATACTTGTCTTTAATTAGTTCTTCATATTTAGATTTTATTTCGTCATCTGAAAGGTGTGGTACAAAATAAAAAAAGTCATTTAAATCTTTACATGCTTTAATATAAGCATTTGTTACAGCTTCAAAGTTAACCTTTTGCTTATCGCTTTCTACCAAATTAAAATCAGTTTTTAAATCGCTTTCATTCTTTAGCTGTTTTATTTCATTGTAAATTTGTTGATTATTAATTGTGAATTGCTCAGTGTCAATTTTACCATTAATCCAATCACTATAGTTGTTATTAGTTTTGTTAGCTATAGTTTCTAGCCGTGATGTCCATTCCTTATATAGACTTAAAAAATCTTCTTTTTTTGTAATAGTTGTTTGACCATTGTGATCTGTTGTATCTGTACTTGTTGTAGTAGTTTTTTGATTTATTAAATTTGTGCAGCCAACTAATACAACCAATACGACAAGTAAAATAATGGTTGCGAAACGGGTTTTCATTTTACTTCCTCCTTTCCCTTCTGTTAATTCTTTACCTAAAGGCAAATACCTTTTTGCAAGATATGGAAGAGGAGTTGGGAAGTTGTAATACACTTTTGACTTATATTGTGCAACAACCTTTTTAGTTTTTAATCGTATGCGGTATAATTAAGCAAAAACAGGGGTTCGGACTCATGGAAATTGTAAAAACAGAAGCAGGTTGAAAGACTACGGGCAGCGCGGCCGGAATATCATTTGAAAGGCCGGCGCAAGCAGGGGATATATCGACGCCTTAACTGGAAAAACGGTAACTTTGGAGATGAATTAGAAATGGCCGGATACGGGAGGAACACTATGAAATTCTTTAAATTTTGCGGCTTAATCTGCTTGTTTTTGTTGTTTGCGGGGATTGCCCCCGTTGTGCCTGCTTTTGGCGAACAGACAGCGATAACTGTCGTTGTTGACGGCCAAAAATTAGATCTGGAAGTGCCGCCGGTATTTCTGGAAGACCGGGTTATGGCACCGGCGCGCAGCCTGGCGGAGTCACTCCGGGCGCGGGTGGACTGGGATCCGGCGACTGAAACGGCGACAATAGCATGCGGAAGCAGGAGCGTCAAGCTGGTTGACGGCAGCAATGAAGCCCTGCTGAACGGCGAACCGGTTCCTCTGGATGTGCCGGCGCGGGTGGTGGAAAACAGGTTCCTGGCGCCCCTGAGGTTCCTGGCCGAATCCCTGGGGGCCACGGTTCAATGGAATTGTATAGAACAAAAGGCAAGAATAATCAGCGCGCCGCCCGAGCGGCCGGAAAGAGTGTGCAATTCTTCATTTCCGGCCAAAGTGGCCTTAATCAATAACGGGCATTTGTGGCTGGTGGACGGCGTCCGCGCCGGTGCGGCGCCGGTGCGGATCACCAGCGCGGGGAATGCGGAGATTGTGGGCTGGTCTCCCGATGGCCGGTGGCTGATGTACCTGCACCGGGATGCGCAAGATTCCTGGAGCAAGCCCCCCTATCTCTGGGTGGTTAAAGCTGACGGCACAGGTGCCTTCCAGGTTGACCGGCGACCGGTGGCGGATACGCCGGCTTGGTCTCCGCTGGCGGATGCCATTGCTTACGGCACTCGGGACCCTGATCAAGAACATGCGCCGGACGGCAACCTGAAGATTGCCGTTTTCGATAGTAGTGATAGCAGTGCCGCCGGAGAAGCAACAGTGACCGTGCTATTGCCTGAGCATAGCAATGTCGCCAGCTTTGCCTGGGCGCCCGACGGGCAGAGCATTGCCGTATCTTTGCCCCGGAATAAGGAGCAGCCGTTGCTGATTAACCGGATTACCTTAGAAGGACAGAGCGCGAACTTGTTTACCTACAGTGAACCCAATACGACGGAGGATATTTTTTATACCCGGTCGGCATCCGGCTTGCAGTGGTCGCCGGATGGACGCTATCTTGCTTTTTACCTGGAGCCCGGTTCAGCTTCCCTGGCGGCGGACGGCGCGGCCGTCCAGGTGCTGGATTTGCAGCAATCCGACCGGCTCCTGGATTTGGGCGGCGGGCTTAAATATGCCCAATGGCTGGCGTGGTCCCCCGACAGCGCCCGGCTGGCCTATATCGCTGGCGGTGGCCGTGACGCCACGGTAAACAAGCGCCTGCACCTGGCAGACCTGCGGAACGGCGGCAAAATCACTGATTGCGGGAGCGCCGGCCAGGTAGACACCCAGCCGGTGTGGTCGCCGCATAAGCCTTACAGCCTGCTGTTCTGCCGCGGTAAAGAAGGAGGCGAATGGGCGGGAGGCGACAATTTCCCGGAGGTACTGGTACCGGGACAGCGAATCTGGCTGAAGACGGACGGCGGAGAAGTGAAAAGCCTTACCTCCGGCCCGGCGGACACAGCCGACTACGCACCCAAGCTTTCCCCGGACGGAGAAACCCTGGCGTACCTGCGGCTGAACCGTTTTGACAGCGGTTCCCTGTGCTTAAAGCTCCTGACCGGCGGCCAGGAGATGGAATTAATCAGCGGCCTGACCGGTGACCATGGCTATTACGGCAATTACTATCCCGAATGGCTGAGTATTTACTGGGAGAGGTAAAAAATAAATGGGTCTAAGGTCTTTGTGGCGATTATCCTCACCATTCAAATTAATCATTGGTATTGTAATTGTTTTATTGCCGGCCGGATTTTTGACTCTTCATAATATGGATTTTAATCAACTGCCGGCGGAGCTGCGTGGGTTGACCGGACCGGTTTGCGTGGTGGAAAAGGTTGTGCTGTACAACGACAAGGACGGTGACGGGGTCTACGACCTTGATGATATCGTTCAGGGCGCGCGCAAGGATCTGGAGGCGAGACCGGCATATAAGGACGCCTACTATGCCGGGGGATACCCGCCGGAAAACGAAGGTGTCTGCACCGACGTGATCTGGCGGGCGCTGCAAAACGCGGGCTACGACTTAAAAGGAATGATGGACAGGGATATTCGGGAGCATCTGGAAGATTATCCCCGCGTGGCAGGCGCGCCTGAGCCCAATATTGATTTCCGCCGGGTGCCGAACCAGGAGGCTTTTTTTAAGAAGTACGCCGAACAGCTTACCACTCAGATTAAGCCTTGGGATGCGGAAAATTTAAAGCAATGGCAGGGCGGCGACATTGTGGTGTTCGGCCCGCCTCACGACCATGTGGGAGTAGTTTCAGACAAAAGGCGGGCGGACGGGGTTCCCCTGCTGATCCACAACGCCGGACCCTCTACCAGGGAGGATAACGGGCTCCTTAATTGGTCTACTCCCATAAAGTATCATTTCAGATTTTCTAAAAATAATTAATATGGTGTTGTGATTTGTGGAAGGAGGCCCGCAATGAAAATTACTCGACTGATTATCGCGCTATTAATACTTGCCTTCATAAGCGGCTGCGCTGTGGAGGAAGGGAAGTTGTCCGGCGGCCAGGGAAAGAAAACAGTTGTTACTATGGACCAGGCGATAACAGAGTACCTGGAAAACAGTATCATTCCCATTTCTGAACCCCCCGGCGTGAAGACATTTGCGGCTTGCGACCTGCTCGGGGTATCCGAAAACGGGAACGAAAAAACAGCCTACCTGTTGGCGGACATACGAACATATGGGGTTGAACCGAGCGTCGGCATCGGTCCCCGCAGCGCGAGTTTCCTGCCCTTGGCGCTAACCATGAGAGAGGAGAACGGCAGTTTTACGGTCGTTGGGCACCGGCAGCCGCGCGACGGCACGTATAACTGGCCGGATATAAAACAAATTTTCCCCCAAGAATACCACGAGAGGATTCTAAACTACCACAAAACGGGGAAGGGTCAAGAAATGGAGCAATCTATCAGAGAAAAGGTAAACAATTATTTAAAGACGGCAGGAATAGAGTATACAGGATGATATTATCATTGAACATTTTCCCGACGTACTTTGTTAAATATTTTCACTGCGGAGATTATCAATATTAAGCCCAGGATCAGCTTTAATGACCCGCCGGAAACATAAAGAATTAGCATTCCGCCGATAAATGAGCCAATGATCGAACCTATCCCCATGGGTAGCACCAGTTCTTTAATATCTTGTTTTTGCGTGAAGGCACCATTGGCATAATGTCTGCCAAGTCCAATAATCACGGTTGGCAGACTGATCAGGATGCCGGCGGTTCCCGCCAGTTTAATATCGGCGCCAAAAACAAGAATTAACGTCGGAATAATTAACTCTCCCCCGGCAACTCCAAGCAGGCTGCTAATCATGCCGATTCCTGTTCCAAATGCCAGACCAATAAGCAGCAAAACCGGCAAAGGTGCTTGAACTCCTCTGGCAGCAAAGGGATAAAAAGATTCCCCAATAAGTAATAGCCCGATAGATAATAGCAGAGCCAAAATAACCTTCTCCAAGGCATGTTCGGATATTTTTTTGGTATAAAGCGCCCCAATATAAGCGCCGCCCATTCCTCCCGCAATTAATGATAAAATCACCGGTGCAAGCGGCAATAATTTAGCAAATGGTGCGCTGGGAATTCTAAAAATCAGAGATGATAAAAGTGTAATGAAACTTGCGGCTAAGTTAAGAGACACTGCCTGACGGGCTGAGTATTTGAACAGACCCACCAATACAGGCAGCCGGAACTCCGCTCCGCCCAAGCCGATTAACCCGCCCAAACATCCGATAGGGGCGCTTGTCAGCAAGGCATATAGGGGTTTTTTATTCATTAATCAGTCCTCCCTAATATTGAGCAAATACTAGTAATACATAACAGTGTTAAATACAACAGGATCCTGTTATTAAATGATACTATTTAATACTAATTGATACTATAATTAATCTTACAATATGTTATAATAGATGACAAGAAAAATTTTTATATTATTTCGTATTAAATAACATGGTTGATTCTTAGACAGAAATGTTTGAGGTGATTATATGACCGATTTATTGTCCTATTCTCCGGAAGAGATATGTAAGCTGTTAAAAATATCCAAGGGAACGGTTTACGAATTATTGAAGCGTGGAGAAATCCCTTCCTATCGCGTTGGTAAAAAAATAAGAATAAGTCAGACCGACCTGCAGGCTTATATGCATACAACGAATCCGGTACAAAAATCAACTGCTCCAATTAAACTGGGCTCATTGGAACAAATGATTATAGAAAATCAGGGATTAATTATCTGCGGGCAGGATATCGTCTTGGATGTGCTGACAAGATATCTGGAAAAAAAGAATCCGATGCTCCGTTCTTTACGTGCTTATGTTGGAAGTACTGATGGTTTGCTGTCGCTTTATCGTGGAACGGCAAATATCACGGCAGCTCACTTATGGGATGGCGAAACGGGAGAATATAATATCCCCTATGTCCGAAGATTGCTGCCAGGCCAACGGACTGTAATTATCAATTTAGTTTACCGCACCGTGGGGTTTTATGTAGCTCCCGGCAATCCCCTGGCTATTTATGATTGGCCGGACCTGCTCAGACCGAACATAACATTTTTCAACCGTGATAAAGGGTCTGGAGCGCGAGTGTTGATTGATGAGAGCTTGCGTAATCTAAACATTGATTCCCGTTCAATCAAGGGTTACGCGAATGAAGGAATGAGCCATATAGCAGTTGCCAGCGCAGTTGCCAGAGGGATTGCCGATGTCGGATTAGGTACCGAAAAAGCCGCTTTGCAGGTACCTAAAGTAGAGTTTGTTCCTTTGAAGAGAGAACGCTATGATTTAGTTATATATAAACATGATTTGGAAAAATCTAATTTCCAGACCTTGCTATCCATCTTAAGGTCAGTTGAGTTTAAAGACGAAGTAAAGGGAATGGGTGGATATGATACTTCAATAATGGGAGAAATTGTTGGGGAATTGTAAATATAGGGGTTGCAGGGTTTATTTTGGTGAATGCATGAAAAATGATTTGCACCCAATGCATGTTTCGCGGATGGTTGAGTCGATTCAGTAAATTAAGCCGGCAGGGGAGAAGGGGGTTAAGCTCCTTCTTTTTTGTGTCTCATGGTCTGCCTATGGCATAAGCGCCCGATTGCCATGGGGCTGATGCGCGAATATAATCTATGTAGGGACTAGTCTGCCGCGTCTTGCGGAACGCGGTTGACAAGAAAGAGGAAGTGTAAGTGGATATATTGCAGGTTCAAATCAAACATGCCGGTTATGCAAGCAATAAAAAAGCTGTTGAGAATATTAACTTCTCTCTGAAGAAGGGCGAACTGGCAGGGTTAATCGGACCCAACGGAGCCGGGAAAAGCACAACGATTAAAGCTATTTTGGGATTGTTGCCGGAGATGGAGGGAGAGGTGAAGCCGGCAGGGCAGAAGGCCAGGTATGCTTATATACCTGAAAACCCCGTTTTCTACGACGAGTTGACTTTGTGGGAACACCTGGAGCTGGCGGCGGCGGCATACGGCATGGCAGAATGTGAATTCCTGGCCGAGAGCGGGAAATTGCTTGAAATATTTCGCTTGCAAAAGGAAAGGCACCATTTGCCGGGCAGTTTTTCCAAGGGCATGCAGCAAAAGGTCATGCTCATTATCGGTTTCTTGATCAAAGCCGACATTTATATCGTGGACGAGCCTTTTATCGGGCTTGATCCAAGAGCGACAAGGGATTTTTTAAGCCTGTTGAAAGAAGAAAGCAAGCGCGGCGCCGGTGTGCTGATGTCGACGCATGTTCTGGACACGGCGGAAAAAATTTGTGATTCCTTTGTTTTACTGGCTGACGGAAAACTGGTTGCTCAAGGAAATCTGGCACAGATCCGTGAAATCTGCCGGATGCCGGGGGCTGCCCTTTTTGATTGCTTTAATAAGATCTTGGAGAACTTAGCATGATTTCGGCAACACAAATGTTTTTCAGACGAGTGAAATCGGAATGGAAATTTCAATACAAGGTGTGGAAAACCGCGATTGATTGGACGGTCGGTTTATATATCTTGCTGCCCGCCGTGCTGATTGGCCTGGACGGCTATATCTCGTTGTGGAAAAACCAATATGGCTGGATTGAGGCGCTGCCGTTTTATTGGCTTTTAACGCTTATTTATTTATTTGCCTGGTCGGGCGGCACCAGAACGTTTTTGGAAGAAGGAGACCAGCTTTTCTTGCTGCAGCGCAGGAGCTGGATCAGAAGAATTATGGCGTTCGGCGCCGGCTATACCGCAATGCTCAATCTCTTAGTGAGCCTTTTGGTTTTTTCCTTGCTTGCCCCGCTATTATTCATCAATTATAAGCTTTCCGCAGTCCAGTTTGCCCTGTTTCTTGGGTTTGTCTTTTTGTTCAAAACGAATACAGGCATGGCCAGACAGCTTTTTGAATTACGTTTTCAAGGCTGGAAACAGGTAATTGCCATGAAAATAGCATTTGTTTTAATGAGCTTTGTTTTCGTTAAAGGTGTCCTTTTTCTTCTAGGCCAGCCCCGCTTGCTTTTGAACGCCTGCGCAATGCTTTTAATTGCTCTCGGGTTCTTGACCAAAATGAGACTTGAGGTGAGGGGAAGTTTCTTCGACGATGTCGCCCGGGAGCAGCGTTACCGGTTAAGATATGCTTCTCTTTTGCTGAGCATGTCGGGTATAAACGTAAAAAGGCCAAAATCACCAAAGAAGCGTCCTTTAATCCTGCGCCATTCAAATCACCTGTTCCGGAAACGCCATGCCGTTAATTTATTGGTTGAGCTCTGTATTAAATCGGTTTTGCGAAATAATAGAAGTCTTTTGTTTTACGCGCAAATGGTGGCAGTCGGTATACTGCTCGTATTGTCTTTTCCCTTCTGGTGGAAGTGGATTATTTGGCCCGGGTTGGCTTGCCTGCTGGCTTTCCTGGCTGGCTTATACTGGAAAGAAGTTGTTTCCTCCGATTTTGTACAATTATTTCAATGGAAGTCCGGGGACAAGAGCGCGGCCGCCGGCAAATCCATGTTTCTGTTAATGCTTCCGGGATTTTTGCTGATCAGCCTTGCTGCCGGCTGGCAAACCTTTTCCTGGATGGGCGCTTGCCTGGCATTACCGGCCGGGATCGTCCTCGGTTACTACATAACTAAATTGATTGCAATTTTCATTTAAGACCAGGTAAGGCCGGGCGAAATTTTATTAACGGTATATGAAATTTTTTTTGTGTCTTTTAATGTATTAAGAATCGGCGGAAACAAAATTTAATTTTTCAAGGGTAACCTCGTGTTCACCTGTATTTAGGTGGTATAAAGAAGAACCTTTCTGGACCGTGTCGTTGGAGATATATTTGTATTTCTGCGGTAAAATTGAT
This sequence comes from Pelotomaculum terephthalicicum JT, assembly GCF_022410535.1. GTDB lineage: Bacteria > Bacillota > Desulfotomaculia > Desulfotomaculales > Pelotomaculaceae > Pelotomaculum_D > Pelotomaculum_D terephthalicicum. The sequence continues at coordinate 20,232 of NZ_JAKNBL010000024.1, forward strand.
ATTTCTGCAATTTTGCCGTCCTTATTTATTTTTTTTACCAGATCATTATAATTAGCCTTGTCCGTATCAGAATCAGTCTCGTGGGTTTGCACAATGATTTGATCATCTTCCTCGCCGAGATAGCTGGCTCCTACCAGCCAGTTTTCTGATTCAATGAGCAATTCATTTTCCAGCTTGTTATTGAAATCGTAAATTTGCATTATGCAGGCGTGCCCGATTTCATATCCTTTTTCTTTAATTAATAATGTCTTATATATCTTTTCTTCCGGGGTCAGGCGGCCTTTTTTTATTTCGATGATATTCGCGCTCTGGTTCTCCAGTTTGAATAAATATGATTGTCCACCTTCCTGGTCGGCTAACACTATATATGGTATGTTGGATTTTGTAATGCCAAAATCAATTAGAGGTTCAATCATTAAGCTGCTAATTTGGTAGCGAATAATATTTTCTGACTCCACAGTGCCGATAATTCCTTTAGAAGCGTCAAGTACATATAACCGGTCATCCGGACCGACACTTATTTTAACCACTGATAAGTCGTCCGGCAGTTTAAACGAGTCATCTTTTTTCCCGCTGGAGTCAAAAGACAGAATTCTGTTCTTCGCGGTATCGAGTAAATAAAACCCACCGTCTGATTTTATGGAAAAACATTCCGGACCCAATAGTGCGCCTGAACGTTCCATATAGTTTAGATCTTCCGGACCGGAACCGACTTTGATGGAGGATACCGCCTCATTCGCGGCTTTCTGTTTTGAGTTGGAACAGGCGGAACAAGCAAAGAAGGTTAATGTGAGTAAAAAACAAATTATTTTTTTCACGGCGCGTTTTTCCTCCGACTTAAATTAAGATTTAATTATTATTAACTAGTTTGTAATATATAGACAGTTTGATGACGAATAAAGTTCCGCATATTTTTCAGCCGTTACGATTAATTTGTGAACCCGTCTGTTTCTTACAACGTCTTTAATGTAGAGGTTGTCTTAATAGCTGAAGCGCGATGAGGTTTTGCCGGCAAGCGTTTGGACGTTGACGCTTACGGTTTGGCAGGAAATAAACTGTAGGGGAATATAAAATGTTTTCAAGGACTCTTGCAAGAGCTATTCTTTTGTTCCTGGCGCTTGCCGTTTTCTTAAGCGGCTGTGAGGACGGCGGGCCGGGTGAAAACGATCTTGCCGGCGGGGTGCGCGTTATGCTGAAACCGTTGGAAAATCTGCCTGTATTCCCCGGGCGGCTGGCAGTAATTAGCCAGGGAGACCTTTGGGTGCTGGAAAGCGGCAAGGAACCGCTGCAGCTGACCGGCGACGGCTGCAGCCATTGCCCGGCCTGGTCCCCGGACGGGCAATGGCTGCTCTTTTTCAAATATGATCCCGCTGAAAAATGGAATAGACACTACTCCTTGTGGGTTGCCCGCGCCGACGGCGGAGGGATTTACAGCATCGAGCCGGAAAAGCAGGTGCTGGATGCCCGGTGGTCCCCGGCAGCGAACAGTATAGCCTACCTTACGGCAAAACAGGGCGAAAGTGTTGGGAGCGGGGAATGCAAGCTGGCCGCAGTCACTGACAAAGGCCCCGGAGCTCCTCTGGCGCTGGCGGACGCGTCTGAAAAAATAATGAGCTTTTGCTGGCAGCCCACCGGCGAAAAGCTTGTTTATACAAGGGCGGAAGAGCATCCAAATGCAAAAGAAAATCTCACTATCAAGGTCACGCCTGTCAGCGGAGGCGAAACCAAAACGCTCCTTGACGTAGCGCCGGAATTTTTGCCGGATGCGGGAACTGCCCCTGCTTATCTGGGTGGTCTTACGTTTTCTCCCAATAACATTGACTTCAGCTTTTTCAGTTATCCTTTTTCAGCGTCCCTGACTGCCGACGGTGTGCCTTTATATGCAACAACAATGATGGGAAATGACCCCAAACAACTCGCGACCGCACTCGCTTACCCCGACTGGGTTGACTGGTCTCCCGGCGGCGACTGCCTGGCGTTCATTGAAGGCGGCGGCAGGGAATCTTTTTTCAACAAGCGGCTTTCCGTGGTGCCAATTAACCGTCCGGAAAAAGCGGCAATGCTCACCCCCGAAGGGTACGTCGACCGCGACCCGGCCTGGTCGCCAAAGGGTGATTTCATTGCGGTCAGCCGGTCGGAATCGTCGCGAGTGATTAGCGACCGGCGCGAGGAGTGGCCGCCGTCTTCAATCTGGCTGGCCAGCCCGGACGGTGCCGGGGCGAGGCAGATCAGCAGCGGTGAAGTTCCCGGCTGCTTGGACTGCAGCCCCTGGTGGGTCGAGGGCGGCGAAAGCCTGATGTGGGTGCGGCTGCAGGGGGAAAAAGCCTCGATCTGGCAGGCCGGGGCGGATGGAAAAAATGCTGGAAAAGTTTTTGAGGAACTGGATGTCCCCCAGGGCTATTACGGCGCCTATAAATGGGACGAGGTATTGGCCTGGCATCCGGGCGGGTTGTATCACCCCCTGCCTTTCCCCAGTGAACAGGCGGGAGAAATCAGATCTGTCGGCGACAATTACGTGCTAATAGACAGGACAACGTATGGTGATCACAATTACTACCTCGATCACCCTTCATCAGACGGAATGAAACTCATCGTCGGTTTTATTGAAACTGCGGAGTTTAAAGAATATAAAGACGGAGAACTCATCTTCAGGGCAAGAGGAGGCAGCGATACCGGCTACTTCCAGTTTCCTTACCTGTTGATTTACAATCCCGTCAAAGAAGAGTTGAGAAATGAGGAACTTTTCTTGCCTTTAAATGAACAGGAACAGGTTTCTTTCGGAAAACGCACCTGGAAGCAAGTTATTACCAATTTTGCAATAGAAGATCCCGTTATTCATTTCGACTTTAAGCCGGCGCCGGGAGAAGTACTTGCCGGTGGCCATCCCCTGCCGGAAACAACTGTGCAGTACAGCGAGGAAAATAACGAATTGGTATTCAGCTTTTTCAACGTGGAATTTGCTGATACTTTCCAGGATAATACGCATTTTGCAAGCCCCGGCCTGAAATTTGCGAAGGAGTTCAATTTTGAGCAACTGCCGGGGCGGCCGGGAGACGAGCAAACTCCGTCTCAGCCGCCTGTGGTGAGAGCAAGGATTTCGCTGGAAGGAAGTCCCCAGTATAACGCCGCGATATCATATTTCGGGGGAATCGGTTACGATAGAACTGTCCGGTGCACGGTAAACTTTCAGTAGTGAAGGAGAATTATAATGCGGAATGTATTCCACAGGTATTGAGCAAGCAATATATTTTGAATTTTTTCCTGATGACGGGGATGAGAGTACCCCGCTTCCTCTAATCTATGGGGAGATTAAAAACCGGGATATTACGCAAGTGTTGGTGCATGATATAGAATCTCAAGCACAGCAACAAGCTAAAATAATCAATATATTTTTTCAGTGACAGAAACGGCCCGTCCCTTGCAGGTGAACAGGCCGCTTCTTTATATCATCCCACCAATTTAGCTATCCGGGAAATTAATATACCCTTTCTACCATATAAAGAGAAAAAAGGAAGCCGTTTTGATACCCCTCTCAAAAAAAATTTACACTTGCACCATCCGTCGGAGCGTTTTCCTGCATCATATTATATGAGGGGGTGAAAGATGAGTGGGTAATAAAAGCGATCAATACATCACACTTGAAATGATATCGCGTATTTGCTCAGGAGATATCACTGCTTATGAAGAATTTGTCCGGGAGCAGTGGGCGGCTGCCGTTCGCACCTGCTGGCTGGTATTACGCAATGAATACGATGCGGAAGAAGCCGCGCAAAACGCTTTCATCAATTTATACAAGTGTCGTAGTCAGCTAAAGGATCCCAATAAGTTCCGCGTATGGTTTTATCAGATTTTGCTGAACGCGGCGCGCCAACAGTGGAGCCGCCGGCCGAATACGGCATCCGTGCCTGATATGGAGGTCATGGACCCTGCCGATAAGATTGATCAGACAGAGACCAGGATTGCGGTACGGGAAGCCATGCTTAATCTGGGCAAACAGGAAAGAATTGCGCTGGTTTTACGCTACTTTTGCGATTTAACTGACAGGGAAGCAGCGATTGTGGCAGGCTGGTGTCTTGGCACATATAAGTGGCGGCTTGCCAAGGCGCGTCGCCGGCTCGTCAGAAAACTTAAAGACGACGGTCAAACATTAAAAGAGCAATTTATAAAGGAGTGAATGATTCATGGATGAGTTGATTAAACAGGGAATACAACAAGATGCCGGTCACTGCCAGGTTCATTCCATTCCATGGGACCAAATTCGTGAGCGCGCTTTTGACGATACGAGCGCTAATACAACTTTTCAGAGGAATGCGGTAATTCACAAAATCTGTTACAGCTTTGCCGCCGTAGTTGTAATCGGCGCACTTGTGATCATGTCCGGTTTTATTTCCCCGGCCATAGCCAGGGCGCTGGAGCAAATTCCCGTTATCAACGCGGTGTTTAATTTTGTCGAAGACAGGGGAATTCAGAACGCAATCGATAAAGGTTTCGTTACACAGCCAAACCTAACGGCCACGGACAAGGATATTTCCGTTACCATAACAGATGTATTGTATGATCAGGGGAGGATCGATATTGGATATACAGTCACGACTTCCAGACCTAACCTTAATCCTGAAACTTTCCCCGGAGATTTGATCCTTCCTTTAGGAGCCCCGGGAATGCAGTTTTTTGCCAATGGTAAGCCTATTCAGAATACTACGCAGGCAACGTGTGAAAAGATGGATAACGGTCGGGTTGGGCTGGTGGAAATCTACCCCAGTGATGATTTACCTGAAACATTCAACCTGGAGGTGGCGATTCATCAAATCGGAAAGGAACAAGGAGAATGGCTGCTTGGGCCGATTCCTGTGTCAAGGAAAGACACAGATGCGGCCACCAGGACATTTTCACCAATGAAAAAAGAGACATTTGGAGAAACCTCTGTCATGGTAAAAGAAGTAAAGATTTCTCCGTTAAGCACGCTAATCGAGTATGAATCAATTCGCCCACTTACAGAGGAATTTTATTTTAGTGCTGTAATGGACGATAAAGAGAATAATATCCCGCAATGCGCTTCGATAAGACTGAGTCACCAAATTAAAGGAGATACGAAAATTACGATTGCCCGATTAGTATGTGAGGCACCCAAAAATATACCAGAATTTCTTGTTCTTGTTCCTCACACAGCCGGCAGCCAACAGCAAAACATAAAAATTCCACTAAAATAATGAGCATCCTTAAAGTATTGTGTTTAGATTTTATGAATTACTCCACCCTGCTCAGGGTGGAGTAATTCAGCCTATTATCCGGTTGTCACTTTAGTGATAATATATATGGCCATTTCCGTATGCAAGACCAGCCCCTTTGTTATAGATCCTCATTTTATAGGTTCCTGCTGCTACATTATTAAACGTAATTGTCGTACTTTTACTTGTATACAAACCATCAACCCGTATCTCCCCAGTGGTTTGACCACCACTTGTTGCTATGAGTTGGTAAGTAAGCCAGGCTGGGATCTGATTATCATAAAGATATGACCATTGCACTAAAACAACACTAACATCTTGCGTTTCTGATACAGTAAATGTATTTTTAGTATCAATAGGCTGTTCTGGTACCAGCCCTGTAAACTCATAGGATAAATATGGCATAAATCAAAACCTCCTTAATTTTTTAGTTTAATGTTGAGCTATTATAAACTTTACTCAGGGGTAAACTTACTCATTGCATAATGCTTGCGCCGCATTATGCTCAACGCTCGCTTCTTCACCTTCTGAACCACCGCCGGGACATTCCCGGCCTCTCAAATCCGCTTCTCCTTTTATAGCGCTTTCTAAAACAGTTGCTTATATTACTTTCTTCCAAAGTGAAGACAACGATTAAAGGGCGATTTGGACTAAACCAGACTCTTCTGCTTCACATGAGACATTGATGCTGCAGTAGTTGAGGCTCTACTTGCCGGCGGATTTATCCAGGGCAAAATACTTCCGCAACTTTTTCAACGCACGCTCTTTCGCGCGATGAACCACAGGCTGTGATATCCCCAGTTTCTTGGCTGCCTCTCGCTCGGTAAATCCATCCAGAATCGTTGCCCGCACCACTCTTTGCTCTTGTGGCGTTAACAACAAGAGGGCTTCCTGGACAAATATCATACCCTCGGCTTCACCGGGAACATCTACGGCAGCAGGAATGACATCAATCATGGTCAACTTATCGGGATCAGCGCTTTGAGACGCCGGACCATTCAGGAGCAAAAGCTCGTGTTCATTCAGTTGCCGGTACTTTTTAGTTAATCTGATTGCTTCATGGCGCAGGCCGGTTAAAAACCAAGCAATTGCCCGGGCTTCCTCTGGATCAAAATCATGAACACCAGATTTTCCAGAAGAACCGTCAAGTACAATGAATAATCTCACCTCCCATCATGGTAACTAACTTGCCCTCTTACCATATAAAGAGAAAAAAGGAAGGCTTTTTGATACCCCCCTGTCTTAAAAAAGTTTTCTATTTTTATCTGCAAGTTTTTAAGCGGGATATTGATGAATCGCGTTCATTAACCAAATTACCAGATCTGAATAACATTCAAAATAATGACCCGATCTGCGGCTATATTTTTTAACTGCCGGATTTAATCGATAAACCATTTGAACAAAAGCCTTCTCATCACCACTCTTAGCCCTTGCAACTAACTCATGGAACTTGGTTTTTCTTTCCAAGTCACTCAACCTCCCTTTACCTTTCAGAACCACCAAACAATCGATCATGAATCACCTGCCAGCTTCCCATGGCGGAAGCCGCCACCAGCAAACCATTAAGAACACAAAGCGGAACATTTTTTATCGTAAAACTCCCTGCGGCGATATCGGCCAGAAAAACGATTCCTTCAGCTACCACCACCACAAGACAGCGAGTGGAAAAACGCTTCAAAAAACCAAGATCCTTAATGGAATCAACCACCAGAACAGTCGCGGCCACCGCGCCAGCTAGGGTGCCAAGAGTAGCATAAGTAAACAAATCCTGCATTCCATCACCACCTCTCGAAGATAAAAAGTATCTATATGTATAGAAACGTGCAGATCAAAAAACATTGGCGGGACTGTTATAAGGTATTACATACCTTAGATCCAATGTTTTACACTTCTATCTTTCGACAGGTTTTGTCTTATTTCCTATATTTAACTGGTATTCTATAATATAGACGATTATAAGCAAAAAATAGTTCTACATATTTTTCAACCAGATCTAAAATAGTTTGTCACTCAATTACCATACTTTGGCTACAACATCACTTATTCCTGGCATTACTCACGGATCATAGCCATGGAAGCGCGAAACAAACTTCGGATTTCCTTTGTCTAGCTTGGGCCGATTTGAATTAGAACTCCATAATTAGCGTACGTTCCGAAAAGCCTTTTGAACTTAAGAACATACAGTCCTGTAATCAACTCATTAGGCGCTAGCGTTTCATGTATTAGCTTACAAATCCAAACGCATTTTATTAACTCTCTACTATGTAAAGAGAAAAAAGAGGGGCTTTTTAATGCCCCCCCCCCAAGAAATTCTATTGTTTTTGTCTCTAAGTTCCCAGCGTTCTTTGAATAATAAATGTTTGCTGTATATGATTATCAATACATCAAGAGCAGAACAATGCTCCCCAAAGAATGGTTCATTATGATTAGTTTTGTGAACCTGTCTGTTTCTCACAACGTCTTATATATAGAGCTCATGAGAAATAGATTAGTTGAAACGATAGCTTGGCAAGACGAACAGTATTGACACCAAGGGGAATTCCCGTTGCAAGGTTGTTAGACTGCCGGACAAGTATTATCAAAGGTCAAAACATGAATTTAAAAATGTTGATCGCAAAAGTTTAGTCAGTTCAGTAATTGTAGAGAGCGGGCGGAGATGAGTAGCTTGAGGTTTAAAAGTTACTATTGGTCAGTGGTCCTGGTCGGCCTTGTTCTTGGAGTAATGCTATCTGTGCAATTCCGTATTACCAGGGATGTGCAGCATAATAAGGCTATCCAGAGAGCACAAGAATTGGCGGACCAGGTGGAACAGATGAAAAAAGAACACGAAGTTCTGCAAGCGCAATTACTCAGAATGCGCGGGCAACTGGAAGGTTTGTCCAATGAGTCTCTCTCGCCGCAAATTAAAGAAGAGATGGAGCTCGCGACGATTTTCGCAGGTTTGACCAAGCTTACCGGCAGCGGTGTGGAAGTGACCTTAAGAGACAGCAACGCTTCACAAAAATTCATAGACAATCCAAACGCCTATCTCGTGCACGATGAAGACATATTAAAAGTAGTGAACGAACTTAAAGCGGCAGGAGCCGAGGCTGTCGCGATTAATGGGCAGCGCGTGATAGCCGCCACCGAGATCAGCTGCAACGGCCCCGCTATCAGAATCAATAAAAAAGCGCTTGCTCCTCCTTTTGTCATAACTGCCATCGGCAGCCCTGAAACCATGGAAAGCGCCTTGAAGATGAGGGGCGGTGTAATTGACTACTTGCAGTTTTTTGGCATCCAGGTTTCGGTTAAAAAGCTGGAGCAGCTAACAATCCCGGCTTATTCGGGAAGCATCAAGTCGGATTATATAATAGAAGCGGATATTGACACTGAGTTTAACGCGTTAAATCAATCTTAAAAAAGAGCTCAGAGAGAGGTTTTAAGTTTGAAGAAAAGGATTTTTTTCTTGTCAATTTCCTTCGTTGCCGTTTTGTCGGGAGTGATCCTGGGCTACCAGTTTCGCGCCACCAGCGCCGGCAATAATGTTGTCCCCCTGGATAGAGAGCAGGAATTGGCTTTGGAGAAAAAAAGCCTGGTAGAGGATTTGTATGAAATGCGGGTAGAAATTTCCGATCTGTCAGCCAGGCTGGACCAGGCCGGGGTAGGGCAAAGAGAGGCTGAGCAAGCGCTGGAAAGGGAACTGGCCAGAATAAGACGATTTGCCGGCTTAGCCCCGGTGTCCGGGCCGGGAGTGGAATTGGTTGCGCAAATTCACCCGGAGCAGGATGGGCCCGGTACTGTCCAGCCCCCAAAAGATATCACCGACGAACATCTTTTAAAAATTGTTAACGAATTAAACAAAGCGGGCTCGGAAGCCATAGCCATAAATGGCCAGCGGATCACGCCCATCAGCGAGATACGCTTGGCCGGCAGCCACATCAACGTTAACGGGACTCCCATTTCACCTCCTTACCATATCACCGCCATCGGCAATGCCTCCGCTATAAAGAGCAGGCTGGAATTAAAAGGCGGCCTTGTCGACATCCTTAACGAATATGGCATTTCTGTTGAAACGCAGGAAAGAAATGAAGTTATGATACCGGCTTTTGCAGGGGAGCTAAATTTTGAATATGCGAAACCTCTAAAAGAGAACTAATCCCCATACGTTATTCACCGACATAATATGCCATGAAATCCCAACACGAAGTATAGCCGTGAAAACCGAAAAGATCCTCCCTACAGGAAGCAGTTCCGCTAATTTTTCCGGCTGCCCGCCGTCAGCCCTGATTATCCAGAGCGTGTTGTCCCGCGCGTACAGGATGCGGTCCCCATCTTTAGCCCAGAGCGGCTGGCATACGCCTGTTCCGGCCGCGGTTAGGGATGAGCGCCAGTCGCCCGTCACCTAAAGCAGACCCTGCCGGACGAAAGCCAGATCGCCTTGATCCTTGAAGGCCGCCGTATTTACATCCGGGGATTCGCTGCCGGATCGCCGGAGGCCGGTGAACTTCCTGGTTCCGCCGCTTGAACAGGCGTGGCGACAGCCAGGGTTTTTAAAGTTTGATTTAAAATGGTTGCCAGTTCCGCACGCGTTATTTTCCCGTCAGGCCTGAATTCATTGCCGGTGTACCTCATTATGCCGGTGTTGAAGACAAAGCTGATGTCGGATTGTTGTTTTTGGGTCAAATTTGTCGTGTCGGTATAATCCGGCCACATCATCGTGGTAACTACCGACAGCTTTTTGGCCGTAAAAGAATCGACTATCGCGCTGGCTGCTTCGGCTCTGGCAATAGTTTCATGGGGCCTAAATTTTCTGTCAGCGGTATTAAAGATATTTTTATAGCCTGTAATCATGGCAGCCTTGCCGTACCATGAATTATCCTCCACGTCGTCATACAGGTCGGCGGGGACAGGCGCTTTGATAAACTGTAAATCATCTATATTCAAATCAAAGGTTTTCACTAAACATACCGCCAGTTGCGCCCGGTCAACAAACTCGTCCGGGCTGAATTTATTATCCCCCGTGCCGAGCATTATCCCTTTTTCGTAAACGGCTTCAATATCGGCGGAGGCTTGATGCGACTGAATGTCGTCAAAGGGTGCCCGGGCAAAGCCGGCGTGCGGGGCTATTAGAAGAGCTGATAACAAAAAAAACATAAGGAAAGCGCGTCTCATTTTTTTCTCCTCTTTCTCTAAATTGTATTTAAATTATGGACGACGGAAGACATGAAAAGGTTCACGCTAAAGCGGATAGAAAAAATTGGGTATGGTAATAAAGAGTAAGCAACGGCCGGCTTTTGCATGGGATACCAATAGCGAGAAGGTGTAAACACAATAATGTCGAAAATGTAAGTAATAATCATATCGGACGAATGGGTGGACTTATTCATACTGTAAAAAATAATAAAAGTTGAGCACGAGAAAAAACGAGAAAAAATGAACGACAATAACGACAGAGATAATTCTGCCATAAAAACAACAATAAAACAGAAATACCTGGGTAATAAAGGCATAGTTGTATTTTTAGCGCTGCTAAGCGCTTTTGTGCCGCTTTCAACCGACCTATATCTCCCTGCCTTACCCACCATGACGGATTATTTCCAGGTGCACGAATTCCAGACAAATCTTACCCTGATTCTGTTTTTTATTTTTTTCAGTCTCGGAACTTTGGTCTGGGGGCCGTTGAGCGATAAATACGGGCGCAGGCCCGTTTTGCTTGTTGGTCTAACCGGCTATACTATTGCAAGCGTTTTGTGCGCCGTTTCGTTGAACGTCTACCAACTGATATTTTTCCGGATTCTGCAGGCTGCCGGTGGAAGTGCCGCCAACGCTTTGGCAACGGCTATTGTCAAAGACATGTATTTGGGCAGAAAACGTGAATCAATTCTGGCGCTGGTACAGTCAATGGTAGTGATCTCACCTGCCGTGGCGCCGGTCATAGGGGCGCTGTTGCTGACATTTACCTCCTGGAGAGGAGTTTTTGTCGCTCAGGTAATTATCGGCGTCATTGCCTTCACCGGAGCGGTCGTGTTTCAGGAAACGCTGAAGTTGCGAAGCAGGGGCAACCTCATTAATACATTAGGGCGGCTTGTCGTGGTGCTCAAAAACCCCGGGTTTTCTTCCTTGCTTATTATTTTCTCAATGACGGCCATACCAGGGATGGCATTCATATCGTCATCTTCTTACATCTATCAGGACACTTTCAGGTTGAGCAGCCAGGTATACAGCTATTATTTTGCCTTCAACGCCGCGGGCATGCTGATCGGACCGCTGCTCTACATGAGACTTTCAGCTCAATTTAAACGATTTTCGATCATTAACGCCTGCTTCGCCGCTATGATCTTGAGCGGGTTTCTGGTTTGCGCGCTGGGAAGGCTCGGACCGTGGGTGTTTGCGGTATTGCTGCTGCCCGCGACGATCGTGGGAAGCTGCACCCGCCCGCCGAGCACATATCTTATGCTGGAACAGCAGAAAGGCGATGCCGGTTCGGCATCGTCGCTGATGAGTTCGTGCGCGACAGTGATGGGAAGTGTGGGAATGATAATCGTTTCCCTGGGTCTGGGTAATTTAGTTCTGATTGTCGGCGCGCTGAACATTATATTCGGATTGCTTTGCGGAGGATTGTGGCTGGCCGTAACAAAAAGACCGTTTTTAAATGTTGTGCGGGAAATGTGAAACAATAGGGCAATAGATAAGAAAACGTCTATGGATTAATAAGCCATAGACGTTTTTCTTATCTATTGCAAAACCGTTCACATGTTTTAAAAGTCTATATAAAGTGATAGGCTTTTTAACCGGTTAAAGCTTTGAACGCGGAAAAACGGGAGGAATTTTATGGTTGTTGTAGATCCGGATAGGGTTAGAAAGGCGTGCCGGGGTGACTCCGACGCTTTTTTAGAACTTATTCAGGAGAGAAAGGACGATATATACAAGCTGATATACACCTATGTAAAGAATAGAGAGGATGCCCTGGATGTGCTTCATGATGTCGTTTACAAGCTGTATATATCCCTGAAAAAGCTTAAAACCCCGGAGTTTTTTAATGCCTGGTTGATCAGAATCACGGTAAACTGCTGTATCGATCAATTGAGAAAGAGCAAGAAAATTGCCGGCTTCGAAATAAAATATGACGATCCTGGAGCATTGGAACAAATTGCTGACGACAGTCAAAATCACGGGGAGCTAATCATCTCCAACATTGACTTATTCAATGCCATAGACAAGCTCAGCATAGAACAGCGAACTGTAGTTATTTTAAAATACTTTCAGGATCTAACCCTGTCCCAAGTCGCGGAGGTGCTGGCATGCCCGGTTGGAACGGTCAAAACCAGGCTGAATAAAGCACTGCGTTATTTAAGACGGGAACTGAAGGAGGGATATTAATGAGTAAAAATTATCAAGATGATTTCAACCATATAGTGGTTCCTGAGGAACAAGTGGACATGGTCATCCAAAAGGCCGTCAACAAAGGAAAAAGGCGGCTAATAATAAAAAAACGAATAATGGTGAGCATGTCGGTGGCCTTGCTCTGTGTTTGCATCCTGGGCAGCGGCTTTGTGTCAACTTCGGTGGCCAGGGTGTTGGTAAACATACCGTTTGTCGGCTCGGTATTCGAAAGGGAGAAGTTTGTTTGGAGCGGTCTGGAAAATGTAGATGGCGAAGATATAACTAAGCTGGATGATCTGCAGATTACCGACCATGGGGTTACTGTGGCGATTCGGGAAGCCTATTATGACCAGTCAGGTTTCACTGTCGGATATGTGGTCAGCGGCGCAGAGCTTTCCGACGAGACGGTTTTCCATGCGAATTTTTATTATAACGGGCAAGGTATTTCCGGGGGAGGTGGAGCCAGTTACGAGAAGATATCCGATAAACTTTACGTTGGCTTAACGCAATTCCACCCTGGCCCTGAATTCTCTTTCCCTGATAGTATCGACCTTGAGGTGATATTGGCCGATGATATGGAAAAAATTAATAAAAGCCCTTACCGCTTTAAAATCCCCCTATTGCGCAGCAATGCGGATGCAAAGACCAAGGAATTGCCGGTGATGAAAGCTGCGGATAATGGGGAAAGGACACTTCTGCTGAAAAAGATAGTTTTTACTCCAGTTTCCACGGTGGTTGACTATGAATATACTCATCCTTTAGAGGACAGAAAAGAAGATGGTGGTGATAACTATGATGTGAAACTGATAAATGGCAACGGCATTGAATTGAATCCCGGTTCTTTCAGCCGGCATGGCAGTATGAATGAAGAAAAGCTGGTTGATGCCTGCCGGGTCAACTTCCCGGCTATCAACGAACCCGCCGGCAATATGGCTTTTGAACTTCTATTGCCAGAAAACCAGAGTATCAGGGTTGATTTTGAAATAAAATAAAGACAACCGGAAGCACAAGCGGACAGGCAGAGCGTCACCGTGCGGTAAGGTTCGGAAGGCTTGAAGGCTAACCTCTGAACGAAGCGAAAGTGAACTGGGGTCGGCAGGTGTCCACGCAACCTTGGATAATAAATGGCTAAGGGAGATCGGGCTGATTTCGCTAAAATCTATCTGCCGGAAATTCGTGTCTCAAAGGTCAGAGTAAGGGTTTGGAGGAGCCGTTGTGCGATGACCCGCCTGCGCACGGCTCTGTGAGAGGGGCAGTTTAGCTGCCCCTACTCGATTTTTAATGGGACCATTCAGGTTTAAAAAATAATTATGTGGGCCTTTTGTGGAAACCTTTAGTTTTCAGCGTTTTCAATAAGCTGCGGCTCGCTCCCCGCAATCTTATACCGGCGCTCTTCCACTACAGCCCCATCTTCCCTGGTTTTCCTGAAAACTATAAGCTCATAACCGTCAACGGTTTTGTCCTGGGAGGTCTCGTAGATATATCTGACCCCGTTTTCAATCCTTTCTCTGGTGCCGAGCCAATACGGGCAGTTGTTAAGAAATGCATCGTATTTGGTATTATATCCGAAGAAAAGCTTGTTGGATGCGTCCACATTGATATCCGGCAGCTTCCTGGCCACATGAGCCGCGCTGACCTCCGCCGCTCTCCCGATGCCTTTTAAGTACTCCGCCGCCTGCGCCTCCTGCTGCCTGGCAAGATCCGCATAGTCTCCCTGGGAGGACAGTACTCTGTCCTGAAGTTTTCCGGGAAACATTTTTTTTAGCGAGTCCACGTACCCCGCTCCATCCTGCGGCTCTTTATAATCCAATAAAGAGTACGCGCCGTTTTCATCCTTGGAAAATATCATTACCGTTGGAATGGCTCCACTGCCGCTGACCTTGGTGAAAATGCCGTTTTCAAAGCCGAAAATCCCGATGCTCGCTATTGTGTATACCTTAACCGTCCCGTTGTTCTCTTCGCTATCCAGGATGATGTGTCCTTCAGTTACTGTTTCTCCCGCACCGTACGCGTAACTTCGAGATTTTATAGCCATGCCTGCCGCGCTATCCATATCTCCTGGTTTTTGGTTTAAGTACAAGGTTTCTTCCCCGATAACCATACCCATCCCCGGCTGGACAGTATAATACATCAAGCCGTCGTAAACAATCGTCACCTGCTTTTCATCTATCCTTTGCCCCTGTGCGTCCAGCAGAGTGACAGTCACCTGGCTTTGGCTGTCCGCAGGGAGCTGGCCGGCCGGAGCGACGGGCGACCAATAGACCGGGGTATCCAAGGGCAGTTCAATCGTTGACAAGTTTTTTGACACCTTGCCGGTAGTGACCTCCCAGGTAAGAAGCGTCCCGCTTTCTGTTGCATAGCGCGCTTTGGTGGCGGAACCGCGGTATTCCGCCGCAATCCGTATCCCCGGCGTACTGGACATGATCAGCGCGTATTTTTCAGGGTACACGTGCAGCCGGAAGGCCAGACTCTTTAACAATGTCTCAAGCGCATTGATATCCTTTGCGTATTCCCGCAGGTCATTATCATAGCTTTTCTGCACTTCATCTCTTGAATACTGGTACTGGTATGCAGAGGGTTGGTCCGCCCCTTTGACATTAAAGGTGATCACATCAACGTTGTCAATCAACGCGAACATTATCACCGCATTATCGCGGAGAGCCGCTTCAACTTGCCGGATGTCCAAATTGACACCGCTAAAATCGTAGTCAACCGTAACGCCATAAGGAGCGGATTGGGTCTGCAGCGAAACCGCCCGGCGCTGAGCAGCATACGGCAGGTTGCTGATCAGGTTGACCACCCTGCTGTTGTCTCCCACGTAAGCGGTTTTATATTTAAAAAGCGCTTCCGCGTTATAACCGGCAAAACCTGATGAGGGGTTCCGCCCGGCCAGACCGTCTGTCAGCAGTACGGGGCCCAACACCGCTAAACAAAGCAATCCTATTACCAGCGCCAGTCTCCTGCGGCTCTTGAAAAAGTCGGCCATCTTGATCATGTTTATCCTCCGCTCAATATTCTTCCGGTCGTCCACCATGCCGAGCAGCTTCGGGGCAAGCTCCGGCGCGGCAAAACCCTCCAGCGCGGCCAGCAGCGCCCGGCCGTAATCTTTGTATTCCGTACTCTCCAAAACAGAGAGCACCAGCTCGTCGGTAGCGACTTCCATATCCTGCCGGATGCGCCGGAAGCAATACCAGATAACCGGATTGAACCAGTGCACAGTCTGTAAAACCAGCAGAAGATAGTTTACCGGCACATCTTTTCTTTTATAATGCGCCAGTTCGTGCAGCAGGATATATTCAAGCTCTTTGTCGCTTAAATTCAACACCGCCGGGGATAAAAGAATTTTAGGCGATCTCAGACCAAACAGGGAGGGTGTGCCAACCGAGTCCTGAATAATAAGTGAGATGTCGGTGCTCCTGTCGAGCCCCATTTTAACCTTACAGACGTCAAAAATATGTAATATCCTTTCATCTTGCACCGGCGAGCCCCGGCGCAACTTTCTATGCAGCGAATAGCAGGTGAAAACAAGACACAGCATTGTTAACGCCGCACCGGCGGCCCAGGCGTAGGGCAGCAGGCTCTCAATCATTGCCGCCGTTTTAAAAGCCTCGGCTTGCTGTTGGGCAGGCGGCTGATATGGCAGTGAATTCCCGGCTTCCCAAGAAGCCTCGTGCCGCTGTTCCATTTGATTCGCGATCCCGCTCATATTCTGCCGCGGCACCTCCGGCACCGTGTTAAAAAGGCTTACCGCGCTTTCGGGGCCAAACGGTATCAAAAGCTTCAATACCATAACTATCCAAATGAGATAGTGCCACTTGGCGCTTAATCTGTTTTTCAATACCCCTTTGATTAAAATAATCACCAGCCCCGTAATGGTGGCATAAAAAGAAGCTGTTAGAACGTAGTGAAAAATTTCAGCCATAATCATAACTCCTCATCCAGCAGCTTTTTTAAGCTGTCTATCTCCGTCTGGGATATCTTCTGCTCCTTGATAAAACTGGCGAACATCAGATTTAACGAGCCGTCGTACACCTTTTGCAGAAAGGATTTGCCGGCGTAGGCCCGGTATTCGCTCTGGCCGACCAGCGGCGAATACAAAAACGCCTTGGTTTCAGTTTTTTCAGCTTTTATTGCCCCCTTTGCGGCAAGGCGGGTGATCAGCGTCTGAATAGTTTTGGGCTTCCATTCTGAGGTAGTTGTCAGTCTATGTACAATCTGTGCACTTGTCGCGTGGCCAAGCTCCCATAGTATCTTCATGACCTCCAACTCGGATCCTGAAATTTGCGGCAATCCTTTCATTCAGGCCCCCTCCATATGATTACATTTGTAAGTTTGATTCTAATATTACATTCGTAATCCAATATTGTCAATACTGATCCTCTTATTGTAAAACTAATAATTATACGGGCTCATAGTAGATTGGGTTGTTCAATCTAGAATAAAAAATTCGCTGGCAAATGCAGTTTTACAGAAAGACAAGGTGGCTGACGTTCTGGGAATTTTAAAAAGCGCGTTGGAAAAAAGTCAGCAAGAACTAGACCGATTAAAAAAAGAAAAACAAATTTTGGTTGAAAGCATATAGTAAAATCTTGCTATACCATATCATGTTCAGAGGGATTAATCAGTAGAGTATCTTTTGAAAATGAGGAGATTACTTCATGTCTATCATCAGCGATGACCGGACAGGATTGTTTCATTTACCGATCCAGATAATCTCTACACCGATTCCCCCGGCAGAGGCTAGAATTTCGGGATCTCCGGTGACCACCGGCGCATCTAGCTCTTTGCCTAACGAGAGCACAAAGGAATCGGCATAGGACAATCTCCCTTTCGCTTTAATCCGGGCGGCATCTCTTACCTTCGTCCAGGTTGCTTCGACAAGGACGAGTGATTCTTCAGCCAAAGTATTTTTTACCACTTCCTCAGCCACCTGCTCACCCTTCCTGCGCAAAAGGATGTAATAAATCTCTCCCAGACTAATAATGCTCATGAAAATCTCCGGCTCTTGAGCGGTGATGATTTCAGCCACGGTTTGCGCGCCAGGTTCGTCCTCAATTAAGGCGAGGACGGCATAGGTATCAAATACATATCTTTTGGGGCTCAATACTTCTCCTGCTTTCTTTCTGTCCTGCGCTCTTTGAGCAACATGTCTGTTAATTTTTCGTCTTTGCTCATGTATTTACCCCTAATGCTCAACAGAGGATTCCTGGGCAGGGGCCGTAGTATAATTGATCCATCAATTTCTTCGACAGCCAGTTTATCACCTTTTTTTAAACCATATCGTTTTCGCAAAAAAACAGGAATAGATATTTGACCTTTTTCCGAAATGGTAACTTTATGCATTAATCTTACCTCCGGCAACAATCTTACTCCTACTTATTATACTACTTCAGTTATTGCCAAAGCAAATAATTGTGCAATGCTATTCATATCCTGGAAAGCAGCAGCGGAAAATGAATTCCGGAAAAATTGTGTACAGGTAGAAACCCCAATCGTTGTAAAAAATGATAGTTTTCCAGAATGCTGGGAAAAAATCGACAGGCGGCTGAAGGATGTAGAGGAGAACGTGGGATCCGATGTAAATTTACATGGTTAGTTTTGGTGAACCGGTTAGTTCCCAACACCGTCTATAATATTGAGGCTTGATAGATTAGATTACCGTTCTTACCGGTATATTTATGTTTATATTTGTCATCAGCGACGACCGGACCGGCTTGATTTTATTGGCAGTAAAGGTGGAAACCTGTTGGGCAATGAGAGGATGGGAGATACGCTGTACCGAGCAGGGGATGATGCAGTTGATAAGGAGAATTCTTTTTATAACGCTTGTTTTCATAATGATTGTTGGTATAATTATCAATGTCATGGGTCGTATATATTCTACGATCCCCATACAAAGAGCAATATTTGACAACATTCAGATAATAACATTCAATATTCAAAGATCAATACTTGAATCCGTGCAAGGTATTAAGAAACAAGTATTGCCTGTCACGGCAGAGTTCCGGGGGAGGGAGGCGGCCTTAAGTTCGCCTTGCCTCGCCGTGCAAAATTATTCACCGGCAGACTCTACCGCAAAATTGAGCGTGTATAATTTTGAAACGGGCCATGAGAATACCGTTTCCACCAGCGGAAAACACATCTCCGGCTTTGATGTCGAAGGCGCGAATGTCGTTTGGGCCGACCTCCGCAATGAAACGCGGGACCCGATGCGGCAAGAACCATCGGGACAGTTTACATATAATGGTAGCAAGCAGTCCCAACCCCTTATATCCGGCCCATATGTCGCTTTTTTATACGACACTCAGGTGAATCCCCGCTATCAGGTGGTCAGGCTGCCGGATAAATTGACTCCCTGAAATGTTCCTAATTAAAAAACATCCTGATGAAACATTCCAATGCGGTGACGGCAGGTTTACATTGAGGTTAATATACATGGAAATGTACTTGTACGGATTAATGGCGTTGACTTTTATTATCCACACGACAGATACGCTTTCTTACTCAGTTAGATTAAGTTCGGTTAAGAGCGGGCAATTTGCCTTATCTGTTTCTCTTTTTAATATTTTTGTTCTTTTTTCCCGCACGGCAAATATGTTGCAGGGGCCGTTAATCGGTGTATTAATCGGTACAAGCGTTACAACAGGGATTGATCCAATTAATGATATCCGTAAAGTTGTATTTGCTTCAACCGGAGGCACGCTGGCGGGTATAGTCCTGACACCGACATTTCTGAGGATTTTCCTTTATGCCGTTGCCAGGCTGGAGTCAACCGGTTCAGTGCCGCTTCTTATTATTCAGGCTCTCAGCGTTAATAATATTAAACTCATTGCGAAAAATGGCGTATTGCCTTCCAAACAAACATTTCAAAATATCCGGTGCCGCGATATACCGAAAAGATTATTATTATTCAATACGCTGCTGACAGCGGTGTATACTGTTGGCGTGCTGTCCGCCTTTTATTCCGCGACATTAGTCGCGCCCGAGTATCAGCTGGCGGCCTCATCGTCTTCAGGAATGATTAACGGAGTAGCGACAATTCTACTGACCCTGGTCGTTGACCCCAGGTCCGCGATAATTACAGATCAAGCCTTTAGAGGAGACAGACCTTACGGTGATGTAAAAACTCTGGTTGTTCTGCTAATGGGTACAAAATTATTGGGCACGTTAATGGGACAGGTTATTTTAATACCCGCTGCAAATTTGATATCATGTTTCTATAGATAGAAGTGTTTATGTTCAGCGCCCGCTGGGGAACGCCTGGGTATACAAGAAAGATATAGTACTAAATACGAATTAGGAAAAACATTACGCTCTGCCAACTTTCATAAAGAAAAAGGATTTACCTGTTTTTACATGTTCAAGTTCATTTTTTTGCTTGTCTTTAACGGTGAGAACCTTTATCGCATATTGCAAACTGAAACTGATCCCGAAATGCCAGAGAAAGATGCGATCTATCGTTTTTTAAATTCTTTCCGGTACAATTGGCGAAAATTTTTACTTGCCCCGAGTTTAACTGTCATTAAGGAAACCATTGAACCCTTGAACCAGCACAACTGGAAAAATGTTCCCCTCATGGTGGTGTTACTTCGTGGTTCTCTTGGTAGCATTGTATCTGCCGGCGATGCTGTCACATTGAAAGCCTTGCTATTTTGGGCTTCAGAACATAAGCGGATAAAAATTCCTCCGCCCAGTTCTCCGCATCCACCTCCAGCAGATATACCTTCTGAGATATACCTTTGGTCATCCTGGGGTATTTTTTGTGCTCCCCAGTGTAATATTGCCAGAAGTGTCTCAGTTCGTGGGCAAGGACATGTAGAATTTTTCTTTTTAGTAGTTTTTTAGAAAACATACATAGTCTTGGCAGCCTAAACCAGTCTAAAATTTTTATACAGGTTATGTTGTTGATATACAATACCACCACAGCCCCTGCGAGTTCATTTTTTTTCTGGTCTTTAAAATAGGTGAGGCATGTTCCAAACATATCGTCGCATGAATCACCAAGCTTAACGATGAGGTTTTCAGGTTTCTCCCAGATGCCAAGCTTCTTAAGAATAAACATTATGTATTGGTTTATAACTTCCTTGGCAACGGACATAATTTCACTTCTTGCCAAAAGCATTTCTAGTCCTCCTTTGATAATGGTTATTTCTGGAACACCCAATATAAGAGTCTTCAATTCAGTAAACTCTTTTTTTTTTAATATTTTGACCATACTAGGGGATATGTAAACATCCAAACAATGGGTTTTATTACAGAAAAAGCCACAGTGCTGGATTTCAGTTTTGCGCGTCTCTGGGATTGTCGATGAAAAGGCAATAGCTGAGGCTCTAGGCAAAACGGTTACCTGGGATGAGGAAACCATGACGGTGGATATTATTTGATTAGTTTTAGCGCAGGGATAAAAATTGAAAGCGAATAAGCCGCTCTCCTGATTCAAAGGGCGGCTTTAATATTGAAGGGAGTGTAATGTATATGGATAAACAGTCAAGATGGAGCAAGGTGGTCTGGACAGCGATGGCAGCTTTAGTATTGTTCATTCTGAAAAACTATGGACTACTGGGTCCTACAGGTTTGCCGAAGAAAGCTCTGGACAACTAACGACACTTATTTTTGCCGTTCTTTCAACGTTTGCTTTTTCCAATGATTAACCCGCGGAGTAACATCTGCGGGTTATGCTACTGGCATTTCGGCCGCTTAATATTCAGTAAACAACTAACCCGCCAGTGGTGCTGGCCCTGCGGGCTTTTTTGTATGTGTAGGTTAAATTATTTTATAAATTGTTCTTTGTAATCTTCATTGGCCAATTTAATTATGTTTAGGGCCTCGTCTTTTCCATATACATCAACAATTTCACATTTATTATTTTGACTTTTGGGAGCTTTTTTATATGTTAAAAAATAATGTTCAAGTCTTTCTAAAACTCGACTAGGGCATTGATTAATATTTTCCCACTCTCCATAAAGTGCATCATCTTTTAAAACAGCTACTATTTTATCATCCGCCTCGTTATTGTCTATTAATTTTATACCTCCGATTGGTATTGCTTTTAATAAAATATTTCCATGTGTTACTATTTTTTCAGTCAAAACACATATATCTAAAGGATCTTTATCTCCGATTATATCTTTTCTAACAAATTTGGTTCTGCAGTGTTTTGCTACCCTTTCACCGCAGTAAGTTTGAGGTATTAGCCCATATAAAGTTGGACAGATATTAGAAAATAATTGAGGCCTATCAATTTTTAATAGCCCTGTTGTTTTATCTAATTCATATTTTAGTGTATCACTTGGAGTTACCTCGATATATGCGTTTACGATATAAGGATGTTCTTCGTCTAATGGTATACCATGCCATGGATGCGCAACATATTTATTCATTTAATAAAATCTCCTTTATCACTTTTCATCCAGAAATTATGATAAAAAATTTTAAGCAGCATGTTAAAAGTCTCTTTACCAATAATGGTTATAAAGTCAGGTGAATCTACCAGTATGTCGAATTTATAATAGAAGCTACTTCCTTTTAACAAGTAATATCATATTAAAATTACCGGTAGCTTGTCAAGTATACCCTTAGGTAACTCGCTAATCTATTTTAGATATTGACCTTTTTGACATCATAATACGTAGGGAATTCTAAAAAATCCTGGTCTTTTTGGTTTAATGCTGCAAGGATGGAAAACTGTTTTATCAAATTTAGTTGGCCACCTTATTTTAGCATTAGACTATTGTACTAACTATTGAAAAACATAACATCATAAACACAGATTTCCGAGTTCAAAAAGGATTTAGTGGTTTTGAAGAACACTTCTATGTCCCAGCGTTTTCCGTAAATCCGAATGATTTCTTCATCAGTGATTACCCTCTAAATCAATACCGATTTGAACGATGGCATTTGCCAAAATCCTAGCTCTACCGCGTTTTTTGAGAAGTTCCTTATAGAGGGTGTCAAGAGTGACCTTTTCCCCTTTATAGGTGTTATGAAAGTTGGCAGAGCGTAATGTTTTTCCTTTCTTCTTGGTTTGGTAGTCTTTGCAACTCTATTTTACCAAGAAAAGGGTGTCTTTTGTGTTTTCTCTGCAAATAAAAGTCGAAATAACTTAGTTATATCAAGGCTTAAGAGCCATTATACATGTAAGAAAGTTGAGTTATTTATCTGACAGCCTTAAAACGGCTCTTTTGCCGGGGTAAAATGCTCTTTAACAAAAGATGGCGCGTCAGCTTCGGAAAAGAATCCGGAAATAATCTCGCCGTTGTTTTGCGGGAAAACCACTTTATATACCGCCTGTTTACCGCTTATGCTGTAATTTCGCAAACACAGCTCCAACTTATCCGGGTCGGTGATCTTTAGGACGCCTGGTTTTTTTTCTAATTCCGGAATCGGAATATCCCGGTTTATGGCAACCCCCGGCTTGTCCGGCTCCTGTTTGTCCAAGTCGGTCATCCTGTACACAAACGCGCTGGTGATATCATCACCCGGCAGCAGCCGGGCCTGGTTGTATCTCCCGGTTTCTTTAAGCCACTGTTCGAAATCAGCATATGATTTTTCCCAGCTCAGGTCGACTGTGCGATTATTCTTCAAATAAACGGTGATGCCGGCCCAGGATTGCTTGTTGGCGTTGGCCTGCATCTCTTCGTAGGTCTGATCATAAATGTCGCGGCGCAGGGCGTCGACGGCCTGCGCGATGAGCTCCGGGTCGACGAAGCGCACTTTTTTATTTGCATAAAACGCGCTAATTTCGATCATGTCCACATCGGCAGGGTTTGTGCCGAGAATGCTATAACGCATTTCCTTGTATTCCTGTGATTCATATAAGGGTTTTAATATGTCCGCGTACTCCGGCGCGGCAATCTTGTACTGCCGGTAAATATGGCTGCCGTTTTTCATCTCGTAGGCCAGACAAATCCCTTCGGAATAATCTTTCGTACGTTGTGACAAGAAGAAATCTTTTTCTGCCAATCGATTGGCCAGTATTTTTTGATGCAGCGAATAAATACGGGCTATGTTGTCCTTTTCGGTAAATATGAGCTTAACGGGCAGGGGACTATAGGTGTTGTGCTCAGAAGCCAGCGGATCCTGAGCAGGCACAAAATTTAAAGCGTAAAAGGAATTATCCAGGTATATGCTTTTCACTTCACTCAGCGCAGGCAGCCTTTTTTCATAGCCGGTAAAATCGTAATGAAGCAGACCAATCAGCCCGATCATAATCAGGGCGTAAACACCATACCCCCGGATGCTGCGCCACTGAAAGACCTGCAGGGATTTGTTCAACAAAATTTCGATCAGCATATAAGCCAGTATGGAGCCCAGAAAGTAACCGAAATATGTCCAGCCCGGACTGTCCTGGGCGCTGTTAAAGTAACTGCCGAGTAGCAGCATAAAGCAAAAGGTGGCTGAATACTTGAAAAGAGGGCGCAGCGCCTCGAAAGTAATGGCATTGCCGGCCGTTTCTATGTGACGCCGCTGATAGAGATGCCTGCCCGCAAAATACAGCGCGATGCTGCTTAACAGGTAAACCGCGATTTCAACATTGGGAACAGGCCGTATGGAAATCTCGGTCAGCCTGATCAGGGGCGAAAGTTTTTCTATTTTCTCTAAATAGTAATCATATGCGAAACCGTAAATGTACCTGTTAATATTGTGCAGGAGCAATAGGGACAGCCCGCTGGGCAGGAGGAGCAGAATATAGCTTAACACGCCCTGCAGGGTGGTCATGCCGGTAATCATGCCGACGGCCGCACTCGTCATAAAGAAAAGCAGATTAATCAGCAGGCTGATATATAACCAGGAAAGTATGGCGCCGTTTATTTCATTAATTCCCAGTCCGGCAGCCAGCGCCCAGGAAATCAGGGCGGTGAGGATAAGCGGCGCAAACAGGAGCAGTATCCCGGCGGCAATGTGGGTATTGTACAGGGTTTCCCGCCTGACGGGCAAAGCGTGTGCCGCATCAGCCGCCTGGCTGTCCTGCAAATAACGGAACAACAGCAGGCCGGTCAATACGGGGACGAGGATCAACGCCATAACATTTAAAAAAGATTGATTGGTATCAAACTGAAACATGCGGGTTAGCGTATATATATGCTGTATTCTTACCTCTTCCAGCTTGCCGTGCAGCATAAGCACTTTAAGCGGGAGACTTAAGAGCAGTACCAGCAAATATCCGGCGCCTAGCCAGGCGAATCTTTTAAAATCGTTGAGCAGTATGCCTCTATTGATCAAGGATGTTTTTGATTTCATAACCATTGTCCCCCATTTCGTATATGAATATTTCCTCCAGGGTGAGCGGCAGGATATCCAGGACGGCTGGCTGATAAGACCGCACGCGTTTGATTATATCTGCATAGGCGCCGCGTACGATTAAAATCAGCACGCTGCCTCTCTTTTCCTGGTAAAGCGGCTGCATGTCCTGCAGCAGGGCGGGGGGTGTTTCTCCGCTGAAGGCGACTTGAATTTTATGCACGTCCGCTTTCAGGTCGTCCAAATCCTTCTGCATCAACATTTCCCCCTGATGCAAAATGCCGATATAATCGCAGATGTCTTCCAGATCGCGTAAATTGTGGGAAGAAATCATGACGGTCATTTCTCTTTCAGCCACATCCTGAATAATCAGGTTCTTTACTTTTTGCCGCATCACCGGATCCAGTCCGTCAATAGGCTCATCCAAGAGCATAACCTCCGGCGTCAGGGCCAAGCTCAGCCAAAATGAGACCTGGCGCTGCATCCCCTTGGACAGTGTTTTTATGCGCCGCTTGGCCTCGATATTAAAAACGCCCTCAAGCTTTTCAAAACGCGCCTGGTTCCATTGAGGGTATATTTGGGCATAGTAATCAGCTGTATCTCGAATTGAGAAGTTTGGAAAAAAATACAGAAGATCAGGAATAAAAACTGTACGCGCTTTGACGGCGTCATTTTCAAATACCGGCTGCGCATCTATCGTGATTTCACCTGAATTCTGCCTGTAAATACCGGCCAGGAGTTTTAACAGTGTCGTTTTCCCGGCTCCGTTGGAACCGACCAGACCATAAATAGAGCTTCTTTGCACCGACAGGCTTACACTTTTAAGCGCTTCCGCATCCTGGAATTTCTTGCTGACCTTTTCTGCCTTAATCATCCGTTTTACCTCCTTTATCCTCAGATAGGCTCTCGGCATTAGATGGGAGGAATCATTAAATCTGGAATAAAGCAACTGGAAATTCTGGCATGCCAGGCTAAAAAGACTGTCCTTTTCACGACATTCCTAAAAATGGGCATGGCAAAGAAGC
>NZ_JAKNBL010000025.1 GCF_022410535.1 Pelotomaculum terephthalicicum JT
GTCTGCGCTAACAGATCATGCACAACGGAGACATCCTTTTTCCTTTGCTGTAATATGGTCATTATATCCAGCAAGTTCCGGACAGGCAATACCGTCAGCTTTCGGCCATTTTAGGCTAGCGGAAACACTCATTCGATTCAAGTGTTAGTTATCCAGAGTATGAGACTAGCGCAACATACTCTGGGAGCTCAAGATCATCTTGGGATGGTGAAGATCCGTGGAATGCAGATACGGTTAAGCATGGTGATAAATGGTGGGTATCAGGCATAGGTATATCGGTAAGCTTTCCGTCCGGTGTAGGTATTTCAGGTTCTGGCAATTCTGCTAGCTGGGAAGACTCTGTAAGTAATAACTGGCAAATATATCATGAATTTTCTAACATAACATTCTATGGAGCGTGTATATACAGAGTATATGAATCTTCAAGTGGCACATTCAAATTTGGCACAAAATTTTATACAGTTTCTTCCTCAGATAATGCGTATATCTAAAGATAACGTAAAAAAGTAGGGTAGCGCTGTTAAGTGCTACCCTCAACATTCTTGAGAAAGGTGATATTCTATGCTCAGCAGATCGCTAAATAAAAAAATTACCATAATAGCAACCATTCTTGCTATTATTATAAGCTTTACATTTTTATCGTTTACCTGGCAGAAGCCTTTATGGGAAAGCGATAGCTGGCAGAACAATACATATAATAAAGTGGAAAGTACATTCCGTTACTATAATAATAATGCTGGAGCTTATGCTGAGTTACCATCGTTATCTATTCAAGACACAGCTGATTTATATTCCACTGTATGGATAATAAAAACACTCTCACTTATTGATATGTCGCGTACAGAACAAAGTAAGCAATATATTGTGAAATGGCTTCACTCTTTACAGCAAGAAAACGGTCTTTATTCTTACCCAAACAACCCTGGACTTCCTGATTTATATGTGGCGTATCTTGTAGTAGAAGGACTTGATGCTCTGGGTGAAAAGCCTACTAATAGAAATGCCTTAGGGATGGCATTAACTAATCTACAAGACAGTAACGGTCTTTTCTCATGGGACAAAAAAACTACCTCAGATTATACCGCCACAGAAACTGCATGCCAAATACTTACGTCCCTTGGCATCACAGAGCATACGACATCAACAAAACGTGCGTTATCCGAAGCCTTCTCCAAAGATGAACTGTTTAGAGATTCTAATCTAAACGAATTTCTAAATTACGGGGCACCTATAATAAATGCAATGCAGTCACTAGGAGTAGATAGCTCTGTTTTTCCAAAAGAATTAATAGATAAGCGTATTCGTTGGCTTGATACTATAGGGAGGAATATTTTAAGTATGCCGGTACATCGGGACCATCACTCACTACCCTCCAAGCCTTTATTAAGGCCAGGCACTTTTTTGGAACAATTGTACCCCAAAAAGATTCTTACATTAAGTTACTAATGGATAGTCAACTAGAAAACGGTGGGTTTGCTGCTATGGATAAATACAAAATTTTTGACCCTCAGGCGACCTTTCAAGTGGCGGAGATCCTATTGTATTGGAAACAAGGGTTTCCGAAAAAGGACGCTTTGATTAGCACTCTTGACTTAAATCGTAGTCATGATGGCGGATGGATAAGTCAGGTTGCAGCGCCCCCAACCCCCAAAGCCACCTATTACGCTTTATCTATCCTTAATAGTATAAATGCGAAACCAACTCATGCGGCTGAAATAGATTTGTGTATAAAGGAATGGCTAAATAAACTCCATGATGATTCTAAGAGTATAACTTTGTCGGAACAATTAATAAAAAATGAGTCTCTATACTATACAATCAAGAGTGCTGAACTCCGTAAAATCGATATTGATTCAAAAATAATTAACGATATACTTGTGCAAAATACAGCTATGGAGATTTGGGATCGCCCAGAAACGCCCATTTCTGTAATTACTCATTTTGTTAAGTTATATCGCAAGTATCAAGGCGTTCTACCAGGTAATCTTGAAGAAAAATTTACTAAGCGCGTAGTTGAGGCTCTTAACAATAAAAAACCTGAAAGCGAATCCGGCTTAAATCCAGCAGTCGTACTAGATGCGCTTCAATTATCACAAGAACTCAATAATGATAAACTCGATAACAAGTCTATTAAAATTGCTTTAGGACAAATGCAGTCATTTTCTGTTAACCAGGGTACATTCAAAAGAAATACCAAGGTAAGTATTGCGGATATATTAGCTACTTATTATGCTCATGAGACATATGAGCTTGCTAATGAAAAACTAAATAGTAATAATTTAAAAGATTTCTTAAATGGTGCTGTAAACCCATTAGGGGGATTCTATCTGTATCCACGAGGTAAAGTAGAAACTAATGATCTTACATTAGAAACTACATATATGGGAATTATGCTAGCAAAATCGCAATAGGGTGAATAGTATAACAATTAATTTGGTGGGTAGTAATAAGTTTTACTAAAGGTGGTAGATCGATGAAAATATTTAGGTTGTTTTTAACGACTTCTATTGTCATGTTTTTTATTAATTTCTTCTTTCTCCATTTGTGCGGAGTTTTCCTTCGAAAGGTAGTATGAAGCTTTCAAAAACCATCTGGCCAGTGGAATGTCGGTACATTTTTTCGCCTCCAAGTGCAAGCTTTTTGCATAAGCTTATTTTCCTTGTATAATAATTCGACAATAGTACCGGTAATCCCTTGTTACTACTGGAAATTTGGGCTATTCAGCAAGCCCTACGTAAATTATAATGCTAAAAAAGTGGCATTCATCAACAGGTCCTTTATTTTTTAAGAAACTGTTTTAATTTTTCGCTTCAAAGGTCAAAGATGGTCGTTTTCATATTACAATAGACGCCCCGGATGGTCTATTTTTACCAGCCGGGGTGTGTTCAACAGAACATGGATAATTAAATGCCCTGACTATGCATCCTTTTTTAAATTATTAAGGGTCTCTTCTATTTTCCGTATTCTTCTTTTTAAATCCTTAAAATAGCGAACTATAATTATTATTCCACATGTTGAACAGACAAAAAAAATAAATGCCGCCACTAAAAGTATTCTCATTTTATCAACACCCATTTCTTTTAAAATACTTTAATATCATCTTATTCCACCCAGTGGTGTAATTTCCTTTTTTTATCTTAGCTTATATTTTATTTTACAGAGAAGATTATACAACTATAAATATGGTTAATAAGTATTTTTATGCTTCGTTTAAATTGTGCAAAAATTCAATGCGCAAGAGCGGCTGAATGCTATCCACAACAGAGTTATTCGCTGGCTGGACATCCGGTTTCCAGAGTTTACAGGGGTATTTAAGAAATGGACAGGAAAAACAGCGCTTCTGACACTTCGAATGTTTCCAACACCGGCCAAGGTTTTGGAGGCGGGTGCGGAAAAAATACTGGCTACATGGAGGACAGTTGTCAAGCGATCCATAGGTATAAAAAGAGCGCAAGCGCTGGTAAAAGCAGCGTCCAACAGCATCGGCAGAACAAACGGTCATGTAGCTTCAGAAGCCGGCCTGCAGAACCTGCTTGCAGAATACGAATTGTATCATGCGCAGCATGAACGATTGGAACAACTGATGTGGGAATTTGCTGCTTCAGGTACCGAACGCAGTTAAACTTCTAGGTATCAAGGGAGTTGGGTTGGTTACGGCAACAACCTTTGTCGGTGAAGCCGGGGATATCCACAGGTTCGAACATCTGCGCCAGATACAAAAACTGGCCGGTTGTAACCTGGTAGAGAACAGCTCCGGCAAACATAAAGGAAAGACCACTATCAGTCACCGGGGACGGAAGCGATTACGGCATGGGTTGTTCATGGCCATGATTGCCATCCTGGGTAAAAACCCTGAGTTCCAGGAACTGCATTACCGTAACCAGACAAGGGAAAATAACCCGCTAAACAAGATGCAATCCATTATTGCTCTCTGTGGCAAGCTAATCCGGATATTCTACACCATTTTAAGTAAGGGAGTTGACTACAATCCGGAGAAGATGATGGGCGATATTCAACAGTCGGCTAAAAAAACCGCATAAGGTTACCGGTGGCACCTGACAAACGATGTAGAGCAACAAAAACACATTGTCGCCGAGTGGAAAGTGCCGCAGCCATCCAGGCGAAGATGTGAATGTCTCAAATAGTAACTTGAAGGTTTTAAACGTTCTTTGAAAACGGAGAGCACAGTCAGGTTGAATTTTACCATGAGGGCATAGACCCGGTCTAGGAGCATTACTGACGTTCCACCTCTTGGATAGGCATGAAGAGGGTATTTAGGGCAAGACCCAGGAAGATGTGGGAGTTGCGCCTTGAAAGCTCAATACTACCTTGCAATCTGCAATGGTTGCCGTAGTAAGACTTAACCAGTAGGGAAAGCCTACTACATGGGGAAGCGGTTGGCGGGTACTGAATCTATCCATGGAAACATGAGCCTCATACGCGATGCTGTGAGTCAATTTCCGAAGAGCCCGGTGCGGGAAATCTGCACGCCGGGTTCCGAGGGGGTTGGGCCACCGAGTGGTGGCCTTTCTACCCGGAGTTTGCTGCCAGGAGACGATGTGGAATCCCATTGGCCATGATACAAAAAATCACGCGGTCTTGGTTTAATTCATACATCGCCATCCATAATTACACATTGATGTAAATAACAAGAGTAAGGCTATCCGACCATAATGTGAAAAACTAAGAATGAGGAAGATATTTAAAGATAATCGAAGTATATTAAGGGAGGGAGTTCCCTTTACATTAGAGAGACAAAGACTATTTTTTATGTCTGCATATCTCTAATATAAGGGGAATTATCCTTATGTTAGGATATCTCAATTGTGATTAAAATTAAACTTCTAAAAAAAATTTTATGGACAAAATATTGGTAAATAAAGTAAATTTTATACTAAATAAAAGTATCATTTCAGGTATATATTGAAGGTAATTTTACCTGAATATGGAATAACATATATAACTTATGAAGTGGTATATATAAACATGGAAAAAATTACAAATAGAACGAGATAAAATAAGACTCTGTTTAACACGATGGGAGGTTAAAATAGTTGGGGAATTTCGAAAGCAGTATTTATATTATTATGGTATATTTGCCATATGTATTTGCAATTATAGCCATAGCTTTTTTAATTAAAGGTTTTTACTTAAAATCAAAAAAGAAAAGTAGTAAAAAATATTATACTATTTCTTTAATATGTTTTATTATAGGAATATTTATACTTTTATTGCCAGTAATTTTATTATTGATCATTTAGGATAGGGTGGGGTAGTTAACCACCAATTTTCCTATACCATCGAACGTAATGTTACCAAATCCCATTGTATGACGTTAGATATGTAAAGATAATCGAGGTATATTAAGAGAGGTGGTAGCAATGCTTGCGATGATTTTGGAAGCGCCGGGTCGGCCTTTGCGCGCTGTTGAGGTGCCGGTGCCCGAGCCCGGGCCGGATCAGGTTTTGATTAAAGTGAGCGCCTGCGGATTGTGCCGGACCGACCTGCATATTGTGGACGGAGAATTAAAGGAACCCGTGCTGCCCCTGATCCCCGGCCACCAGATCGTGGGCACGGTGGCGGCGGCCGGCGAGCGCGCCGGGCAATTTGCCGCGGGCGACCGGGTGGGGGTGCCCTGGCTTGGTTATACCTGCAGCCATTGCCGCTATTGTGCTTCCGGACGGGAAAACCTGTGCGGCGAGGCGCGGTTCACCGGGTACCAGATCAACGGCGGCTATGCCGAGTATACCGTGGCGGACCACCGGTTCTGCTTTCCCATTCCTGAAAACTACCCGGATCTGCAGGCCGCGCCGCTGCTTTGCGCCGGCCTGATCGGCTACCGGTCTCTGATGATGACGGGTGAGGCCATGCACCTCGGCATTTATGGTTTCGGCGCCGCCGCCCACATCGTGGCCCAGGTGGCCCGCTATCAGGGCCGTCAGGTCTATGCCTTCACCCGCCCGGGTGATCTCGAAGCCCAGCGGTTTGCCCGCGGCATGGGCGCCGTCTGGGCCGGGGACAGCCGGGAGACGCCGCCGGAGGAACTGGACGCGGCCATTATCTTCGCCCCGGATGGCGCGTTGCTGCCGGCCGCGCTGCGCGCCACGGCAAAGGGTGGGGTGGTGGTCTGCGGCGGGATTCACATGAGCGACATCCCCGCGTTTCCTTACGAAATCCTCTGGGGCGAGCGGTCCGTGCGGTCCGTGGCGAACCTGACCCGCAGGGATGGAGAAGAGTTTCTGGCTTTAGCACCCAGGATTCCGGTTCACACCGAGGTGCGGCCTTTCCCCCTCAGCGCGGCCAATGAAGCGCTCGACGCCTTGCGCGGCGGCAAAATCAGCGGCGCTGCCGTGCTGGTGGTGGATGAATAGAAGATCGCCATATGGATGGCCTGGTTTGCTCCGGCGCCCTTTCAGATTATATCCTGAGGGTGCCGGGGTTTTTTATTTTCTCGCTTGTTTTCGGACAAGGCCCTGTTTGAATAAATTTAGAATAAGGAGGTGCATCTCGTGGAGAAAAAACTGATCATTGAAAACCGTGAGCGGCTTTCGGTGCTGAATGACAAGGGGAAAATTAACGATATGGTTGTTTTTCTGGCGTACAGGAGGCTTAGAAAAATGCTTGCCGCCGCTTCTTCATCCGCTGATCCGGATAAAGTCGTTGAAAAGGCACAGGGGAAGTGATCCGGTTGGACCGCGAGTTTACCAGATCACCCATAACCGGAGCCGGTGCCGGGACCAGGAAAAAACTGGTGGCGGTATACGCCAGGCTTAGTGTCAATGAAAACGGGGAACGAGACGAGAGCCTGGAAACGCAGTGCGATTTGTTGAACGGTTTTGTTATAAAGAATAAATTCGGGAAATCAAAGCTGTATGTGGATAATGACGAATCAGGGGTGTATTTCGACCGCCCCGGCCTGATTCAGTTAATCAACGATATTAAGGACAACCTTGTCGGAACAGTGGTGGTGAAAGACCTGTCCCGGCTGGGGAGAAACAACGGCGAGACCTTGACTTTCCTTGATTTTCTTATCAGTAACAATGTGCGCCTGATTGCGATTGTTGACAATTACGACAGCTTCGCGGACGATGACGAGATTGTCGGCATCAAGACGTGGGCTAACGAGCACTATTGCCGGGACATTTCGAAAAAGGTGCGCGCAAACTTAAGAAGAAAAAAACAGAACGGTGAATACCTGGGCAGGCCGCATTTCGGCTACTTGAAATCCACAAGCGAAAAAAACAAGCTGGTAGTCGACGCGCGCTACCAAAAGGTTATTCAAATGATTTTCGATATGTACATCAACGGCTGGGGCTACCGGGCGCTGGCCGATTATATTCAAAGCATGAATATACCGACACCCAGCCAGGAGAAAAATTACCCCGGGGCGAAGCAGTCCGCCCGCTGGAATGAGCAGCACATCAGGCGGATCATCACCAGCCGGGTCTATTGCGGCGACACGGTCCAGGGCGTGAGCGAAAAGGTATCCTTCAAGCTGCGCAAGACCCGGCGGCTGCCGCCGGAGAGGTGGGTAGTGGTGGAAAACACTCATGAAGCGATAGTTTCCAGAGAGACCTTCGAAATGGCGCAAAGAGTGCGTATAAAAAGGTGGCGGGAAGGGGAAGGAAGAAAAAAGAACAAGTCGGACGGGCAGCATCTCTTCTCCGGTTTTTTGGTTTGCGCCGCGTGCGGGGCGTATCTGGTTCATAAAAAGAAGAAAAACCGTCCCGCTCATTATGTTTGCGGCCGGTATAATAATTTCGGGCGGAAAGAAGGGGGCTGCGCGAGCCATCACATACTGGAAGACAAATTGATCAATTGTCTCATTGAAGATATTGAGCAAATGGGCGGGGAAACAGATCTTCAAAACCTGCTGGCGGATGCGTATGACAAAAGTTTAAAACTGTCCGCCGCGCAAATTAACGAAGAGGCAAAGAGGCTGAAAAATAAAATAACTGAAAAGAAACGGCAGCGGAAAACGGTTTATCTTGACAGGGTCAAAGGAAATATCCGCGAAGAACTTTATCTTGAGGCCGCCGCGGAGATTGAGAAAGAAATAGCCGTCCTGGAGGCCGGTATGGTCAGGTTGGATGAAAAACTAATCGATGCCGGTCGGATAGAAGATAATATGCGTAAAATCAGTTCTATGCGAATGCAAATAAACGCGGCTGACCTTGACAGGTTTTTTTTGGAGAAGTTTATTAATAAAATTATTATTATTGAAAACGGCGAGGAGATTAATGAGCATGTCAGAGAAAAATACGGCCTGGCTTCAATTTTTACCGGAGAGCGATTGAGTGGGATTGCGCATAGGAAAATCAAGCTGATAATATTATATAATTAATGATCCTCCTGTTCCATGCAGTGGCACAGCCCGGGCCTTATGACGGGGGCACGCTGAAGGATCGCATCGGTGTGCTGCAGCGTTATGTGCCGCTGTTAAAAAACGTGGCGAAATCCGACTGCCCGGTGGCTTTGGCCCTGGCCAGCGGGGGCACCAGGGTACTCAACCTGGTCAAACGGGATTATGAAATACGCTTTTACAAAAATTACACGGCTGAAAACACCGTGGATTGCGCTTTGGCCAAACTTGATTCGGCCGATCTGGTCAAACCTGCCATTCTGGAAATTGGCGAAATAAAAGGGATAAACGATATCAAGCCCGGCCAGAAGGTGCAAAAGAGCGGCAGAACCACCGGCCTGACCAGCGGCGTGGTAAAATCTATCGGCACTACGCTGCAAGTGGAAATGAAAGAGGAGGAAAAAGTCTGGTTTTCCGATCAGGTAGTGACTGATATGCCTTCCCAACCGGGAGACAGCGGGGCGTTAATTCTGAATGAAAAGTGCGAAGTCGTGGGTTTGCTGTTCGCCGGTTCGGATAAGCTGACCATATTTAACCGGATCAGCAATATTGTAGAGCGGCTTGGCATTGAGTTCGTTTAACTTTGGCTGCGGCTTGTTAGCTGATCCTCCTCACCTTTGTTTCAGCCGAACCATATATTGATTACCGGGGAGGCTTATCTTATGGTACTGAAAGCGGTTGTGTCCGGTGATGTGGCGCTGGCTTTTTTGGGAGAAGATATCCCGGCAATCGGTCCGAGTTTTCATAACAGGGAAGAAGCCATGAAAGCGGCTCAACAATATCTTGATAAGATCAACGAGTTATCTGTTCGTGACCAGAACATGCCGTTTCAGATTGTCCTGAACAAACAGGCGGACGGCCGGTATTCGCTTGTTGTGGACAGCTCGCAGCAAATGGTGAGCACTTTGAACAACCTTGATGAGTTGATCGTGAAACGGTTTCGCAAAGGTTTGAAAAAAAAGTTATTTATCTTGACTTGTTTTGTGGAAGGTGTGGATGGGCTGGAATGTCTGGTTCTTACTGAAGGTCTGGGGGCGGTGTTTTACGCCCCTAACGCCGTGGGTACATATTAAGGGAAAATTAGTGAAAGGGCAGGAGCCATGGGCGAAGAAAAAAGCGGGAAAAATGAACAGTTTTGGACCCGTGGTCGGCAGGAATCATACCATACCAGCAAGGATTTTGGTTATCATTTAGGTTACAACCTGGGTTTTGAGTCAGGGTTTGAAAAAGGATATACCGAGGGAAGCTCGTTAGGTTATAATAATGGATTTCTAGCGGCACTGAGACTTAGTGAAGGGACCGGGGCCGAGGAGCCCCCCGGCGCCGGTCCGCCGCACGGCAGAGCCTACCAGGCCATCCGGAAACTTATCGAAGGCGGTCAAGTAAGAATTCTCCTTTCCGGATGCGCGGCCAGGGAAGCGGAAGCCTTGTTTAAACTATTATTCATAGACGCTCATGTAGTCGCCAGGGATCTTGACAACTGTCGTTAGCCTCAATTTTTGCCGGGAAGCCCGGCCTTTATTTGTTAAATTTTTGCCGCATCTTGACAATGGACCCTAATTTGGAGGCCATCTGACAACGCCGCAGGATAATCCCAAAAAAGTTAACATTACGATGGATGTTCTTAAATTACCCGTTTTGCCATGAGACCCCATTCGCCGGTATATTAAACTTGTACAAGCCCTTTTATGAATGCTTTTTTAAACAGCCGTCTTTTGGCGGACGTCAGACGTCAGACGTTAAGGCAAAGCCAATTAAATACAAGCGGCCGAATCCCGGAAAATATCCGGGTACGGGGGAACCGGTTTATGGGGTGAATCCCGGTAAAGTCATCAGCTAAGACCCAGACATAGGGCATTTCCATGTGATATGTCATGTCTTGTATCTCATGACTCGAATGGGTAGGGTTTTGTCTTTTACCGAACCCGTCAGCTAACCCCGGAGGCTCAAAAGGAAGGAGTAAATTTATGCGGCGTTCCAGGAACCTGACGTTCAGTTTGGTTGTTACCTTGTTTATTTTCGCGTTGGTATTCTCAATGGGAGCGGCGGCCCCGGCAACGGCTGACGCCAGCCTTGCAGCTACGGCTGATGAACAGTCGATGGCTGACCTGATTGATCAGGCGCGTCATGACGCTGGCAAAGCTTCGCTGACTGTTGACCCTGTCCTGTCAAATCTGGCCAGGATTAAGGCCCAGGATATCGCTTCCAACTGTTATTTCGGGCATAACTCGTCTACTTACGGCTCTCCCAATGACATGCTAAAAATGGGTGGTGTGCAATATAGCCGCGCCAGGGAAGTCCTGGCCAAGGCTTGCACAGTTAACGCGGCGTTTAAGGGAATATGTGCCGCCAGCAGCCGGTCGACCATTCTCAGTTCATCTTATGACCGGATCGGCGTTGGAATAATCACGAAAAACAACAATAAAATTGTCGTTTTGTTGTTTACCGGCGGTCAGAAAGTGACTACTCCGACACCGGCACCGGCACCCACACCGACACCGACACCAACACCGGAACCGGCTCCAACACCGGCACCGGAACCACAACCCGTTAACGGGTTAAATGCCGACGAGCAGCAGATGCTCGATCTGGTGAACCAGGAACGGAGCAAAGCAGGCCTGCAGCCCCTGCAAATGGACCCGGCCTTGGTAAAGCTGGCCAGAATGAAGGCGCAGGATATGATTGATAAAAATTACTTCAGTCATACATCGCCGACATACGGCTCTCCCTTCGATATGATGAAATCGGCCGGCGTGCAGTACCGCTACGCCGGGGAGAACCTGGCCGGAGCTTCAACTGTTGGCAGCGCGCACACCAACCTGATGAACTCGTCGGGACACCGGGCGAACATACTAAATGCAAATTATACCAAAGTGGGCATTGGCGTCGTCAGCGGCGGTCCGTACGGGAAAATGTTCGTGCAGATGTTCACCGGTTGATTGACGGCAAAATGAGCATAAAAAGTTAACAATAAAGGCGAAAAAAATATTAGTAAAATAAGGTAGAGGACCCAGGTCCTCTTTTTTTTTCGTTTTTTGCATGCTGACTACCTTTATTGCACATTTTCGTATGTTTCTCACATATATTAGTACAGAAAAATTTTGAAAGGAGGAAACCATCATGGCTGGAACCGAACGCCTTAAGGTTAATTTGGTCCAGGGTGAAAATAGAGTTCAGACCGTGGTAAAAGGTCGGATTGAAATTCCTGACACCAAGCCGAGTGTGGAAAAGATTTTATCAAAAGAAACAACTGCCAAAGTTAGAGACGTCAGCATCGTTCCGGACAAAGCCATCATTAATGGGACCCTGACTTTGCAAGTGATGTACGTCGCCTTTGAACCTGATCAATCAGTTCACTCATTGCATGGTGATGTCAATTTTACGACCTTTGTCGATGTGCCTGGCGCCGAGCCCGGGATGGATTACGTTGTCGATTTTACTGTGGAGGATGTGAGTCTGACTCCAAGTAAAGACAGCGCATGTAAATTTGATGTGGCGGCTGTGCTCAGCACTTTTGCAAAAATAATGGATGTTGAAGAAATGGAAGTGCTTACAACAACCCCGGCCGGGAATGAAGCTCTGGAAACCCAGGACCTCACTGTTGAACACATGATTGGCGACAAAGAAACCAAGCAAGTTATTATCAGCGATGCGTTCGAAGTGCCGGAAGAAAAGCCGGACGTGGAAAAGATCCTGAATATCAAAGCGGAAGTGGAAATTACAGATAAGCGGGTCCTTGCCGGCAAAGTGATTGTGGACGGTGAAGTAGAGCTTCAGGTTTTGTATGTGTCCATGACTCCCGGGCAATCCGTTCATGACCTGCACCGTATCATCAAGTTCAGTGACTTCGTGGAGGTTCCCGAAGCCCAGCAGGGAATGAACGTCCATGTGCGGGCGGAAGTGGAAAACGCCGATATCGCGCCGGTAACTTGCCCGAAGCTTTCAGCTGATATCATTGTGAAACTGATTGTCTTTGTTTCCGAAACCAGGACGCTTGAAAATGTTCCCACCGAGTTGAAAAATGAGGGAGACTACGACAGGGTAAAGCTGAAGATCGACCGGGAAATCGGCTCCGGAGAAACTCAGGTGGTTCTGAGAGAAACCACTGAGGTTCCCCAGTCCAAACCTGATGTCATGAAGGTGTTGGAGTCACGGGTAGACAATATAAAAGTAACGGAAGTAAATATTCTCAATGGCAAGGTCCTGATCAGGGGTCACGCCGATGTGGAAGTGGTTTACGTCAGCACCAAGCCCGACCAGGCTGTCCACGCGCTGCATCAGCGTTTGAATTTCCGCACATTTGTGGTAGTGCCCGACGCCGAGCCTGATATGAGGGTCAAGGTTAAGGTCAGTCCGGAATATGTCAACGTGGATCAGCAATTGCAATGCGCGGATTTGCACACCGAAGCTGTTTTGAAAGTCAAAGCCACGGTGACCGATTTAGCCCAGCTGAATGTTTATGTGCCCGCGGTCACACCGACTCCCACGCCTACCACCTGTGTTCCGACCGATTATACGGTTCGGGCGGGTGACACGCTCACTACCATTGCCGCGGCGCATGGAACGACAGTCGCCCTGATCCTGGCCGAAAACCCCGAGATTACCAACCCGGATGTCATCAGCGTCGGACAGGTGATTAAGATTCCATGCGAAGCAATGGGTTGATTAAAAATTATTAAGGAGGTCTAAAAAATGCCCGAACAATACTATTACACGGAAGTCCAGCCGGTCAAATGTATTGAAATAAGAGTGCCGCTGGTTATCGAGTCTGTAGATGTGGAAGCGGTGATTGACAATGTGTTAACCTTACCCGAACTGGCGATCAAGGTCGACAAAATCAGAGCTTCTGTCCGCGATCTGACCGCCACGCCGGTATTTGTTGACGAGGCCCATCATGGCCATGGCTATCATGACTATGACGGCTACCATGATGGTAAGCACGGCAAGTACGGCAAGCACGACGAATACGTTCTGGTGCATCACGACAGTCACCATCCGCACAGGGATTTGTTCCTTAAGAAAATTATTGTAAACGGTATTTTACACAAACAAATCTTTTACGTAAATAAAAATAATGAAGTCAAGCATACAGCCGAAGAACTGTCGTTTTCCAAGTTGGTTGAACTGGATGAACCCGTGCTGATTCGCCATAAACATGATGTTTTTATCCAGTTCCGTCATGTTGATGTGGATATGAACTGGGAACTGCACCGTGCCTGCCGGATCCACGAGACTGCTGTCATTCAGGCTACCGCCAGGGTGTCGGAAGACCGTAAGATCTTTGTGCAGACCTGCCCGTCTCCGGATGAGTCTCCCGTCGGCAACCTGCTCAGGGACGGCGGTCTCGAGGCCTGGGCCAGCCCTTACGCCCCGGTCTTCTGGGGCGCGAGCAATGTATCCCAGACCAGTACGGCTCATTCCGGGTCGTTTGCGGCG
The DNA here is from genome assembly GCF_022410535.1 of Pelotomaculum terephthalicicum JT. Taxonomy (GTDB): domain Bacteria; phylum Bacillota; class Desulfotomaculia; order Desulfotomaculales; family Pelotomaculaceae; genus Pelotomaculum_D; species Pelotomaculum_D terephthalicicum. The sequence continues at coordinate 13,799 of NZ_JAKNBL010000025.1, forward strand.
GAAATCGGGTTATTGAATACCCAGCTGCCCGGGGCGCTGTTCCAGATGATTCACAAGAAAATTGTCGGCGACCGCCAGTACCGCCTCACCTTCTGGGTCAGGGAAGATGTCCTGGGTGCGACCAGCGATTTCTCCTTAACTGCTGAAGTAGTATTTTATGATCAATACGGCACTCAGATCGGTATCGGCACGCAAACGCTAAGCAGCACCGGCATACCGGATAACTCCTACACCCAGGTTCAGTTCGCCACGCCGGTGACAGACGAAAGTGTTGATTCAATCATGGTCCGCTTCAACTTCATGCCCGGCACGGGTAACACCAATACCGTCAAAATTGACGATGTTGTGCTGGAATGCATGCGCAAGCGCGGTTAGACCATGAATAAAAAAAGGAAGCTGTTGTAAAACAGCTTTTTTTTTGCCTTTTATAAACTTTTTTAGCGCGGGGCGAATATATTTAATAATGAGTCATTGCGGCCATAAGGCTGTGAAGGGAAAGGGGAAAACAACCGGATGATGAATAATATGGGCGCGATCGTTGCCGAGATGCAAAAGCTGCAGCAGGAGCTGAAAAACAAAACCGTGGAAATCAGCGAAGGTGAAGGAATGTTCAGCATTGTGATGAGCGGCCAGCAACAAGTGCTGGAAATCAAATTCAGCCCGGGCGCGTTGAAACCGGGTAATGCCAAGGCGCTGGAAGGCATGGTGGCGAACGCGTTCAACAAAGCTGTCGCCGAATCAAAAAATCTGTTAAAAAATGAAATCTCCAAGTTGACCGGCGGGATGGAGCTTCCCAGTATACCCGGATTGTTTTAACATGATGGAAAATTTTCTCCGGGGAGGTGAGTTGATTGGCTGAAGATGTCAAAGGAACCGCCGTGTTGGAAGAGGCTGTCGCAAGGGTGCTGGAGCTGCAGTCAAAGTATGGAATGGACCAGGAAACAATGTTGATCTACATGTGTTCGGTCAACCTTACCAGTATCTTGAATCTGATTGGAAAGCGTTATCACGGCAGTTCCAGCGGATACATACAATCTCCGGTAACAGCGCCGACGACAGTACCAGCGCCGGCGCCGGTCAGCGCCACTGGAGGGAACCCGTCTCCGAACGATCTGGCGGGTATGCTGACAAGTTTGCTGGGCGGTCAGGGCGGCAGCGGCGGCCAGGGATTCAACCCCGCCGCGTTAATGAACCTTTTAGGGAGTCTTAGCGGCGGCCAGGGAGGCCAGGGACTAAATCCGGCCATGCTGATGAGTTTGCTGAGCGCCCTCGGCGGGCAGAATATGGACTTGGGCAACCTGATGAACATGCTGGCGGGTTTGATGGGAACAGGCTCCAAGAACAATACCAAGACTGAATCCTCAAAAGGCAAGCCGGCGGCATCCAAGGATGCGTCAAATGCGGCAGGCGCGGCTAAAAACGACCAGGGCGGGGAAAAACAAACCGTCCGGGAAATGCCGAAAATAATGAAATGGGATAACCTTGATCAACGCAAAAGAGCGCAAAGCTAAAAAGATGATCATACCGAACCATGTGATCGTTTGTTGCCGCTTGAAGGCAGTTCATGCTGCCCGGGAGCGGTTTATTTTATATATGGCGAAAAATAACGCGTTAAAAAAACGGGCTGATATTTATAATACCAGCCCGGTGGGGAGAGTCCCGGTTTAAAAAGAAACAGCCTTCTTCCAGAATAAAAGAATGCATGACTAAACCTCGAAATCGCCTGCTTCTTTTTGTCCCGGCGCATCATATTTAGGCTGCGCGGGCGGGGGAGAACTGGTTTCGTTGGTTGCCGATCCTGTCATAAAGGGCATCATCGCTGCATGAAAAGTATCGATACCACTTTTAATGCTTGACACTGTATCTTTTGTAGCCATGATAAAGGAATTCAGAGTATCTAGTTTCTTTTCCGACTCAGGGCTGACAGCGAGCATAAACAATAGAGGGAGCAAGCGGTACAAGCTGTTCACAACTCCTTTCTTTTGGTTGTTATCCTGCCTTGTCGTCATTTTAGTTTATGTTTATCGGGGGTATTCTGTTACAGAATGGCGGAGGGTGGGTGGCGGGGAGGCTAAATTAAGTTCTATTTGATCGCTTATATGCGTTACTTCCCGTGGTACCGTTGTATATACTACAATGTTGTTGTTGGAAAGAGTATTATTTATTGTTCTATCTTGTAGATATATGCAAATTATGGTGATATAATTAAGTAAATGTAATTAATTAATGCAAAAAGTCGATTAAGAGCCAAAATAATATAAAAAACCTTATACTTTACGATAAATATTAATTATGCCCAGATGATAACATAGTATTAAGAATTTGGTTTACTTAGGAGGGTTTTTCTTTGCATGCTTATATAAATATGAAAATAGATCCGTCTTCACCGGCCCTCCCTATCCAATATAATTATTTCGTTCAGTCGGCTATTTACGCGGCACTACCCAAAGATGTCGCCTCCCGTATTCATGACGAAGGTTACTCTGCGGGGAATAGGCGTTTTAAGATGTTTTCCTTCTCGCGAATTATGGGCAAGTTCTTCATTGACAGAACAGCAGGAACTATCAAATTTCCTGAAGGCGCCCGCCTGGTAATTTCTTCACCGGACATGGAATTTTTCCTTTCCCTGGTCAATAATCTGCTTACCAAAAACCACGTCCGGATTGGAGACTCCATTTTAAATATCAATGAAGTTCGTTTTGACGAGCAGAAAGTTGAGAGTGATGTTTTAATCGCACGGACTTTATCGCCAGTCGTAGCTTACAGTACTCTGCTAAAGCCGGAGGGAGGTAAATATACGTGTTACTACCAACCGGGTGAAGGTGATTTCAATAAACTTATTAACGCCAACCTGCGCAAGAAATATGAAGCCTTTTACGGAGAACAGCCCCCGGAAGGCGAAGTTCAGGCAAGACCGCTGGACAGGCCCCGCCTGCATGTGATGTCTTATAAGGGTACGGTTGTTAAAGGATACACCTGCCGGCTGAAGTTGACAGGTCCGCGCGAACTGCTGCAGATGGGACTTGATGCGGGGATTGGCGGGAAAGGGAGCCAGGGGTACGGGTGCGTGGAGATGGTGAAAGCAAGAAAAAAGGAAGAGATAATGAAGGAATGATTTCCAATATACCTCACTAACCCTCACTAATTTTTAGCTATTGCTTTTTGAAAAATTGCTTCAAAATAAGTCAAGTCAAAAGGCTTTGCACTTTTTTATCCGCCTCAAGCAAAGCTGCAGCAAGCCAATATAAATCAAATCCGGTATCCTTTTCTTGGCTGCAAAGGGCCAACATCTTATTGCGGTGATTTCTGTTAAATTATTAGAAAGGAAAATTATTTCTTTAAGGTTTAACCACACCAACGGTTTAAGCCTGAAAGGTGTACCCAAGGCCAAATCTACTTTTTGCTTTGTTTAACTGAAATCCTGGCAAAGGATAACTGACGCTTTTCAACCTGTACATCAATGCCTGCTCTTTTTAATGGTGTTAAAATTCTCGTGCAGTCAGCGCAACCGCAGCGGGATTGCCGGGTAAAAAAGACGATTTTGATACCCAGTAGGTAAAAGCCGGATCTTACTAAACATAGTCCGGCGAGCTCCAGACGAGGATTTTGCGAGTTGTTTTCATATGTAACCTCCTGGGGAGAACTAATAATTATTATGTAGATAGTTGAGCTATATTAATGAAAACAATTAATCCTTATAGGCAGGCTAAAAATTTTTTAATAATTGCAAAGCAAATATTTAAATTCCTTAAAGGTACAGCTATAATAATTATTCTCAACATCTCAAGAATATATAATATAGTTTTTTTTTGCAAGAAATTATTATTGACATAATTTAACTACAGTAATATTATATTTTTAAACAATATATAATTGCAAATCAAATTAAATTGATATAAATATGCCAAAGGAGGTGAGTTGGGCCGATAGAAGCCCTTAAACTATGACTAAAGGTGAGAAAATGCATTTGCGTTTTTCGAGAGCAGGCCATTTCTGGCTTGACTCAGGCCTTGTCGGGTTGAAAAAGATACTTGACGAGACAGAAAAGGATGTGATTATCCATGAAGACGCGGATGGATTTTTTCTGGAAGGGACTAAAGACGCTGTCATAGCAGCCATTGAAAAAGCTTATGATATTTTAATCAAACAGTATTATAACATTTCAACTCAGAAACAAAAAGAAGATACAAAAGCATATAACTTTTACTATGACAGCAAAGAAGGTCGTTTTTATAGCTTCCCCAAGAAAAAATCCTGTGGTATAGCCGAAGTTATTTATAACAAAGCGCCCAGGCCAACCGGCCAAATGATTAAATGGGCACATAAGAGTGAAAAAAAAGTAGAAATTTACTATCAGGGCAAAAAATTTAAACGCACTATAGCCAGATTGCCTGATTCACATGCTCATTTGCAGGACAGCATGGATGAATTTCTAAATCAGAATGAACTTGATATAACTACTGCCGGGCTCTTGTACGACGCTCCCTACGCAGTGAAACCCAAGATAAATATAAAAATTACGAACGACAACAAAAAAATTAAAGGCCACTGCTATTTCTGTGGACAGCCATCCGAAGTTCTGGAAGAAGCTACTCAAACAACATTTCCTCTTATAACTGGTACGTCAGGAGTTCTTTCATTTAACTCAATGGCCCAAAATCCTGAAAAAGTTTGCTGGAAATGTTCTCTTCTCGGTAAATTTGTTCCGGTGAATGGTTTTTACTATACCAGCGGGGACAATATCTTCATGTTTTTACCTTATTCATCTTCTTTCGAGAAAATGATAGATGTCTTTGATTCCTTACACGAGGCGGAATACAAGGACCCAAATTTTTATCGGAATTTTGACCATGGCCTTGATGGTTTTTTTTACCATGTGTTTGAAGTTGCTTTTGCCTTTCTCTTCACTTTATACAAAAAGGTACTCCTCCATCAAAAGGGGGGAGAAGAAGATTTTACCGTCCTAGACTGGGAAGAACTTCTTGATTTAACTTTGAATAAAGCCCCGATTGAATTTTACACAATGCACGCAAGAAAAGAAGGCAACACTTTTTCGATAAAAACTCTTTGGCCGTTCCGCGAATCGGTTTATTTTTACCTCTTATTGGATCATATAGAAAAAAATGGGGTTAAGATAAAGGAGGTAATGCGTCTTTTTTATGACCCCCAAGAAAAAAACGAAAATGCCACCCTTAAACGTAACCGTATTTGTGAAAGGATCTTAAAAAAGAAATCAATCCTCGATCTTGTTGAAATCTTCGTTTATGGCTCAGAAAGAACTTATATCAAACCAATCGTCGACTTTCTGTTAATCTATGAACCCGAAATAAGAAAGGATGATAGTGTTATGACCAGGGAAGAACAGGACACTGCCGTTACTCTCGGCAGGCGCATAGGCGCTGCGGTAGGAAAAAGTGAGGACGGGAAGAAAGGCGATCTATACGCCCTGCGTAAATCTAGAAAGAAAGTTGACTTTCTCGAACAGATTAACAGGTTGCAATTTAAATTGGGCAGTGCTTTCATTGTGCCTCCAGATATTTACGAAGGAAAACTAAATGATAATAATTTTCAGGAATTTAAGCAATTTTGCATGATCGCCGCCTTGAACAGCTTTAACGCCGCTACCAGTGAAACAAAAAAATAGGGAGGTTTCTAATAATGAAAAATGCTAAAGCGCTTACCATCACTTATCTCGTCCAAACATCACTCGGGAGCCTAAACGGCTCAGATAAAGAGGCAGACAATATTTCCAGCATAAAGAAGTTCACCCGTGGTACAGAACAATATCCTTATGGTTCAGCCCAGTGGGTAAGGCGTGCTTTACGTGATCAACTAGCCAATCTGGGATGGGAACTCTCTGAAGGGGTTGCGGCGACAATTAAAAAAGGCGCTGCCACTACACAACAGATGCCTGAAAAATATATTGACGATGATCTCTTTGGTTTCATGGGCACCGAAAAGGGAGACGAAGGCAAAAAAGGATCTGCTGTTAAGCGCACCTCCCCTGTACGGGTCTCGCCGCTCGTATCAATGGAAAGGTACAAGGGAGACCTTGACTTCGGCACCAACTACATGAGTGTATCTGCCGGAGGCACGCCAAATATTTTTGAAACAGAAATCCACTCTGGTTTCTACAGAGGAACTGTTTTAATAGAAATAGATCGTGTCGGTTGTGGAGAGGGCTTTAATAAGGCTCTCCCGGCAGATGAAAAAGCTAAAAGGGTAAAAGCTCTGATTTCCGCATTGAAAAACCTCTGGTCCTCAGGACGCCAGACCAGGTTCCTGGCTGATATTTCGCCCAAGTTCATAGCTTCCGCCCTTTTGAAGGTAAAAAATCCTGTTTTTTTGGAATCTTTAGTGCCAATAAACGAAGGCATAAACATTGATTTGCTTACAGAAGTGATTAAAGACTACAAAGAAGAGATTTTAGCAGTTACTTTCGGCGGCAGGAAAGAACTTTTCAAATACCTTCCCGAAAACACCGTCTCAATAGGAGAAGCGTTTGCAGCGATGGATAACTGGGTAAGTAGTTGTTATCTTTAATGAATTCAGGTGAAAGATATGTATTACTTTATTTTGGAAGCATATGCTCCAACAGCTTCATTCCGCTTGCCGGAGACACATACATTTCAGCAAACCCTGCCTTTACCACCGCTAACAGCTTTGCTGGGGTTAGCCGGAGCGGCAATGGGATTATCTTTTGATGCAGCGATGACACTAAGAGAAGAAGGTCTTGCCTGCGGGGTTTGGGGTAAACATAGCGGTGAAACAAACGACCTCTGGAAATTTCAAAAAATTAAATCGGGTGAAGTAATATCCGCAGTTCTTACGCGAGAAATCCTTTACGACTTAAAGCTATTCATTATTTATGCCTCAAAAAATGAAAGGAAAATAAATGAATTAAGACAGGCTTTTCTATCCCCTGTTTATGCTTTAACTGCCGGAACTAGCGACGACTTGCTTAAATTAAGGCTTGTTGGAAGTATTAAAAAAGCTGAACCAGTACCTCAAAGAAACTATGAATATACTATTTTACCCGGTGACCACAGTGAAAACTTCGAGTCATCTATTAAACTAGACGACTTGCCGTTGAACAGACCAGCTCGAGCACCGCGTGTTTTCTTGTTACCCGTGTCCTTTACGTTTAATGGTGATGAGCGCAGAGTGAAAAGTAGAGGACATTTCACGTTTATCGACACTCCGGTGACCCTGAAAAAACCGGTACCGGGTATTGCCTCGGAAGAAAGGATTCTGCCAATACTATGACCATTTTTTATGCCAAGGCAAAGCCAGATCAAACTTATCGGGAGCATATTGAAGAAGCTTATCGAGCATGGCGGGTAACTGTTGATGCCAAAAGGCGCTTAATTGAAAGGTTTTCTGAACAGCACGGCTTTCCCGTTGAAAGATTTTTAAAGGGATCGCTTCTTACGGTTGTTCTGCATGATCTGGGTAAAATGATTATCCCTTTCCAAGAGATGATGGAAGCCAAACGAACAGGCAAGAAATTCAACTTTAAGAATAATTACAGACATGAATTGGTCTCCTTTGTTTTTGCAGCCTATGCAGCTTCTCTTTTGAATAAAGAAACGCCTTTTACTAAACTTCCGGTCGAAGCTCTAGCCGTAGCCGGACACCACCGGCCTTTAAACACTGACCTGACATTTTTTGAAAGGGAAAGAACTTCACTTAATCCTCAAATTTCCCACGAGGGATTAAAGGAAGCACTGGAACTGGCTGAAGAAATATTTCTTCGCCATGGCTGGCAACTCCCGGCAATAAGTGACCGATTGGAGCAGGAAAAACCTTATAACCGACTGGCTGCCTTGGTTGATCCTTGTAACAACATTATTGGAAAATTACTGAATATTGACGGTCATGACAAAGCAAGAGATCTATATATACTCACCAAAGGACTTTTACATTATGCGGACTGGTATTCATCAGGAAAAACAGAAGTAAATTATTCGGTTGAAAAATCACCTGAACAGCTTATAGGTATTCTCGCTAAAAGGTGTCAAGAGAAAAAGATCCCCTTTTCTGGGCTTCGCCCCTTCCAGAGGGAAATGGGGGATTGCTCGGGACATCTGTTAGCCGTAGCCCCTACCGGTAGTGGAAAGACAGAGGGATCTCTCTTATGGGCCCTTAAAAACGCTACTGAGATGGGGAGGGCTAAGATCATATATCTCTTACCAACTATGAATACGGCTAACCAAATATGGCAGCGATTGTCCGATATATTCGGAAAGGAAAATGTTGGCCTTACTCATTCCACCGCCAATTTATTTTTATTAAATGAAAGCGAAGAAGGTGAAGGAGACTCCTGGGAAGACAGGCGCAACTTGCTTTTCGACCAATCTTTCATGCGACCTGTCACCGTAGGTACTGTCGACCAGTTGCTTACCAGCGGCTTTAACGCCGGACGTTGGGTTTTAAAAGAAATAAACGCGGCTAATGCGGTTATTGTTCTGGATGAAATACACTCCTATGATGGATGGACCCTCGGTTTATTGACTTCTTGCATCCGCCATTTAGCCGCCAGAGGAAGCAGATTTTTAATGATGAGCGCCACGGTGCCGCAGATGCTTATTGATATTTTAAAAAATGTATTAAACGATTTTACTCTAGTAAAAGAAGAGAGTCTGTTAAATGCCAGCCGCAGCTATTATCATGTTAAAGACTGCTATATTGAAGAGGCTGAGAGTGACATAATTAAAGCTGTCTCAGCAGGATATAAAGTTCTGGTAGTAGTTAATACGGTAGAAAAGTGCCAGCAATTGGCGCGGCATTTTTCTAAATTGAAACCGGTTTGTTATCACTCCCGCTTTATCTTGAAGGACCGCAAAAATATTGAAAAAGAATTAGAAAAAAAACAGTTTGTTATTGCAACCCAAGTAGTTGAGGTCTCCTTGGACATTGATTACGATTGGCTTTTCACTGAATGTGCCCCGCCTGACGCTGTCGCCCAGCGGGCAGGACGGATCAACCGCTACCGCGACCAAAAACGTGACAGTAGAATCTATATTTATAAAGCCTCTCCCCAAGCTGAAAAGATTTATAATCCATTGGAAGACCCTGATCTTTTGGAACGATCTTACAATGCTTTTCAATGTCATCGGGGAAAGCTTCGTGAAAAAGATTTAATAGATATCATTGAAGAAGTCTACAAGAACTACCGGATTGATGAAACAAAACCTTTTCAGGACGCATTGAAAGTATATAAACAAACTCAGCAAAAGAGGATGGCCATTTTTGACGGCAGGTTTGATGAAGATGAACAAGAAGTAACACGCCAGTCTAAATATGATACTATTTCAACCATACCTACCTGTTTTTTCGAAAATACTATCATTTTGCCACCCCAAGATAGAAAATGGTTTGAAGTTAAAGTACCGTTATGGTATTTTATGAAAAATAAAAAAGTTTATAGTGGTTTATCTTTTTGTAACCTTAAATATGACAATGAAATTGGCGCTTTACTGGAGCCAGATGAATCAAAGCCAAATATAATATAATTCGCTATAACATCTTCCAAAACTCTTCTTCCGATATTCTAAGCTGCTGTTTCAATATCTTTCGCCACAAGTTGGCGGGAATTTCCTTGCTTACAGAATGACTAACTCTTGTTCGTAAGATATCGCCATTGGCCAACACTTTTTCATAATACCAATGGTCTGTGTCCCTAATCATGACCCAGCCATTCTTTTTACAGTATCTTTTTAGGTCGCCGAATTTCGGGGGCATATTTTAAAACTCCAGGAGGGATTTAATTTCCCGTTCACTGTCGCAAAGCAAAATCCGCATAATATAAGGAAAATGTGTCTTGCGGTTTGGGGCGTTCAAAAATAGTTGGAGCCGGTCAAGATAATCTTGAGCGTAGATCATCATCTCTTTAACAAGCTCGTCAACAGCTTCGCCCAGGTTTGTCGCATTGACGGCTATGTCGATTTCATTTAAAGCAACTGTTAAAGAACCATCTTCTTCCGGTAAAATCTCCGGTTTTAGAAGGTAAGCCTTTAGTATATCCTGTTGCAATTCTCGCCGGAGCAATAAGACTTCTTCGTTTTGGCGGCGGTTAATGATAACCGGTAGATAACGGTGCCATACGTTATCATAAATTTCGGTCAAGGTTTTACGCGCATTAGTAAATTTTATCTCTGTAAGCATGGTCATACCTCCCAACCTCACTTTATCACAAGATGTACATTCTGTACAGATAAGATATGTTGAAAAAGAAAAATAATACCTTATTTAATATAACTAATGAAAATAATTTAATAACGGCTAAATAGTAGTCAACATCACTGGCGGCACCACAACTATGCAGCCGTCGTGCAACAAATTGCCTCGCGCGCAAGGGAAATGGGTTTGCTTGTGTAGCTTGCGGCCCTGGTGGACAGGCGGCCGCCGCAGAATCAGAGGGACAATCCCTATGGGCGGGGGAACTGATCTGGTTGGACCGGAATAAGGAGGGGTGATTAACTATGAATCAGCTGTTCTTTCAATGCCGGGCCATAACTCCAATGTTCATGGCCGGAGCCGATAACAAAGCCCGTCAAGCAAGCGCACTGGAATTACGGGCGCCTTCGGTAAAAGGCGTGATGCGCTTCTGGTGGCGAGCCGCGCAGGCGGAAAGCGACATAGCAATACTTAAAAGGAAAGAAGCGGCTATCTTTGGCGGTACAGGTGAGAGAGAGGGAAAAAGTAAATTTAGTATTAGAATTTTGAACTCGGCTGGAATAGGAGTTGGTGATTGCCGGGAATACAAGCCATTACCCCACCATACTGGTAACAGTAGTTGTTTTTGTGTACAAAAACAAGGTGAAAAAAGGTGCAGCAAAGGGCGGCCGCAGCCTGCTATTGCTACTGACCATATTTTTTCTGTAGCGTTTAGCAATTCTTTTGATCTATTGTCACAAGATTTCACACAAGAACATTTAAAGTCCCTGTTTACCCTTACTGCAATCATGGGCGGATTGGGTAAAAGGAGCCGCCGGGGTTTCGGCAGCTTTCAAATAACACAGGTAAACGGACAAAGTCAATCAGTAGCCGTAGACTTAAATTATATCTTAAGTTTACTCGAATTACTCGCGCCTCAAAAATATTATATATCGGGTAACAATATCGTTTTAGAAGGTAATTGTGACGGGAGTTATCCATATATCAAGGAAATCACCATAGGCAAACTTTATAGGTCAATTGACCGGTTGCTGGAAGTCATCGGAGAGGCATCTCATGATTATGCAAGTATGTACCTTGGAACCGCGGCAAAAAGACAGCGATTGGCCTCGCCTATTTATGTTTCCGTGATTGCGGAAGGAAATCAATTCCGTCCAGTCATTACCACTCTAAACACAGAGTTTTCTCCGGGATATCAAGCAGGCCCGCTAAATACTCAGAATAGCTTTAAGGTGGCGATTTTATGAAGAACTTGTTTTTGTTCAGCATCAGTCCGGTGCAGTCATTTATTGCTCAGGCCAGAAAAACCCAGGATCTCTTCGCCGGTAGTTATATCCTTTCCCATCTATGCCGGGTAGCCATAGAAAAAACAAGGGGAGAACCTTATCAAGCTGAGATTGTATTCCCGGACCCGTCGAACGAGACATTGCTCAACCGCTTCTTAGCAATTGTTGGGGAAAACACGAAAGAGTATCTTGCGGGTATGGGCTGGGCTGTTGAAAATGCCGTCAGGTCTGAATTCCAGCACATGGGCGATGCAATTCTGGATAAAATGGGTCTGCCCAAGCCGCCTGAATTTGACGAACAGATAAAGACTCACTGGCAGATCTTCTGGCTTTTTGAAGAGTTTGAAGAAGGATGTTTTGCGGATGCTTATAAAAAAGCCGAGCAAACCTTCGGAGCTTTGAAGAATTAAATTCCTTTATAAGTGGCGGTACGGGGACGAGTGGACCGTAGATTTGTTGAATACTTTAATCAATAAGATTAGGAAGAACAAAGCAATTGATCAGCATGTCCCGAATGGTATCGTTAACCGGACAGAAAACCTCTATGTCCGCGAATTTTCCAACACGTTTATAAAAAATCTCAACAGGGAAGTGTGGCAGTTGCTTGATGATAATATTGAAAACATTGAGTTTAATGTGGACAAGCTGATTGTAACTGAAATCAAAAGGCTCATACGCAGATCCTGCCTGCTTGGAAGAGAACCGGAAGAAGCACAGGCGGAATATGAAAAAAGAAAAAATGGAGCTGTATCCTTACTCTGCAAAACGACCGAAACACTGTACACAAACAGCGCCAGCCTGGAAAACTTTCTTGCGACACTGAATATTGCCGATTTTCTGGCGCGGGAGGTGAAATCATGATTATCCGCATGGAGGCACTTGACACACTTTTCTTCCGGGACGGCAAGCCTTTCAGTAGGGGTGATGAATCCTGGGCGAGCGATATGTTTCCGCCAAATCCGCCGGTGTTTTACGGCGCTTTGCGGAGCGCCTATTTTGCGCGGAATCCCGGTGAACTGTCAAAAGCAAACCAACCCGGCGATCCCACAGGCGGTTTGCAAATAAAAGGGCTTTACCTGCAAGTGGAGGACCAGGTCTGTCTGCCTTTGCCCCTTGACTGTGTGGGGCCTAAAGGAGACAGAGATAAAAAGGCCTTCCCCCTTAAGCTGGCAAAAGCCCCTGTCGTTTCCTCCCACCCGGCGCCATTGCTCTTGGAAAGCCCTGTCACCGGAGATGTGAAAGTGGTTGAGGGAGGTCTTTTGGATTATTCTTCAATGAATGAATATCTTAATCTGGTGAGAAGCGAGTTTTTTTAAAAGAAGTTGTCCGATTATGTCCTGTTTGAACCCAAAATCGGTATAGGGCGTGACAGCCAAACCCGGACAACTGCCGACCATATGCTATACCGGGCGGCAATGAGGCGGCTCGAGTCGGAAATAAAGGGCGGCTCAATCAACGAGAAAGTTTTTCTGCTGGTGGATTTCACCGGGCTGGATCTGCCGGGTGAGGGATAGGAGCAAAAACTGCTGTAGGGTATGGTTACTTTAATGGTTGAACTTTTTTAGAAACCTTTTGGGGTGATGAAACTTGGAAGAACACGAACTGCACGTAAGCGGAACCCTCATATGGTATTATTACATCTGTCCGCGGGAAGTTTGGCTAATCAGCCACCAGATAACACCTGATCAGGACGACTCCAATGTTTCTCTTGGTCGTTTTATTCAGGACTATTCATATCCCAGGGAACGTAAGGAACTCTCCGTGGGGTACAGTAAAATGGACGTATTTAAGGTTGATAACGGCAAATTATTTATCGGGGAAGTTAAAAAAACCTCCAAGTACCGTCAAAGCGCGCGGATGCAACTGGCTTTTTATCTTGATGAACTGAAGCAACGGGGCGTGGAAGCCAGAGGTGAATTGCGCTTTCCCCGGGAAAAATTGCGTGAAGAAGTTATCCTGGACGAAGTTACGGAAAAGGAACTGGAACGTACCAAGCGGGAGATATTACGTATCGTCTATCTATCCCAACCTCCTCCACCTGCTAAAATAAAGTTTTGTAAAAAATGCGCTTATGCAGAGTTTTGCTGGTCATGAAAGGAGCGGATAATTGTGAAAAAAACGCTCTACATATTCTCCAACGGGGAACTGGCCCGGAAAGATAATACGCTATGCTTTGAAAGCGAAGAAGCCAAAAAATTTATACCAGTGGAGGACACTGGTGAAATTATGGTATTTGGGGAAGTCACCGTTAACAAAAAATTGCTTGAATTCCTTTCCCAGAGGGAAATTATTCTTCATTTTTTCAGCCATTACGGCTATTACATGGGTTCCTTTTATCCCCGGGAACATCTAAATTCCGGCTATATTACCTTGAAGCAGGCTGAGCACTACCTGGACAAAAGCAAACGCCTTACTGTTGCCAGGGAAATAGTTCTTGGCGCAGTTAAAAACATTCGTCAGGTCCTGAAATATTACCAAGGCCGGGGGAAAAATGTAACAGAAATTCTTCAATCGGTAGAAAAACTCTTGGAAACGGTCAATGATTGCCCGGATATACAATCATTGATGGCCATTGAGGGTAACATCCGTGACTATTATTATAAAGCCTTTGACAGAATAATTGAAAATCCTGATTTTGTTTTCCAAGTACGCAGCAGACGTCCACCCAAGAATTATCTTAATACACTAATTAGTTTCGGCAACTCTTTGCTATATACCATATGCCTCAGTGAAATTTATAAAACACATATGGATCCCCGTATTGGTTACCTGCATGCCACCAACTTCCGCCGGTTTACATTAAACCTGGATCTTTCGGAAATCTTCAAGCCAATAATAGTAGATCGAATTATTTTTGCTTTGATTGGTAAAAAAATTGTTACAAAAAACGATTTTGACCGGGATACCGAAGGGATAATGCTGAAAGAAAAAGCCAAAAAGCGCTTCGTTGAAGAATTGGATAATAAGCTTAAAACTACAATAAACCACAGAGAAATCGGTCGTTCCGTTTCCTACCGGAGGCTGCTTCGACTGGAGCTTTATAAAATTGAAAAACACCTGATGGGCGAAAAGGATTACAAGGCATTTATAGCCAGGTGGTAACATATTTTATTGCGTGGTGTTTGACGTGTTTGTTATTTTGGTCTATGATGTCAATCAAAAGAGAGTTTCCAAAGTGTTGAAAAAATGTCGCCAGTACTTACACTGGGTTCAAAACTCCGTTTTAGAAGGTGAGATCTCAGAAGCCAATCTTAAAAAGCTAAAAATGGAATTGGAACGAATAATAAGGAAGGATGAGGATTCAGTGATTTTCTATAATTTACGAACTACAAAATACTCCTCCAGAGAAATAATTGGATTAGAAAAAGGTGGCCAGGAAAATATTATATAGACAAACATGCTGTTAACGTAACACCATCAGAAGGATGAAAATACATCACATAGAATCTCTTTCTTACGGCTGGCGAAGGGAGGTTGTTCTACCTTGGCGCCGCGAGCCCGTTATAATAGACAACTCCAACGACAGGTGCACCACAGATTGTTGCTCCGATCTTGGAAGCACGCAGGATAGAATAATCATTAATGGTTGTTACACCAGCCCTTCAATTTAATTGTCGTAGAAGGAGCAATAGATGGAAAGTCGTATACAGCCACTCTGCGGCCTCGACGTTCACAAAAAGACCGTTGTGCCCTGTGTTCTTACTTCTGAAAGAAAAGAGATTGGTACATTTTCAACGATGACAGATGACCTCATTTCCATGACGAACGAACTGGCTCAAAGATAAAGGTTGTACACATGTGGCAATGGAAAATACCGGTTCATTTCGGAAGCCCATTTTTAACCTGTTAGAACTAGAAAAAATCCAGGCTTTGGTGGTCAATGCAAAACATATGAAAAATGTACCTGGGCGCAAAACCGATGTCAAAAATACAGAATTGATTGTCGGTTTGTTTCGTCACGGTCTCTTGCAAGGCAGTTATACTCCTGACCGCGATCAAAGAGAATTGCGGGAAATCATTTGCTACTGCCGGAGTCTCATCGAAGAGCGTACCAGGGAAATTAACCGCATCCAAAATGTCCTTGAAGGGGCTAACATCAAATTTTTTTCCATAGCCAGCGATATGCTGGGCAAATCGGCGCGCGCCATAATGAAGCGATGATTGTTGATGAAGAAGACTCGAAAATCTTGTCCGAGTTGGCCCAGCGTAGACTCAAGAACAAGAAACCAGAATTGCAGCGGGCACTTAATGGTCTAATCGGGCCCAAAATTAATGCTTAAAACCCAGTTACGTCATATCGACTTTCTGGCAGAGAAAATCAAAAAACTAGACGAAGAGATTAAGGAGCGAATGCTCCCTTTTGACTAAGACCTGGAGTTGGTGGATACCATTCCCCGAGAAGGTCGACTCACGGCTGAGCAAATTTTAGCCGAAATAGGAACCGATATGGACCGATTTCCCTTCCGCTGTTGCAGTTATTCATATATTCAACTATAGCCTACTATATTGTTAAGCTAAAGCAACCTTGATATTGAGCTTGGTTCATTTAACACGTCATTAATTTCAGGATAGGTTACTCAGGTTACTCTACATATTATGTCATCGATCTATGGTAGGGTATAATTTCTAGTGGACTGACGACAACTACAACATGGTAAACCCGTAAGAAATAAGGCATTAGTTAAATACAATGATGGAGAGTGAGAAATTTTTTTAAAATTAAGGCTTTTTTTTGGGGCCCTAAATGGGTTTTTAGACTGCCTATAAGGAATTGAAACATGCAGGCTGCATGAACCGCAAAACTGTTGTGTTTCGTTTTTAGACTGCCTATAAGGAATTGAAACGAATCTTCCTCCAGGTCAGGCCGCGGATCCGCATACTGTTTTTAGACTGCCTATAAGGAATTGAAACTCGCTTGCCCATCAATCCTGCCCACTGCCGATATCGTTTTTAGACTGCCTATAAGGAATTGAAACGGATTTCAGAGGCGGGAATATCTAGGCTAAGCGCCTCGTTTTTAGACTGCCTATAAGGAATTGAAACTAGAACTTCTAACTCTGTCCACAAATCTTACTGCCTCCGTTTTTAGACTGCCTATAAGGAATTGAAACCGAGCCGGAGACAATTAAATCCATAATGATTGAACGCTAGTTTTTAGACTGCCTATAAGGAATTGAAACGACTTCACTGAATCAAAAATGAAGGCGTACAAGACAAAGTTTTTAGACTGCCTATAAGGAATTGAAACTAAATCGTCAATCAGCCGTCATTTTAGCCGTCAGAGTTTTTAGACTGCCTATAAGGAATTGAAACATCCTTCCGTCACAGCCACCAATGTTTCATAGTCTGTTTTTAGACTGCCTATAAGGAATTGAAACC
This sequence comes from Pelotomaculum terephthalicicum JT, assembly GCF_022410535.1. Taxonomy (GTDB): domain Bacteria; phylum Bacillota; class Desulfotomaculia; order Desulfotomaculales; family Pelotomaculaceae; genus Pelotomaculum_D; species Pelotomaculum_D terephthalicicum. The sequence goes on from NZ_JAKNBL010000025.1 coordinate 30,643, forward strand.
AGGTTGCAATAATCGCTCCATAAGGTAAATCATCTTGGTTTTTAGACTGCCTATAAGGAATTGAAACCAGCAATCCGGTCGATAAACCAGCCAGCGAATTTTTTGTTTTTAGACTGCCTATAAGGAATTGAAACTACTGCCAGATGGTGGGCCGCGGCACCCGGTTATTCGTTTTTAGACTGCCTATAAGGAATTGAAACTTCAATAATGCTTCTTGTTGACGCAGAAAAACTGTGTTTTTAGACTGCCTATAAGGAATTGAAACCCAGATGATGTGCTGGCTCAACTATACGAAATCTTTCGCGTTTTTAGACTGCCTATAAGGAATTGAAACACGTCATACCCCGGAGGTAAAACATTTATAGTGCCCGCGTTTTTAGACTGCCTATAAGGAATTGAAACTTAGAGAACTGGAGTTGCCGGTTGCCTGCCTGGTGCGTTTTTAGACTGCCTATAAGGAATTGAAACATGGTCAGGAAATTTACTCTGATGTACCGCCACAAAGTTTTTAGACTGCCTATAAGGAATTGAAACTCAGCTTGTGTTTCCAGCGCTCGCAGGTTCTGGCGCGTTTTTAGACTGCCTATAAGGAATTGAAACCAATAATTATCTTTTATCTTGTCTCTTTCCCGACAGTGTTTTTAGACTGCCTATAAGGAATTGAAACTAGTTTGTCGGAGCCCTTTTTCTCTCGGTAAACAGTGTTTTTAGACTGCCTATAAGGAATTGAAACAAGACCAGAAACAGCGAAACCGGCACAACTGACAGCGTTTTTAGACTGCCTATAAGGAATTGAAACTTCCAAGCTGGAAGGTTGTCCAGAATTGCCGGTCCTTTCGTTTTTAGACTGCCTATAAGGAATTGAAACTTAAATAATCCTCCTAAAATCCATTTATTATGCTCGTTTTTAGACTGCCTATAAGGAATTGAAACTCAGACAACGGTAAACAATATTACAACTTCAGGCCACGGTTTTTAGACTGCCTATAAGGAATTGAAACTTATTTACGGCCCTTTGGAGCGTATTAACCGGCTGAGTTTTTAGACTGCCTATAAGGAATTGAAACATTTGAGGATTGCCAATATTAACAGTTCCTTGAGCAAGTTTTTAGACTGCCTATAAGGAATTGAAACTTTTATGGGCAGCACAGCACTTCAAGTTCTGCATAGCGTTTTTAGACTGCCTATAAGGAATTGAAACAATTATGATACTTTCAATTTTATCATACCAATCTTTTGTTTTTAGACTGCCTATAAGGAATTGAAACCAGAGTGACGCCGCTTCTTGCGGCGGTAATGCCCTCGTTTTTAGACTGCCTATAAGGAATTGAAACTACGGTGTTATAATTAATCAAGGTAAGAGAACACAGAGTTTTTAGACTGCCTATAAGGAATTGAAACCAAATCTCATCAGCCCTACTGTCACATATCCACTTCAGTTTTTAGACTGCCTATAAGGAATTGAAACTTGTATATACTTTTATTATCATAAAACAGTTAGACCGTTTTTAGACTGCCTATAAGGAATTGAAACTTCAGCATGTCAGCCGGCATCTTACAAATCTCATCAGCGTTTTTAGACTGCCTATAAGGAATTGAAACCCTCAAAAGTGCGGTAATTCTACCTCAAAATAAATTGGTTTTTAGACTGCCTATAAGGAATTGAAACAACCATTCCAGTCCTGCGATTACCTTGCGCTATATCGTTTTTAGACTGCCTATAAGGAATTGAAACGATTAAGAACGTAGCAATAGCAAGGATTGCGGGGGCGTTTTTAGACTGCCTATAAGGAATTGAAACATATGCGGGTGGTGCGCTTTTACCCACTTTGACACGGTTTTTAGACTGCCTATAAGGAATTGAAACTATCTTCGGGACTCTCTCCCGGACAACCAAAGATCACGTTTTTAGACTGCCTATAAGGAATTGAAACTTGGGACAGACTACGAGAAGGCCGGGAAGTGGTCACAGTTTTTAGACTGCCTATAAGGAATTGAAACTGATCTTGCTCTCATTTCCGCTTCCCGGTGCGTCCGTTTTTAGACTGCCTATAAGGAATTGAAACTATAATAAGTTGTGTTAGATTGCAATACATAATTATTAGTTTTTAGACTGCCTATAAGGAATTGAAACGTGGGTGTTTCGCCTTTCGCCCTGGCGACATACTCGGGTTTTTAGACTGCCTATAAGGAATTGAAACTGGGAAGGTGGCTCGGAAAACCACCGTTCGGGCTGCAGAGTTTTTAGACTGCCTATAAGGAATTGAAACTTAAACGTAATAAACATTTTTGTAATAGTCCCATTATGTTTTTAGACTGCCTATAAGGAATTGAAACAAACTGTTTGCATCGGTACTCCGCTCATGGTTGCCTCCGTTTTTAGACTGCCTATAAGGAATTGAAACTCTAACACAATAGCATTGTGTTAGATTGTAAAAGTGAGTTTTTAGACTGCCTATAAGGAATTGAAACTGGATATGTCAACAAGAAATAATAGTGTTGATAATAAGTTTTTAGACTGCCTATAAGGAATTGAAACTGGTATAGCCTCGCCGGGTGTGCTCGGCATCGTCCATGTTTTTAGACTGCCTATAAGGAATTGAAACTTCCTTCCAGTCCATCTCCTGAATATCAATGTCAGGTTTTTAGACTGCCTATAAGGAATTGAAACCTGCGGCGGCCTCCGGGCTACCGTACCTGGTTTCGGTTTTTAGACTGCCTATAAGGAATTGAAACTTCCAATCGCATATCGGACAAATTATCGGCATTGTATGTTTTTAGACTGCCTATAAGGAATTGAAACACCTCCCTTAATTTAAAATTTAACCCTGCCGCAAAGCGTTTTTAGACTGCCTATAAGGAATTGAAACAAATTGAAACCTGGAGCCTTAATAATAAGCCAGTCAAAGTTTTTAGACTGCCTATAAGGAATTGAAACTTTCAGACACGAGGCGCAAAAGTATGCAGATACATGAGTTTTTAGACTGCCTATAAGGAATTGAAACAGGAGGTCTCACCCTATGAAAATCCCGCCACGCGCGGAAAGTTTTTAGACTGCCTATAAGGAATTGAAACCCGTTGGACGGTACATACAGGGTGCATACCCTTGCGCCGTTTTTAGACTGCCTATAAGGAATTGAAACTCGCAAACGGCTTATGTTGCACTCGTTCTGTCACCGTTTTTAGACTGCCTATAAGGAATTGAAACCGTCCCTTCCGGGAGCGTGAAACTACTAGCCATGGAAACGTTTTTAGACTGCCTATAAGGAATTGAAACGTGTGTAGACCTATAACTATATATTTTACTTATATTGTTTTTAGACTGCCTATAAGGAATTGAAACACCTTCTTTGGAGGTTTAACGGCATTAGCAGGATTCCTGGTTTTTAGACTGCCTATAAGGAATTGAAACTAGAGGCTGAACACTATCTAAGAAACTGGAAAGATTGTGTTTTTAGACTGCCTATAAGGAATTGAAACATGTTGGTAAGTGAACTAATTAAAGAACTACAAGAGCGTTTTTAGACTGCCTATAAGGAATTGAAACGTTGATATCCAGGGAGACGAACTGAAAATAATTCTGTTTTTAGACTGCCTATAAGGAATTGAAACAATATTGTGAGCTTGCCAAAGAGAAAAAATGCAACTGTTTTTAGACTGCCTATAAGGAATTGAAACTTGTCCTTATCCACGCTGGTCACTTCGGCCTCGGAAGTTTTTAGACTGCCTATAAGGAATTGAAACCCGCAATCGTGGCCGACTTCCGGCGCGGGCTTTTGAGTTTTTAGACTGCCTATAAGGAATTGAAACTTGTCAGGGTTAGACATATCGACACGGGTTCTTATTTGTTTTTAGACTGCCTATAAGGAATTGAAACTTGTATCAGATAAAGGGAGAGATATCAACTACCTCATCGTTTTTAGACTGCCTATAAGGAATTGAAACATCCGATTACCTGGCCGCCTGTCGGCCGGTTGACTGTGTTTTTAGACTGCCTATAAGGAATTGAAACGTACTGAGGGCTATCTGGGCCATTTTACTTAATTCCTCGTTTTTAGACTGCCTATAAGGAATTGAAACGCCGAACTGCAACGACAGCAGGGATTCGGGGAATACCGTTTTTAGACTGCCTATAAGGAATTGAAACATTCTTCAATATTAGGAACACCTTGCCCCCTTAGCTTCGTTTTTAGACTGCCTATAAGGAATTGAAACTCCTCACTAAATCTTCTGTTCCGATGTCGTTTCCAACGTTTTTAGACTGCCTATAAGGAATTGAAACCATTGTCGGCGCTATCGGTATAGTGTCATTTATTTTGGCGTTTTTAGACTGCCTATAAGGAATTGAAACGTTTTATCGCCAGCCCAATACACATCTGCCCCAATGCCGTTTTTAGACTGCCTATAAGGAATTGAAACCAGGACTGTGAGATTGAGATTACTTCCGACCAGGCGGTTTTTAGACTGCCTATAAGGAATTGAAACATTAATTCACTACCGGTATCATGTATTTGCTGCCATTGGTTTTTAGACTGCCTATAAGGAATTGAAACTAAATATACTCCAAAAAAGTGTCAATACCCTATTGACGTTTTTAGACTGCCTATAAGGAATTGAAACATTAGACGGTCAATAACCATGCGCCCCGCTCCGTATTTGTTTTTAGACTGCCTATAAGGAATTGAAACGCCTTTAAACTGGACCCGGTCACAAAGGACCGGGCTGCGTTTTTAGACTGCCTATAAGGAATTGAAACTGTGATCCGTCCACTACGGGACAGGTTTAACGGGGGAGAGTTTTTAGACTGCCTATAAGGAATTGAAACATTAGATGCCAGAATCTATGTGGAGTATAAGGGCCAAGTTTTTAGACTGCCTATAAGGAATTGAAACAGTAAAAACCAAGAATCCATATTTTAAATGACTACAGTTTTTAGACTGCCTATAAGGAATTGAAACTCCAGCTAGTTAACTCGTTGATTTGGCCCCTTTCTGCGCGTTTTTAGACTGCCTATAAGGAATTGAAACCGAGATGGCTAAACAACTGGAGGTGATGCCACATGAGTTTTTAGACTGCCTATAAGGAATTGAAACAATAATCAACTCTTTCCTCGCCGAACCAACCTATTGTGTTTTTAGACTGCCTATAAGGAATTGAAACGGATATAACCGGATTCCTGATACAATGCCGGGGTTTAGAGTTTTTAGACTGCCTATAAGGAATTGAAACCGTCCCTTCCGGGAGCGTGAAACTACTAGCCATGGAAGTTTTTAGACTGCCTATAAGGAATTGAAACAAAGGTCCTCCAGGCTGTCTTCTTCCTGTGCCTGCGCCGTTTTTAGACTGCCTATAAGGAATTGAAACCGAACAGGTAAAGGCAGATATTCCGGCTCATATCGGTTTTTAGACTGCCTATAAGGAATTGAAACCTACTCATATTGCCGGCATCGACACGCGGGGGTTCTGGGTTTTTAGACTGCCTATAAGGAATTGAAACCGAGATTTGGCCGGGGGCCTGGCGGGAACGAGGCTGCGTTTTTAGACTGCCTATAAGGAATTGAAACAGGAGGGTCGAAAATGAAAGAAATTAGGAATCTTGCCGAGTTTTTAGACTGCCTATAAGGAATTGAAACCAAGAAACGCCATTAACATAAACGCCTATATGATTGTTTTTAGACTGCCTATAAGGAATTGAAACCGCGAGCCGCGCCGAGTTTTGGGATTGGTGGGGGAGTTTTTAGACTGCCTATAAGGAATTGAAACCATTCTCAAAAAACGCGTTGCAGTCCCTTTTCGCTTGGTTTTTAGACTGCCTATAAGGAATTGAAACCGGCAACAGTTTCAGTTCGCCAACCTGCTCCTGAATGCGTTTTTAGACTGCCTATAAGGAATTGAAACTTGGTCATGGCGATCTGAATGCTACCTCATGCCCTGGTTTTTAGACTGCCTATAAGGAATTGAAACTCAGCATGATTATAACTGATGCGCTTAGATGTCACGAGTTTTTAGACTGCCTATAAGGAATTGAAACATAAACTTTACACATTTATAAAACTCCTTTCTGCCGCGTTTTTAGACTGCCTATAAGGAATTGAAACGTCAATGGAAAGATTCACAAGGCTAATGAGTGAGTGGGTTTTTAGACTGCCTATAAGGAATTGAAACCTGAGTCAGGCTATCGGCGCACCCTCCCGGCTTATGAAAGTTTTTAGACTGCCTATAAGGAATTGAAACATTGACATGGTCAAAGAGAGCAGTATTCGCAGGCAGGTTTTTAGACTGCCTATAAGGAATTGAAACGCCAGCGCCGGCCGAAAAAGTATGGCTCCAAGCACGGGTTTTTAGACTGCCTATAAGGAATTGAAACTCGCTTGCCCGTCAATCCTGCCCACTGCCGATATCTGCGTTTTTAGACTGCCTATAAGGAATTGAAACCTAGTACGACGGTACACACGCGCCGATTTCGCTTCCCGTTTTTAGACTGCCTATAAGGAATTGAAACTTTTATTAGGCGACATGTCCGCATGTCCGCTGTCGCCGTTTTTAGACTGCCTATAAGGAATTGAAACCGTTTCCAAGGTATCCACGTAATCAGCAATAAGTTTCGTTTTTAGACTGCCTATAAGGAATTGAAACTGCGGAATGTCTATTTTAAGCCGGCAGCGGGCGGGGCTGTTTTTAGACTGCCTATAAGGAATTGAAACCACGGAGAGCAGGTTAGCGAAACTACACTACGAGGGTTTTTAGACTGCCTATAAGGAATTGAAACCTACAAGTATAACGGCGAATGGTCGGAGGCTATCCCCGTTTTTAGACTGCCTATAAGGAATTGAAACTGTGGGGTGAAGAAGAAGATTTGCCGGAATCTGCGAGGGTTTTTAGACTGCCTATAAGGAATTGAAACATTTATGAAAGGATGATTGAGATGTCAGGTATTTCAAGTTTTTAGACTGCCTATAAGGAATTGAAACATAATATTGGCGAGATCAAGGAAATTCTGGAAGATCCGTTTTTAGACTGCCTATAAGGAATTGAAACTTCTTCGCACCATCTGCATGACAGGGACAAAAGGCGAGTTTTTAGACTGCCTATAAGGAATTGAAACGCCGTTTTTTCTGCCGCGATTCTGCCATCTTTCTGCGTTTTTAGACTGCCTATAAGGAATTGAAACCGTTCAGGTTTACAACTTCAGCATAAGGGGAGGCAAGGTTTTTAGACTGCCTATAAGGAATTGAAACATGTCATTTGCTGTGCGTCGGTTTGATAGACTGCCGCCGTGTTTTTAGACTGCCTATAAGGAATTGAAACATGCATTTTGGTGAACTAATAAGAGCTGCTAATACTGGTTTTTAGACTGCCTATAAGGAATTGAAACACCCCAGAAGGAGTTTTAGAAGCCTACTATAACGGCAAGTTTTTAGACTGCCTATAAGGAATTGAAACTGATCCAGTTCTTGGCGGCACAACTCAAAAGCTTGTGTTTTTAGACTGCCTATAAGGAATTGAAACAATGGAGAATGCAGGATAGAACTTGATCCTATTTTCCGTTTTTAGACTGCCTATAAGGAATTGAAACTGGCACCATGACCTCTTTGCGGGCGCATGTTGGAAAGTTTTTAGACTGCCTATAAGGAATTGAAACCAAGGAGGAATCAAGAATGAATCTTGACGAACTGAAGGTTTTTAGACTGCCTATAAGGAATTGAAACTTGTTGCTCTGCTGGTTGTGGCCCTAGTATCGTTTAGTTTTTAGACTGCCTATAAGGAATTGAAACATCGGCGGGATGTAGACGCTCTCTATTTTGTGCATTGGTTTTTAGACTGCCTATAAGGAATTGAAACCTAACAAACAATTGGGAAGATGAATTTGACGAGCCCCTGTTTTTAGACTGCCTATAAGGAATTGAAACTTTGTATTAAAGGAGACTGCACAAGTTTATGTTCCGCGTTTTTAGACTGCCTATAAGGAATTGAAACCCGGATTCCAGACGGCGTTTGCCCATTCTATCTTTGGTTTTTAGACTGCCTATAAGGAATTGAAACTCGCCCCAGTTCACGCGATCAAGAATAAATTTCACACCGTTTTTAGACTGCCTATAAGGAATTGAAACAATTCTGAAGTAATTAAACGTGCAAATTATACTACAGTTTTTAGACTGCCTATAAGGAATTGAAACATTTGAAAGGAGCGTATTTATGAGAATATTGCTTGGTTTTTAGACTGCCTATAAGGAATTGAAACTCTCCTGTACCGGGCGACTTGCGCCGCCCCTGGTTGCGTTTTTAGACTGCCTATAAGGAATTGAAACACTTACTAGTGCTATTGTTATAGATAATTCAAATGTAACGTTTTTAGACTGCCTATAAGGAATTGAAACACAAAAACACTTCAGGAAAGCGGCTTACAGGGACTTTTCGTTTTTAGACTGCCTATAAGGAATTGAAACATTCGTGAGGGCGTTGCATACGGCAGTCAGCCGCTTAGTTTTTAGACTGCCTATAAGGAATTGAAACAAATCTGTTTCGAGATAGACGTTGCAGAATTCTATGAGTTTTTAGACTGCCTATAAGGAATTGAAACCAGCCTCAACGAGCTACAACATGGTAATAGGCAAAGGTTTTTAGACTGCCTATAAGGAATTGAAACATGTAAAAAATGCCGCTTACGGCGCTGTCGGAGACGTTTTTAGACTGCCTATAAGGAATTGAAACAAAGATTTTGTACGCCGAATGGGGAAGGAGTTGGGAAGTTTTTAGACTGCCTATAAGGAATTGAAACTTAGGTAGATGTATTTCGGTAATTGAGCCGTCCACCAGGTTTTTAGACTGCCTATAAGGAATTGAAACAAGTTGGGTGAGGTTATATGGATTGATGACTGTGGGTTTTTAGACTGCCTATAAGGAATTGAAACACGCCGAGGTCAGCCCGCGCAAGTATTTTCACGACGAGGGTTTTTAGACTGCCTATAAGGAATTGAAACTCTGCAATAACATTGTTAACGGCAATACTACAGCACAAGTTTTTAGACTGCCTATAAGGAATTGAAACCTACAACCAGAACCGAATCAAGCAATTTGGCCTACAGGTTTTTAGACTGCCTATAAGGAATTGAAACAAAAGTATTGTCAGCGATGCCATGGATAGCGTCGCGTTTTTAGACTGCCTATAAGGAATTGAAACTTGTTCTACAGTAATGGACCAGGGGCCTTCTGCATCCGTTTTTAGACTGCCTATAAGGAATTGAAACAGCTTTACAAAAAGGTGCTGTCCTTCCCAGACGATAGTTTTTAGACTGCCTATAAGGAATTGAAACTCTCCTGTACCGGGCGACTTGCGCCGCCCCTGGTTGCGTTTTTAGACTGCCTATAAGGAATTGAAACCAAAAAAAGAAAACCAAGGCCTGTTAAAGTTAATAAGGTTTTTAGACTGCCTATAAGGAATTGAAACTTGAGGACTTCGGCCCGCAAAAGGGCAAGACTTGGAACAGTTTTTAGACTGCCTATAAGGAATTGAAACCGGAAAATAATGGCAAAACAAATGTTTCAATCCCTCGTTTTTAGACTGCCTATAAGGAATTGAAACAAGAATTGCATGAACGTATAGACATCTATGGTGATAGCGTTTTTAGACTGCCTATAAGGAATTGAAACACGAGAAAATTAGCAAGAAAAAAGCTGGCAAGAAGACAGTTTTTAGACTGCCTATAAGGAATTGAAACATCCCATTTTCCAGTGCAATCCGTTTGACCTCAGCCGTTTTTAGACTGCCTATAAGGAATTGAAACTTGTTCTACAGTAATGGACCAGGGGCCTTCTGCATCCGTTTTTAGACTGCCTATAAGGAATTGAAACAGAAGTACGCCGCCGACAAATACGGCAACCTCACTGAGTTTTTAGACTGCCTATAAGGAATTGAAACGTGATAATTGCTTCTTGCAGACCGTTTCCAACTGCTCCGTTTTTAGACTGCCTATAAGGAATTGAAACCTAAACTTTCGGCAAAATATTGCAATCTCCTGCCGTGCGTTTTTAGACTGCCTATAAGGAATTGAAACAAGCTTTCCCTGGCCTTAATTACTCCACCCGTTTTAAAGTTTTTAGACTGCCTATAAGGAATTGAAACCGATCATGGACACTGGTGGGTAAAGCTTTACGACGAATCGTTTTTAGACTGCCTATAAGGAATTGAAACATAAAATCAATACCATGACTTAATGTGTGCAAAACTCCGTTTTTAGACTGCCTATAAGGAATTGAAACAACATGAGAAGGAAACTGATTGAACAGGTAATTGAAAGTTTTTAGACTGCCTATAAGGAATTGAAACATTGAATCCTTCCACCGCACTTTTGGCTCATCTTTCGTTTTTAGACTGCCTATAAGGAATTGAAACACACAAAAAGAATTAGCAGCAATGCTTGGCGTTAAGTTTTTAGACTGCCTATAAGGAATTGAAACTCTCAACTTGAAAACGGGAGCGTAACATCAAAAACGTTTTTAGACTGCCTATAAGGAATTGAAACCTGTTACATCTGACTATCTTATTGGCCTTTCAGACGGTTTTTAGACTGCCTATAAGGAATTGAAACTCAAATCCCCACGGCTCGCCCTTGTATGGCTTAATTAGTTTTTAGACTGCCTATAAGGAATTGAAACTCTTCATCAAGCTTGTCTAACCGTACCCAGTCTGTATGTTTTTAGACTGCCTATAAGGAATTGAAACGTAAGGATAGAGCAGGCGTCCGCTAAACGTCCGGTCGTTTTTAGACTGCCTATAAGGAATTGAAACCTTTCAGTATCCGCCGAGTTTTACGGCTTTACCGCGTTTTTAGACTGCCTATAAGGAATTGAAACGTGGATCAACCCGTTCATCTATGATGACAATATCCGTTTTTAGACTGCCTATAAGGAATTGAAACCCCAAATTGCTGGCGCGATTTTCTGAAGATTGGAGAGTTTTTAGACTGCCTATAAGGAATTGAAACTCTTGCGGCCCATACTGCCGGCATCGACACGCGGGGTTTTTAGACTGCCTATAAGGAATTGAAACTCCAAACAATATCTGCAAAATCCAGCCGGCGGCCGAGTTTTTAGACTGCCTATAAGGAATTGAAACCAACCATGACAAGCAAAGATGGAACTGTCTCAACCAGTTTTTAGACTGCCTATAAGGAATTGAAACATGTTGCGTAATAACGGGGGTGGATATAATCGCAAAGTTTTTAGACTGCCTATAAGGAATTGAAACCCGGCCTGTTCGTTCCATTCAACCGACTTCAATTTATTAGTTTTTAGACTGCCTATAAGGAATTGAAACAAAGGTCCTCCAGGTTGTCTTCTTCCTGTGCCTGCGCCGTTTTTAGACTGCCTATAAGGAATTGAAACTTCTTTAGGTTGAATATAGCACCAATGGCATTAATAGTTTTTAGACTGCCTATAAGGAATTGAAACAACACGGATACAAAATAACCATTTACCCGTTGCTCACGTTTTTAGACTGCCTATAAGGAATTGAAACGCGGGAGGGAAACCCATGCCCGGCCACATAATAGAGTTTTTAGACTGCCTATAAGGAATTGAAACTTGAAACAGCTTTCTTGCCGCTGGTTGACCCAATTTCAGTTTTTAGACTGCCTATAATGTAATCTTGCTCGTAAAGTAGTCCTGCCAGGCAGGATTTTTTTGCATTTTCATTGTCCTGAAAGATGATCCGCAACCCTCGCCAATCTGCTAAAATATTTGCAGTTTCTTTGGGGAGGTTATTATT
>NZ_JAKNBL010000026.1 GCF_022410535.1 Pelotomaculum terephthalicicum JT
GATCCGAATTCCCAATTGGATGCGGATTTAAAAAAAATTCCTCTATGGTAAGTAGGAGGAATTCAATAACGATGGTTCAAGCAAAGCCTTGTGCCATCTGCCTCGGCGAATGCCGAGAGGCTATTTTGTATAAAACGATTATCGAAAGTATTATTTATTTACGCGAGGGGGACAATATCAGCGTTAATATAACGTTCAAATAAAAGGAGGTGGTTGCGCATGTTATCGGAGAAGAAAGTACCCAATAGATTGGCAAATGAAAAATCGCCTTACCTGCTCCAACACGCATACAATCCTGTGGATTGGTGGCCGTGGTGTGATGAAGCCTTTGCGAAAGCAAAAGCCGAGGATAAGCCGGTTTTCCTTTCTATTGGGTATAGCTGACTAACTTGCATTTATGAACTTGTCACTGGTGCCATGTAATGGAACGGGAATGTTTCGAAGATGAAGAAGTGGCCCGGGTCCTTAACGACGGGTTTGTTGCAATCAAGGTGGACCGGGAAGAGCGGCCGGACATCGATCACATCTACATGTCGGTCTGCCAGGCCATGACCGGGCAGGGGGGCTGGCCTTTAACAGTGCTCATGACGCCTGAGAAAAAGCCGTTTTTCGCCGGCACATATTTCCCCAAAAACAGCAAACGGGGTATGCCGGGCCTGATGGACATCCTGACCCGGGTCAAGGAAAAATGGCATTATGAAAAAGACACGTTTATCCGGGCCGGCGCTCAGGTGGCCGGAGCCATTCAACCCCAGCCGGACAGGCCTGCCGAAGGCGAACCGGGTGAAAACGATCTTAAAGACATGCTAAAAAAAGCTTTTGTTCAATACAAAAACCAGTTCGATGAACAATACGGGGGGTTCGGCGCCGCGCCCAAGTTTCCCACCCCGCACACGTTATCTTTCCTCCTGCGCTACTGGAAAAGAAACGGGGAAATAGAAGCCTTGGCCATGGTTGAGAAAACGCTGGAATCTATGTACCGGGGAGGCATCTATGATCATATCGGGTACGGCTTCTCCCGCTACTCCACCGACGGGAAATGGCTGGTACCGCACTTTGAGAAGATGCTTTACGATAACGCCCTGCTGGCCCTGGCCTATACCGAGGCGCACCAGGCTACCGGCCGTGACCTCTACGCCCGTGTCGCCAAAGAAATATTTACCTATGTCCTGAGGGATATGCGTTCGCCGGAAGGCGGGTTTTACTCGGCGGAGGACGCTGATTCCGAAGGCATTGAAGGCAAATTTTACATCTGGTCTCCCGGTGAAATCAAGGAAATTCTCGGCGAAAAAGATGGTGAAATATTCTGCCGGCTCTATGACATCACCGCCAGCGGCAATTTCGAGGGGCGCAGCATCCCGAACCTGATAGATCAGACTCCGGAAAATATAGCCGTAGCATTTAACATACGTCCCGGTGAATTCACTGATTTAACGGACAGGCTGCGGCGCAAAATCTTTGAAGCGCGCGAAAAGCGGGTGCATCCCTATAAAGACGATAAGATACTGACTGCCTGGAACGGATTGATGATCGCCGCCCTGGCCAAGGCGGCTGCCGTTTTCAACGAGCCTGTTTACAGTCAAGCCGCCGCCTGGGCGGCGGACTTTATCTTCAGAAAGCTTAGACGGGAAGACGGCAGGCTGCTGGCCCGCTACCGCGACGGCGAACCGGCCATCCCCGCCTTTCTGGACGATCACGCCTTTCTTGCCTGGGGACTGCTGGAGCTGTACGAGGCCACCTTTGCAGCTGATTACCTGCGCAAATCGCTTGAATTGACGAAACAAATGATCGCTTTATTTCAGGACAGGCAAAACGGCGGTTTTTATTTCAACGGCGCGGACGCCGAGGAACTTATCGCCCGTCCCAAAGAAATATACGACGGGGCCTTGCCGTCCGGCAATTCCGTCGCGCTGGTCAACCTGCTGCGCCTGGCCTTGCTGACAGGCGACGATGAACTGGCTGAGACAGCCGAAAAGCAAATAAATGCTTTCGCGAACATAGTTAAAGACCACCCCCGGGGCTATGCTCATTATCTCCTCGGAGTATACTTCTCCCTCGGTCCCTCCCGGGAGATAGTGATCGCCGGAAGAGCGGAGGATCCCGGGGTGATAAAAATGCTGCAGGCAGTGCGGCGTCAATTCCTACCTGACACAGTAATAATTTTTCACCCGGCGGGAGATGCTGTTCAAGGAATAGAAGAACTGGCGCCTTTCATCAGGGAACAACAGCCCATCGACGGCATGGCCACCGCTTATGTATGCCAAAACCATGCCTGCCTGTCACCTGTTACGGATGTTGACGAACTGTCCGGTTTATAAGGAAAGGGGACACACCTCCATTTAGGGTCTATCTTTGGGGTCGAAGGAATGTCCCCAATTTATGAAAGGGAACACACCTCTATTTAAGGCTTATTTTCGGGGTCAGAGGAATGTCCTCAATTTATGAAAGGGGATAAGACCGGGGTGTCTAAATGGCGAGCCAAGTCTATTGAACAGCTAATGGCCGAGAAGGAAACCAGCCGTCACCGCCTGCCGCGCACTCTGGGCGCTTTGGATCTGGCCACCCTGGGCATAGGCGCGATCATCGGCACGGGTATTTTTGTGCTGACCGGGGTTGTTTCCGCCAACTACGCCGGGCCGGGCATTGTCCTGTCTTTTGTGCTGGCGGGCATCGCGAGCGGGCTTGCCGCGCTGATATACGCGGAGATGGCTTCAATGATTCCGGTGGCCGGCAGCGCTTATACTTTCACCTATGTGTCGCTCGGCGAGATACTGGCCTGGCTGGTGGGATGGAATCTTATCCTGGAATACATCGTTTCCGCGGGCGCCGTGTCAATCGGGTGGAGTTCATATTTGGTCGATTTGCTGTCCGCCGCCGGAGTGACCCTGCCGGCTTCCATCACCAGCTCCCCTTTCAATGGGGGAGTGCTCAACCTGCCGGCGGCGCTTATTGTGCTCTTGCTCACGGGACTGATTATCACAGGCGCTCAGCACAGCGCGACAGCGAACAAATTCGTGGTAACGGCCAAACTCGCCGCGATCCTGCTGTTTATCGGGCTGGGCTTCAGACACATCGACCCGGCCAACTGGCAGCCTTTTTTGCCGTTCGGCGCCGCCGGCATCGTGCACGGAGCCGCTATTGTGTTCTTCGCCTATATCGGCTTTGACGCGGTATCCACGGCGGCGGAAGAAGTCAAAAATCCGCGGCGGGACTTGACTATCGGCATTGTGGCGTCCCTAATCACAGCCACCGTCCTTTATATCCTTGTCTCTCTGGTCCTTACCGGCATGGTTCACTACTCCACTTTGAACACCGCTTCCCCCGTGTCGGCCGCTTTACTGCGGGTGGGACTGCCGTGGGCCGCCGCCGCTATCTCCGTTGGGGCGTTAGCGGGACTAACCAGCGTATTGCTTGTCGTTCTATACGGACAAAGCCGTATTTTTTTCGCTATGGCGAGGGACGGGCTGCTTCCGCCAATTTTCGACTGGATTCATCCCCGCCTGCGCACTCCCCTGTGGGACAGTCTGCTTATCGGCCTGGTTGTAGCCGCCATCGGCGCCTTCCTGCCGATTTCCCTGGTGGCGGAGCTGGCCAATATAGGCACTCTGAGCGCCTTCATCGCCGTTTCGGCGGGGCTTCTGGTTCTGCGGGCCAAACGGCCCGACCTCCCCAGGCCTTTCCGGGTTCCATGGGTGCCGCTGCTGCCCGTGCTCAGTATGGCCATGTCCGCCTATCTGGCGCTCAATCTCCCCACCCTCACCATGGTCCGTTTCGTTATATGGATCGTCGCCGGATTATTAGTTTACTTCGCTTACGGATACAAGCACAGCAATTTATCCGGAAAAAGCAATCCCTCATTTTCTTTAAAACTCAACATGATGAAACCAGTTTCCAAAAAACTCCCCCCAGACCCGACAAAACGCGACTGATAACTTCTCTTATACCCTGGTATTGCCTTCGTCGGTTTCAGAAACAGATTTCGGCGTTCTGATAAATTTTATTCCCGTCCAGACCAGCACAACTGCGAAAATCATGCGCAAAGCAAGTTCCGGCAGGCTATGGGCAAGAGAGCCGCCAAAAAACGAGCCGAGCAGGATGCCCGGGATTAAACCCGGCAAGGTCTCTCTGCTGATATTCCCAAAACGCCAGTGGGTGTGTGCGCCGGCCAAACCGATAGGAATCATGGCCAGGAGAGAACTGCCTTGCGCGGTATACTGGGTAAAGCCGGTGAACAGCACCATCGCAGGCACCATTGTCGAGCCCCCGCCGACCCCCAGCATTCCGGAGAGGAAGCCGGTAACGCCCCCGGTTAACAAAAGAATGACCACTTTTGTCCATTCTGCTGGGGCTACCGTCATATGAGACGGATAAGATTTTAGCAGCAAAAGTATAGTTGCCACGAACAATAATCCGCCGAAAGACCTCTTCAGTTTCCATTCCGGAAGAGCATTGGCAAAGTTCGCTCCCGCCCTGGCAGTGAAAATGGCGGTAGAAGCCAAAATTATGGCGGCCGGCAGGTCAACGGAGCCTCTTGACATATAAGTGAGAGCTCCTGACACTCCGGTGAAGACTAGGGCAACAAGACTTGTCCCCTGGGCCTTGTGCTGTTCCATCTTTAGAATACCGACCATTAAAGGGATCATGATCACACCGCCGCCAATGCCGATAAGACCGCCAAAAACCCCCGTCGCCAAACCAATTAAAAAATTCAATAGAGATTCCCTCCGGATAACTGAGATCTTTTTTTTGCGTGCTGGAACATATTTACTTGGCCCATTTTTTGACTTTATCTCATAACCTGAAAAAAATCAAGAAAAACGCTAATATTTCCGCATATGAAAGCTATAACCACCGGGGAGTAAGACCGGTGGTTATAAAACGCAGTCTGGTCATCAGTTTGTATTTTTACATTTTAGATGCAGCCGCCACAGAAGCCCACACCGAAGACCAGCAGGATCAGAATTAAAAAGATAATAAACGCCTGGTTGCCAAAACCTAGACCTACAGCTTGCTCCGCTTTGACCTCGGACATAGAGGGTACCTCCTTAATATTGAAAAGTTTTTGTTTATTTCTACACTATATGAAAAGGACGATAAATGTGTTAATCCGCAGACTCCTGGATCTGCGGATTTTACGCGGCCGGAATGCAGAGATTCTTCGCGCCGGCAACATACAGTTTATTTTATGAATGTTTACTAAAATATTAAGTAAAACTGCCAACTTATTTTAAAACTAGGAAGGAGATTTTAATTATTATCAGAATCTATAATCAAAATCTTGAATTAGGTGTGCGGTGAATGAAAATAACATATTTTTTAGCATTATTAATAGCATTTACTGGGTTATACATACTATGGTCAATTTTTTTCAAAAAACCCAAAATTATGGATGATAATAGCAACAATAAAAAAGATAGGAATAAAGAATATAGACTAATTCAATCCCTTATTAGGAATATGGAGGAAGAAAATCCGCAACTTGTCAAAGATTTGATAGTACATTTAAACGCGGTGTCGAGATTAAATATTATCAAAAAATCTAATCCTGATGATATTAATTTGGTGCTTAAATATTGGTTGTATAATGACTGGTAGAGATTATGGAGAGAAATTTCAGCCCAATATATTCTCCAGCCAGCCGGGCGTGCTTAATATCAGCATTTGTTCAGTGATTTCAAGCTCAATTTTCTCAAGAGTTTCAATCAGCTTGAATACATCAACCGGTTTGCAGAAAAACGCATCTACCCCGCTATTCACCGCAGCAATAACAGCATCCATATCACCGCAGCCGGTGTTAATAATTATTTTCGCCTCCGGATTGAGATAGCGGATCTGCTTTAATATTTCAATCCCGTTCAAAACAGGCATTTTCATACCGATAATGACAGCATCATATTGATTACGCGCGTACGCCTCCAAGGCTGCCCCGGGAACGGTGAACTTGTCGCACCAGTGCCCGGCCGGCTCCAACACGGCGGCCAGGTTGTCTATACAATCCCCATCATCATCAAGCAATAGAATATTCATAATTCCTCCTGATTTTTGATAGCTCTTGACAATTTTATATTATCAATTTAATATGTCGGTTTTATGTTGATACTTTGAACATTTTATGAATATATAAAAAAATGGAGGACAACCCTCCATGCAGCCATCTATTAGTGAAACGCCTTCTATATCGTCAACTATAAAATAAGCACGACCCCTTTATTTTCCACGTAACCTTCGTAATAAATAATTAAGGATAAAAAACGGAGGGTAAAGATGATTGTTAAAAGCAGATTTATAATTGTCCTGGGTACAGTTTTATGCATGTTTCTTTCCTTAACCGGGTCCGCTCATGCCAATCTTTTAGATATTCAGGGACACTGGGCGGAACAGCAGATTAGCGATTGGCTCGATAGAGGTTTCGTTGCGGGGTACCCGGACGGAACATTTCAACCCGATAAGAGTATCACCAGGGCCGAATTTATTACAATGGTTAATCAATCATTCGGATTCAACGAAAAAGCTCAAGTTGCTTTCAGTGATGTTTCGCCCACCGCCTGGTTTTACGGGGAAATCGCCAGAGCGAAGGCGGCCGGATACATTGCAGGCTATGAAGACAATACAATAAGATTGGACAAGGCGATTAACAGGCAAGAGGCGGCGGCTATTGTTTTCCGTTTACTGGATATGGAAACCGTTGACGGCAGTAAAGCACTTTCTAAATTTGAAGACGCAGGCAATATTTCAGGCTGGGCAAAACCAATTGTTGCCGCTGTATCTGAGAAAAACCTGATGGAAGGCTACAGCGACCATACTTTCAGAGCACTGGACCGCACCACCAGGGCGGAAGCGCTGGTTATCCTGGATAGGGCTTTTTGGCTGAAATACCCAATAATTATTACCGGTGAAAAATAATATTCACATCAACCCTCTGTTGCCTTATTCCTTAAACCTTTTTTCAATTATCCGACCCATAAGTGCTCCTATAAAACCGCCAAGCATCCCGCCAAACATGGGACTGCCCAAAAGGGACCAGTATAAGCCGAAACTCCCGCCAAACTGAAAACCGATAAAAAATCCATTCCCCTTCCCACCTGCCCGATAGTATGCCTGCCACATGCCCAAATTAAGTATCGACGGGTAAAATAGAATCCATTTCCAATCCACCACTTTAAAAGACTCAGCAAAATCACCATTAAATGTGTAGTAAATAGACAAGTTTAAATTGCTGTTGATGTTTACTATTATTTCTAGAATTATCAGGACTATCCCGACTAAATAATCGCCGTTATAAAACTGTCCAAATCCCGGGAAAATGAACGACCATAAAGCGGCAACCCAAGGTTTTTTACCTTGCGAATCCTGATTCAATTACATCCACCAAGTTTCATGTTTTTATATCGTTCACTACAATAGTATTTACTATTAAGCTCAGTAAAATTAATCTGACCGCCGATACCTAATAAATTATCCCACGAGGAGTCCGCTATAAAAACAACCCCTGGGTACTCCAGGGGTTTCCTTTGCAATAAAAATCGGCTTTAAAAAATAACCACCGATTTAACGGGAACCGGTGGTTGTTATTTATATAATTTTCAGCCTAAATGCCGCAGCCACATACGCCCACTCCGAAGATGAGCAGAATGAAGATCAGGAAAATAATAAACCCGAAGTTGCCAAAACCAGTTCCGCAACCTGTGCCGCAACCTTCAGCAGCAGTACCGTATCCCATTTATATCACCCCTTTTTTCTTATAATATGCGGGATACGACAAAAATGTTAACCAGTGGATATTCACCCAAATTAATCTATTCACATAAGCTATAATGACAGTGGCAATAACTGTCACATTGACCTCCTTAGCAAAACCTGGCCGAATAAATGGCCAGGTTTTTGTTTTCCCGGCTGGAAAAAGCCACGGGCCGGTTAGTAAATTAAGTTTTTGAAATGTACAGCAATAGATTTTGGGTAATAATAATTGAAAGTGACTGATATCAAAAATTTGGAGACACTTACATAATGGCAAAACCGCGGGTAGCAATCATTGGTGCTGGTGCTGCCGGTCTGTCCTGTGCTCATGAATTGGAGAGACTGGGGTGTCAACCGGTAATTTATGAAATATCCCGTTCTGTCGGACACCCCTTTCCCCATACAGGAGCGATACTGGAAATTTTGTTTCGGTCTATTACTACCCAGGATCTTTTAGCATTTGCCCGGCAGACCTATGATATTTCTCTTATGCCTCTTAATAGAGTAAAAAAAATCATCCATATTTCCGCCAACAGCCGTTCCATAGTTCAAGGTGATTTGGGCTATCTTGTTATCCGGGGACAATTAGAAAACTCTATTGATAATCAGATTTCCGATTCATTGAAAAATACGCATATTTTATTTGACCATGCCCCGGACTGGCAAAAACTTACCAAGGTGTATGATTATGTGGTCGTGGCAACAGCACGTAAAGATATCCCCGCTTCCTTGGGATTATGGCAAGACACGGTGTCCACTTCCATTATGGGTGCCATTGTATTGGGCAGTTTTGACGAAAATACCCTTTCTATATGGCTGAACAATGATTATACTAACAAGGGCTATGCCTACCTGGCTCCATACAATTCAAAGCGTGCCAGCTTGGTTTTATGTGTGGCTAATATAGATACCGAACAACTTCCGGCCTACTGGAAAAAGTTTTTTACCATAGAAAAGTTCAATTTTACGGTTGTTGAAGAGTTTCAGACCACTCTAACAGCAGGCTTAGTCTACCCTCACAAGGTAAAAAATTTATATTTTGCCGGTGTATCCGGGGGCTTTATAGATCCTTTACTCGGCATGGGTGCTTTTCCCTCAATTGCCAGCGGAGTGATAGCCGCGCGCTCTACCATTTATCATTTGGATTACGAAAAGGAAATTTCTTTTTTGATAAATTTAATTAAAAAAGTTAACAATATACGTAATGCATTTATAAAACTGAATAATACGGATATCAACCGTCTAATAGCCATCTTGGGACTGCCTGGAGTGCAGCAACTCATTTACCGGACTAAAATAAACGTTATTGATCATATCCATTCATTAATAAATTTATGGTAAAGTCTTCGTCAGTTAAAAATCCTAGTTTGCCGGCTATACACGTATCCGGGTATACCATGGAAGTTTACTAATCAAATACCTGGAAAACTTATTTCATTGCTTCTTCAATTGCTACGGCAACCGAGACTGATGCTCCAACCATCGGATTATTACCCATACCAATCAGCCCCATCATCTCTACATGCGCCGGTACTGAGGATGAGCCCGCAAATTGTGCATCGGAATGCATTCTTCCCATGGTATCTGTCATTCCATATGAAGCAGGACCCGCTCCCATGTTATCAGGGTGAAGGGTTCTACCGGTGCCCCCTCCTGAGGCTACTGAAAAATATTTCTTTCCTTGTTCGATGCACTCTTTTTTATAAGTTCCGGCGACCGGATGTTGAAAACGTGTGGGGTTCGTTGAGTTGCCCGTAATTGACACGTCAACTGATTCATGATGCATGATGGCTACGCCTTCACGCACATCATCACAACCATAGCATTTAACCAAAGCTTTTTCACCTTTGGAAAACGGTTTTTCTTCAATAATTTTCAACTCACTGGTAAAATAGTCAAACTCTGTTTTAACATATGTGAAGCCGTTAATTCTAGAAATTATATAGGCAGCGTCTTTACCGAGACCGTTTAGTATAACCCTTAACGGTTGTTTTCTAACTCGGTTGGCGGATTTCGCGATGCCTATCGCTCCTTCTGCAGCAGCGAAGGATTCATGGCCGGCAAGAAACGCAAAACATTTCGTATCTTCCCTTAGCAGCATGGCAGCCAGGTTGCCGTGTCCGGTGCCAACCTGCCGCTGGTCTGCAACCGAGCCGGGGATACAAAAAGCCTGCAGTCCTTCTCCTAATGCTTCGGCAGCTTCGCTGGCTGTTTTTAGTCCCTTTTTTATCGCAATTGCGGCGCCGAGAGTATAAGCCCATACGGCATTTTCAAAACAGATTGTTTGAATAGCTTTTACAATGGTCTGCACGTCAATACCTTTATTCGCGCAAATCTGCCAAGCTTCGTCAAGGCTGCTCATTCCGTATTTTTCTAATACCGGGGTAATCTGATTTATTCTTCTCTCATAACTCTCAAATAGTTGCATCTCTTATTCCTCCTATCTCAAAATTATTCATGCCTGGGATCGATATATTTTACCGCCTCATCATATCTGCCGTACTGACCGGTGGCTTTTTGCACAGCTTCATTAGCATCAACGCCTTTTGCAACCATTTCCATCATCTTCCCAAGGTGCACGAACTTATATCCAATAACCTCATTGTTTTCATCCAACCCCATCCTGGTTACATAGCCCTCTGCCATTTCCAGATAACGTGTTCCCTTTATTTTGGTTCCATACATGGTGGCCACCTGGGCTCTCAACCCTTTTCCCAGATCCTCGAGACCGGCGCCTATGGGCAGCCCGCCTTCTGAAAATGCCGTTTGTGTCCTGCCATAGACTATCTGCAAAAATAGTTCTCTCATAGCTACGTTGATTGCATCGCATACCAGATCTGTATTCAGTGCTTCCAAAATAGTTTTTCCCGGTAGTATTTCTGAAGCCATAGCAGCTGAATGAGTCATGCCTGAACACCCGATAGTCTCAATTAAGGCTTCTTCAATAAGACCTGCCTTTACATTCAGGGTGATTTTACAAGCACCCTGCTGTGGCGCGCACCCACCAACCCCATGAGTAAGACCGGAAACATCTTTCACATCATAAACCTTGACCCAATTTCCTTCCTCAGGAATCGCCGCCGGTCCATGTTTTGGGCCTTTTGCCACGGTACACATGTTTTCCACTTCATGAGAATAAATCATTAAATTCTTTCCTCCTTTGAACATTTTTAATTTGGAATATCCAAAGTTGATTTTTAATTTAATCTATAATAAAAAAACTCCTACATTAATAAGTAGGAGTCATCAGCCTTATAGGCATTAGGCGAACTCCATCGCCTGCTGTCAAAAATATATAACCTGTATAATCTGATTTGTCACCTAATAAATTATCACATAAAGATTACTATTAGCAATAAAATTTTATTGATAAACAATTTTTATTCTTTTATAATCAATACACCTTTGTGTTTGGCCACGTAATTTGAAACACTACCCAAACCATATTGACCTAATAATTTTTTTCAGATAAAATGTTATAAGTTATATAACCCAGGTGATGGAGTTCACCCAACGTCTTTTGAGGCTAATAACTCCTACCAATATTTTTTATATTGGTAGGAGTTTTTTATTTTGCCGAGTGGGAGGTCAGAAATTAATGGAGCAAAGTTATGGGAAATTAAGAACTAAGGTCCTAGAAAACCTGGGATTACTCGAAAACATAGCCAAACAAAGAGAAATCGTCCACCTCGTAGAATACCTAGAAGAAATAAAGCAAAAGCTTTTACATGGCCGCTTTAATTTGGTTGTCCTCGGTGAATTCAAAAGGGGAAAAACAACTTTCCTTAATGCCCTTCTAGGGGAGGACCTTTTGCCAACTGCCGTCGTACCACTAACTTCCATTGTTACCTTGATCCAATATGGTGAGAAGATTAGTGTAAAAGTAACTTTCTCGGACGGGGGTGCCGCAGAAGCTACGCTGGATGATTTGCCCTTATACGTTACTGAAGAGGGCAACCCCTGCAATGAAAAGAATGTCAAGCTAGTTCATCTTGAGTACCCGTCGCCTTATTTAAATGACGGCGTCGTTTTAATAGACACACCGGGGGTCGGCTCAGTTTACCGGAACAATACGGATGAGACTTATAACTACCTGCCCAAGGTGGACGCTGCCATTTTTCTTTTATCGTCCGACCAGCCGATCAGCCAATCCGAGCTGGATTTTTTAAAAGACATCGAGCAGTATTCAGCAAAGACGTTCTTTATTCTAAATAAAATTGATTATTTAAATGAGCAGGATAAAAAAAAGGCACTTGAATTTGCCAAGAAAGTGCTAGCTGAAAAAGTCGGCTTCGAAGAAATAAATATTTACCCGGTTTCCGCCAAGTTAGCTTTGGACGGAAAAATTTCCTGCGACGATGAAAAGTTGAAAGCAAGCAACCTGCCGGCGTTTACCAACATTCTGGAAAATTTCCTGCTAAAAGAAAAGGGGCGTGCGGCTATAAACGCTACCTGCAATAAAGGCAACAACGCAGCCGGTGAATTGCAGCTCGGGTTGGAACTAGAGATGAAGGCACTTGGTATTCCTTTGGAAGAATTGAAGGCTAAGATAACCCTGTTTGACGAAATGGTCATGAATTTGCGGCAGGAGCAAGAGGATAACGGTTATATCTTTCAAGGTGAGAAAAGTAAGGTCTACCAGGAGCTTGAGCATGAAATAACCGTGTTCCAGGAAAGTCAAAACATGATCATTGCAAAAGACATAGAACAGGAATACCAGGCTAAAAAAGAACTCTCGGGACGTAAACTGATGCATTACCTGGAAGATTACATTGAGAAAAAGGTCCTGACGGCCTTCGACGAATGGCAACCCAAGGTTGAGGAAAAAGTGAGGGAGGCCTTCGACCGCGTAATTGCTCGGTTCACCAATAAAACAAATAAGGTAATCGGCGAACTTTTGAAGCAATCAGCGGAAATCTTTGATCTTAAAGTCGAAGGTTTTACCGAAGCAGAAGCGCTGACCGAGGAAACCAAACTTTATTATATCTTAGGCGAGCAAGCGAATATGTTTATCCCCAATGCGGCTAACTTATATGCGCTTTTTCTGCCAAAATTCATTACTGGTCCGATGATCATGCGGGTGATGAGAAAAAAGGTGGAACAGGATTTGGACCGTAACTGCGGCCGGCTCAGAACCGATTATAATGATAGGATTTCTAAAAGTGTCAAGGTTTTTAAAAACCTCCTCGAGGAAAAATTCAATTCAGCTATAGAAGGAACGCGACTTGTTTTAACCCGTGTCATTGAAAAAAGGGAGCACAGTGAAAAAGAAGCTGCCGAAGCTTATGAGAAACTGGCAGAACAGATGAAGACGCTGGAATCAGCCAGGGAAAGCTTGCGGGAAATCGCCGGGGTTAGGGTTAATCTCCAGACTTCCAAAATACCTGGCGTTTTGATGACTTTATAAAACGCCTCAAGACAGGAGAAAAATTGTTTGCTAAGTATTTAAATTTAATCCTTTTCCATGCCTATTCTACGGCCTTAGAGACAAAACCAACCTTTCCCAGCTTTATGGAATATTGGCAGAATAATTAAAAGCTGAATTTACTTTTTGAGTTGGGCTATATTCTCCGCAGTCGCGGCTATGTCGCGCATAAGCTGTTGGCGGGTCATGGCTCACCCCGGGGGCTTGGCATAGCCCGAAATGCTGCCGACATCGGGATAATCAAGCACGGTATCCATGCCGGATGGAAGGACGCCGAGGAAGTCTGCGAAACGATAGAGAAGTGCCGCCATCTGTTCACGGGTGATTTGGTCATCCGGACCGAACCTTCCGTTCCCGCTGCCTCCTATGATACCGTTTTTCGCCGCCCAAGCTATGTATTTGCCGTAATAAGCGCCGTAATCGCAGTCGGTGAAGACCCGCTCATCCGAGGGCTTGATTTCGCCGTAGCTGCGCTCATAAAGCCGCCCGATGACCGTTGCGAGCATGGCGCGGGTCATGCCCCTATCGGGGGAGAAGGTATTTCCTCCGGTGCCGGCGAAGATCTCCCGCTCGGTCACAAAGCCGATATACCCCGCCGCCCAATGTCCGGACACATCTGTGAAGCCCTTGCCGTTCTACATAACCGAAACGGTTACGCCTTCAGGAGCAATATATTTTCCGTTTGCCGCCAAGCCGATGAACACTTTGTTTCCATTGGCATTAAGGTAATACGGCACACCCGCCGATTCATCATAGCTTCCAGCCCTTCGGACCACCAGCGCGTAGGGCGAGAACTCCGTCGCCTCGAACACAAGGTACCAAACGCCATTCCTTTGTTCCAGGCGGGACGCAAGTGTCGTCACTTTGCCGCTATCCGATTTGTGCACGACATCGAGTAGCTCTTTCT
The DNA here is from genome assembly GCF_022410535.1 of Pelotomaculum terephthalicicum JT. Classification (GTDB taxonomy): domain Bacteria; phylum Bacillota; class Desulfotomaculia; order Desulfotomaculales; family Pelotomaculaceae; genus Pelotomaculum_D; species Pelotomaculum_D terephthalicicum. Next base: position 14,070 of record NZ_JAKNBL010000026.1, read on the forward strand.
TATCGAGCAGGTTTTCCGGCACCGGCAGGGAGATGGTTACAGCGTAGCCGGGCGCGGGCTGCGTTTTTTCGTTTGTGCCTTTGATGTACAGGGAGATGTCAAAGGGGTAGAACTCGTCGCCGGCACCAAGCTGAAAGCTTGCCTTGTCCTCGCCCGTATCCGTAACCTTAACCTCCACCGAATTAGAAAAGGCATTGTCCATATTGGCGCTGACGCTGATCTTGCCCATACTGCCGCTGAACAAACCGCTGCTCGTTTCGGTAACGGTGATGGTCTTTTCGGACGGCTTGACAGAGCTTCCGCCATTGTCCCCGTCTCCGTCATTGTCCCCGTCTCCACCGCCTCCGTACGTCCATTTAGCGTAGACGGTCATCGTGGCGTTTACTGGTGTCGCGGAGGTAAACTCCGTACCCGCGCCGTTTTCACCCGTGAACCAGCCGCCGAAGGAGTAGCTGCTTCTCGTCGGGTCAGAGGGAAAATTGCCGCTTCCGATGCTCTCGCCTGCGTTGACTGTTTTTGTGGCAGGTCCCGCCATTTGAGCTGAAGGTGACGGTATAGGTTGTAACCGGAGCCGCATTCACCGTTATATTGAAATCCTGCGTATAATCCGAGCTTGCGGTCAGGCCGTTTGTTACCGTTGCCCGCACAACAGCAACGCCCGCCGCCGTTGTGGACAGTATGTCCCCCGAAATTGACGCCCCCGTGTCTCCCGCGTTATAGACGCTCCATGTGACGGTTTGATTCGTCGCGTTAGCCGGTGAGACAGTGCCGATAAGCGTGAGCGGCGTACCCGCTGTCGCCGCAGCCGGCACTCTGGAAATGTCTGTTACCGCCACAAAGCCGTCCACTACATTTACCGTCAGGGTAGCTGTTGCTCCCGTGTTGAAGGTGAAAACAAAATCGAGGGCGGCGCCTGTCGTAAGCGGAAGATCGGAGAAGAAGCTGTTTTCTATGGTCAGGCCATTGCCTGCGACGGTATAGTCGTCCGAGTCCAGCGTATATACCGTTACGTCAGGTCTTATGCTGTAAACCGCATCGGTGACCGACACCGCGCTGTTCCATGTAATGGTTGCGGTTATATCGGCGGGGGCGTTCAGGTCATAATTGCAGGATGTGGGACTTATGGCCGGAGCGGCGCTGACCGTCAGATTGTTCGTCGTTGCGGTTTTGGAATTACAGGTCGGTGTTATTGCCTGCCCATTGTGGGTTGCCACCGACAGCGTCGTTCCATTGGCGGGGCTTGCCGTTATGCTTTTGCTTGCGAAGCCAGCAAAAGCCACATCCTCGGTAGAGCCGTCGTTGTATGTGAGGGTTACACTTCCAGCCCTGTAAGATCGAGGGCTTCTCCCGCCGTGTAGCTTAAGTCAGACGGCTGCGTCTTTACCGCGATAGCCGTTCTGGTGTACGGTGATATGGGGGTCTTAATGACGTCATTGACAGATCATAATCGATATCCGAACCGTTGGCCACTGTTAACCAAAGAACCGCCCGGCCTTCGCTGCTGGGAGCTTGACACTAGCAGGAATTATAAAAGCTTAGGTTAAACACCTAAGCTTTTTCTTTTAAAAATTCTAGTTGTGGTCAACTTCAAAACCCTAGAACCCTTGATTTCACTGGAGCAGGTGAAGGGGATCGAACCCTCAACCCTCAGCCTGGGAATTTGAGGAAACAAGGAAAATGTAGAGTCACAAACGGAAAACACCTTAAATAACGCGGTTTTACGGGTTCTGTGAACGTAATGTAAAACTAAGTATAAAAGCAAAAATTAAATCGCGTTGTCGTCAGAACAATTGTTTGCATACTTAACATACTTAAATTTATATATATTAATGATGGTGATGATAAAATCCAGTTACTAAATAATGAAAGAGGGGGAACCCCCTCTTCTTATTGAATGAAAGAAATTATTTGGAAACAAGTTCTAGTTTAGTGTCTAAAGCATTGGCGATTTTAACCAGGTTTTTGTAATTCGGAGGGTATTCCCTTTTTTCTATCCGGGATACCATCTGTTGGGTCAAGCCGGATTTATCAGCAACGTCTTTCTGCGTCAATCCTTTTGCTTTCCTGGTTTTAATTATTTGAGCAATTAAATCAAGCTCTGCACTTGCTTCCCGGAACGCTTCTTTAAATTCCGGGTCCTTCTCACTTTTTTCTTTTATTATTCTGCTAATGTCTATTTCCTTGAACGGCATCACAACCACTCCTTTATATTTCTACCTTAATACTTCCTTCATCCTTTTTTCAGCAGTTTCAATCTCGAATAACTCTGCTTTTCCTTTCTGTTTTTTGCAAGCGTGAAGCAGATAAACGCTTCCCTGTTCAACCACAACATAAAAAATCCGGTTTTTCGCGCGGAACTTAATCTCCCATAACTTGCCTTTGATTTGCCTTGTAGTTATGCCCTCCAGAGCGTCAAATCCCTGCTTTGAAAGCCTTTCGATTATAGCATATCCGAGCGCTGATTCGTCTTTGGGTAAGCTGTCCAAGTATTCTAGGATTAAATCTTTACCTCCGCTTGTGTGGTAGGTAAATACTCTCATTGGGTAGCCTCACAATATATTATATTTTTAATCTAAGAAAATTATACATCACCTATGATGTGAATTCAATAAATATTACGTTACAAAAAACCGTAAATGATTGTTTTATTTGGGGCAGGGATAATAATGTTTCTCTCTTTTATCATGGATTCCTTCGCATGTTTTACCGACTATGCAGAAGGAAGCGGCAAGCATTGTAGAGGGTTTTTTAACGACCATGTGACAAAAACGGCCTCCCCAAGAACGGGAGGCCTTGATTTTCCTATAAAATTCTGGAGCGGGTGAAGGGGATCGAACCCTCAACCCTCAGCTTGGGAAGCTGATGCTCTACCATTGAGCTACACCCGCTTATGGTGACCCCACCGGGATTCGAACCCGGGTTACCGCCGTGAAAGGGCGGTGTCTTAGGCCGCTTGACCATGGGGCCAATATCGGAAGCCGGAAGTCGGACATCTGAAAACTATTGTTTTCCAACATCCGACAGCAGACATCTGGCATCTGAATTGGTGAGCCATGGTGGACTCGAACCACCGACACCCTGATTAAAAGTCAGGTGCTCTACCGTCTGAGCTAATGGCCCAAAAGCCTTACATTTAGATATGTTACTATAACAGCGGCACAGTGTCAACAGTGAAATAACATTTTCACTTTATCTATAACTGTTATACAGTTCAGCGGTCAATATGGTCTGGCTGCGTTTGCTCCCAACACCGATTAGGCCGATAGGCGCGCCGGCAACCTCACTGATGCGCTCCAGGTACTTCCTGGCATTGACCGGCAGGTCCTCCAGCTTTCCGGCGGTGGTAATATCTTCCCGCCACCCCGGCATTTCCTCATAAACCGGCACACATTCGCCCAATACCTTGAGACTGGCCGGAAAATCTGTTAAAACATCGCCTCTGTACTGATAACCTGTACATATTTTTACCCTTTCCAAACCGCTTAAAACATCAAGTTTGGTAATGGCAAGGTAATCCAGGCCGTTAATACGGACCGCGTAACGGGCGATCACCCCGTCGAACCAGCCGCAGCGGCGCGACCGGCCGGTCGTAGTGCCAAACTCGCCGCCTTTGTCCCGCATAAACGCGCCTACTTCATCATTCAGCTCGGTTGGAAAAGGTCCTTCACCCACCCGGGTGGTATAGGCTTTCATCACGCCAAGCACGCGGTCGATTTTGGTCGGGCCGATGCCCGCGCCGATGCAGGCCGCGCCGGCGGTGGGGTTTGAAGAAGTAACAAAAGGATACGTGCCGTAGTCAAGATCCAACAGCGTTCCCTGCGCCCCTTCAAAAAGTATGTTTTTTCCCTGCTTAAGCGCATCGTTTACAATAACCGGCACATCCGCCACATATTTTCTGAGAGTGTCCGCATAGCCTTTATAGGTTTTTAGCACAGCCTGGCAGTCGACGCCCTCACTGTCGTAAACCCTGGTTAACATGCGGTTCTTGCCTTCCACATTCCTTTCCAGCAAAACCGCCAATTCATCGGGATCGATCAAGTCAATCATCCTGATCCCTATACGCGCGGACTTATCCATATAAGCCGGGCCGATCCCGCGGCTGGTCGTTCCAATTTTATTCTTCCCCTTGCTTGCTTCCTCCGCCTGATCCTGGAGCTGGTGGTAGGGGAAAATGACGTGAGCGCGCTGGCTGATCTTTAAATTGGCCGCGCTAATCCCGCTGCTTTCCAATGTTTCCAACTCTTTAATCAACACCGCCGGGTCAATCACCACACCACTGCCGATAATGCAGGTTTTATCCCCGTAAAGAATACCTGACGGGATTAAATGAAGCTTATAGAGTTTGTCGTCAACAACCACCGTGTGCCCGGCGTTGTTGCCCCCCTGATAACGCACAATCACATCAGCTTTTTCAGCCAGGAAATCAGTAACCTTCCCTTTACCTTCATCCCCCCACTGAGTGCCGATAAGAACAACAGTAGACATTGGCAACCCCCTAAATCCGATTTATTATTTCCCTCGCCGCCAGAACTCCAGCCGCTGAAGCCTGGGCCAATCCTCTGGTTATACCGGCCCCGTCCCCGGCGGCAAAAAGATTCTTCACCTCAGTTTCAAGGCAGTTGGACAGTGCCAGGCGGGAAGAATAAAACTTAACCTCGACACCGTACAGCAGCGTATAGCGCGAGTAAACTCCCGGCGCAATCTGGTTGAGCGCCTTTAGCATCTCCACGATCCCCATCAAGTGGCGATAAGGAAATACCAGGCTCAAATCGCCGGGGGTCGCTTCGGCCAGCGTCGGCATTGTCATGCACTTGGCCAGCCTATCCCTGGTAGACCGGCGGCCGGCCACCAGATCGCCCAAACTCTGAATAATGACACCGCCTCCCAGCAGATTGGCCAAACTGGAAATATATCTGCCGTAAGCAATCGGCTCTTTAAACGGCTGGGTGAAGTTCTTGCTGACCAGCACGGCAAAATTTGTGTTCTCGGTTTTATTAAAAGCATGGCTATGGCCGTTTACCGTCACCAGCCCGCCGTTATTTTCCAGAACCACTTCCCCATTCGGGTTCATACAAAAGGTTCGCACTCTATCGCTAAACGTTTTAGAATAATATAATAATTTGACTTCATAAAAAATGCGGGTGAGGTGCTCCATTACCGCGGCGGGCAGTTCCACCCGCACACCGATGTCCACCGGATTCACCGACATCTGCAAGCCAAGCTGCTGCGCCTCCCGCTTCAGCCAATCCGCGCCTTCCCGGCCCGGCGCCAGAATTACGCACCGGGCATGGTAAACCTCGCCGTCCCGAGTGACAACCCCCTGGACGACCTGATCTTTTACCAATACTTCCTCAACTTGGCAGGAGGTCAGCACATCCACGCCCCGGTCAACGAGAAATTCCTTCATTCTCTCTAGTATTTCCCCGGTGCGGCCGGTGCCCATGTGCCTGATCCGGACCGGCAGCAGCTTCAATTCAGAAAGCACCGCGCGCCGCTGCATATCCTGGATCTCTTCCTCATGCTCCATGCCGAATACCTGCTCAGGCGCTCCAAAACGGAGATACTCCCGGTCGATATAATCAATTAAATCCGCCAGCTTCTTTTCTCCGGTATACATTCCCAGGCTGCCGCCCACCTCTGTGGACAGGGTCAGCTTGCCGTCGCTGAAGGCGCCGGCTCCCCCCCAGCCGCAGACAGTGGAGCAAGGCTGGCATTTGAAGCAGGCGGCGTTTCGCTCGCGGGCGATACAAACGCGCTTCTCAATTTCCCGGCCCTTTTCAATAATTAATATTTTCAGGCCGGTTTTCGCCTGAACAAGTTCAAGGGCGGCGAATATACCGGCCGGCCCCGCTCCGACAATGATTATATCATACTGTTTAACCAAAAAACTTCCCCCATATGTTTCCATACCGTTAATCATGCATTTATCGTTTTCCAGCCGACATAAAAATAACCCAAACAACAAACATTTACCAGTTGCTATTTGAGTCTTCCGCATTTTGCCAGGGCTGAAATTGGCTTGGTATCCTTTCCGGTCAACATAAATATTTTAATGAACAATGTCCCCGGTGTCAATAAAATAATAGCGGATATTACGGCTGGTAATCACCGGCGTTTTTCAACAAGGGCACAAACTTGGTCAACTCTTTGAGAAAACCCAGTTCAACTGTTCCGACCGGGCCGTTGCGGTGTTTTGAGATAATAATTTCCGCAATCCCCTTTTTCTCCGAATCAGGATTATAATATTCATCCCGGTAAATAAACATTACCAGGTCGGCGTCTTGTTCCAGCGCGCCTGACTCTCTCAAATCGGACATAATCGGGCGCTTGTCCTGCCGCTGCTCCACCGCGCGGCTGAGCTGCGCCAGGGCCATGACCGGCACGTTCAACTCTTTGGCCAAGCCTTTCAGGGCGCGGGAGATATCCGCGATTTCCTGCTGGCGGTTTTCCGAACGGCGGGTGCCCTGCATCAGCTGAAGATAATCGATAATAATCAGGCCCAACCCTTTTTCCACCTGGAGCTGCCGCGCCTTGGCACGGATCTGCCTGGTAGTGATGGCGGGCGTGTCATCTATATATATGGGCGCCTTGGCCAGCCTGCCGGCAACCTCGTGCAGGGCCTGCCAGTCTCCCTCCTCAAGCGAACCGCTGCGCAGGCGTTGCTGGTCGATCTTGGCCTCCGCGCAGAGGATGCGCTGAACCAGCTGCTCCTTGGACATTTCCAGGCTGAAGATAGCCGCCGGAACATTATGCTTTAAGGCGGCGCTGTAACCTATGCACAAGCCCAGGCTGGTTTTGCCCATGCTGGGCCGGCCGGCCAGAATAATCAGGTCACTGGGCTGCAGCCCGTGGCATATTTTATCCAGGTCGCCGAAAGAGGTAGGCACACCGGTAACGCTGCCCCGGTTGTTATAAAGAAATTCCATATGGGTCAAAGCATCCAGCAGAATGTCCTTGATTGAAAAAAAGGCGCCTGTCACGCGGCTGCTGCCCAGTTCCATGATCATCCGCTCAGCCTCGGCGATCAGCTTTTCCGGCTCCTCGCTCTCCTCGTAGCCCATGCCGGCGATCCGGGTGGAAAGCTGAATCAAAGTGCGCAGCAGGGACTTTTCCTGGACAATGCGCGCGTAATACTCCACATTAGCGGCAATAGGGGCCATCTCCGCCAGCGAGGCGATATAAGCCACGCCGCCGGATTTCTCCAGGCTCCCCTGCTGCCGGAGTTGTTCCGACACGGTAATCAAGTCAACCGGGCTGCTGTTCTCATTTAACGCAAGCATGGCCTCGTAAATCAACCTGTGGTCTTCCCGGTAAAAGTCTTCGGGCCGGACCAGTTTCATGGCTTTATAAACAGCTTCCCGGTCAAGAAGAATAGCGCCAAGCACGGACTGCTCGGCGTCAATGTTCTGAGGGGGTACTTTTTCCAACAATGGGCTCACCTACTAACTGACTAAAACATCAATATCCGCGGATTGGAAAACATAACTCATCATCTCTTCCACAGAATTAACCGGGATCACCCGGATTCCCTTTAAATCCGCTGGGATATCTTTTTTATTTTCGTAAGGAACCAGAACGGTTTTGATACCCGCCTGCCTGGCGCCGTATATTTTTTCAAAAACGCCGCCCACCGCGCGTACTTTACCCTGGATGGACACTTCACCGGTTACAGCTACGTCCTGAGGTATGGAACGGCACTGGATCGCGCTCAAGACAGCCAGGAAAATGGCCGCGCCCGCGGATGGACCGTCAATCCGGCCGCCTCCCACCACATTAACATGCACGTCATAATTTGCCAGATCCTCACCCGTCAACTTGCGGATCACTGAAGCAGCGTTAAAAACCGAATCCTTGGCCATACTGCCGGCGGTATCATTGAACCGGATAGCTCCCTGTCCTTGATTGCGGGCGGGGAAAGCCACCGCTTCGATCTCCAGCACTGAACCCAGAAAACCCAGCACGCCCAGGCCGAAAAGCTTTCCCACCTCCCGCTGAGAGGAGGCCTTGCGGGTCACATGCGGGCTGAGCCGGCTAACCTGTACCACCTCCAGGACATCCTCAATGGTTATCACCGGGAGAGCGCCATCCTGCTCGCTGCGGTAGCAGGCTAATCCAAAAGCGTCGGCCAGGATGTTAATAGCCTTGCGGCCCTCAATCGTATACTCGCCGATTATTTCCGGGACCTGCCCGTCCATCTCCACATTCAGCTTGACAGCCGCTTGTTTTAGGATCTCCTGAATGTCTTTGGGCGTAAGCGGCTCAAAATAAATTTCCGCGCAGCGGGAACGAATAGCCGGGTTAAGATCAAGCGGGTCGCGCGTGGTGGCGCCGATGAAGATAAAATCGGCGGGCGCCCCTTCTTCAAAAATCTTTCTTATATATTGAGGTATGCTGTTTTCATGCGCGTCATAATACGATGATTCAAAAAAGACCCTTTTGTCTTCAAGTACTTTCAGCAGCTTATTTTGCAGAATGGGATCCATTTCACCAATTTCATCAATAAAGAGCACACCGCCGTGGGCATCGGTAACCAGACCCAGTTTTGGCTCGGGTATGCCGGTATCAGCCAGGTCCCGCCTGGCCCCCTGGTAAATTGGATCGTGCACCGAGCCGAGGAGCGGGTTGGTTACTTCACGCGGGTCCCAGCGCAGGGTCGTCCCGTTGACTTCCACAAAAGGCGCGTCCTTGGCAAAAGGCGTTTTTTTCGCCCGTTTCGCCGCTTCCAGCGCCAGGCGGGCGGCCGTCGTCTTGCCCACGCCGGGCGGCCCGTATAAAATAACATGCTGCGGATAAGGAGAGGACAGCTTGGCCAACAACGCCTTAATTGCCCGGTCCTGACCGACAATTTCCCCAAAAGAAGCCGGTCGTAAAAAATCCATCGCCGAACTGGACAAATTTTTCTGCTCCAGCTTTTCCAGCACAGCCAGCTTTTTTAACGTCTGGGCATTTTCAGGCCCGGCATTATCCTTAAGCACTTGTATTTTTATTTCTTTAATGTAATCTTCATGTTTCTGCTGGAGTCTTTCACTAACCTTTCTTTCCAGTTGATCCTCCACTGTCCGGCGGGCAATGCTGTCAGCGATTTCTTCCTCAATCTGCTCCAGAATTGGCGGGATGTCCGCCAGCGCAGGCGGGTTTTCGTAAGTCGGATCATCAAATACCAGTTTCTGGAGGGCAAGCACTCTCTCTTCTAACTTTTCAGAGCGCATTAACTGCAGCGCCTCCAGTTTGCCTGCGCGCAAAACCAGCTTGTCCGAACCGTACAGGTTGGCCAAAAGGTCATACAGCACATTTACCTGGCGTTTTAACTGGGCGTACCTTTTATGTCTGCCTTTCAGTTTACTGGTGGTGTCTTTTTTGGAAACCCCGATACACTTTTCGAGGAATGCTTTCATCTTCTGCTCCTTCCCGATCTGGCTATGAAGTATTACTCCCCAACCACTTCCACCATAATTTCAGCCTGGACAACAGGATGCAGCTTGGCTGTCACCGGGTAACTCCCCAGTTGTTTAATCGGCTCTTTGATTACAAGTTTCTTTTTATCCAGTTTGATTTTGTGCTGGTCGGCCAGAGCATCGGCAACATCCTTATTATTGACCGACCCGAAGAGTTTGCCCGCTTCGCCGGTTTTAGTTTTAACAACAACGGTAAGGTTGTTCAAACTCTCCGCCAGTTCCCTGGCCGCCTGCTCGATCTTCCGCTCTTTAACTTCGGTGGCCTGCCTGCGGTGGGCCATCTCCTTCAGCCTCCCTTGAGAAGCCTCGCCGGCCAATCCGCGGGGAAACAGGTAATTTCTGGCGTACCCTTCGGCAACATTGAGCACATCTCCGCGCTTACCCTGACCAGCCACATCTTTTAGCAAAATAACTTTCATCTCGCGCCTCCCCGTAAGTTGGTCTCAATAAGGAAAGGGGACACACCTCTCTTTAAAGCTTGGCTTTGGGGCCGAGGAATGTCCCCTAATTTTGAAAGGGGTCACACCTCTATTTAAAGCTTGGCTTTAGGGTCGAGGAATGTCCCCTAATTTTGAAAGGGGTCACACCTCTCTTTATAGAGCTGACTTTAGGGTCGAGGAATGTCCCCAACGAATGCTGAACGAGTTCACTTCAGGTCCGGCAACCGCCGGAAATTAATCAAGGGGTCAGTTGCCCCCAACAACAACAATACCGTAATGCTAAAGGGAAGGTAAGAAAAAGACAGAAACAAAAAAATTATTTTCAGCGGCAGCGCCAGTTTAATCTTCCGGTAATAGAAAACTGCCACTGATAATCCCATAAACAGGTACAGGCTTAACAGAACAAATAAAATGTTTTTTCCCGCCTTCGCCAGCAACGGACTAAACTGGTCACCCAGCAAGATAAACCCCAGGCCGGCGATCAACCCCCAAATACTATACCACGGCAAATACATGGTGGAAAATAAAGGAGCCGGAGGAATCTTGAACTGCAGACGCTCCAGAACTATCCTCGCCAGAATGTATGTCAGCGCGGCGGAAATTGCCGATGAGACAACAATCTGACCGGGAATATACAATTCATAAATACTGATCAGATATTCATTAAAATCCGCCTGTCTTTCCGGATGCATATTTTCGAATGCCTGCATTTGCTGGTTCATGGCCATCCACTGCTGCTCCAGCAAACGGCGTTCTTCCTGTCCCAGCGCCAGAGGGTTTTCACCGGTCAGGGCATACATCAGCGCCACCGACGCCACCGTCAGCGCTACCGCCGCCGAAAGGGCGGCAGCAAGACTCTTGCCTGAAGAAACATAATTCTTGAAAAGCATCCCGTACACTATTCCCAGAAGTCCGTAACGAATGATCATGACCAGCGCCGCCGCCGGCTCCTGTCCGGCAAAGAGCATTACAAAGCCGGCCGTGGCCAGCCCCAGAACACCGTACCTGGCATCAAGGCGTAACACCAAAAGTATTGCCGGAAGCGGCATAAAGACTACCGCCGGAAAATAAAATAAAGGTAAAAAAACACCTGCCAGACCGGTAACAGCGATAAGAGCGGTATAAGCAACCCATTCCAACAGGCCCCCGGTTTTTTCGCCGGCTGCCAAGGGATCACCTCTTTTTGTCAACCAGGTAATTTAACAAGTTGGAAATATCTCCGTACCATCTTTCCACTTCGTGGTTCTCATCAATACCCTGGCGCAGTTTGGCTTCGATCTTCAAATCGAGGCGGGGAAAGCTGATCCCCAGCCGCCTGCCCAGGATATAACAGGTGATCACCAAGCTGGCCAGCGCGTCGAGGATCAGCTCCTCACTGCCCCTGAGCATCGATTTAAAAAGTGCTGCAAGGGAGGTGAGCAGGTCGGCTTTTAACCACTCGATAATCTTGATATTCTTGGCGATACCGCCCTCCTGGCCGCCTGTAATCATTTTATGTCCTCCCGGCATGAAACAGATAAAATCTGCATAGCAACAATAGCTTCTTATATTCTATGCAGCTAGTTTTTTTTCCTCCCTCGCTCCGCAACGAATCAGCTGTTATTTGTTCCCCTATTTGTTGCGTGGTTAGCAATAAGTAAGGGGAGCTTATCGGCTCCCCATGTTGTCATTCCGCTGTATAAGGCAGAAGGGCGATATAACGGGCCCTTTTTATCGCCGTCGTCAGCAGCCGCTGATGCTTGGCGCAGTTGCCGGATATCCGCCTAGGCAGGATTTTCCCCCGCTCGGTAACGTACTTTTTAAGACGCGGCACATCCTTATAATCAATGGCCGCCATTTTTTCCACACAAAAGCTGCAGATCCGCTTTTTGCCCCTGCGGCCTCTTTCACGTTTCAATAAAATACCTCCTTATGCCGGCGCCTGAATAACAGCCGCCTGTTTTTTAAAACGGAATATCATCTTCGTTAAACCCAATCTCGCTGCCGTAACCCTGATTCTCACCGGCAGCCGCCCCGGCTTCTTTAGCACGGTCGAGAAAACGCACATTGTCGGCGACTACTTCGGCAGCTTTCCTGCGAACGCCCTGGTTGTCTTCATAAGAGCGCACATGCAGTCTGCCTTCGACCGCTACCAGCCTGCCCTTGCCGAGATAGTTGGCACAAGTTTCGGCCAATTTCTGCCAAACAACAATATCAATAAAGTCTGTTTCTTTTTCCCGATCTTTCGAAACGCGCCGGTCAACCGCCAGGGTAAACTTCGCCACGGCAATTCCGCTCGTGGTATAACGCAGATCAGGCTCTTTGGTCAGCCTGCCGATTAAGACGATTCTATTCAGCATATTTTCACCGTCCCGGTCTTTCTAACCCCGGCTAACGCGGAGTTGACTTTATTCTTCTTCGCGGACAATGATATGCCTAAGCACTTCATCCGTAATCTTAAACACACGGTCAAGCTCAGAGGATACTTTTGATTCAGCGTTAATATGGAATATAACGTAAAAGCCTTCCCTGAAGTCTTTCACCTCAAAGGCCAGCCTGCGCTTACCCCACTTATCCACTTTAAGTACCTCGCCGCCTTGGCTCTCAACCAAGTCTTTGAATTTATCAATGACCGCCGTGTTTTTATCATCGTCCAGATCAGGACGGATAACAAAGACTACCTCGTACTTGCGCAAACCATTCACCTCCTCCCCATGGACTGTGGCCCTACAGCAAAGTAGAGCAGGGTGGAACGTCAAAACCCATATTTTGACGTATAAATTATAGCACAGTGCTATTAAATTGACAAGAATAAACGGTGTTAGACACACGTCGCTATATTCGCTATTACTCGCTCTTAGCGGCGTCCGGCGCCGGACGCACAACTTCCTTTACCGATTTTTCAAATTTGGGGCGGGGCAGCAGCAATACTCTCCCACACTTCAAACATTTTATCCGGAAATCTACTCCTGTGCGCATTATCTCCCACAGGTCACTGCCGCACGGATGCGCTTTTCTGGTTTTGATTACATCGCCGACCGAAAATTTTTGCAAACCCTAAACCTCCCCGGCACTTAAATATAATTTGATATAATGCTGCTATATGGCAACTCCTCGAAGAACTGCACAAACCATTAAAGTCCGAATATTCAATAAATGATAAATAATAATATTATAGCGCAAGATTTAAAAAACTATCTTACGCTATTTATCAATAGTTTCACGCTATTTGTCAAACAGTTTGCTTACTGAAAGATCCTCGTGGATTCTGATGATTGCCTCGCCTAACAGCGGCGCCACAGAAAGAATCTTAATTTTGTCAATCAACTTTTCTTTCGGCACCGGTATGGTGTTGGTAATCACCACTTCTTTGATCGGCGATTCCGCCAGCCGATCGAGCGCCGGGCCGGATAAAACACCGTGGGTGCAACAGACATATATATCATTGACGCCCCATTTTTTCAAGGCGGCGGCGCCCAGGGTTATCGTGCCGGCCGTGTCGATGATGTCGTCGACCATGATCACAGTCTTACCGTGGATGGCGCCGATTATATTGGTAATTTCCACCATATTGGGCTCCGGCCGGCGTTTGTCGATAATGGCGATGGGCGCGCCGATACGCTCGGCTAAGTCCCTGGCGCGGGTAACCCCGCCCAGATCGGGCGACACCACTACAACATTATCCAATTTAGCCTGCATAAAATATTCAGCCAGGATCGGCACTCCCGGCAAATGATCCACCGGTATGTCAAAAAAGCCCTGGATTTGACCGGCGTGCAGGTCCATCGTGAGAACCCGCCTGGCCCCGCTGGCGGTGAGTATATTGGCAACCAGCTTCGAGGTAATGGGATCGCGCGCCCTTGTTTTCCTGTCCTGCCGCGCATACCCGTAGTAAGGCATCACTGCCGTAATGCGCCTGGCGGAGGCTCTCCTGACGGCATCGATCATGATCAGAAGCTCCATCAGGTTTTCATTAACCGGTGTGCTGGTGGGCTGGATCACAAAAACATCCGCCCCCCTGACACTCTCATCAATCCTGACCTGCACTTCCCCGTCACTGAAATGCGTAACTTCCGACGCCCCGATAGTAACGCCAAGGTACTGGCAAATTTCCTCCGCCAGTTCAGTGTTGGCGTTGCCGGTGAAAATCTTTAGATTTTTATAACGCGATGTCATCCAGCCAGACCCCCAAATCTTTTATCAAGGATTTTAAATATTACCAATCTTTAGCTAAATTTTTAGCTAATCTTTTATTTTCTTCCTATCGGCCCAGTTTTTTATGACTATTTGCTTCGCTCTCTCAACACCCAGCGCGCCGGGGGCTACATCCTTGGTAATCGTAGAACCCGCGCCTGTTACGGCCTGTCCCCCCACTTCCACCGGCGCCACCAGATTGGTGTTGCTGCCGATAAAAGCCCCGTCGCCGATACGTGTCGTCCATTTTTGGCGGCCGTCGTAGTTGCAGGTGATAGTACCCGCTCCAACGTTAACTTTTTTGCCGACCACGGCGTCACCCACGTAGCTTAAATGAGGAACCTTGCTGCCATCCCCGATGACTGACTTCTTTATCTCCACGAAATCGCCCACCTTGACGGTTCGCCCCAGGGTGGTTTCGGGCCGCAGGTAGGCGTAAGGACCGATATTGCAATTATCCCCAATATCGCTATCCAAAACAATTGAATTCTGGATGGAGACACCGTTACCCACAGCGGCGTCAACCAGACGTGAGCCGGGGCCGATCACACAGTCCTCGCCAATCACGGTTTCACCTTCGATGATAGTAAAGGGGTGGATCACTGTGTCACGCCCCACCCGCGCCTTCCGGCTCACAAAAGTTGAGAGCGGGTCAATAACTGTCACCCCTGCTCTCATCAATTCATTCAGCACCCGCCTGCGCATGTATTGTTCCACTTCAGCCAGCTGCACGCGGTCGTTAATGCCTGTCATCTCCATGTGGTTTTTCAGGACAACAGCCCCGACAGTCCGCCCGTTTTTCGCATATATATCGATAATGTCGGTAAGATAATATTCACCTTGGGCATTCGCGGGAGTAATCCGCGCCAGAGTGTCAAAAAGTCCGGCTCCCTCGAAGCAATAAACTCCGGTGTTCACTTCACGGACCAGTATCTCATCTGCGGACGCGTCTTTTTGTTCCACAATTTTTAACACCCGGCCCTGTTCGTCCCGGATCACCCGCCCATAACCCGCCGGGTTCTCCATCTCGGCGGTCAATACCGTGGCCGCCGCTCCCATGGACCGGTGCTTTTCAACTAATTCAGCCAGGGTTCCCGCTTCGATTAGGGGAGTGTCGCCGCACAGCACAAGCAGACAGCCTGAAAAATCTTTCAACAGAGGACCGGCCTGCGCCAGCGCGTGGGCCGTGCCAAGCTGCTCCGCCTGAAGAACCACTTCAGCCCTGCCGTCAACCTCACGGGCTACCTGGTCCGCTCCGAAGCCCGCGACAACGACCATCTTTTGCACACCCGCTCCCGCCGCCGCGTCAACAACACACGACAGCATCGCGCTGCCGCATACTGTATGCAATACTTTGGGCAGTTTCGACTTCATCCTCGTACCTTTACCCGCAGCTAAAATCACTGCCGCCAGTTCCATCCGGCGACCCCCTTTTATCAAGAATTCAGCAGTCAGCAGTCAGTAGTCAGAATACTTCGAAACAATTTACTGTTCTCTCTTCCAACTATTGACTACTGAATAGTCACAAGTACCTTTGTAAACGAAACCACTCAGTTAATTTGCAAAGTTATTACATAGACCATTCTACCCAAAAATCATTCTACAAAAAAATTTTATTTCCTTTCATCAAGGAGAAAAAAAGAGAGCTTACGCCCTCATTATCATAAAGTTGAAAAATTCAAGATATTCTAAACTAAATAACTTCCCCGTATGCGTTTAATACCGCTGTTTGAATCAACTCGCGAGCTGAAGATGTAATCGGGTGTGCGATATCGCGAAACTCCCCATCCGGAGTCTTCCGGCTCGGCATTGCCACGAATAAACCATTGTGCCCTTCTACCACTTTGACATCGTGAATGACAAATGAATCATCTAAAGTTACCGATACAATCGCCTTCATTTTCCCTTCCATCAATACTTTGCGCACTCTAACGTCGGTAACTTCCATGATATCACCACCTCTCCCCACAGTTAGTTAACGTATCACCCGGTTATATTTTCTACAACTACAGGCAAATTCCTCCTGTTTTTAATTAATTTAAAGAAATTTTCCCTGATTTATGAAAATATTTCCGGCATGTAACCAGCTGCCGCCAAGCAGGCGATCACTTGTTCAATATGTTCTTTGTTTCTCGTTTCCAAAGAAAGTTCCACTTCAGCTTGCTTTAAAGGAATCCCCTGCTTGATCCGGTCATGGCTGACAGAAATGACGTTGGCGCGGGCTTCCGCCACCACTGAGAGCAATTTCAGGAGACTGCCCGGCCTGTCCGTTAATATAGTGCGCAGCCGGACATACCGGCCGGTTTTGGCCAAACCACGCTCAATAATAATTGACAGTATGTTCACATCAATATTGCCGCCGCTTAAAATAACAGCCGTTTTAACATTTTCCAGCGCGATTTTCTTGTGAATCAGCGCCGCCAACCCCACCGCGCCGGCGCCCTCCACCACAATCTTGGCTCTTTCCAGCAGCATTAAAATCGCGCTGGCGATTTCTTCATCGTCCACGACAGCGAATTCGTCCACATAACGTTTAATCAAAGCGAAAGTATTTTTACCAGGTTCTTGGACGGCGATGCCGTCCGCGAAGGTACCCGCGCCCTTGACTTTGTGCAGGCGGCCTTCTTTATAGGAACAGTGCATTGCCGGCGCGCCCCCGGCCTGTACGCCGATCACCCGCACCGAAGGCTTGATCTCCTTCAGAGCAAAGGCGATGCCGGCGAGCAGACCGCCTCCGCCAGCCGGCACCAGCACCGCCTCGACACCGGGCAACTCTTCCAGCAGTTCGAGGGCGATGGTCGCCTGGCCGGCGATCACATCCGGATCATTAAAGCCGTGCACGAAAACAGCGCCGCTTTTGCCTTGCAATTTTCTGGCCAACCGGTAAGCTTCATCATACCCGCCGCCGGCCAGAATCACTTCCGCGCCGTATCCCTGCGTAGCCACAACCTTGGAAATCGGCGCGCCCGCAGGCATTACCACGGTGCAGCGGATACCTGCCACGGCGGCGGCATAAGCCACGCCCTGGGCGTGATTCCCGGCGGAAGCGGCAATAACGCCCAGGTCCCGTTCCGCCTTGCCCAGGCTCATCACTTTGTTGTAAGCTCCCCGTATTTTAAAAGAACCTGTCTTCTGCATGTTTTCAAGTTTCAGATAGACAGAGTTGCCGGTTACTTTGCTGAAGGTGGTGGAGTAGTCCAACGGTGTGCGCCGGGCTATTCCGACCAGCCGGTCCCGGGCGAGGCGGATCTTTTCCATGGACAGCCGTTCAGCCGCCATATCATGAATTAACTCCCTTCCTGGATAAACACGTGTTATTATCGGCGTTGGCAGTCCGCCGGTTTCGCACCGCAGTTCGGTTACCCTCGCTTCGCCGGGTGCTGTTACCGACGCTCCGTAAAGTCGTTCGCTCTATGCACACGCCATGCCTTCATTGGCGGGTTTATTGTATGCTTACGCGCCGTTAGACCGCCCGGCGCGGCGGGCAATCACCCAGAAACCGCCCGGCCAACTCCAGGTCGCCGGGTTTATCAACGTCCACGCCTATTTCGGGATACTTTGAAACAACCACTTCTCCCTTAACCCCCAGCAATTCGGAAGCCCTCTTACACACGTCCTCAATGTCAAGAATACGCAGCAAATACTTAAGCACAAAAGAGAAACCGATCAAGCGGCAGAGCCGCAAAGGACTCTTGCGCAGCCCGAAAATTCTTTTTCCGTTCTGAATGCACCGACCGAAAACCGCGGGATTAAACAGAAAAATATTCCCCCCCGTGAATACTCCTTCTTTTAATGCGACATATGTACGCCGGGTGGAAGCAAAACGCTTTTCCACAACTTCTTTTGGTATGATCGGATAATAAACATCACCGGCCATATCCCCGCAAAGCTCGATAAAGTCGTCGACCGAACCGGGGGTCAGCATAGGTATGTCCGAAGTGACCAGAAGCACTCTCTTTTCGCCGGGCAACAGGTTCAGCCCGGCCCCGATATTTTCCATGATCCCGCCGGCCGCACCGGTCAGCGTCACTCTCGTTTCACTCAGCAGCGGGGACAGTTCTTTCACCGGGCCAACCACCACAACCCGGTTGATCCGCCGGGCGCCGAGCAGCGCTTCCACCACGTATTCAACCATGACCTTTGGGCCTACCGGTATCAACGCCTCATAGTCAACCGGGCTGTACTCCCGCAAAGGGCCGTTATTCAGGCTCCCGCCCAGAACCACGGCGTTAATCATTACTTTCTTCTTCCTTTCTGACTGCGTTTAATAGAATCTGCTCAGCGTTCTCAATATGTTCCCTCGCCAGCAGCCTGGCTTGCTCCACGTCGCGGTCAGATATGGCTTCGACAATTTTTTTATGCTCGTCCAGGGCGAACTTGGTCCGGCCCGGCTGAGATAAAGACGTCATTCTGAAACGCTGGATCTGCTCCCGGAGGTGCGTGATAATCTGCTCCAACTGCTGGTTGCGGGAGGCCCGGTAAATAATATCGTGAAAAGCCGTGTCTCCTTCGACGACAGCATTGAGGTTGTCACCTGATTGAGATTCTCTGATTTGCACCAGGGAACGTTCCAACTGGTCCAGTTCCTCTTCAGTGATCCGCTCCGCCGCCAACCCCGCCGCCATGCCCTCCAAAGCCGCCCGCACTTCAAAAACATCCGCGATGTCTTTGAGGGTGATGGCAGCCACATACGCGCCCTTGCGGGGAACCATTACCACAAAACCGTCCAGCTCCAATTTTCTGATTGCTTCCCGGACCGGTGTGCGGCTTACTCCCATTTCCTCGGCCAGCTGCACTTCCATCAAACGTTCTCCGGGCTTAAGACGTCCCAGCAGAATCGCTTCCCGCAGAGATTCGAAAACCAACTCCCGCAGAGGCTTATAATTATCCAGAATGATCGGTACTAATCTAGGTTCCCCCATATTGCCCCTCCTAATGAATATGTATGGTGTAAAAATATCTGCCAGGTAGTCAGAAGTCAAGAGTCAGGAGTCAGAATCCAGAATAATAAAACCTTCTTTTTTATTATGACTACTGATTACTTACACTTATTGTAACCTCTCTCCGCCTATTGCTGCAAGTATACCCTGCGGCAACTATATGTATAATTTTTACACAAAAGACTGATTGCTATCCGGGTTAAATGTCTCGGTTGCCAGCACCCGCTCACCGCGGTTTTCATAGCGCGCGGCCACCGCGCGGGCCTCCTCAAGGCAGGCGGCCACCCCGAAAACAGTCGGGCCGCTGCCTGACATGAGCACTCCCAGGGCCCCCGCCTCCAGCAACCTATTTTTTATGGCAGCGATTTCCGGGTGCATGGATATTGTGGCTGTTTCCAGCACGTTGGCAAGGTTTTGGATAATACCGTCAATATTTTTATCCTTGACAGCCTTGATCATGGCGGCAGTTTCCGGCCTTTTGACCGCCGGGAACGAATCATAGGCATGGTAGACCGAAGCGGTTGAAACACCGAAAGGCGGCTTTACCAGCACCAGACCCATGCGGGGACACGGGGAAAGCGATTCAAGCCGTTCTCCCCTGCCACCAGCCAGGGCTGTCCCGCCAAGCAGGCAAAAAGGCACGTCGGAACCCAGCTTTTCTCCCAATAACAAGAGTTCCCGCAGGGGGAGGCGAATCCCCCAGATATCATTCAAAGCCGACAGAGTGGCCGCGGCATCCGCCGACCCCCCGCCCAGGCCGGCCGCCACCGGGATGTTTTTATTCAGCTTAATGCTTATCCCGCGTGTGCCACCGGCGCGTCCCCGCATTAAAAGAGCCGCCCTGTAGACCAGATTATCCGCGCCGGAAGAAACCTCCCCGCCCGCCACCGTGAGTGAAACGCCCTCCTCCCGTGGCGCGAATTCCAGGCAGTCGCTCAGTTCAATCGACTGCATTACCGTTTCCACCTGGTGATAGCCGTCCGGCCGCTTCCCCAGCACATCAAGAGTCAGGTTGATTTTAGCCCGCGCGTAAACCCTGATCGCCATATTCACATCCCCAATAACATATTCTAAAATACAATCAATATTTTTGCGGCTGGAGCCGTCCGCCGGTTCAGCCGCTCAACCCTAATTATACCTGAGCACAACCAATCACAGCAATTCTTTCATAAAATTAAGTTAATGACCATTCACGTATTCAGGAGTCAGCAGTCAGTAATTAGCAGTCAAACTCCTGACTCCTGCTCTTAAGCAGTACAAAAAATATATACAAACGGAGGGTGTAATATGAAAAGCTCGACTAAATCTTACGGCAGTCACATTTCTATCAACCTGGCCACCCGGCGGCTGACTTATTACGAGAGGGAACGCTTAATAAAAATTTATCCCGTCGGCGTCGGCAAACCGTCAACCCCGACACCGACCGGGAATTACATGGTGGTTGTAAAAATAATGCACCCGGGAGGAATGCTGGGGAGCCGCTGGATGGGTTTATCCGTTCAGCACGGGAATTACGGCATCCACGGCACAAACAATCCGTCTTCAATTGGCGGCTACGTGTCAAACGGCTGCATCCGCATGTACAACCAGGATGTTGAGGAGCTTTTTCCAAAGGTTCAGATCGGCACACCGGTAAATATTTCCTCCGGCGCAAATGAACCGGGGCCAAATAATGTTCATAACAACGCACAAAACCCGACAACCAACCATACCGTCCAAGCGGGAGAAACACTTTGGGAAATAGCTGAACGATACGGCAAAACACTTAATCAGATCCTCGCGGCCAACCAAATAAACAACCCCGACGTGATCTACCCCGGCCAGCAAATTATCATCCCTGGTTAAGGCATACCGCCGTCCCTTTTCTAATACAATCGGTTTATAGGGAAAAATATATTGAAGGCGGGTAAAATATTGGATGGTATCGTTCTGCAGGGACTGATCGCCGGCCTTGGAACATGCCTCGGAGCATTGCTCGTAATCACACTCGGACGGATGCGGCCGGGCACCCTTTCTCTTATGCTCGGCCTGGCCTCCGGGATAATGACCGCCGTAATCATCTTCGACCTGCTGCCGTCCTCCCTTCGCTACGGCAGCCCCATAGCGGCTCTGGCCGGTTTTATGGGAGGAATCACCCTCATGCTGGCGCTGGACCTGGGAATCAACATATTTGCCCCCGCTGCCCTGCAAGGAAGAGACTACTTGAAAATGGGCTACCTGATCGCCACCGGGATCGCCCTGCACGATCTTCCCGAAGGGCTGGCCATCGCCGCCGGCTTCGCGACAGCCGAGAAGCTGGGGCCGCTTCTGGTCCTGGCTATCGGCCTGCACAACATCCCGGAAGGAATGGCGACGGCGGCCCCGCTGCGCCACGGGGGGTTAAGCGCGGGGCGGGTGCTGGCAATCAATATCTTGATCAGCCTGATCACGCCGGTCGGCACCTTCTTCGGGCTGGCCCTGTTGGAAAGCTCCCGCTCCTTCATCGGCCCGCTGCTGGCTTTTGCCGCGGGCGCCATGACCTATATCGTGCTTGGGGAACTTGCCCCCGAGTCCCGCCGCAACAGCAGGCCGCTGGCCTACCTGGGCATGCTTTTCGGGCTGAGCCTGATCCTCATGCTGAGTTTCATTGTTTCAGGATAAGCCAGGCGCCTCCCGCCATCAGCAGCGTTCCCAAAACATTCCACAGGCTGAAGGGGATCTTTTCCATCCCGAACAGCCCAAAATGGTCAACCAAGCCCGCCGTAAAAACCTGCCCGACAATGATCGCCGTGGTGGCGGGCGCTACCCCGACTTTCGGCATGGTGCTGACCACCCCGTACACAATCAAAACCCCCAGTATACCGCCGAGGTAAGTATACCAGGGCGCCTGGGGAAATTTTGCCAGGCAGCCGTCACCCAAACGGCATATAAACAACAAAACAGTAACAAGCAGAAGCCCGACCAGGTGAACGATAAAAGTTGCTTCCCATAGCCCGATTACTTTGCCCAGGGCGGAATTAACAGACCCCTGGATGGCCATGATAATCCCGGCCAAGGCCGCTATAGCCAGGGGTAAAATCTCCGGTGTCATGCTCATTTCCCCTTCGCCGGCTCATTTTTCTGTTGCATCTATTTATTTTCTTCCGTCCGGCCGGCGGTTATTCTGCCAACTTGATCCTTTTGACCGCCTGCCGGAACATGTTCATTCAATACAGGGGCCTCTTATATTATCCTCACTTTCCTTACGTCAGCCTGCTTTATTAATAAGTAAAACGATCCGATAAACTTTACAGGGAAAAAAACAAAAGGAGTGGGAGATATTTTTTTCAAAAGATTCACGGACGCACCAGGTGATCTCGACATCCTTTTAAGCAGGGCAAGAAACGGTGACGGCGACGCCAGGGAAAAACTAATAGAAGGGTGCCGGAGATTTATAGAAAAAAAAGTTGCCCGCCAAACTTATAACTCCCTGGATCTAAAAAGCAGGGACGAATACAGTATCGGGCTGATTGCTTTCAATGAAGCAATCGATAAATTTGACCCCGGCCATAACCGCGCTTTCCTTTCTTTCGCCGGTGATGTGATCAAAATGCGGATTATAGATTACTACAGAAAGAATAAAGCTGAGGCTAACTGCCTCCCCCTCTCCGCTTTTGAATGTTCGGAAGAGATTTCTTACGGCCGTCCGGCGGCCGGCGCTTTGGATCCGGTTGGGGAAAGGGTGGAGCGGGAATGCGACCTGGCTTCCTTTTTAGACAGTTTAAAAGAATTTAAAATAAGCCTGGACGATCTGGTTAAAAACACCCCCAAGCACCGGGACTCACGCCTGCTGTCAATCAAGGTCGCCCGGATTATCGCCGGTGATCCTGAACTAATGGGCGATTTATATAAAAAAAAGACAATTCCTTTAAGAAAAGTGCTCGATAAAATTAAAATTAACCCCAAAACCGTGGAAAGGCACCGAAAATATATTATAACAATATGCCTGGTGCTCACCGGCAACATGGAAACCCTGAAAGGATACATCGAGCAGACCGAAAAAGGAGGTGGAGACGATGGTTTATGAGGGTACGGTGATCACTCTGAAAAAACGTTCCGCCGTGGTTATGACCGGCGATTGCCAGTTTAAAGAAATAAAGAGGACACCCGCCACGCTCAGCGGTTTCAAGGTCCGTTTCACCGACGAGGACCTTTTCCAACCGGCCGTAAAAGCCCCTCTGCGCTTTGCCGCCGTCGCCGCCTCCCTGCTGGTTTGCTTTGTGCTGGCCTATTCACTTCTCCAGGGCATTGCCGGCGCGCGAACATTTGCCTACATCGGCCTGGAAGTGAACCCCGCCCTGGAAATATCCCTTGATCAGGAAATGATGGCTATTAAAGTAACCGGCCTCAACGAGGACGGCCGGGAAGTGGCCAAGGGACTGAGAATACAAGGGCAAGACGCCGGTGAGGCGGTCCAAACCGTGCTTGCCGCCTGCGCGGCAAGCGGTTACCTCAACAGTGAGCATAACCAGGTGCTCATGGCAACCACTTTTTCCGTAAAAAATGACAAACAGCAGGAGGAACTGGACTACCGTATTTGGATAGCGGCCCGACAGGCTGTGGCCGCGAACCAGGGCGAGGCCTCCGTACACATTTTAAACGCTGATCCCGCATTAAGAAAGCAAGCTGTGAAACAAGGCGTGTCCGCCGGGCGCTACCTGCTCTGGCAAGACGCCCAAAGCAGCGGCTCCACATGCGATCTTGACAGCCCGCTCTCCAGCCCGGCTTTCAGCCGTTCAGCCGGCAGACTGTCGCTTCCCTTTACTGAAAGCGACAGTGCCGTCCCCGGCCCGGCTCTTCATTCCATACCTAGTGAACGGACCGAGCAGGCCCCCTCCTCCCCTTCTCCCGGCGTCGGGACGGCCCCGGGTAACCCCGGCAACTCATTTAATGACAGAATCACCACGCCGGGCGCGGGTAATGACGCAAATAACGGTAAAGATACCGGCGGCAACAAGCCGGATAATAATACGGGAAACGCCAACCCGGCAGCTCCCGGCGAAGCGAAAAAAGCAAACAACGGTTCCGACAATTCAATTTCCGGCCAGTCGCCCCTTGGCGGCGTTAAAGACAACAAGTATGAAAATGCCGCTAAACCGGCAAACAACGCTCAACCGGCAGAGAACTCCACTGATAAGGTTAAGGACAACAGCACCGGCAATGTACATTCCAGATCTCAGGAAGTCAAAGCCGGCAGTGCAGGCGGCAACAGCGGCTCGGGTTCTGTCGGACGCAGTTCGAACGGCAACAATTCCGGCTCGGGCGGTAACAGCTCCGGTTCGGGCGGCGGCTCAGGCGGAAAAGGAGGCGGCAAAAAGTAAAGAATTGTTTTTCATACCCCTAAAAAAATTTCTTTCTCCCGAAGATAAAGTAAAAGAAAACCTGCTTTCCGGAAAGGCAGGTTTTAATATCAGACGGAGGTGTACTTCATGAAAAGGTTAAAACAAGGGCTTATTTTGTTAGTTGCAATCGGGTTGTTATGCATTTCGCCGGTGACATTCAACCAGGCGGCCGCTGATATTCCCCCGGACAGCGTTTTATATGCAAAGGGAGGCAACAGCCACGGCGGCTCAAACTCCGGGGCAGGCCCAAATTCAAGCTCAAGTTCCAAATCCAACGCATCACAGAACCAAACTCAAACCGCCGAGCAAGTCCAAACCAGGAAAAACACCCCGGACAAAGTCAACGGCCAGCATTCAAACCGGATAATGGAAAACGCCCGGGGCACTTTAAAACAAATCCAGGAGCAGACCGCGACAGGGGATAGATGGCAAGAAATGCGGGGACAACTCAGCCAGGTCAAGGAGCAGTACAAATCGCGGCAGGTAACCAGGGAAGAGGCCAAGGCGCTGCTCAACGAAAGTCTCACGCTGGCCGAAGAGCAGCAGAACCTTGAAGAACAGGAAAACTGCCTGGAAGATCTGGCAGAAATCGATCCGGCCGATCAGGAGACTTACAAAAAACTGGGCGCCACCTACCGGATGCGGGGAAGACAAGGTGTAAAGGTATTTTCCAACGGGACTGAGATCAAGTTTGACGTCCCCCCGGTCATCAAGGAAGGCCGCACCCTGATCCCGGTCAGGGCGCTCACCGAAGGTTTCGGGGCAACTGTGGACTATGACGCCGAGAACCAGACAGTTACCGTCACCAAGGGAGAAACCACCATCGTCCTCACCCTCGGGCAGAACGTCGCCCTTGTCAACGGCCAGGAAGTGACCCTGGACGCCAAGGCGGAATTAAACAATTCCCGGACCATTGTCCCCTTGAGATTCATCGCGGAAACATTCAAGCTGAATGTAGACAACCCTGATGAAGATATCGTCACTGTAAACGACCCTGCAACGGACACTACCACCGAAGACAATACCGGGGACACTTCGGAAAGCGGTACTGATACTACCACAGACACCACTACAGACAGCACCGATACAACAGACGATACCACGGACAGCACTACGGACAACACAACTTCGGATACCACTACCGGAGACACTTCGGAGAACGATACCAATACTACCACAGAGCCAACAACGGAAAGTACCGAAACAACCACGGATTGAAGTACTACTCAAAATACTGGGACAAGCCAACAATAATACACAAAAAGACTGCCTGGCGCGCTGAAAATGCTCCGGCAGTCTTATTATAATACGACCAGTTTGATTCCGTGCAGGTTTCAATTCCTTATAGGCAGTCTAAAAGTAAGAATATAGGTGGAAATATCACCTATAGTTAGTTTCAATTCCTTATAGGCAGTCTAAAAACGGAGGGATACGCGCAGATTGCCACCTACCCGCCCGACGTGTTTCAATTCCTTATAGGCAGTCTAAAAACACAGATTTAATGCGTCGGAGTACGATGGCAACCCGTGTTTCAATTCCTTATAGGCAGTCTAAAAACTTGATCTGTTTGGGCGTGCCATGTACCCAGGTTACATGTTTCAATTCCTTATAGGCAGTCTAAAAACGTCGCCATACCCAGGAGATTGAACGCGAGGCCGATCGTTTCAATTCCTTATAGGCAGTCTAAAAACTCCACCTCCTCCCGCGCCCACGCGCGCACGTATATAAGTTTCAATTCCTTATAGGCAGTCTAAAAACTTGGTGATCGTGAATACGGCTACGCCCTGGGAGTTAGTGTTTCAATTCCTTATAGGCAGTCTAAAAACACAGCGATGCAATTATGATTATGGCCCGGACTAGAAAGTTTCAATTCCTTATAGGCAGTCTAAAAACCTTTACCGACCGTGAGAGAGGTTTTGGGAATGAGAGTTTCAATTCCTTATAGGCAGTCTAAAAACCGTAATACGACGGTACGCCGCGAGAATCCTGGGCCATGTTTCAATTCCTTATAGGCAGTCTAAAAACATGTGCTCCAGGCGGACAGACAACAGGATAATATAGAGTTTCAATTCCTTATAGGCAGTCTAAAAACCATAGTTCTGCACTCGAAGCTTCGCCCTTTTCACGGCGGTTTCAATTCCTTATAGGCAGTCTAAAAACGCGTAATCAGTGAAAATAGTTGGTATTGTTGATGAGGGTTTCAATTCCTTATAGGCAGTCTAAAAACATGGCACTCCGGCTGACGATACCGTTATAAGTGTTAATTGTTTCAATTCCTTATAGGCAGTCTAAAAACGCGCCAAACCAGCGCACTCTTTCCGCAAGTAAATGGTTTCAATTCCTTATAGGCAGTCTAAAAACCTACATCAGCCTCATAAGGCTGGCCAGACCAGGGGGGTTTCAATTCCTTATAGGCAGTCTAAAAACCGAAAACTGGAAATCCGGGGGCTGCTGGAGAGTGACAAGTTTCAATTCCTTATAGGCAGTCTAAAAACCTTCCCGGTTTCATAAACAAGATGCCGGAAAACGTGTTTCAATTCCTTATAGGCAGTCTAAAAACGATGGAGCTTAAGCAATTGCTGACATTGCCAACCCCAGGTTTCAATTCCTTATAGGCAGTCTAAAAACTTGTGCAGTCATCATTTTTTACTTTCTGTGCATATTATGTTTCAATTCCTTATAGGCAGTCTAAAAACTCATGCGTATGGGACGATAGTCCTATAAAATTAGGACGTTTCAATTCCTTATAGGCAGTCTAAAAACGCAAAGTGACATACCGGGGCTTGGCGGTGGCTGACGGGTTTCAATTCCTTATAGGCAGTCTAAAAACGTTCGCCATTTACAGTCATGATATTACTACCGATGGTGTTTCAATTCCTTATAGGCAGTCTAAAAACGTTTTGCTACTGTGACGCAAGCGCAAACCGAAAAGGGTTTCAATTCCTTATAGGCAGTCTAAAAACATGCTCTCTTGCTTGCTCAATGGTTGCTTTTATGGTGGTTTCAATTCCTTATAGGCAGTCTAAAAACTCTATTTCTTTAGTGTTTTGTTCTGTTTTTAACATTGTTTCAATTCCTTATAGGCAGTCTAAAAACTAAAACAAAGGAGGATTTTAAATGTTAGAGTTTACCGAGTTTCAATTCCTTATAGGCAGTCTAAAAACTATGGATAATTTTATTTATCATTTCTCTATAACCGTCATGTTTCAATTCCTTATAGGCAGTCTAAAAACGGTAATAATGCAGTAATTGCACACAATTCTAATGCAGGTTTCAATTCCTTATAGGCAGTCTAAAAACCTGTTTGTAGTTCTTTAGCAGTAATCCCGATGCTTTCGTTTCAATTCCTTATAGGCAGTCTAAAAACGTTTTTAGCTTCAATGTACTCCCGGCCGCGTAATGGTTGTTTCAATTCCTTATAGGCAGTCTAAAAACTCTTCGGTCATGTTTGCCGCATTGATGGTGATATTGAGTTTCAATTCCTTATAGGCAGTCTAAAAACTGTTTTACGCTTCTTCTTAACCGTGTCTTCCGGGAGTTTCAATTCCTTATAGGCAGTCTAAAAACTTCCTCCTTGTATTATTAAGTTTTATTTAGGATATTTGTTTCAATTCCTTATAGGCAGTCTAAAAACCATCCTATTTAAAATTTTAGTTTTAATGCATATTACGCTGAGAAAAAACACCTAAACCGCCGAAGTTGAACACTTAGACCGTTTTAATTGAACAGTCTCTCCGCAGAAACTGTACATTGATAGCCAAATAACCACATGGTATACTCATAATGCTTTTACTCATAAGCAGGATAGGGCAACACTGAGGAGTGACCC
>NZ_JAKNBL010000027.1 GCF_022410535.1 Pelotomaculum terephthalicicum JT
AGATCCGAATTCCCAATTGGATGCGGATTTAAAAAAAATTCCTCTATGGTAAGTAGGAGGAATTCAATAACGATGGTTCAAGCAAAGCCTTGTGCCATCTGCCTCGGCGAATGCCGAGAGGCTATATATTTAAAAAGGAGGTCATGATGAAAAGAATTCTGTTTCTTTTTTTACTTACCGTGGCATTTTTCTGCCATGAGCATTATGCTGACGCCCAAACCTTCTACGATGTCCAAAACCATTGGGCAAAGGGATATATCGGCCAGCTATCCGACGCAGCAGTCATATGCGGCTATCCTGACGGCACCTTCCGGCCGGAAGACAATATTACCAGGGCCGAGTTTGTCAAGGCGCTGGTCGTAAGCCACGGCTTTCCCCTAAAGGCATCGGTTAACTCCACATTCACCGACGTCAACCCCGGCCGCTGGTATTACCCGTACATTGAAACGGCGGTAGCCGCCGGGGTTATTATCCCCGGTGAATATATTCAGCTGGCTTTTGAGCCTGACGATCCCATAACCAGGGTTGAAGCCGCCATGTTTTTGTCACGTTCACTAGGTTTGGCAGCTGAATCCGCCTATACCGGATTTGATGACGGGAATCAAATTCCAGAGGAGTTCAGAGGATATATCCGGACGGCAAAGGAACGCGACTTGATTGCCGGCTATCCCGACGGGACTTTCAGGCCGTGGAACCCCATCACCAGGGCTGAGGCCAGTACCATCCTGGTCCGTTACATCTACGAACAGGGTAAAGGTAAAGGTTTGGTCACCGTATGCTACGACCACCAGCTGTCTTCTGTATATGAGAACGCCTTTCCGGTCCACAAAGCTTACGGTTACCCCGGCGTAAACTATGTTTGTACGTCGTCAGTGGGGGCGGAAGGGGCAATGACTGTTAAGCAATTGAAAGAAATGGAAAGCGCGGGCTGGGAAACAGCATCCCACAGCGCCAACCATTTGCACTTTAAAGATCTGGAGGAAAATGAAATTCGTGATCAATTGGCCAGATCTAAATCATGGTTACAGCAGCAGGGTCTGACCGGTGAGAACTTCGCCTATCCTTTCAGATTTGCCGGCGCTCCAAACCCGCTTGTGCAGGAGTACTACAATTCCGGCGCGACATCGTACGACAAAGAAATCAATGTAAGTCCTTTTAATCCTTACAAGCTTTGCAGGTACTACCTGCAAAACCCGGGTGCGGAAGAAATAAAAGAGGTTTTGGACAAAACCGTGGCGGCTGGAGGGTGGGTAATATTCTACACTCACAATGTTTATGAGGGCGGCCAAACACCGGACAGTAAGAGTATAAATCAGGATACGCTAAAACTCCTGTTTGAGGAGACGGCGAAGAGAAATATTCAGGTGGCAACGGTTAAAGAAGGCCTGCGGCTAATGGCGGGTAAATAATGCGAGTGAAACGTTTTGCTTTTTTTGCCATATTTTACGGCCTGCTTCTAATTGTTTTTATTGTACTAGCTTATCCCCCATGGCCCTTAATGGCTAAATTGCTGGTTGTTGATGAGCGGCCTGAGGCAGTTGATGTGCTGATAGCGCTTTCGGGGGATTCGGAAAGGGAGCTTTACGCAGCGGAGCTTTACAGGTTGGGCTTGGCGCCCAAAATAATCATGTCGGGCCACCGGCCGGGAACCCAGAAGATGGCAATAAGAGCAGTTAACAAAGGTGTAAAAGAACAGGATATTATTACCGAGGATAAATCTGAAAACACTTATGAGAATGCTGTTTATTCAAAGGAGGTCGTACTTCGGCAAAATTTTAAGTCTGCCATTATCATTACCTCACCATACCACATGAGGCGTACCAAACTTGTATTTGAAAGGATATTCAGAAATACAGGCGTCAGATTGATTTATTGTCCGACCAGGGACTCCGGCTTTAACGTGGACGGTCAGTGTGAAAGCGAAACAGACAGACAGATAGTCCGGCGAGAATATATAAAACTAATCTATTACTGGTTCAGGTATTGGTAAAGTCGGTAGTCGGTAGTCAGTAGTCAGTAGTCAGAAGACAAAAGACAGAAGACAGAAGACAAAAGGCAAAAGACAGGGACAGGAGACAGGAGCCAGGGACCGGGAGTCGGGATGCGAGAACGGTTTATCGCCTCGCAATATTCTGGATTCTGACTCCTGAATTCTGACTACTTGAAAGGGTGGCATCTAGTGGGAAATTATTATGTATTGGGTTTGCAGGACAAGGAGCAGTGGCTGCGGGAGCTGGATTGTATCAAGGATTTGTGTCCGGACCTTCATTTCCGGCCTGAATACTGCGGATTATTCAGGGATTCCGGGGAAGTCCGGCTTTTCGTCTACCGGGAGGAGGGATGTACGGTTGTTTATCCTTTCCTGCTCAGGAAGGTGAACCAGATTCCGGGTTTGGGGGATAAACTCGAGCGGGAGCTATATGATATCACCAGCCCTTACGGCTATGGAGGGCCGCTGGCTTCCCCTGCGGCAGGTGAAGGTGCGTGGCGCAATTTCTACCAGTCTTTCAGGGACTACTGTGCAGGGAACGATATCATCAGCGAATTTATCCGGTTCCACCCTTTATTGGAAAACCACCGCATACTATTAAACAATGTGGAAGTCGCGAGGGCATCGTCAGTAATCTGCGTGGATCTCAGAAGAACAGATGAGGAAATATGGTCGGGGTATGAGCGCAATAACCGTAAAAACATTAACAAAGCCTACCGGGAAGGCCTCGAAGTGATTCTGGAAGAGACGCCGGCGCATTTTTCCGATTTTATTTCGATCTATCACCACACGCTTTTCAGGAACCAGGCCGGTGAATTTTACTTCTTTAACAGCGATTTTTATGATTGTATCCACAAAGAATTAAAGAATAACTTTTTGTATGCGCACACCTTGAAAGACGGACAGATTATTTCAACTGAACTGCTCTTGTTTAATCATACTTATATCCATTCATTCCTGGGAGGAACGTTGGAACAATTTTATCAATACCGGCCAAACAATATTTTAAAGCATGAAGTGATCAAATGGGCGAAAAAAAAGGGGATCAGCTACTTTTTACTTGGCGGGGGATACCGTGAGGGAGACGGTATTTACTGCTACAAGCATTCCTTCGCCCGCGACGGCGTGCTGGATTTCTATGTCGGGAAAAAAGTGCATAACCGTGAAGCGGTGAGCACGCTGGAAAATCTGCTGGCGACAAAAGCACCAAGAGAAAATGACAGTTATTTTCCCGGCTACCGGAGGTATTGAGATGAAAAGGGCGTTTGACCTCGTTGGCTCTTTATTGATTCTGGCGCTCATCAGCCCGCTGCTTTTAGCGGTTGCCCTGGCGATAAAAATAACTTCGCCTGGTCCGGTCATTTTCAAACAAAAGCGTCTGGGCCGGCAAGGAAGAATCTTTTATTTGTATAAATTCCGGAGCATGGTTCCCCACGCTGAAAAAATCGGTTCCGGGATGTTTGTGGAGAAAGATGACCCGCGCATAACCGCAATCGGCAAGATTCTTAGAAAGACCAGCATTGATGAGTTGGCGCAGCTTTTTAACGTTTTACGCGGCGAGATGAGCCTGGTCGGCCCGCG
Source organism: Pelotomaculum terephthalicicum JT (assembly GCF_022410535.1). GTDB lineage: Bacteria > Bacillota > Desulfotomaculia > Desulfotomaculales > Pelotomaculaceae > Pelotomaculum_D > Pelotomaculum_D terephthalicicum. The sequence continues at coordinate 3,572 of NZ_JAKNBL010000027.1, forward strand.
GCCCGCCCCCCTGCACCACTACAGCAAGTACAACGAGAGGCAGAGAAAAAGGCTCAATGTTAAGCCAGGCATCACCGGCTGGGCCCAGGTTAACGGCCGTTTAGCCATTTACTGGCCGGAGCGTATTGAATTGGATGTCTGGTATGTTGAGCATTACTCATTCTGGCTGGACATAAAAATACTAATCAAGACAGTTGCCGTGGTTTTGCTCCGCCATGGCGGCACAGCCAAGGAAGACCGTAAAGAAGCAGACCCGTTTATGAAAATGTAGAAGAGATGGGAGGATTACAGTGAGGCTGAAGGGACGCAAGGTTTTAGTGACGGGGGGAGCCGGTTTTCTCGGCTCCCACCTTTGTGAAAGGCTGCTCGCGGAAGGTGCGGAGGTGCGTGTGCTGGATGTGCTTGCTTCCGGCAGGGCCGCTAATCTGAGCGCTTTATTGGGACAAATCGACCTTATTAACGGTGATATCGCCAGTGAGGATTCTGTCCTTAAGGCCGTGGGGAACTCTGATACTGTTGTTCACCTGGCTTTTCCCCTGGCCTTGCGCGAGCGTTCAATTGAAACTCCGGTTATAACGGGCATTTTAACCGGTCTTCTTAATTTGATCCAGGCGGCTCTTGCCCGTGACGCTTTGCTGATTTATACTTCGTCAATTGCTGTTTACGGGAATGGAAAATATGTGCCTATTGATGAAAAACATCCGTTGGAGCCTGTCCTGATTCACGGCGCCGTCAAACTGGCCGGCGAAAATTTTTGCCGCACACTTGCCGGGAGCAATGGACTGAGGACGGTCATTCTCCGGGCTGCGGATATTTATGGCCCGCGCAACACCAGGATCAGTGTGCCGATAAAATTTTTGCTCCAGGCCATGGCAAACGAGCCCATCACAATATATGGAGACGGTTCCGACAGCCGCTCCTATACGTTCGTCGCTGATTTCACCGAGGCGGTTGTCCTGAGCATGATCCGGCCTGAAGCAACAGGCGAGGTGTTTAACGTCGGAGGGGATGAATGCGTATCCATGTGCGAATTAGCTTCTGAAGTCAAGAAAATAGCTGGAAGTTCCGGCCCTGTTCTCTTTCAGGACAGCCCGGCCGCCGGCCGCCAGCTTTTTATTGACAACCGGAAATCAAAAGAAATACTTGGCTTCAAACCGTCGTTCAGGATTGGCGAGGGACTGACCCTAACCCACCGCTGGCTCATTGACAACCCGCAATATTATCATTCGTAAAAAAGCGCCGCCAAAATGGTGGCGATGTGCAATAACTGATCGGTGATGTTCACCGGATGCAATTTTGCTAGTGATGAGGAGAAAAGGCGTATCTTAAGAAAGTCTATCACAAAATGCGTGGCAAATAGGAAAAAAAGTTTCCATATTGAAAAAAAACCGGTCAGCATTAAAACGAGGCTGATTACCAACGCCCAGGAGAAGGCGTGGGCGGCAAGCGCCGTGATTTTTTTTCTTTTATAAACAGCCAGCCGGGTTAACTGGAGAAAGAAATCAGCAAAAACATGCCCTGCCATCAACAGGAGTAGAATTGAGAACATAATTATCCTCCATGCGCTGTATTATTAACTATATGCGAAAATATTTGTTTGGATTCAGGGAAGTCTAATCTACCTTCGGGCAGATAAATGGAAGTCGATATACTTTTTTCAGGCGAGATATCATACGGGAGATAGGGCTATGAATATTAAAAAAATAGAAGGCAGGCTGTTTTTCTGCTGTTCAGATAATTGGATTAAACTATTTTAAAAGAAGGATTTCGTTGCGATATAACGAATAAATTATCAATTAAGCTAATGTAAAATTATACCATTGGGGTGAGGGCATGATGTCTCAATCCTTACAATATCTGCTTATTGTTGATGATAACGCCGGGGTGTGCCGTCTTTTATTTGAGTTGTTCAGCGATGAGGGGTATATTGTTGAGACGGCGCGAAGCGGTGCGGAGGCGCTCCGGATAATTCGTGCCAGAATCCCTTCGCTGATCCTGCTTGATGTTAAAATGCCGGGGATGAGCGGTTTGGAAACGATGGATAAAATAAAGGAAATCGTTCCAGACACGCCGGTGGTGATGATGACCGCGTATACTGAGCTGGACACGGTCATGGCGGCCAGAGAGGAAGGTAAAATACGATATTATTTAAGCAAGCCTTTCGAATTGGACGAGATGCGTCTTTTAGTGAAAAAGATTCTATCAGACAGAGAACGTAAACAAAAGTTATCCGGTTAAGGCCCATATATGGCTGGTAAGGGAGTAATGAGCGCTCGTTTACATAATACCGGCTTAATGATCGGTAGCTGGCTGTCAATTATCTCCGGCAGGAGTTATTACCACCAGGAACAGCCGCTTGGCAGAATTTTTCAGCCCGGTGATGTTCTTGGTTATTTTAATGATCTGACAGGTAAAACGAAATGGAGGGGACCGGTTTCCGAGAGGGGGGTCCCTTTAAACCGCAAGGTAAACGGAAGCTTGGTCTTTATCCCCACGACTATTGCGCAGAAAGCTTTAGGGCATTATGACAACTGGCTACTGGACGGGGACAGCCGGGACCTGGATGACTTCATGCTGCTTGCCGGCTGGCTGCGTGAGCACCAGGACGCGGCAGGCGGTTGGCCGATATGGCCGGTGCTGGGCATGTCCGGTCCTTCCCTTTATTCAGCGATGGTTCAAGGTGAGGCTATCTCGGTGGCGGTGCGGGCGCACCTGCATGATCCGGATCAAGCGTGGATAAAAGTGGCGGAAGACGCCGCCCGGCTAATGCTAATACCGGTTATGGAAGGCGGGACCGCCCGGTACACGCCGGAAGGTCTTGTGCTTGAGGAATATCCAATAAAGATCCAAAACACCATTCTCAATGGATGGTGTTTTGCTCTTTACGGCTTGTACGATTTAAGGCTTGCCAAGGCAGGTTTGCATATTGACATAGAACAGGCGCTTAACGATACACTCCGGGCGCTGAGCGTTTACCTGCCCCGTTACGACGCCGGGTACTGGTCTTACTATGACACCGCCAACAACCTGGCCGGCCCATTTTATCACAAGCTGCACATAGCGCAACTGCGGGCAGTTGAAGAAACATTTCCCGGGATTGAAGCGGTAGCCCGTTTCTACCGTGTAAAATTTGAGCGCCAGTGGTCAAGGGTAATTAACAGGTTTAGAGCCGTAGTAAAAAAAGGACTGCAAAAGATTTGCCACCCCCCGGAAACTATCATTCGCTGACTGTCAGAAGCTGTCAATAGGGACGGTTCTCTTGACACTAGTGTCAAGAGAACCGTCCCTATTGACACTTTGACAACGGGGTATTTAATTAGAGAGGCCCTTGGAACGATTTTTCTCAACACTTCATAGGATGGAAGTATAGAAAATGATCAATATGCTTCGGAGGGATTCTTTGAAGATTGCCGCAGTGGCCGGTACCCGGCCCCAGTTTATTAAAGCGATGATGGTTTCCAGAGCCGTCAGGGAAAAGCACAAAGAAATATTGATCCACACCGGTCAGCATTATGATCCTAATATGTCGCAGGTGTTCTTTTGCGGGCGGGGCTGCCCCGCGCCGGATTATTATATTGACGCCGGACAGGACACGCCGGGGCGGCAGCTCGGCAAAATGTTCGACGGATTAAAAGCTGTGTTTGACCGGGAGAAGCCTGACGTTGTTCTGGTTTACGGCGATTCCCGCTCCACCCTTGCCGGGGCGCTGGCAGCGTCAAAGACAGGTGTGCCCCTGGCACATATTGAGGCCGGCTTGCGCTGTGGCAACCACGCCATGCCGGAGGAGTTCATCAGGGAATTGACCGATTATCTGTCCGCCATATTGTTTTGCCCTTCTGCAGCCGCGGTCCGCAACCTTAATAAAGAGGGGGTTGTCAGCACCACCGGCGCGATTTTCGGTAAGGAAGCCGACGCGGTGCGGTTTGGCGCTTCTATTGCCGTTAACGTCGGGGATGTTATGTATGATGCTTTGCAGGAGTGCCTGGAAAGAAGCAAGTGTTTACCGCCACAGGTGGGGGGAAAATTTCCGGAACCCGGGGGGTACCTTCTCGTGACTGTTCACCGGGCGGAAAACACTGATAAAAAGGAGCGGCTGTCAGTTGTCCTGGAAAGCCTCGTTGCATTGGGAGAAAAGGTCGTATTTCCGGTCCACCCCCGCACTAAGAAGAAAATCAGTGAATTCAACCTGGGCGGCTATTTGTCCCACCCTAACATGACTGTAATTGAGCCGGTAGGCTATGAAGAGATGATCTGGCTCTGTAAAAACGCCAGAAAAATAATCACTGATTCTGGTGGTTTGCAAAAAGAGGCTTTTTTTCTTCAAGTGCCTTGCATAACCTTACGGGAAGAGACTGAGTGGACGGAAACAGTTGAAAGGGGCTGCAATGTGCTGGTGGGCTGCGAGCGGCGGCGAATCCGGGATGCGGTTGGAGCTTCCGCGCGTGGTGACTGGTCCGGCTGTCCGTACGGGCAGGGAAACGCCTCGCGTTTAATCTCCCGGTTGCTGGAGGAATATTTTTGCCCAGGGTAGTCATGTTGGTGAACAGCGATTACCGTTATGACGCCAGGGTGCAGAAAGAAGCCGCCGCCCTTGGATTGGCGGGGTACAGCGTGACTGTTTTCTCCCTGACCATGAATGTCCGGTGCGAACAAGACGCAATGGGGGTGCGAGTGCTGAATCCCACAACTGAGAAGCTGGCCTGGTTTCCTTATAAGCTGTCCTACCTGCGTGCTTACCGGCAGATCATCCAAGCGCTGTTGCGTGAAAAGGCAGATGTATGGCACGGGCACGATCTGGATATGCTGCCCTTCGTGTTTATAGCCGCGAAGCTCAGGGGAGGTAAAATTGTATACGACTCCCACGAACTCTGGCAGGGATACGGCTGGCCCGGTCGCGGCGGCAGGTGGGGTCTGCTGCGTCGCCTGCTTTGGCAATGCTGGCTGAAACTGGAAAGGACGCTGGCGAAGCATTGCCATTTAATCATTACCGTAAATGAAAGCTGCGCCCGGGAAATGGCTCGAACGTTAAGGGTGCGGCTCCCGCTGGTGCTGAGAAACTGCATTGACCCTGCTGAAGCGGCCGGTCCCGCGGGTAGCCTGCGGGAGGCGTTGGAACTTGGCCACAGCGAATTACTGGTTGTGTATACAGGCAAACTGCAAAAAGGACGCGGCCTGGAAGGATTAATCAAAGCTTGGACCGGTCTGCCCGCCGGCCGGCACTTGGCAATAATCGGCCGGGGGCCGCTGGAGGGGGGACTGAAAAACTTGGCGCGAAGCGCCGGACTAAAAAATGTTTATTTCCTGCCGCCGGTAAAAGCGTTGGAATTGCCGGGTTTTATCCACGGATCCTCCCTGGGTGTGGTTTTGATTGAGGATATTGATCAAAGCAAGCATTATTCTTTGCCAAACAAGCTGCTTGAATATATCGCCGCGGGGGTGCCGGTGCTGGCATCGCAACTGCCGGAAATCCGCCGGCTGGTGGACGAATATCAAGTCGGCGCTTTCGCGGATCCCGGAGACAGCGGCAGCATCAGGGAGTCGTTGAACGAACTGCTGGGCAACGTGGAAAAGCTGCACTCCTTAAGAATGAATACCTTGAAAGCCAGAGTGGATTTAACATGGCGGAAGGAAGCTGGTTTGCTAATTAGTGAATACTCAAAAATTACCAAAGACAGCAGGTAAGAACCGCCCCCCATTGCTTCATTTGCTTCCGACTGTCTTCATCGCAGGGACTCTGTCAGGTTTAGCCGGGGTTAAATGGCCTGTCCTCCTAGCGGGTGGAATCCTGGCGTTTCTATCCTGTTTATTGGCCCCGGAGGTATTGGGTTTTTTTACCGGAGGGGGCCTTTATCTGGTTGGCAGGACCTTTGACATGGGGCATGAAGCATTGCTTTTTTTGAACGTGGGCGTATTTTTGTTTCCCATGTTTTTCCTAATGATTTATTTGTTTTATAAAAAGAGAGCTTGCGCCTTGATTGCTATATTCAGACTTTGGGAATTTTGGGCCGTGCTTGGCCTTGGTTTATTAATGCTGGTCCGCCTGCCGGACAGTTTGTTTGAAGAATACGGGGTACAGAAAATAAAGTATTACCTGGTTAATAACATGGTATGTTTTTTCGGACCGGTGCTGTCCTCAGCCGTCTGGGGCAATCCGGGCCTTTACCGCTTTCTGAAAGGAGTCCTCCTGGGCGGCTTGGCGCTTACCGTGTATTTCTGGGTGAGCGGGTCATACCTTGAATTGCCTTTTAATATTTATGCCGTGCTGAATTTTAATCCCATTGAAATAAGCAGGCTGATTGGCCTGTTCATCCTTCTGGTGGTGATCGGCGAGGTGATGGCTATTCCTCATCTTTTTGTTTTTTTGCTAGCCGCGGCCGCAAGCGCCGCCATGATCCTGCTTGATGCCCGGGGTCCCGCCCTGGCGCTGGTTATCGCCCTGCTCTGCGGGGGTATGGCGGCGGGCCGCCGGGAGTTTCGCCTGCCGCCGGTGCTGGTCGTCCCTCTTTTTATCCTGCTGGCGGTTTATGTCTCCTCCCACTACTGGTTTTCACCTGATTTTTTCAGTTTGAGTGATAACGGCAGGTGGCAGCTTTACCAGGCTGCTCTAGCGACGTTCGGGCAGAACCCGGTGCTGGGCGCCGGAACTGGATCTTACGCCAGTATTTCACCTGTGCCGGGAATTAATTATCCGCACAACCTGTTTCTGGAATCGGCGGCGGAACTGGGGCTTGCGGGGCTGGCACTCTCCTTGTTGTTTGTATTCGCTCCCCTGTTGCGGCTGGCATGCCGGCGAAAAAAAGTTAAAGAAACTGCTCTCGCCGTTTCGCTGCTGGTATTTTGCCTGGTAAACGCCATGCTTAGCGGGGATGTCCCCGGAAATTACCTGCTCTGGCTGGCTGGCGGGGTGGCGGCTTCTGCCGCCATGACAGCTGCGGAGGACTACCGGTGAAAATTTTAATGATCTCCGGCGCGCGCGCGGAAGTTTCCACAGGTGAGACCATCCATACGCTGGAGGTGGCTGGAGGGCTGGCCGGCGCCGGCGCCCGGGTGACCTTGCTGCTGCGGGGGAAGTATCGCGGACCCGGCCGGCCGGGTGTGCACGTGGTAGGTTTACCAGTGATGAAAAATAAATGGCTCGACGGGGTGCTCCGGCCGGTACTGGTATGCGTGGCGGCGTCGTTTTTCACTTTGCGGGCGGGCTGCGACGCTGTGTATGTCCGGGACAGTATATTTGAAATGCCCGTAGTTTGGCTGTGCAAGCTGCTGGGTCAAATAGTGGTCCTGGAGCTGAATACGGTGTCGCCGGAAGATCTGCGCGCTAAAGGCAGGTCTCGCTGGAAGCAGGCTATAGCCGCTTGGGCGCAGCGAAAGGCCTGTTTTTCCGCCACTCTGGTCCTGCCGGTTACCGCCGGTTTAGCCGGATGGCTGGCCGGGCAGGGTGTGCCTGCCGGTAAGGTGACAGTGGTGGCCAACGGGGCCAACCCATATTTGTACCGCCCGGCTGGGCGAAAGAACGCGCTGGCGCGGCTGGGTCTGGACCCGGTGAAACAGTATCTCTGTTTCGCCGGCAATTTGGCGGCCTGGCAGGGCGGGGAAATAGTTGTTGAAGCTTTTGACAGACTGGCCGGACGTTACCCGGATGCCATCCTGCTGATTATCGGGGATGGCCCGGAAAGGCAGGCGCTGGAATTGCTTGCCTGCTCCAAGGGGCTCGCCGGCAGGGTGCTTTTCACCGGCCGGCTGCCGTATCACCGGGTGCCCGTCTACTTGAACGCCTGTGTGGCGGGCATCGGCGGGGGCTGGTATGGAGAAAACCTGACCTTGAAAAGAAGATTCTGTTTCAGCGGCAGTTCCGCTTTGAAATTTTTTTCCTACCTGGCCTGCGGCCTGCCGGTTGTTGTGCCGGATATCGCCGACCTGTCCGGCATAGTGCGGCGGACCGGCTGCGGGCTGGTGGCGGAACCTGACCGGGTGGAAAACCTGGCGGACGCGTTAACAGCCGTGCTTGAGCATCCGCTTGTGTGGGCGGAGGCCGGGCGCAGGGGCAGGCGCTTTGTTGAAAGGGAGGCCGCGTGGGAACACCGGGCTTCCCGGATCATCGACCTGGTGAAAAAGGCCAGGCGCCGGAAAGGTAGGTGATCATCATTCCAAGAAAATTAATGTACCTGACAGTCACCGCGCCACTTGGCCGGCCTGAAGCTTTTTTGATCCCGGAAATGAACTGCCTGGCGGAGCGGGGGGTAGAGCTAACCGTCATCCCTGTGCGTCCGGCCGGGCGGCTGGAACACAGGGACGGAGACGGCCCTTTCCTCAGCACTATTGTCTCCGGGCCATGGAGTTTAGCGGTATGGCGGTCAGCTCTATCATGGTCGCTCAAGGCTCCCTTGCGGGTGGCCGGCTTGTTGTGCCTGCTGTTGAAAGGCGGGAGCCTGGCCAATAAGGTAAAGAACCTGCTGCTTCTTCCCAAGGGTATGTTCATCGCGGAAAAAGTTCAGTCCCTGGGAATAAATCATATTCACGCCCACTGGGCGTCCACTCCTTCAACCTGCGCCCTGGTGGCTTCCGTCCTGACCGGTGTCGGCTGGAGTTTTACCGCCCACCGCTGGGATATCAAGAACAACAACCTTCTGCCGGAAAAAGTGAGCAGGTGTTCCTTTGTGCGGGTTGTTTCATCCCATGGGCTTAAGCAGGTGACCAAAATAGCAGGCCGGGAGTCCGGGATAAGGGTGATCCTTAGCCCGTTAGGGGTGGAGGTGAACCCGGAATTTCCGGAAAAAAGCAGCCTGGGCGGGAGTAAACCCATTATTGGAGCCGTCGGCAGCCTCACGGCGGTAAAAGGCCACCGCTACCTGCTCCAGGCCTGCCGGCTGCTGGCCGACAGAGGAGTGAACTTCCGGTGCCTGATCGTCGGGGACGGGCCGGAACGGGGCAGCTTGTTGCGCCTGGCAGACAGGTTAAAGCTTGGCGGTGTTGTTTTCTTTGTCGGCGCGCTTACACACGACAGAGTGCTGCGCCTGCTCAGGTCCGGCATTCTAAGTCTGCTGGTGCATCCCAGTGTGGAAACGCCAAGCGATGAGCATGAGGGCGTGCCGGTGGCTGTGATGGAGGCCATGGCCGGCGGTGTGCCGGTAATTGTTACGAAAACCGGCAGTGTACCCGACCTTGTCGACCGGGATACCGGTGTGATTGTGCCCCCGGAGAACCCTGCCGCCCTGGCGCGGGCCATCAGGAGCTTGCTGAGTGACCCGGACAGGTCCCGGTCGCTGGCAAAAGCGGCCCACCGCAGGATCAGGGAAAGGTTCGAGCTGAACACAAATGTTAATGTTCTACTTGATATGATGGATATGGATACCATGCCATAAGGAGTGTGGCATGCCAAATTTATTCACGGGTTGTGGTGAACGTGGCCGGCATATGTGAACGAACCCTTTGGATTATTAATCATCACGCCGCCGGTCCCGGGAGGCATGAGAGTCTGGCCGGGGAACTGGCTGACCGGGGGTGGCTGGTGAAACTGTTTGCCTCCAGCTTTGTGCACAATGTCTTTATTGAGCTAAAGAATTACCCGCCGGGTTGCCATCACCTGAATGAAATAGAAAGAGGCGTCGATAGAGTCTGGATCCGGACTCCGCCCTACTATGACAACAGCCTGTCCAGGCTGGTCAACCACCTTTATTTTACCTGCAGGGTTGCTAGGCTGGGGCGCGCCCTGGACGCGCCGGAAGCCGTCATCGGGTCCTCCACCCACCTGTGCGCCGGCCTGGCGGCATACCTCCTGTCCAGAAAACACAACGTTCCCTTTGTTTTTGAAGTGAGAGACATCTGGCCCCAGTCCCTCGTGGACATTGGAGCCATAAGCAAGTATAGCCCTCTGACCGTGGGAATGGGTGTGCTGGAGAAATTTTTATACCGGAAGGCCCACCTGATCATCAGTGTGCTGCCCGGTGGAAAAGAGCATATTGCCCAGCTTGGCCTTGAAGATAAAAAGGTGGTTTATATCCCTAACGGCGTCGACCTGGCCTGGTACGACCGCTGCACCCGCGAGGGCTGCCTCACCCCGGAGCAGGCAGCTCTTTTTCGCCGGCTCAAAGGATGGGTGGTGTTTACTTATACGGGAGCGCACGGATATGCCAATGGCCTGGAGACGGTGCTAAAAGCTGCCGAAATACTGCACCGGGCCGGGATTGGCGGCATCCATGTTCTGATGGTGGGCGACGGGCCGGCTAAAGCGGGGCTGGTGAAGGCGGCGGCGGAGCGCGGGCTGACTAATGTAACTTTCTTAAACACCCTGGAGAAGTCTCAGTTACCAATAATCTTGAAAAACTCTGACGGGTGTCTTTTTCACCTGCGCAACAGCAAAGCATACCGCTACGGACTTAGTTCCAACAAGTTGTTTGATTACATGGCGGCGGCGCGGCCCATAATCGCTGCGGTGGAAAAAGCACCGAACACGGAGTTTGCCCGGTTCGGCCTGCATGTGCCCTCGGATGAGCCCGGCGCCCTGGCGGACGCGATGCTGCAGATGGCCGGCGAAACGCCAGGCGCCAGGAAAGTTATGGGAGAACGCGCCCGGGCTTATGTGGAAAAATTTCACGATATTCCGGTACTGGCCGGCAAGCTGGCAGAGGTTTTGGAGAGCTTGAAAAAAAGTGTATGAAATTACCACGAGGAAGTTGACGAATATTGTCGAATTTTACGTTAACTGGGAAAATAACAAGCTTCCAGAATACTGCCGGGAGGTATGCGATGAAAAAGAAGCGCGGGTCTTTCTATCTTAGCCTGATTTTAATTTTTTGTTTCTTGTGGGTCATAATACCGGCCGTACCCGCCGGGGCGGCCGATTCCAGTGAGTTGCTCCAGATCTTTACCAGGCTGGACACTGTCAACGGCGGAAACTGGTATAAAAGCGCCAACAATGACAACGCGCAGCTGGCCTGGGGCGAAAGCTACGTGATGGACGCTTATTTAACAATGTACGAGGCTACTGGCGACACTGTTTATTTGGACAAGTTCATTGCCCACGGCAAAGGGGTTTTAGCCCAGCGGGACAGCTCCCGCGGCGTTACGGATTACCGGGGTCTCAGTTTGCCTGCCTGGCGCAACGGCAGCTACACCTTAAACGGAAAATATGCTGTTTTTGCCGCGCACACAGGCATGATCGCTTATCCCATGGCCAAGTTTGCCGCAATTGTCACCAAAACTCCATCCCTGCAAAAATACCGGAGCGACAGGGAATTATTCCTGCAGGCGGCCAAAGACGCGGTGGCTGTTCATAAAGATGAGTGGGTGGACGAAGGCAGTACCGGGTATTACAAGTTTCGCGACGACATGCCGTACAAGCAGGCGGGCGGGAAACTGCCCTTTAACCAGTATTTGGCCATGGCCAGGACGGAGCTGATGATTTACAACGCTACCGGTGAGACCCAGTACCTGGACCGGGCGAAAAAAATGCTGCAGCACTTTAAAAACAATCTGGCTGTCGACGCGGGCACCAACAGCTACCGCTGGCGGTATTCACTTGGTAGTTCCTTATATGAGGACATCGGCCACGCCATTATTGACATAGACGCGGCTTATCAGGGGTATGCGGCCGGCGTTGTTTTCAACGCTACTGACATGGCCAAGTTTGCCAATACCGGCTCCAAGAAATTAATCAAGCCCGACGGCGGCATTGCCAACGACATAATGGGAGGCGGCGCCACCCAGTACCCCTGGTTCATCGGCTTATGGTCGGCCTACGGGCAATTCGCTCCTGTAATCACAGACACAGCCTATAGCAAGCTCTCGGCAACCACCTCCGGCGGCGCCACCGGCCTGCTGGCGGCGGCCATGCTGAACAAGGCTAACGCGCAGCCCGGTTACCGCGTTGGAGAAAGCCAGCCCTCTCCGCCGGTGGACAACCCTCCGGCCGGCGAAATGGTTAAAAACGGTGATTTCAGCCAAGGCAAGGCTGAATGGACAGGCCCCGACGTGGTGATAAAAACCGAAACCGGCGGAAATAGCTACGCTAGCGCCAAATATGGGTGGTATTTCTACCAGTACGTCCCGGTAGAGCCGGGTAATAAATACGCGGTAAGCGCCAGAAGCCGGAAAGGCAATGCCGTCACCGAAGCCAGAATAGCCTACTTCTTTTATAACGCTGCCGGCAAGCAGCTGTCCAGCGGCAGCATTATGTACAAGCATAAAGGCGCGGGATGGGAGCAGATCCCGTCCCAGACAGTGGCAGCCCCGGCCGGAGCGGCCAAAATACAAATCAAGCTGCTGGTAAACGGCGGTTCCGGCACGCACGATTTCGATAACATATCCATGAAAAAAGTTTGATTAAATTTGCCTTGCGATCCGCCTGTTGTTAAACGGGCGGCTTTTTACGACAAAAATTGATAAATTATTGCATTTTTAATAATTAAATAGCAGGAAAATTTTTATAAATTATAGAAGTAAATGTTTGACTATATTTAATCTTAACAACCGGGAAAGGATTCTTATGGCAATTCTTATTGTTGATGATTTGTCGGACAGCAGGCTGCTGATTGAATATATTTTAAAATCGGCAGGCTATACGGATGTGTTTACCGCGAAATCGGCCGCTGACGCTTTTAAGCTTCTCGGCATGGACAATGCGCAGGGTGCGCAGGGGGGCTTTGATTTAATTGTAATGGACATTATCATGCCTGGTATTGATGGCATCGAAGCCTGCCGTTTAATTAAAGAGCGTGAGAATATGCGGGATATTCCCATTATCATGGTAACTGCCAATTATGATATCGATAACCTGCAGTCAGCTTTTTCCGCCGGGGCGATGGATTATATCACGAAGCCGCTGAATAAGGTGGAGCTGCTGGCGCGCGTGCGCTCGGCTTTAAGACTCAAACACGAGACGGACAGGCGGAAAGCGCGCGAGAATGAGCTGCTTGAGGTAACGCGCCAACTGGAAGAAGCAAACCAGAACCTGCGCCGGCTCTCTTTTTTAGACGGCCTTACCGGTATTGCCAACCGGCGCCATTTTGATGAGGTTTTATTGAATGAATGGAACCGCGCGGCGCGTGACGCCGTGCCGTTGTCTTTAATAATTCTCGATATAGATTTTTTTAAAAAATACAATGACACTTATGGTCATCAGGCCGGCGACGACTGTTTGAAACAAGTGGCGGGCTCTCTGAGCGGCCGCTTGAAACGGCCCGGAGATCTGGCGGCCCGCTACGGCGGCGAGGAATTCGCGGCCATCCTGCCGAACACGGATATGCAGGGGGCTGCCGCGATAGCGGAGATGCTGCGCGGCGGTGTTGAAGCGCTGGAAATTCCTCATGCCAGTTCGTCAGTCAGCGCCTATGTCACGGTAAGCGCCGGGGCGGCCTCTACCGTGCCTCGGCAGGCCGGTACTCCGGGAGACTTGCTGGCGGCGGCCGACAAGGCGCTCTATCAGGCAAAGCAAGGCGGCAGGAACAGAGTGACCTTGAGGGAAGTATAAGAGATGAAAGATCAAGACAAGACCAAAAAACGACTGATTGATGAATTAAACGAAATGCGGCGACGAATTACTAATTTAAAAACACCGCAGTTGGTGGAAGAAAAACTTACCTGGCTGGCTTCCATCGTGGAGTTCTCAAATGACGCCATTGTCGGGATGAGCCTGGAGGGCCTTATTTTTAGCTGGAACGCGGGCGCGGAGAGAATCTTCGGGTATACGGCGAATGAAGTCATCGGGCGCCCTGTTTTTATCCTCGCGCCCAATTACGACGAAATAACGAAAAATCTTGAACGAATCAAGCTTGGAGAAAGGGTCAATTACTACGAGACCGTACGCGTCAGGAAGGATTTCAGGCAGATTCAGGTTTCCTTGACCATATCCCCGATTAGAGACACTTCAGGCAAAGTAATCGGCGCTTCAACCATTGCCCGCGACATTACCGGACAAAAGCTGATCGAGGAGAAACTGCGCACGAGTGAAGCGCGTTTCAGAGCGATCTTCGAGGGCACGTCCGTGGGAATAACGTTAATCAACAGGGAAGGGCGGCTTGTCGAGAGCAACCCGGCGCTGCAGGAAATGCTCGGTTACAATGGCCGGGAACTGGCCAATATGGTTTTTAACGAGCTCATTTACCCGGATGACATGGCCAATTATGTTGGATTGTTCAACGACCTGTGGGCGGGCGCGCTGGACAGCTACCAGATGGAAAAAAGCTATGCCCGGAAGGATGGCCGGCTGGTTTGGGTAAGCGTTAATTTTTCCCTGGCCCGCGACAACTTGAATGAGCCGATGTTTATTATCGGTGTGGTGGAAGACGTTACTGAGCGAAAGCGGGTTGAGGAGACCATGCAGCAGGCTAAAGAGGTTGCGGAAGCCGCCAACAAGGCGAAAAGCGAATTTCTGGCCAGCATGAGCCATGAAATCCGCACGCCGATGAACGCAATCCTCGGAATGGCCGATCTGCTCTGGGAGACGCCGCTGACTTCCGAGCAGCAAAAATATATTATGACGTTCAGGTCGGCGGGTGAAACGCTGTTGAGCCTGATCAATGACATTCTCGATCTTTCTAGGGTCGAGGTTGGCCACTACGAGCTTGAAAGCATAAACTTCGACCTTGGTAATGTAATAGAAAAAACCTGCGAAGTGATGGCTGTTCGCACACATGAAAAGGGTGTTGAGCTGGTCTGCCGGCTCATGCCTGATGTGCCCGTGAATCTGATAGGGGACCCGGGCCGCCTGCGCCAGATTATCATCAACCTGATCGGGAACGCCATTAAATTTACCGATGAAGGTGAAGTGCTGTTAAAAGTTGCGCTTGCGGACAATCAGCCGCCCATCTCCACCGGAAGTGACGGACGGGAATGCCGGTTGCTTTTTACTGTCAGCGACACCGGCATCGGCATATCACCGGAAAAGCTGGACGTTATTTTCGAGTGGTTTACCCAGGCGGACTCCTCAACAACCCGCAAGTACGGAGGCACCGGGCTGGGCTTAACCATTGCCAAGAGGCTGGTGGAATTGATGGGCGGACGCATATGGGTGGAAAGTGAAGTGGGGAAGGGGAGTACCTTTTACTTTACTATCTGCTTTGCCGTTCAATCCGGAACAGCCGGGGGCGAAGAGAAATCATCAAGTGCGAAAAGTGAGCCGGCGGAGACGCCCGCAGCCTTTGCGGACCAGCGCGCCTTGCGCCTTCTCCTGGTGGAAGATTCCCCGGACAACCAGCTATTGATCCAGGCATACCTGAAAAAGACCGCCTGTCAAATTGAGATTGCCGAAAATGGGGAGATAGCCGTGGAAAAGTTTAAGTCGGGAAAGTACGACTTGGTCCTGATGGATATGCAAATGCCCGTGATGGACGGGTATACCGCCACAAGAGCCATCAGACGCTGGGAGGCGGAGAACCGCCTGGCGCCAACTTCGGTTATCGCGCTGACTGCTTACGCATTGAAAGAAGACGAGCAAAAGAGCCTTGACGCCGGATGTACGACTCATTTGACCAAACCGGTCAAGAAGGCGATCTTGATGAAGACCATACTGAAAAATATTCGTGGCAAATAAGCCGCGCTGCGCAATACCTGTTCGATCCCCCGGAATTAACTTCTCAGCGCTGCCGGTTCCACCGGCAGCACTACTTTCATGCGGTAATTTTCCTGCCCTCTCGCCCAGCTTTTTATTTTCATTGTTTACCGGCGGCAAGTGGGGGTGGTTCTTGCTTGCTACCCTTGGGGTGGCAAGTCCAGAACCGCCCCCACTTCTCCTTTATTTCGTCACCAAACCCAAGCGACCGTAATATTATAATCGTAATATTATCAAAAGAAAAACAAGGTAAGGCGGGGATCGAGCGATAGATGAACTATATTCACCCGGATGCGGCGATCGGCGCGAACTGTGTTATCGGCCTTTTTTCGGTGATTGGGGAGGGCGCCTATATTGGCTCCGGCACGTCTATGGGCAATAATGTCACCGTTTACCCGGGGACGTTCATTGGCGATAATTGCCTGGTCGGCGACAACTGCGTCATCGGCAAGCAGCCCCATCCGGCTAAAACCAGCACAACCCGCTTGACTGCTCCTTTACGCCCCTTGCGGGTCGGCCCGGGCGGCGTCATCGGCAGCGGAGTGGTGCTTTACGCGGGAACCAGCTTGGGCGAGGAGGTGATGGCCGGGGATATGGCCTCGGTAAGAGAGCTGTGTCAGGTCGGCCGCCGGGTGATTATTGGCTGCGGTGCGGTGCTGGAGAACGATGTGGTGGTGGGCGATTATGCCAAAATCCAGACCGGAGCGTACCTGACTGCGCATACCGTGGTCGGCGAAGGAGCTTTTATAGCGCCTATGGTTGTTACCGCCAATGACAATTGCATGGGGAGGACGGAAGAGCGGTTTGTCAAGATTCAAGGGCCAAAAATCGGAAAAAACGCCAGGGTAGGGGCCGGGGCGGTTATTTTGCCAGGTGTCATGGTTGCTGAAGAAACCTTTGTTGCGGCCGGCGCGCTGGTTACCAGAGATACCCTCCCGGAAACGGTTGTGGCGGGTTGTCCCGCCAGGTTAATCAGAAATGTGCCGCAGCATGAAAAACGTTAAGGGGGTGGACGAATTATTGGATAATATTGACTTTTCCGCTTTGATTAAAAGAAGACTATTCCTGGTGCTGGCGACGATTATTATAGCCTTGACTGCCGGAGGAGCGGCATGCATGATTTTGCCGGCAAAGTACCAGGCTAGCACAATTTTACGGCTCAGCCAGCCCGAAAACGGTTCTGAGAATAGCACCGGCGCCAACCGTATGGACTATAACAGTTTGATGATGTACCGTCAGCTGGCGAGAACTTACTGTGAACTGGCGGAAAGTGAGCAAGTGCTGCGGAAGCTGTCCGAACGGGTTGAACATAGCTTAAGTTCCGGTGACTTGAGGCGGATGATTACTGTCCGGAAAGTGAAAGACCTGGAACTGCTGGAAATCCTGGTAAAAGATACCGATCCGTACCGGGCGGCTTTTATTGCCGGCAGCTTGGCCGTGCTCCTGCAGCAGGAGGAAAAAGAAGTATGGAAGATGAACAACCTGCAAGTGATTATACCGGCTTCTCCCGATGAGCGCCCCGTGGGTCCGAACATTTTCATGAGCATGCTTGTCGCCGGTCTGGCCGGAGCGTTGATAGCCTTCATGCTTGCGGCAGTCTTGGAATATACGGGCTCATGGCGGGAGTAAGGTTCGGCATTGCCGGCTGCGGCCGTATAGCAAGGGTGCATGCCGATGAAATATTGGCTTTGCCTCAGGCGGAACTGGTGGCGGTAAATGATATTGATCCGTATGCCTTAAGGGATTTTGCCGCTTATTACAATGTAAAAGGCTATTGTGACTATGAGGAGATGCTGGAAGACCAGGATCTTGATGTCATTATTATCTGCACTCCAAGCGGCCTGCACGCGAAAATGGGCGTGATGGCGGCCTGTTCGGGCAGACACGTGTTGGTGGAAAAACCGCTGGCGCTGACCCTGGCGGACGCGGATATGCTCGTGAACACCTGCGAAAAAGCGGGGGTAATCCTCGCGGTGGTTATGCAAAAACGTTTTTGCCGGTTCTTTCAAATGCTTAAATCGGCTGTTGATAAGGGGAGCTTCGGGATACTGAGCCATGCCGGCGCGACGGTGCGGTGGAACCGTGACGAAGCTTATTATGCAAGCAACTCCTGGCGGGGCAAGAAGGCGGAAGACGGCGGGGTGATGATGAACCAGGCCATACACATTGTTGATATCCTTTTGTGGCTGATGGGTGGGGTTGAGTCTGTTTTCGCCTACACCGCGACACGGTGCCGGTCTATTGAGGCTGAGGATGTCGGTGTGGCGGTATTGAAGTTCCGCAGCGGCGCCCTGGGGGTGATCGAAGCCGCGTCCACTGTTTACCCGCGGAACCTGGAACAGACCGTTGCTGTTTTCGGGGAAAAGGGAACGGTTGTGGTAGGCGGGGAAAAAGCTGAAAGAGTAATGACCTGGCGCTTCAGTGGGACTGAGGAGGATGATCGGGCGGTCTGCTTGGAAGAAGGGATGAGTTGCTCCGGGAAATCAGGCCACCGGGCTGTCTTGCGGGATATGGTGAAAGCGATCCTTACCGGTGGCCAGCCTGCCGTTGACGGCCGCGAAGGTAGAAAGGCGCTGGAAACAGTGCTTGGCATATACCGCTCCGCCGAGACGGGGATGCCGGTGAGTTTTAGATGAACGTAACTACTCGGGGGTCAGGAGTCAGAAATCAGAAGTTAGAATGAGAGAACTGTTTATCGTCTGGAAGTATTCTGACTGCTGAATTATGAATGGCTGAATAGTGGCAGATGAAATAAAAAGGGAAGGTGCCTGAAGATGAATGTGCCTCTTTCGTCTCCCGATATCGGCCGGCGGGAGCGGGAATTGGTTAATGAAGTGCTTGACAGCAATATCCTCAGTATCGGCCCCCGGGTGGAGCAGTTTGAGCGGATGTTGGCTGATTATTTGGGAGTAAAAGAAGCTGTGGCGGTGAACAGCGGGACCAGCGGGCTCCACTTGGCGGTGCGGGGGTTGGGTATCGGCGCGGGCGATGAGGTGATTACTTCGCCTTTTAGTTTTGTCTCCTCCAGCAACTGTATTCTCTACGAGGGGGCCCGGCCGGTCTTTGTCGATATTGATCCCCTGACGTTAAATATGGACCCGGAGATGATAGAAAAAAAAATATCACCCGGGACTAAGGCTATTCTTCCCGTGCACGTCTTTGGCAGGCCTGTGGACATGGAGCGAATCATGGAGATCGCCCGCAAGCACCGGCTGGCTGTAATCGAAGATGCCTGTGAAGCAATCGGCGCCCGCTATGGCGAAAAAATGGCGGGCAGCGAGAGTGACGCGGCGGTGTTTGCCTTCTATCCCAACAAACAGATCACAACTGGCGAGGGAGGGATTATTTCGACTAACAGCAGCGACCTGGCCGGTTTGTGCCGGAGCATGCGCAACCAGGGGAGGAGCGGCGCGGGCGGTTGGTTCAATCACTGCCGGCTGGGTTATAATTACCGTTTGGATGAGCTGAGCGCGGCGCTTGGTGTGGCGCAAATGGAGTCAATAGATGAGATCCTGGCCAAGCGTGAAGCGGTGGCAATGGCTTACAACGCCAAACTGGGGCGTTTGGCAGGGGTGTTACTCCCGTATATGGAGCCGGGGGTAAGGATCAGCTGGTTTGTCTACGTCGTACGCCTGGTGCCGGGTATTGACCGGGACCGGGTTATGGCGTACTTGCAGGGGAATGGTGTGGATTGCCGGCCGTATTTTCAGCCAATTCACTTGCAGCCGTTTTATCAGGAGAAATTTGGTTACCGCGCGGGTGATTTTCCGAATACAGAGCTTGCTGCTTCCTCAACATTGGCGCTGCCCTTTTTCAACAACCTTACAGAAAAACAGATGGATTATGTGGTTGAAGCGCTGACGGAGGCGATACGTCTGAAAGTATAATTTCCTAACGAAAAGGCCGGTTAGTTACCGGCTTTTTTCGTTCCATTAAACAACGGGGATTGTTCTGTTTTCGTCTTTTCCGTAACATTTACGTCAACGTCGACATCCGCGGGTATTTCGTAAACGATCCGGTTGTTCTCTGTTAAGAGCAGCTTTGGCGGCTGATCCGGTGTGTTTCCGTTCAAAGTTATATCAATAACTTTATACTTTGTCGTAGCCTTGGTCACGACCATTTCCACATCGCCCATTTTAATAACGTCGCCAACTTTGCTTCCCGTGGCGATAGAACTAATGCTTTTAAGCGTCGCTGCGGGCGTGGAGATTGGTGATTGGTTCTGGACCGTGCTTGTGTTTGCAGGGTTCGCCTGATTCGCTGCGGGTTGAGTATTGTTGGGGCTGTTGCTGGAGTTTTGAGCGCCGGATGTATTCGTCTGAGATGACTTATCGGTTTTACCGGCTTTTTGCAGATCTTCGGTTTGTTTCGCATAGGTCTGTTTGCTTGCTTCTATTTCTTTAGTGTTAGCGCTTGCGCCTCTCCATAAATAAACCCCGATAATAATGGCAAAGCCAAGGCACACCAGCAATCCGGTAAATAGAAGTTCTTTGTTATTCACTGATATCTATCACCACCTTTAGATCCTTTTTGTGAAATAGGAATTTACTGATATTGTATTCAACAGCCGAAGAAGTGTGCAAGTAATTACCGGGGCAAAAGGCCAATGTGGCTTAACTAAAACCTGACCATACGCCGGATATGGATATGCTCACGCCCGGACAGGACCCGCTTAGTGAGAATTGTAACAAGCGATAATGATAAGCCCCGCGAATACCGCGGGGCTCATTTAAAATGTCGGCAGGTTATCCAGATTGTTTGTTTCGCTGCTGTCGGGATTGCTTCTAAGGTATTCCTTTCCGCTCTTTGCTTTTGCCACATTAACTCCTTCAATTTTACCGTCTCTGGCCATCATGATGGCCTCATCAATGCCATATACGTTGTTGTCAATCATAACGTCAGTGATGTCGCCTTCCGCGTTCTTCTTCACTTTATCTATTTTCATTTATTATCCCCTCCTGACTTTAGTATGCCCGGAGGTAAACGATATAGTCGTTTCATCGCTGTAAGCGATGAATGTTATTATTCATTGCAAAATTTAGACAAGATTTTGTAATGTTTAGACAAGGTTTTGCTGTTTTTTGACAAGAATAATAGACAATCAGCTATAATACTGCTAAGTTTAATTGTATTATTATCTCTCGCTTAGTCCTTCAAAGGGGTTGAATTTTTGAGGATAGAAGCAAAACACGAGTTGCCTTTCATGCTATTTCTTTCTGTTATCCTGGCGGTATTAATAATTCTGGAGGTGAGCGGGACCGCGCGGTTTGCCTTGGGATTGATTTTCGTCCTGTTTTCCCCCGGGTATGCCTTAATTGCAGCTCTATTCCCAGCCAGGGATGAACTCGACGTCATTGAACGAGTTGCCTTGAGCTTTGGTCTAAGTATAGCCGTGGTACCGCTGCTGGGTCTTATCCTGAACTACACTCCATGGGGAATAAGGCTTTATTCCATATTGCTGACGCTTTTGGTTTTTACGATCCTGCTGTTCGTTATCGCAATCTACCGAAGAAATAAACTTTCTGTTGAAAAACGCTTTGTGGTTTCTTTTAACGCAGACACTATCAAATGGAGCAATCTTTCAAGGTTGGACCGAATTCTCTCGTTAGCCCTGGCGGGAACCATCATTTTTACGCTAGGCGGCCTTCATTACATCGCAGCTGCACCAAAAGTTAGTGCGAAGTGCACAGAGTTTTATATTTTGGGCCCTGGTGGGGAGGCAGAAGGTTATCCCCATGCTCTGAAAACGGGTGAGGAAAAGGAAGTCATCTTGGGAATTGTTAACCACGAATGCCGTCCGGTTTCTTACGCCGCTGAGGTGCGCATGGACGGTTATGTGAAGGCACGGCTGGGCCCTTTTGTATTAAACCATGGAGAAAAAAAGGAAGAATCCGTTAAGCTCAGTGTTTATGAGCCCCATGAAAATCTGAAGGTAGAGTTTTTACTATTTAAAGATGGGGAGAGTGAACCCTATCGCTTCCTGCATTTATTGGTGAACGAAAATGAGTAGAACGCAAGCCCATCTTTCAGCCTGGGATCCTGAAATCAAAAGTGCTGTTTCCAAAAAAGATCACTTATTTGTCTGGCTGTACGCTATTGCCATCACTGCCGCGGAGGTCGTTACAACCTTCCATGACCCGCTGTACGGGATTGTCTGGCATGTGGTTCTGCTGGCAGCCTTGCTCGTACATGCTTCCCTGGTCAACAAACAGGCGATAAATCTGGTTTACTTAGCGCTGTCCCTGGCTCCGCTGATCCGGATCATGAGCCTTGCCACGCCGTTGGTTGGCGTTCCGCCTATTTACATGTACCTGATTATCAGTCTTCCACTCTTTACCGCGGCGGCGTACGTGATGAGGTATGCCAGCTTTAAGCCAGAGGATGTCGGGTTGATCGTGGGCAGCTTGCCCCTTCAGTTGCTGGTGGCTTCCCTCGGGGTGCCGCTGGGCTTAATAGAATACCTGATATTAAGGCCCGCTCCTCTAGCGCCGGAGCTTACTTTTCAGCATGTCTGGCTTCCGGCGCTGATCCTGCTTGTCAGCACCGGTTTTTTGGAAGAGTTTATCTTTCGCGGGGTTATGTATCGTGCGGCTGCGGAGACATTAGGCAGGTGGTACGGCAGTATTCACATTAGTTTCATTTTTGCGATGCTGCATATTATGCATCGTTCACCGGCGGACTTGGTTTTAGTTTTTGCCATTGCGCTGCTTTTTTCCACGATCGTCGGCTTCTTTAGATCGCTTTTAGGAGTCTCCCTGGCTCACGGATTAACGAATATCGGTTTATATATCATATGGCCGTATCTTCTTAGATAAAAAACGAAAAATTTCCCGTGACCCTCAAAAAAAATATTATAGACAGCGTATACACATAATATAGGTATTTTAGTACCGTCCAAAAGAATGCTTTGGGTCTATTATTTTGTAAGAGCGCTGTTTTTAATTGATTTGTGTAAAATATCACAATCGTATTGCTCAAATCCTGGAAACAACTGAAAAGGCAAACTTACCGAAAGGTAGGGGCGCAAAGCTACGGGTCTAAAACCGGTCCTTTGTCTCAGCAGAAGTGCCGGTCAATGATCGCCGGGCTGCAGCAAAAACCTATTTTAAAAGCAAAGTACCGCTGCACATTGAGCCGGCAGCGGTACTTCTCGTTTGCAGGGATTGCTGTGCAAAATCAGACAAGAAAATGTAACTTTTAGACAAGAAAATGTAACAATTAGACAAGGTTGGCAGGAATATGTTATTATTCAATTAATTATAATTCTTCAAGGAAGGTAACCAATTGAACACGATAACTTTCTTATCTTTGTTATTGGTCTCGTTTCCCGAAGCGATCCTGGTGGCTGCCCTGGGGTTTCTACTGGTAGGACTCAGACCCTGGTGGCGCGATTTACTAATAATCGGAGTTTTACAGGCGGGTTTTGCTTATGTCATCAGGCTCTTGCCGGTACCTTTCGGGCTCCACTCAATTTTTGAAACATTTTTATTCATTCTAAATATTCGCGTGGTTACCCGCCTGCCATTCAGGATAGTAATGCTTGCTTCTTTACTTGGCCTAATTTTTTACGGCTCGGTAGAAACCGTAGCGATACAGTTCTTGCTGCATGTCAAAGGTTTTTCGCTGACTGATGCCTGGAATTACACTTTTATCAGAGTTTTATACTTTCTTCCTCAAGCCTTTGTCATGCTGATATTTATAGTTGCCTGTAAAATTTTTAATATATCTTTAATCGGTTATTCTCAAGCATATAGTTATTCAGGGTACTTATCAAGAAAAGAAATGCAAAAATACTTAAAGGAAGAAATTATTAATAAGCACAATATTTTTATCTTTGTAGTCGTTCTTTTGCCCGTACTGTTGCTGACGATCTTAAACAGTGCTTTTAACGCGGTCAGGTTGAATATTTTTCCGGGGGAACATTTTATTATCTTTAACGGACTCATGGGGTTATTTATCATTGTTTTAACGGTACTGTCCACTGTCGCCGTCAAAAAAATCGGACAGCACGTGGAAAAGGAATACGAGGCCAAGAGAGCGGAGGAAAACTTAAAACAGATCAAACAATTAATTGATTCTTCCAGAAAACAGAGGCATGATTTCCACCACCAGCTGCAAACCATTTACGGGTTGTTGGAAGGCGGTTATTTTGAGAGAGCGCGGGATTATATAGGCGGGGTATTCGGCGATGTATCCAAAACTGTGGATTTGATAAAAACTGATAATTTTAGTGTCAGCGCCCTTCTCTACACGAAAATAGGCCTGGCCGAAGCCAGAAGCATAGAAATGGAAATAAACATTGAATGCAGTCTCAAAGAAATACCTTTAACTCCTCGTGAGACAAGCTCATTGCTGGGAAATCTGATTGATAACGCTCTTGAAGCCGTGGAAGACAAAACCGGTGATTTCAGGCAGGTAAAAGTAAAAATAGCACGTGAATACGGGATGTACATAATCATCATAAGCAATACGGGGGACCCGATCATGCCTGAAATCAAAGACAATGTCTTCAAGCCGGATTTTACGACGAAAGAAGGTCACTCAGGTTTGGGCCTGTCAATCATCAAAGATATTGTAACAAAATACCGCGGTAACATTGAGATTATCAGCGATCCTGAAGAGACGACCTTTGCCGTCACAATACCATCAAAAAAGAGGTAGATTTAATGAATTTAAACCAGATGGCCACGGAAACCGCGAACTACCTTTCCAGGGAACTGGCGCTGGATATTGGTAAAATTGATACACTGCGCTTCGGCCTGGAAATTATTTTTGCCACCCTCATCAAAGGGGTTATTCTGCTCAGTCTGGCGCACTTCCTGGGCATATTTGCCGAAGTAGCTTTTGCCATCGCCTGTGGGGCCATTTACCGGCTCCTAAGCGGCGGAGCCCACTGCTCCGGTTACTGGAGATGCCTCACCCTGGGAGTTTTTACTTTTCTTGGCACCGGAGAATTGGGAATATATTGGGGACGTTGCCTATCAATCAATTTCCTGACATATGCGTTGCTGGCCGGCTACGTAACATCCTTCTGCTGTGTGATAGCTTGGGTGCCGGGGGAAGTGCCCTATAAAAAGATCACAAATATTTCTGAAAGGAGAATGTTTAAAATTCTTTCACTGACCTATTTAAGTCTATGGCTGGCGGCCAGTATAGCGATTGCCCACTATGCCTACTTATCCCTCGCTATTGCCGGCCTTGCCGCCGTCATTATCCAGACAATCAGTTTTTCCCCGCCTGGTTATCAGGTCATCCATAAGTTTGATGACTTTTTAACAGCACTATATAAGAGAAAGGAGGTGTCCAACCAATGCTGAGATTCATTAAAAAACTATCGTTTACTCCTGTTGTCACGGTAGCTTTATTAGTTGCCGCGGTCGGTTTCAAACCGGCTTGTTTCTTCTGGTTTTACCAACCCGCTCCTCCCGTAAAATCCAAATAAAGGACGGAGTAATTTCACATGAGAATAACTGTCTTTATTGCTGAAGATGACCCGGACATGCGATATGTGCTCAGAAAAGTAGTTGAAGAAGTTGAAGGTGTAAGAGTCATTGGCGAGGCCGGAGATGGGTTGGATGCTATAAAGTTAATCGGAGAACTGGCTCCCCAAGTGGTTTTTGTAGATATCGGTATTCCTGGAAAAGACGGTGTTGCCCTGGCCCAGGAGATATTTGACATCAATCCCATGACCTTTATCGTATTTGCCACAGCTTTCAGCGAATTTAGAGAAAAAGCCTTTGATATCTATGCTTTCGACTATCTCGTCAAGCCCTTTAAAATGAACCGGGTCCGGCAGACAATGGAAAGGGTCAAAGCGGTTCTGTCCGGAAAAGCTGCCGTCAGGTCAAAGCCTAACTTAAGATATTTTAATAAAAATATCAGCAGAAGACAATTTTTTAGAAATGACAACAAGTTTGTTTATTTAAATCTTGATGATGTCATCTATGTTACCAAGGAAGGCCGCAAGTCCACGATCTATTTTATCGGCGGACAAGTTCAAACAAACGATAAGCTGTCTGTCCTGGAAGAGCAATTGAAAGGGTATCCGTTCTTCAGAAGCCATAGCGGGTTCATTGTAAATTTAAAAATGGTCAAGGAACTTATTCCAACCGGCAGAAGCAGCTATGAGCTGGTTATGGAAAATACCAAGCGAAGGCCTTTAATAACAGTGGAAAAATTTAAAGAACTGGAAGAATTGACAAATGCCAAAGTTCCAAAGAGCGGTTGAAGGGTTCTAAACGAGCCCTTCTTTTTTTATCAATCTAAATTCAGACAAAATTTAGCAAGAATTAGACACGATATTGCTATTTTTAGACAACAAATATAGACAATCACTCCTTAAATTGCTAACTTTAGATTGGCAATATAAAGAACACAGCGGAGGTGAATTGATCTCTTATTCCATTACTAAATGAATCCTGGAGAACAATGTTCAGGTGTGAAAGGAGGAGAACCATGACAGTTACTACCGTAGCCATGATTAGCGCCGGCACGGCTGCCGCAGTCCCATCCTTGGTGACCGGGTTCGGCCTGATTGCCACGATAACCTTGATCGCGTTGCTTATCGCAAAGGAACTGGCGGGGGCGGCCGCGGAGAATTCATCCGTTTCGGAAGTTACCCTGCCCGGCGCGCTGGATAGGGCCTTGAATGTTGGCATCATTCCGTTGTTGATGGTTTTTGTCTCAATCGTATTCGTAAATATCGTAAAGATCCTTTAATAAGCCGGCAATGAAAGGAACTGTCGTATGAAACATGATGTCGTAGTAATTGGTGGAGGTCCGGCGGGCTGTGAGACTGCCCGACTCATTGCTGAAAAAGGATATAGGGTGCTGGTAGCCGAGGAGCACCGGCAAATAGGCGAGCCTTTGCAGTGTTCGGGACTCGTCAGTCTTAGAACACTGCAAGCTACGGCCATGCCGGATGACCTAATCATCAACCAGATCCACGGTGCTTTTGTGCACTCTCCCGGCGGAGAAACGCTTTTTTTCAGGGAGCAAAAGGTATATGCCCTGGTGATCGACCGCGCGGAATTTGACCGTACGTTGTCGGAAAGAGCCCAGCGCGCCGGCGTGGAAATCCTGACCGGGGTCAGAGCCGGCATAGGTGAATTTTTTACCGATGGGGTGAGCGTAAAGTTAAAATTTCGCGGCGGAGAGTCTACGGTCAGGACCTGCCTGGTGATTGGCGCAGACGGAGCCAACTCGCGTGTCGCTCGCCGGATCAGCGCTCCCAAAGCGGAGGACATGATCCGCATGTGCGCGGCCGAAGTGGAACTGCAGTGTCGGGAAAAAGATATGGTTCATATCTTCCTGGGCGGGGATATCGCGCCGGGCTGGTTCGGATGGGTCATACCGGTGGATGAAAAGCATGCGCGGGTGGGGATCGGGGTAAGCGGGAGGGACAAGCACCCAAGAACTTTTTTTAACAAAATGGTGAAGGCCCATCCCGGAATTTTTCAGGGGATGAAAATTATCCGCGGTACGAGCGGCGTTGTCCCCGTTGGTTCTCTTGCCAGAATTTACGGAAGGAGAACCTTGCTGGTGGGGGATGCCGCCTGCCAGACCAAGCCAATATCAGGGGGAGGGCTGTATCTTGGACTGCTGGGTGCGGAACTCTGTGCCAAAGTAGCGGCTAAAGCGCTCGCGAAAGGAAATCTATCCCCGCATTTCCTTAGGGAATACCAGCGGTTATGGGAAAAAGAGATGGCTGACGAAATACAGACGGCCCTCAGGCACAGGAATATTTTCCTTACTATGTCCGACAGGGACATGGACAAATTAATCCGGTTTTTAAGCCGTCCCTTATGGCAGGGGATCATATCAAGATACGGCGATATCGACTATCCGTCAAGGTTGGCAGACAAGCTATCCTTTGCCGGACCCTGGGCGGAAAAATTTATTATGGCGGGATTTAAAAAAATACTCTACTACTGCTCGGCAACCCGGGCCTAGAAAAATAAAATTGCGCTTTTGACAGTCGATAATTTTTTATGCGAGGAGGGTGGGTTTGGGTGAATAACAAAAGGGCGGAAAGTTTTTTCAATGATACCAAATACAGCTTGATTATACCGGCCTACAACGAAGAAGAAGGATTGCCCATTGTTTTAAATGATGTCTTTAAGTTGATTGATGAAAGTTTTGAAGTAATTGTTGTGGACGATGGTTCCTCAGACAGAACCAGAGAGGTGGCGCAAAGGTTTCCCTGCCGGGTTATTTCCCACGAGCGCAACTCCGGCAAAGGCGCCGCCATGAAAACCGGCATCAAAGAAGCCAGGGGAGAAAACATTATATTCATTGATGCTGACAATACTTACCCGCCGGAAGGAATTTTGGCATTAGCGAAAGCTTTGGAAAACTATGATATGGCTTTGGCCTCGCGTAAAACCGGTCATGAAAATATCCCGGCCTTTAATAGAATCGGTAATGCCATGTTTAGAAACAGTATTCGATATATATATGGTTTTCAGGGATATGACCCCCTGACAGGTTTATATGGAATGAAGAGAACTTACCTCAAGAGCATGAATCTTGAATCCAAAGGGTTTGGCATAGAGTCGGAAATATGTATTAAGGCTGCCAGGATGGGACTGAGAGTGAAGGATATTCATATTACGTACCGGGACAGGGTCGGCAAAGCAAAACTAAATGGTTTAAAAGACGGCTACAGGATTTTTAAGACTATTTTAAAATTCTTTCCGCTAGTATTCCGGCGTATTGAAAAACCGGGCCTGCCGGGCTGAGATTGGTTTTCTACAAGAGGATAACGTTTATGAGAATATGTGTAGTGGGTTCTTCCAAAAAGTTTTTCAGCGGCATCTCCGCTTATACGATTGTGATGGCAAACGCCTTTGCGGAGCAGGGGCATAAGGTGTCCGTCATATTGCTGCAAAATCTGGTGCCCTTGTTTTTATACCCGGGCCGGGATCGTGTCGGCAAAGGAGAATACACAATAGATTTCCGTCCCGAAATAGAGGTCTATAACGGTATGGACTGGAATGCTCCCGCATCCTGGATAGGAGCGCAACGGTTTCTGTCACGCCAAAAGCCGGATGCCATTATAATGCATTGGTGGACATCCTCTGTGGCGCATATGCAGTTTTTTTTAGCCGTATCCAGGCGTATGAACGGCATTAGACCCAAGCTTATTCTTGAAATGCATGAAGTGGTGGACACCTTGGAGGAAAAAATATTTCCGATCCGGGTTTATTCCAGGGTGGGCGGGAAAGCGTTAATCAGAGCGTGCGACGGTTACACGGCCCACTCTGAGGAGGCCAGGCAGGCCATTATGAAAACTTATAAGCTGGCCGGGGAAAAAATAAATGTCGTTCCCCATGGACCTTACAATATGTATGAAACATTGGACAGGGAGCTTGCCAGACAAGAAATTAATTTAAAGGGGTTTACCATTCTTTATTTTGGGATGATCCGCCAGTATAAAGGAGTGTCCTTATTAGTGAAGGCGTTTAACAATATATCGCCGGAATCGGCTAACAATATGCACCTGGTCATCGCCGGCGAGAACTGGGGTGACGATACGGAGCTGGCGCAGGTTCTGGAGAATACACCGCACAAAGACAGAATTATCTACAAGCCGGAATTTATACCTGACGAGGCTGTTCCCAAGCTCTTTACCGCGGCCGACGTGGTGGTATTGCCTTACTGGCGAACCTGCGGCAGCGGGGTAATAAATATCGCGGTGGCTCAAGGCAAACCGGTGATTACAGCGGAGCTTGACACCCTGGTTGAGTGTCTTGAGGGGTATGGCGGAGCAAGGTTCTTTCCAGTAGGAAATGTTGACGCCTTGCGTGACGGTCTTCTGGAGGCTTATGAAAATTGGGTGGTGAACGGAGTCCAGAACTACCGGTTTACGGGTACTTCCTGGGAAGCCATCGTGAAAAAATATGAAGACATCATCGGAGAAATGGCCAAGCGCGAGCGCGGCTAAAAGGTAATTCATGATTGAAAGGATTACGAAAAAATGCTAAAAATCAGCTTTATGACGGAAGTAGGTCACCGCCTGGCACGCTATAAGGCCCAAAGCCTACTGGGCTTTCCGCAAACGCGGCCTTTAAGCCTCACAGTCAGCATTACGCAGAAATGCAACAGCAGGTGCAAGACCTGCAATATCTGGAAGGACCCCAGGAATGAGCAGCCCGGTAAAGAACTTACTCTCGACGAATATGACAAGATTTTTCGGAGTATCGGACGGTCCGTGATCTGGTATACCTTGAGTGGCGGGGAGCCTTTCCTGAGGAAGGATATTGTTGAGATTGTCAGATCGATTATCAAAAACTCGGCTCCCAAGGTGCTGATTATTCCTACGAACGGCCTGCTGGTTGACCGGATTGTCAGGGAAACAGAGCGTATTTTAAGCATTCTTCCATTGCATGCCACCTTAATTATCAATTTATCGCTTGACGGGATTGGGGAAAGGCATGACGAAATAAGGGGCGTACCCGGAAATTTCGCAAGGTTCATGAAGACTTTTAACGCTTTGAAAGAGCTGAAAAAAACCTATCCTCACTCCTTTGAGCTGGGAGTGCACAGCGTTGTTTCCAAATTCAATGTGGAGAAGATATTGGAGCTATTTGACTATGTCAAAAAACGTTTAGTCCCGGACTCCTATATTTGCGAGATTGCTGAAAACAGGGAGGAGTTGCTGAACGTAACCGACCATATCGCGCCGTCAATCGACCTTTACGAAAGAACAATCCGTCCTTTACAGCATGAAATCAGGGAAAGCCTGCTGCGGAATAAAGGCATTACCGGCCTGATCCAGGCTTTCAGGCTAAAATACTATGATTATGTCATTACGGAAATGAGAGAGAAAAGAAGAATCATACCCTGCTACGCAGGTCGTGTCTCGGCGCAGATATCGCCCTGGGGGGATGTCTGGCCCTGCTGCATATTGGCCTATAAGGCGGATATGGGCAATCTCAGGGATTTTGACCTGGACTTCAACAAGTTCTGGCACTCCGCAAAGGCGGCTCAGGTAAGGAATCAGGTGTTTAAGGGAGACTGCTACTGTCCCATGGCCAATGTGCACTACACAAACATGACGCTTACTCCAAAGGCGATGATGGGAGTCATGGGCAATTATCTTGGGGCCAGGATGGGTATGAAATAAAGGTTTGGGGTGCGGTGCAATGAGTAGGATATTCCTTACGGGCACCACTGGTTTTATCGGCGGTCACCTGGTCAGACACCTGGCCAGGCGGGGTGAACAGGTCACCTGCCTGGTTAGAAAAGAGAATGCCTTGAAAGGGTCTCCGCATATTAAGCTGCTGAAAGAAGAGCTGGGTGCTTTGTGCGACCGGGAGCTTGCCTGCAGGTTAATCAGCGGGCACGATTACGTTATCCACTGCGCGGCTATCCGCGGGGAGATGAGACTGCCCTGGTCGGATTATTTCAAGATAAACGTTGACGCCACCTGTTCCTTGCTTGAAGCAGCCGGGCGGGCGGGCGTAAAAAAATTTTTGTACCTGAGCAGCGTCGGGGTCTTGGGCACAATGCCGCTGCGCCTGCCTGCCAGTGAAGACACCCCGTATAATCCCGATAGCAATTACCACAGGTCAAAAGCACTGGCCGAAAAGCAGGTCATAGAATGCTCTAGCAGTGGTCTTGATACGGTGGTGATACGTCCTTCCATCACTTATGGACCTGAGGACAACGGGTTTTTATTAAGGATAATCCGCATGGCTGAAAAAGGTTACTTCCCTTTAATCAGCGGGGGGAAAAATAAAATTCACCTTACCTATGTCGATGGTCTGGTCGACGCTATGGTAAAAGCGCTTGATTCATCTTTGGGAAGTGGAAAAAGGGTTTATACAATTGTTGATTCACAGCCCATTTGCTTTAAAGAGTTGATTGAAATGATCGCCGACAGTTTGGGACGCAAGGTAAAAATTATTAACATTCCCTCAAAAACACTGTTATTCCTGGGCACACGGAGTTATGACGCCATCCTTGGACCGGTTAAAAAAAGTCCCTCTTTAACCATGAGCGCCAAGATTTTAGCTTTACCGTGGTATTACGATGCCGGCAGGGCCAAAAGAGAATTGTCTTACACGCCTTTCGACACGCGGAAACGTGTTCCCGAAACAGTGCGGTGGCTTAAAGAAAACGGATGGCTAAATTAGCAGAGGAGTAAAGTTAATGATCAGTGAACAAATCCCGGTAACTCCGGATGATAATCTTATCCAGTTCGGAATGTTGTATGAGAAATACATATTCAGCAAGATCGTACGCGATTTAGTGGCGAAGTATAAAATCAAAAGCGTCTGTGAATTTCCCTGCAACCAGTTAATGGGTAAGGATAACAACGAGTATTTTAGGGAAAACGGTTGCGAAGTCGACCGGTATCGGTTATATCCTGAAGGCAATACAAAAAAATATGACCTGATTTGGAATTTTTGTGAATTTGAAAACTGCCCGTCCTCTCAATACCTGGTCTCAAAGATGAAGAATTTATCCAGGAGCTATCTCCTGGTGATTACTCAGAACCGGTATAATGTGCTGCTTTTGCATTACTGGTATCATGTGTACAAAGGGACAGCCTGGGATCACGGCGTGTTGTCAAAAATGAATAATACCCCCATCAAAAGAGAGTTTCGGCGTCAAAACATAGAGGTGCTCAAAGTGGGTGCTTTTGACGTGCCCTGGTTTGTGTTGGATTTTTATGAGGGAGGGAAATTTTTTAGGGGTATGGCGCCTAAAACTATGATTAAAACCCAGGATATAAAAGAAAGTTTTTTTGAAAAACTGCCCAAACCGTTTAAATTGCTGCTGGCTCACCACCATTATGTACTGGGACGAAGGGGGTAGAGCATGAAAATATTAATGGTGTTGGATGCAAATGACGGCCGGGGCATGTACAGGCACGGATATATCCTGGCAAAAGAGCTGGCCATACTAAAGCACAAGGTCAGCATTGTTTATATCGACCCGGAAGAAAGCGTCAGTCACGAGGATAATGTAAAAGTCTACAAGATATGCGGGTTTGTTCAAAAGTTTGGCTTTCTCTACGCGCAGAGCAATGTCAGGCACCATGCCCCGGTTCCTGACGGTGTGGTGGTGAAAAAGCTTGAGGGGATAATCGAAGCTGAGCAGCCTGATCTGATCCACGTGCACGGATGGGTGCTTTATTCGGTGGCAAAGTTGAAGTCAAAATTCAAGGTGCCCCTGATTACTACCTTACATGATTACGGCTACTTTTGCCCCACTAAAACTTTATTAAGGGACAACAGGCATTTGTGTGAACAGCACTCTTTAAACGGTTGCTTGAACTGCGGCAAAAAGTTTTATGGCGTGGCGAAAGACCTTCTTACCCTCTATGGCGTCAGAACGCACCATAATCTCTTGAACTCATCGGTGGATAAATATATTGCCGTCAGTTCTTATGTGAAACAAAGATATGTGAGCGCCGGATTTCCGGAAGAGAAGATTACCGTTATACCTAATTTCTATAATCCGGCAGAGATGGCCCAAGGAACAAATGATCATGTCAACGAGCTGCCGGAAGACTTTATTCTCTATGTCGGTGAGTTTACTCCTTTTAAAGGTGTTGATATATTAGCGGAAGCTTTCAGCGGAATAAAGACGAAGACAAAACTCGTTTTGATGGGCAGGCCGAAGTATGCCGGCCTGCGAAAGGATAATATTATCGTATTTGAAAATCCCCCCAGAAAATTAGTTGTAACAGCTTTTAAGAAATGCAGGTTTGTGGTAATTCCCTCTATATGGGCCGATCCCTGTCCAACTGTGGCATTTGAAGCGATGGCTTGCGGAAAGGCGATTGTGGCATCTAATATTGGCGGCTTGCAAGATATTGTGAAGAATAATAAAACTGGGATTCTAGTTGAACCTGGTGATAAGGGGAAATTAGCTGATGTGATTGAGTTGTCTTTAAATAAAGGGGATTACTCTGAGAAATTCATTAATAATTTTTTTAAAAAGCATTTTTCTTTGAAAAAAGTTGTCGCTTCTATTAATGACTATTATCAGCTTGCTTAACCTAAGGTGATAATCTACCGGGTTATGGTTATGGGGAGGGGCCAAAATGATCAGATTAAAAGAATTTGATAACATTCGTGGTATAGCAATCATTGCTGTCATCATGATTCATATCGGTGCGGGTATTCTCTTGGTAGAACCATCGACACACACCTTGAAAGTTCCGATGAGTACATTTTTTGTCTATCACCAATTGACTGGTTTCGCGGTTTCTGCCTTCATTACATGCTCGGGCATATTGCTGTGCATGCGATACAAGGATAAGCAGTTTAATTATCTCAATTTCGTCGGCTCCCGAAGCCTTATTCTCATTCCGTATGTTATCTGGTCGTTAATCTACCTGGAGTATACCGGCAAACTGGCCGGTATTTCCAAGGCGGATTTATTCACGGCACTCGGCAACGGAAGCGCCTACTGGCACTTATATTTTATTCCCTTGGTTTACTGCCTCTATTTACTATTCCCTTTATTCAGGTTTGTCGTCAGAAAAATTAAAACACCATGGTGGTTGGTATTAGCCTTGGTTCTTCAGCATTACTTCCAAATACGTCTGCAAAATGCCGTCTCAAAAGAAGTGCTGGACTTTTTTCAGGTGCGGTTCTTCCTATTTCTTTTCCTGGCAGGCTGCTATATCGGGCAGTATTATGATGAATTCAAGGTCTTTATTAATAAATATATAAATGCCATTATCGGTTTACTTGGCACGGTACTCCTCTTTAAAATATGCGTTTTTTATTACACCGCATTAGTGCTGAAAAAGACCGTTACAGAGATTCCCCAGACCGTTACCTTTGAAAATAAACTTTACACCCTGTGCATTATTGTTCTATTTATTTACCTCGCTCCACACCTTAAGAGCAGTCTTTTAGGCAGATTTGGGGCAAATTCGTTTGGCATATACCTGTCTCATCCCCTTATCTTGAAAATTTTATACGCATTCTTTAAAGAGTTAAACCTAATTAACCTTAGGAGTGAAGGGGCTTTTGCAGTTCTAGTGATAACACTGTTTGCCAGTTATCTGCTGACAGAAGGACTTAACAGGGTACCACTCGGCTACCTGCTGATAGGGCGAAATGACAGGCCGATAAATATCCCCTTCCCCGCGCAAAAAAGCGCCTCCGGTTAATTATTTTTCCAAAGCCCCATACCGTTTGCTAAATGCGATTTCGATGAGGAGGGCCTTAAACTGGTTATAAAAAGACTTCCCGCGCTAGTAGCCTTGATTATTTTTCTTGCGGCTGTTTGCTTGCCCTATTACCTGCAATATGCCGAGCCATATTTCTCTCCCAGCGTGATCAATGGCATCAACATATATGAAAACAGTCATATTGTTGACTCCAGCGATTTGAAATTAGCGCAAAAGAGACTTGCCAGCGACTTGGAAATAGAAGAGTCTTACCCTTTGCCCGGTATACTTCATGCTGTTTTGATCTCTGTCACGGGACTGCCGTATGAGAAGGTGGCTTACATACCTGTTGCCGGATTAGGCAGCCTATTATTCTTCGTGTTGGCCAGATACGTGTTATCTAGTAAGAGTAACGGCTACGCATTGTTATTGGCCATGACCTACTTCGGATTGAATGTATTCACGAACTTTCAGGCTTTAACGAATGGCAGAGCCATTCTGGGGGCCATAGTGTTGGTTCTCTTTGTAATTAGTTTTATCCGGCTTTTAGAGAGTCCGGGAGAGAAAATCTTTCCATGGTTGATTACATGTTTGATTTCCGCCGCCATGGCTGGAGGGACCTATTACACCGCCACATTGGCAATTATTATTGTAATAATTATTAGCTTCGCAGCTACTAAGAACAAGTTTCGGGTTATTTCACGCGGTAACGTTGCCCTGCCACGGGGGATTTCCACCTTGGTATTAGCCATTTTTTTGTTCCTCTCGCCTCCGATACTCGCCAGGGAGATGCCTGCTCTAAGTATTCAAGAATTTTTAAATCACACCCTGGATGCGATTCGCGCGAGATTAGGAGCGGAAAATACCGGTTTGCAAGGAATCCTCCTGGGAACCGACTTGATGAGCCAAATGCGGTTATGGAGTTTGCGATTAATAATATTGATGTCTGCAGTTTCTATGGTGCTAATCGTTGCCAGCGGAATCCGCAGCCCGGAAAAACGGAATTCACGTCAATGGTTGTATACCATTATCGTATTCGGCACATGCTGTACCGCGTTGCCATATTTGTTGAAAACGTCTATCATTTCGACGCGATTCCTCGTAGCTTTTGGGTTTCTCTGTGCTTTAAGCATCATTTGCAACCTCAAAAAACATAAAATGATCTTCAGCTCGATTGTTATCGGTCTGGTGCTCATCGTCTCCGTTGCCAGCCTGAGTTTTTCCTTGCAAAAAGGCGGTTCTTTTGGTGCAAAACCTTACGCTGTCGACAAGGTCCGGCCGGTGGCAGCCTACCTGTCGCAAAATGTTGACGCCGGCTTGATAGCCGCGGACGCCGGTTACGCGTCAAACTTGTGGATACTGCTTGCAGATGAGAAAAGAAACTATAAAGTTAACGTATCACCTCTGGTAAAAGATGCGCTTACTTTAAAAGACGCTCAGGATGGTTCAGCGGCGCCTCTCCTTGATGCTCTCAAGCGCAGGGGAGCGGGGTACTTATTGATAAATACCGACGACAGGCCGTTTTTTGGCGATACCTGGGGGTATTCGGTAAATTTGCGTCGTGGTAAATGGCTGGAATCTTTACCTCTTGATGCGGTTTATGATGACGGCAGATTTCTCCTGTATAGAAACGTAGACATCAAGTAAATAGGCTCTCGGCATTAGATGGGAGGAATCATTAAATCTGGAATAAAGCAACTGGAAATTCTGGCATGCCAGGCTAAAAAGACTGTCCTTTTCACGACATTCCTAAAAATGGGCATGGCAAAGA
>NZ_JAKNBL010000028.1 GCF_022410535.1 Pelotomaculum terephthalicicum JT
TGGTTTTTTACAGGAAAAAAAGTTTGACATCAAGCCTGGCCCGTTCCTGAACCTGAAAGGCGACATCATCGGAGAGCATCGGGGCATTCCTTTTTATACTGTCGGTCAACGCCGCGGGCTGGGCCTGGCAACGGGGGAACGTCTTTATGTGGTAAAAATAGACACTAATAGCAACGCTATCACCTTAGGGCCTGAAGAGGCCATTATGGGCACATGTTTAACAGCGGAGGATGTGAATCTGATTCTCTATGAGGATCTGGCCGGTTCCATGGAAATTGAGGCGCAAGTGCGCTATAACGGCAGGCCGGCTCCGGCCACTATGGCTCCCTTGCCCGGCGGCGGTGTAAAAGTGTGCTTCCACTCACCGCAGCGCGCCATTACTCCCGGACAGGCAGTCGCTTTTTACCACGGGGATTGCCTGGTGGGCGGGGCCACCATAGATATTGCGAAATAAAAACCGCCTTTGGATTATGCTTATATGCTATCAAATGCGAAGTGGGTATACAGAAGTATTGTCATGTGCATTTTTTATCAGGCGGGTGGACATAATAGCAATTAAAAGTTTGGATTTAATCGCTGAATGGGGGCGAAACTCTTGACTTGCCCGATCTGCGGTGGCAAAGCCATTGGGAAAGTTGGTATTGACCAGTTTTATTGCTGGGATTGTTGTGTGGAATACCGGATTAATAAAGAAGGCGTTCAGATTTACGAGTTGGCTGAAGACGGCAGTCTGGTCGCTTTTGACCCGCAAAATGAATTTCTGCTTTAGGGAGCGGGACGCGGTGACATGTACTCCTGAATATAATTTAACAGCAAGGCTTTTTTGAGTTTTAAGTGGGGGGAGATTCTCCCCACTTATGTTTTGGTGGTGGAAAAGTTGTCCTGGTGGAATGAAAATAATGCAAAGAAACTGCTTTTCTTAAGCGGTGCGGTTTTTTTTGTCATATATTTTTTTTATCTAATCAAGGGATTAATCTTTTCCCTGGGATTGGCTGTCTTGCTGACGTACCTTTTAGACCCTTTAGTCAGTATCCTGGAAAAAAGGGGTACATCAAGAACGGGGGCGATTCTGCTGGTATATCTGGCGCTGTTCTTTTTCGGCGCGGGTATTTTTTTGTACGGTTTGCCCCGCACTATCGAGCAGCTCAATACCCTGGCTGAGACAATCCCGCAGTATACCGAACAGGTCCAGGACATTGTCCGGTCCGTGCAGTCCCGCTATGTCAGTCTGAGTATTCCGGAAGGCATGAGGCAGGTTATTGACGAACGTTTTCGCTGGCTGGAAAATATAATTCTGCAGCAGGTCAGGCTGACCGTGGCGTCCTTAATCGGCGCGGCGGGATATGTATTTAAAATAATCCTGGCGCCGGTGCTCGCTTTTTATTTTTTAAAAGACCTGGAATTAATAAAAAGAAAAACTATTAAAATATTGCCTGAAGAGTGGCGGAATGATGTTGCCGGGATCTTGCGCGAGATCGATCGGGTTTTGGGTAGTTATGTCAGGGGCTATTTTTCCGTGGCGGCCATTGTCGGCGGGCTGACAGCGGCTAGTATGGCCTTTCTGGGCATGGAGTTTGCCATGATGCTGGGTCTTATTGCCGGAATAACTGAGTTAATCCCTTATTTCGGGCCGGTGATCGGCGCGGTGCCGGCAGTCTGCCTGGCGATCTTGCATTCCAAGTGGCTGGCCGTGAAAGTTGCGCTGGCGTTTTTAATTATCCACCAGTTGGAAGGAAATATTATCTCCCCCAAGATCTTGGGTGACAAGGTGGGTTTGCACCCGCTCGTGGTGATCTTCAGCCTTTTCGCCGGAGGTGAACTCTACGGTTTGACGGGAATGCTGCTTGCCGTTCCCGTGGCGGCTGTCTTAAGAGTGATCCTCAGTTTCATTTACGGCAAAGTGTTCGTCTGCTAATCCCTCCAAAATGCCTCTCTCCTTGACACCCGGCAATTTCATTCTGTATAATCTGTATAATTAGAGCGAAAATTATGGTTTTTTTTGCAGTAGGAGGCATTATGTTTTGATGACTGGCAATGAGATTAGGGAGAGTTTTTTGAAATTTTTTGAGAAAAAGGGCCATAAGATTTTGCCCAGCGCCTCTCTCATTCCTTTAAGCGACCCCAGCATCCTCTGGACGGCTGCCGGAATGGTGCCGTTCAAGCCGTATTTTACCGGAGCCGCCAAATCGGAATTTCCCAGAGTGGCAACCTGCCAGAAATGTATCCGCACCCCGGATATTGAGTCGGTGGGAAAGACAGCCCGGCACCACACATTTTTTGAAATGCTGGGCAACTTTTCTTTTGGGGATTATTTTAAGGAAGACGCCATTCCATGGGCCTGGGAATATGTGACTGAAATACTGCGCCTGTCGCCGGACAAGCTTTGGATAACTGTTTATCAGGATGACGATGAAGCTTTTGACTTATGGCACCGGGTGGTCGGTGTGCCCGCCGGCCGTATTGTCAGAATGGGTAAAGACACTAACTTCTGGGAAATTGGCGTCGGACCCTGCGGCCCTTGCTCAGAGATATATGTGGACTTGGGCGCGGAGCGCGGCTGCGGTTCACCGGAATGCGCGGTCGGTTGCGAATGCGACCGTTACATTGAAATATGGAATCTTGTTTTTATCCAGTATTTCAGAAATGAAGAGGGCAATTACTCTCCCTTGGACAATAAGGGCATAGACACCGGAATGGGATTGGAGCGGGTAGCCTCGGTGCTGCAAAATGTTCCTTCAAACTTTGAAACAGACCTTCTGCGTGAAATTATGGATTTTTCGGCGGAACTGCTCGGCCTTAAATACGGCACTGACAGCAAAACCGACCTTGCCTTAAAAGTAATTGCGGATCACTGCCGGGCGATCACTTTTGCCGTGGCTGACGGCGCCCTGCCGTCTAATGAGGGCAGGGGCTATGTGATCCGGCGGCTGCTCCGGCGGGCCGTGCGTTTCGGCAGGCTGCTGGGCACGCAGGGTCTTTTTCTGAACCAGGTGGCCCGCACCGTAATCCGGCAGATGGGCGCGGCATACCCGGAGCTGCTTGAAAAGCAAGAACACGTGCTGAAGGTCATTCAAGCCGAGGAAGAACGTTTTGGGGAGACGCTGGCCCAGGGTACGGAGATGTTAAACCAAATTATCGCCGGGTTGAAAAGGTCGGGCGGTTCGGTTGTGCCGGGGGCCGACGCTTTTAAATTATACGACACCTACGGCTTTCCCCTGGAGCTTACTCAGGAGATGGCTGCAGAGCAAGGGCTGACAGTCGATGCGGACGGCTTCGGGGCGGCCATGGATGAACAGCGGCAGCGCGCCAGGAACGCCAGGCAGGAAACCGAATACATTTCTGAACGGGACGCTTTTTTCAAGGACCTGCGCGGGCAGCTGGGGGAAACTGTTTTTGTCGGGTACGACTTGTTGGAAGCTGAAGCGGAAGTGCTCGGCATCTTCAAGGGAGATGAGCGGGTAAAATCGGCGACAGCCGGGCAAACCGTGGATTTCGTTCTCGATGTCACCCCCTGTTACGCTGAATCCGGCGGCCAGGTAAGCGACCATGCCAGATTTTCCGCTGCCGGGCTGGAAATAGAAATTTTCGAAGTGAGCAAGCCGGTGGAGAACCTTTTTATTCATCGGGGCAAAGTAATCAGCGGTACAATTAAGGAACACGACCAGGTGCTGGTGCGGGTGGACCGTTCCAGGCGGGCCGCAGTAAGCCGCAACCACTCCGCCACGCACCTTTTGCAAAAAGCGTTGAAAACAGTGCTGGGCGGGCATGTCCACCAGGCGGGTTCGCTGGTTGAGCCGGAAAGGCTGCGCTTTGATTTTACCCACTATGCCGCTGTGTCGCCCGAGGAGCTTAAGCAGGTGGAGAAAATCGTTAACAACGCGGTGCTGGCCAATCTGCCGGTGGAGGTTTTTGAAACGTCGGTTTCAGAAGCACGCGCTATGGGAGCGGCCGCGCTTTTCGATGAGAAATACGGTGAAAGAGTCCGGGCAGTGAAAATGGGCGATTTTAGTCTGGAGCTGTGCGGCGGGACGCACCTGCGTTCTACCGCCGAAGCGGGGCTGTTCAAGCTTGTGGGCGAAAGCAGCGTGGGGGCCGGACTGCGCCGCATTGAAGCGGTAACCGGGGAAGGCGCCTTGCGCCACATTGAAGCGGGCGAGGAGCAATTGGCGGAAATAGCCCGGCTGGTCAAGGCGCCGCCGCATGAAGCGACGCGCCGGGTGGAAGGTCTTCTTCAGAATGTCAGAGAACTGGAAGCCGAGTGCGACAACCTCCAGGCCAGGCTGGCCAGGTATCAGGTCCAGGATTTGCTGGATCGGGTGAAAGAAGTTAAAGGAGTAAAAGTATTGGCCGGGCAGGCCGCCGCACCGGATATGGACAGCCTGCGCGGCATGGTGGACCTGTTGAAAGATAAAATAGGTACCGGCGTGATCGTCCTTGGCAGCCCGGTTGGCGATAAAGTAAATCTGGTGGCGGCGGTGACGAAAGATTTGTTGAGCCGCGGTCTACACGCCGGTAAAATGATTAAGGAAATTGCCGCCATGGTCGGCGGCGGCGGCGGCGGGCGGCCTGAGATGGCCCAGGCCGGCGGCAAGGACCCGTCACGCCTGAGCGACGCGCTGGAAAAAGCATACAAGGTTGCTGAGAGTCAAATTAAGGATTAACGGTCCTGATTACGAGTGTCAATAATCATGGCAACCTCTTCGCAATTGGGAAACTTAGGACAGTTGACACATTCCTTCCAGACTTTCTGGGGCAAAGATTCTTTAGCCACGATTTGAAAACCGCATTTTTCAAAAAACGCCTGCTGATAGGTCAAGGCGAATACACGGGGAATGGCCAGCTCTCGCGTTTCATCAATGAATGCTTTAACGAGATTGCGGCCGATTCCCCGTCCTGCGTATTCCGGCGCCACGGCCAGCGCCCGGATTTCAGCGAGGTCTTCCCAGATAATATTCAGCGCGCCGGCGCCGATCACCATACCTTGCTCTTCAGCAATTGTCAGCTCGCGCAGACTCTCGTAAAGCATGGCGCGAGACCGCGCCAACATCAGTCCCCGGTCGGCATAGTAAGTAATTAATGCGTGAATCGGCTCAACGTCGGTTATTTTAGCTTTACGATAGATCATTTACGTCACCTTTCCCTGAAATTAGTAACAATTATAAACCATTGTGCTGCTTGTAGTAAAACATAAATCTTTCTATTTATATTGATGTGGACAAGAATATATGTTGAACTGATTCCCTATTATTTATGACCATGCCAATTATGGTAATTATTTACATGGTATTAGAATAAAATGGCAATATATATACTTTTTTATATAATGAGCAGGATATTTGTTTACTAAAAAGAATTAATAATTAAACCTGCTGATTAATTAAGATTTTTAAATATTCCATTGAAAATGGAAGAAAACGAAAGGGAAGATATACTAAATGATTGATGATAATAATAAAAAATCTGGTATTAAAATTGAGTCCAAAGTTGTTCATGGTTATAAAGGGTATGACCCGCTGACCGGCGCTATAAGCATCCCTATTTACCAGACTGCGACATTTAGACACTCCGCTCTTTACGAGAAAGCCGGCTACGATTATTCCAGGGTGCAGAATCCTACCAGAGAAGAACTCGAAGATACTATTGCTATTCTTGAAGGCGGGAAGTACGGCTTTGCCTTCTCCAGTGGTCTGGCCGCAGTGGTAGCCATTTTTTCCATGCTTCGAGCGGGAGATCATGTTGTGGTTTCCGACGATCTATATGGTGGAACGTACAGGCTAATTGAGGAGATTTGGGTAAAATACAATACTGAGTTTACTTATGTGGATACTTCACGCGTTGAGAAGGTGGAGGAGGCGCTTCGCCCCAATACCCGGATGGTATTTATCGAGACGCCGACCAATCCGATGATGAAGGTGGCTGATATCGCGGCAATTGTGGGTTTGGTGAAATCCAGGGGTATTCTGACGGTGGTGGACAATACCTTTCTTACTCCGTTTTTTCAGAGACCGATTGAGTTTGGGGCGGATATTGTTATTCACAGCGCCACCAAATTTCTTGCCGGCCATCATGATACCATGGCGGGATTGGTTGTTGTGGAAAAAGAATCGCTTGCGGAAAAGCTCCGTCTGATTCTCAAAACTGAGGGGTCCGGGTTGTCCCCGTTTGATTCATGGCTTGTTCTCAGAGGGATTAAAACGCTCGCGCTACGCATGGAAAGACACCAGAAGAATGCTGTTATGGTGGCTGATTGGCTAAAGACACATCCTAAAGTGGAAAGAGTTTATTTTGTCGGCTTGCCGGAACATGAATCATATCAGATTTCCAAACGCCAGAGTGATGGTTTCGGCGGCATGATCTCATTTACAGTGAAAGACGTGGCGCTGGTTGAGCAAGTGCTGCAAAAAGTCGAGTTGATCATATTTGCCGAGAGTCTTGGCGGAACTGAATCATTGATTACCTATCCGATGGTGCAGACGCACGCGTCTATTCCGCAGGAAATTAGAGAGCGCGTGGGAATCACGGATAAGCTGCTCCGGCTTTCCGTGGGCATAGAAAATGTTGAGGATATAATAAATGATCTCGACCAGGCGTTGGCCTAGTTCTGTTTGGGGGAAAATGAAAATGAAGTTTACCAAAATGCAGGCTTTGGGCAACGATTATATATACATCAATTGTTTAAACCAGGTAGTTGACAACCCCTCAAAGTGGGCGGTTTTTTTAAGCAACCGCCACTACGGAGTGGGGTCGGACGGACTTGTATTAATCCTGCCGTCTGAAAAAGCTGATTTCCGGATGCGGATGTTTAATCCTGACGGAACCGAAGCGGAGATATGTGGAAACGCACTCAGGAGTGTGGGCAAATATGTATATGACTATGGGTTGACGAAAGAATCAAGTCTTAGTATTGAAACTCTCGCCGGCATTAGAACATTGGAGCTGACTGTTAAAAATGGTCTTGTTTCCATGATTTCGGCAGATATGGGGATTCCTGTTCTGGAGCCGTTAAAAATACCGGTGGATTTCCCCGGTGATGCTTATGTGGAGCAGCCGTTGAAAGTTGACGGCCGTGTTTTCATGGCTACGGCCGTGTCAATGGGAAATCCGCATGTGGTGGCTTTTATCGATGATGTGGACACTTTTCCCTTGGCACGTTATGGCCCGGCGA
Organism: Pelotomaculum terephthalicicum JT; assembly: GCF_022410535.1. Taxonomy (GTDB): domain Bacteria; phylum Bacillota; class Desulfotomaculia; order Desulfotomaculales; family Pelotomaculaceae; genus Pelotomaculum_D; species Pelotomaculum_D terephthalicicum. The sequence continues at coordinate 7,166 of NZ_JAKNBL010000028.1, forward strand.
TGGAGCATCATAAAATTTTTCCGAAAAAGGTTAATGCTGAATTTGCCCAGGTTATTGACCGGAACACGTTGAAAATGCGGGTTTGGGAGCGGAGCACCGGAGAAACGCTCGCATGCGGCACGGGATGCTGTGTTTCAGTGGTCGGCGGCGTGCTTACCGGACGTTGTGAGCGTAAAGCCGTGGTCAGGCAAATAGGCGGCGAGTTGTATATCGACTGGGATGCCGGCAGCGGGCATATTTTTTTGACAGGCCCCTCGGAAAGGGTGTTCGACGGGGAGATATAGATGGAGGAATCGTCATGAGGCTGTCGCAGATTATCGAAGGGATGAAATATTCACATATTGACGGGGATATGGATATAGAGATCACCGATATAGCGTACGACTCCCGGAAAGCGGTTCCCGGCAGTCTTTTTGTCTGTATTGAAGGCACGGTCGCGGACGGGCATCAATTTATTCCCGCCGCCTGCGAACGTGGAGCGAAAGCTTTGTTGGCGCAAAAACCGGTTCAGGTTCAACAGGGCGTGACGGTAATATATGTGGAGAACACGCGTTACGCTTTAGCATATGTTTCAGCCGCGTTTTTCGGCCACCCTTCACGGCGGCTCAAACTTATCGGCGTTACCGGAACCAAAGGTAAAACCACCACCGCTTATATGATCAAATCCATTCTGGAGCAGGCCGGCCATAAAACCGGCTTAATCGGCACTATTGAAACTATTGTGGGGGAGCGGAAGAGCAAAGCGCGAAATACCACGCCGGAGTCCTACGATTTGCAAAAGCTTTTCAGGGAGATGCTGGATAATGGCTGTGACAGCGCCGTCATGGAAGTTTCATCGCAAGGACTGATGATGGAACGCGTGGCGATGACTGACTTTGATGTCGGTATTTTCACTAACATTTCACCGGATCATATCGGCCCCAATGAACATGCATCCTTTGCGGATTACCTTCAGTGCAAATCAAAACTTTTTAGAATGTGCCGGCATGGCATGATTAACATAGACGATCCTAAGCACCAGGAAATTTTGACAGGGAGTACCTGTAAGGTTACTACATTTGGGTTTTGTGACAATGCGGAATTCAGGGCCGTAAAACTAGAGCGGCTTGCCCGGCCCGGGTGGCTTGGGGTGATGTTCAGGCTGCGCGGCCCGGGGCTGGAATTTGATATTACCGTGGGGGTTCCTGGTGAGTTTAACGTATACAACGCTCTGGCCGCGATTTCGACATGTCTGCTTTTAGGGGTCGGCCCCGACGCCGTCAGCCTCGCGCTGGAAAACATCAGGGTCAAAGGCCGCCTGGAATTTGTGCAGGCCCTGCCGCATTTCACCTTGCTGATAGATTACGCCCACAATGCCGTCAGCCTGAAGAGCCTGTTGAATACGCTTCGCTCTTACCAGCCTGCAAGGTTGATCTGCTTATTTGGCTGCGGCGGCAACCGCGCAAGGCGGCGGCGCTTTGAAATGGGTGAAATATCCGGGAGGTTGGCTGATTTCACTATCTTAACCGAGGACAACCCGCGTGATGAAGATCCTGAGGAGATCATCAAGGACATTGAGCAGGGTATTAAGCCGACGGAAGGAAAATATGTAAAAATTCACGACAGGCGAGAGGCTATCCGTTACATGATAGAAACGGCGCAGCCGGGCGATATCGCGGTGCTTGCGGGTAAAGGGCACGAACAGTATCAGGAAATTCGCGGCACTAAATATCACATGGATGAACGTGAAATCGTCGCGGATGTTCTAAAGTCCTTAAACCGTTAAAAGCAAGCTAAGGTGGTGGCCATGAAACCGCTGAGTGTTGAGCAGGTGCTGCACGCTGCCGGAGGACGGCTGCTTTGCGGCAGCCGTGACAAAAAGTTTCTTTTGGTGCATACGGATTCGAAAAAAAAAGGGAATAACTCATTGTTTGTGCCGATTATCGGCAGCCGGGTTGACGGACATGATTTTATTGAAGACGCTTTTGCAAATGGTGCGGCGGGAGTGCTGACCCAGCGGCATAAAGATGATGTCGTCGGTGAAGGTGTGTGGATTGCTGTTGATAATACTCGCAAGGCACTCCAGGATATCGCCTGCTATCACCGCGGGCGCTTTAATATCCCTGTTACAGCGGTGACAGGCAGCGCAGGGAAAACTTCCACCAGGGAAATGATAGCCGCCGCGCTGTCAGCGGAAAAGTGTGTTTTGAAGACAGAAGGCAACTTTAACAGCAGGGTCGGATTGCCGTTGACGATCCTTATGCTGGAAGACCGGCATGAAGCCGGCGTTGTGGAAATAGGAATGAGCGAATTTGGTGAAATAGCAGAGCTGTCTTTAATTGCGAAGCCTGATATTGCCGTGGTGACTAATATAGGGATTTCACATATTGAGCAGTTGGGTTCGCTGGAAAACATACAGCGTGAAAAAATGAGCATCACTCGCGGCATGAATAATAATGGAATCGTTATTCTGAATGGTGATGATCCATTGCTTGCGGAATATAAAGGGAAAATGCGCCACAAGACGTTTTTTTACGGGTTGGCTGACTGGTGTGACTACCGCGCTGAATGTGTGGAACATGGCAACAATAGTTCCAGCTTTGAATTCGTATATCCTGAAGGCAGGCAAAGAGTTTACGTTCCGGCGGCGGGCAGGCACAACGTCTATAACGCTCTGGCGGCTTTATCGGCAGCATGTCAAAACGGCATTGAGCTTGACGCGGCCGCAAGGGGACTGTCTGCGTTCAAAGGCGAAAAGATGCGTCAACAGCTGCTGGAATCAGGTGATCTGCATATTATTGACGACACTTACAACGCCAGTCCGGATTCCATGGCGGCCGCCTTGTTGGTGCTGGCCGGCATGAACGGCGTCAAAAGACGTATCGCCGTGCTTGCCGACATGATGGAACTGGGACGGTTTGCTTACCAAAGTCATTTTGATCTGGGGGTAAAAGCGGCGGAATACGGTATTGACGTGGTTTTGACGGTTGGCACGCGAGCCGCGTGGATAGCGGAGGGCATAGAATCTGTACGAGGATGTACGGGGGTGGAGAAGTATGCTGATAATAAAGGCGCCTTGGAAAGCCTGAAAAAAATGATCAAAAGCGGCGACGCTGTTTTGGTAAAAGGTTCGCGCAGCATGCGTACGGAGGAAATTGTCGCGGGAATAAAAGATAAAGTTATGGACGTGTGTCGCAATGGGGAATACTAAGAATATCTTTTATAGTTATATTTAGCAATGGAGGAAATGAAAAGCAGGTGTAGAATATTAGTAAATACAATGGTGGAAAGGGGGTTCGCGCGATGACGTGGGATAATACTGACGAGACTATGATGTTTAAAATTCAAGGCGAGGATTATAACCAGGCGCGGGATATCTTGCTTAAGGTTTACGCGGCCTTGGTTGAAAAAGGATACAATCCCATTAACCAGCTTGTCGGCTATTTGCTGTCAGGAGACCCCGCTTATATTACCAGTCACGGGAATGCCCGCAGTTTGATCCGCCGCTTGGAACGGGATGAGTTGCTGGAGGAACTGGTAAAATATTATCTCAGAAATAGTATCTGACCCTTGACAGGAGATGGCGGCAGTTGCAGTACAGGGTGCTTGGAAGGACGGGCATAACAGTATCCCGCTTGTGTTTCGGGGCGCTTACCATTGGTCCGCTGCAGGCCAACCTGCCCCTGGCGGAAGGAGCCGGCGTGATCCGCAAGGCGTTGGAAGCGGGGGTAAATTTTATTGACACCGCGGAGCTTTATGGCACTTATCCTTATATTCGTGAAGCGCTCCGGGATTTTGGCCGGGAAGTTGTCGTGGTATCAAAATGTTACGCCTATACCGGTCAGGGTATGCGGGAGAGCGTTGAAAAAGCGCTTAAGCTGATTGGCAGAGATTATATAGATGTTTTCATGCTGCATGAGCAAGAATCATTATTAACGATAAAAGGTCACTGGGAAGCTATAGAATATTTGTTGGAAGCCAGGGAAAAAGGTCTTGTGCGCGCCATCGGTGTGTCCACTCACCATGTGCAAGGAGTGCTGGGCGCCGCCGCTGTTCCGGAGATAGATGTGATCCACCCGCTGCTCAATATGGCGGGGATAGGGATCAGGGGAGGTACGGCGCAAGACATGCTCCAGGCCATCAGAAAAGCCTTTAATGCTGGAAAAGGGATTTACGCTATGAAAGCGTTGGGCGGGGGGCATCTGCTGAGTCGTTCCGAAGAGGCCTTGAATTATATTTTATCTATACCTGAATTGGCTTCTGTGGCGGTGGGGATGAGCTCCCGGGATGAAGTCGATTATAACACGCGTCTTTTTAGTGGACAGACTGTTCCGTCAAGTTTGGAGGCAAAGGTGGCCCGCCGGCCGCGGCGCTTATGTATCGAGGAATGGTGTCCCGGATGCGGCGAATGTGTAAAAAGGTGTACGTCAGGCGCGATAAGCCTGTCCGGCGGCAAGGCTGTGGCAGACATGGCGAAGTGCACTCTTTGTGGTTACTGCGGATCGGTTTGCCCTGAATTCTGTATTAAAGTCATTTAATTAAGGGGATTTTTTGTTTGGAGCGGATAATGGGCCTTGATTTGGGGGATAAAAGAATTGGTGTGGCAGTCAGCGACCCGATGGGATGGACTGCCCAAGGGGTGGAGGTGATTGTCAGCAAAGGTTCACGCGAGGCGGATATAAAAAAGATTGCGGAGGCAGCCCGAAAATACGAGGTTGAGCGCATAGTTGTCGGGTTGCCGATAAATATGAACGGCAGTTCCGGCCAGCGTGCGGAAAAAATTAAGACCTTTGCGAACCGGTTATCGGGAGCGCTTCATCTGCCCGTCGAACTGTGGGATGAGCGCCTCTCCACAGCGGAGGCGGAAAAGCTGCTGATTAAAGCCGATCTCAGCCGCTCCAGACGGCGGCAGGTGATTGATAAAATGGCTGCCGCTTTAATCCTGCAGGGCTATCTCGACAGCCGCAGCAGGAAAACATCCCCCGGAAGCTAGAAATGGCCAGGGTTGTTCAATACTGAATGAAATGTTAGAATTTCTTGACTTGTGACCATTCTTAGGTGTAATATTATCAATAAATTGCTGAAGAGGTGAAAACGGTGGCCGAACAAGAAGAAGTAATAACTCTGATTGATGAAGAAGGCGCGGAACATGACTTTATGGTCATTGATATCATAGAGGTGGACGGTTCTGAATATGCTATCTTGTTGCCTGTGGAGGAAGACAGCGAAGAGGCGATCATCCTGAAAATTACATATGATGACGACGGAAACGAGCTGCTAGTCGATATTGAGGAAGATGAGGAATGGGAGAAAGTCGCTGACGCATGGGAAGAGAGAATAAACTTGGAAGAAGTTGAGTGAAATTTAGATAATGTGGCTGGTTGAGGAGTTTGACTCCGCAAGCGGCTTTTTTATTGTTGGCGCGTGGTCTGTGGATGACTGTTTAATGGTTTTCGAACATATCATTATGTAAATGATTAAAATAAGGGGTGTGGTTGTGCCCGTGAGAAGCACCCGCGTTGTGGTATGTGTGCTAGCCGTAGTTGCACTTATAACGCCATTGGTTTTTTTTAGCTCGGGGTTTTTTAGCTCCACATCAGAGAAGGTATTGCCCGGTGTGGAGGTTATGGGCATTGAGCTGGGAAATTTAAACAAGCCGGAAGGCGCGGCAAAGCTTTCTGAACTGGAAAAAAGCCTGCGGGCTGCCAAGGTGACGCTTTGTTATCAGGACCAGCGCTGGCCGTTGCTGTTAAATGAAGCAGGATTTGAACTGGATGAGGAGGCGGTAATGGACGCGGCCCTCCAGGCCGGGCGAAAGGGCAGCCTGATCCAGCAGTGGCGGGACAGAAAGCAGCTAAAGCAAAGCGGCATGATCATTTCTCCCGCTGTTGGGTTTGATCAGGATAGGCTGAGTCAACGGGTGAAAGAGTTGACCCGCGGCATAACCGTTGATCCTGTCGACGCGAATTTTATAATAGACGCAAATGACGCGGTTTCCGTGCGGCCGGCGAAAGACGGTACAATCATAGATATGGAAAAGTTGACGGTCGACCTTACCTCAGCCATTGTTGAAAGTCAAAAACCGGAAGTGGAAATGGCCATGATTACCGTGCCGCCCGCCCGTTCGACTGAGATGGTCCAGTCGATGGGGATAAACGGCCTCCTGGCCGGTTATACCACCTGGTTTGATCCCGCCAAAGTAAGCCGCACCTATAATATCAGCGTGGCGGCGCACGCTTTTGACGAACAACTAATCCGCCCGGGACATGAGGTGTCTTTTAATAAAGTAGTCGGCCCGCGTAGTTCGGAAACGGGCTATAAGACTGCTCCCATAATTGTCAACAATGAGTTTGTGGATGGCGTGGGAGGCGGAGTGTGCCAGGTGTCCACAACCCTCTATAACTGTGTCCTGCTGGCCGGCCTGGAAATTGTGGAACGTTCCAACCACTCCCTGCCGGTCACCTATGTGCCAATCGGCCGGGACGCCACCGTGGTATACGACGAGATAGATTTTAGGTTTCGCAACAATACGGAAAGTTACATTTTTATCAAGTCTTTTGTTTCCGGAGGGCAGATTGGTTTAAAGATATATGGCAATACCGCCTATAAAAAAGATGTGCGGGTGAGTTCCTGGGTTACTCAGGAGATCGAGCCTGGTGTGGTTTACGAGAATGATCCCAACCTGCTTAAAGGCGAGCAGGTTGTTAAGCAGGAAGGCCAGAAAGGGTTTAAAGCGTCAGCGGAGCGGGTATTCTTTTCAAATGGCGCGGTGGAAAAAAGAGAATATCTTTCTTCCAGTGAATATAGTCCGGTGAATAAAGTGATTGCGGTTGGCACCTTGGAACAAGCCCTGCCGCAAATTGCACCCTCAACTCCTTCACCGGGGGCGGGCGGGGCAAACAAGCCGGCTGGCGGTCGAAACGTCCAGAGCAATACAAATCAGAACATGGGCGGTGTGAATGGCGGGAATAACAGCGGGACGGAAAGCAGCGTAAACCAAACGGTTAATCAGGCGATCCCTGCGTTAAAGCCTTCCGCCAATCAATGAGGCGCGAGTCGGAGCGGGATTGCGGCAAACCAGGTTAACGGTGCGGCAGCGTTCAATAATCCGTGTCAAATAGGATTACGGAAAGATATGTTATGAGGCTTGGCATGGGCAAGTTAAAAGAAAAAAAAACCGCGGGCAGATGGCTGGTGAGATATAAGTTTTGCCTTTTAATCCCGTCAATTATTTTTTGTCTGGCAGCTATTGCTATCAGCGCCTTGGTCTTGCTGTCGCCCGTGGCGCCGCCCGGCAAGGCCGGGGATGTGATCGTGACTGTGCCCCTGCAGGCGTCCGCCGGGCAGGTGGGGGATATCCTGCGGCAAAATAAACTGGTGCGGAGCGCTGCGGCGTTTAGTCTTTTGGCCAGGTGGAAAGGGCAGGACGGACAGATCAAGGCTGGTGAGTATATGCTGAACAACGGGCTTTCAATGTCGCAAATATTGGCTGAATTAATTGACGGCCGCCTGGTGGTCCAGACATTTACCGTGCCCGAAGGATTTACCACCGCCCAAATAGCCGACCTGCTCGAAAGCAAGGGGCTGGTTAACCGGGAGCGTTTTTACAGGGCGGTTGCCAACGACGATTACAGCTACTCTTTTATCCGGGATTTGCCGAAAAATGAAAAGCGTCTGGAAGGCTATCTTTTTCCGGATACCTACCAGGTAACCAGGGGTATCAGTGAAAGTGCCATCATTGAGCTGATGCTGAGCCGTTTTGAGCAGGAAATAAATGATCTTGACTATACTGCGCTGGCGCTGGCAGCGGGGCTGACTCTGCACCAGGCTGTGACCATCGCTTCGCTGGTGGAGCGGGAGGCAAAAATTGAGGAGGATAAGCCGTTAATAGCCGGGGTAATTTATAACCGCCTGTCTTGCTCCATGCTCCTGCAAGTCGATGCGACGGTGCAATATGCCCTGGGAGCTAACAAGCCGCAGCTTTCCTATAAAGATTTGGAAGTCGATTCACCTTATAATACTTACCGCGCGCAAGGGCTTCCGCCCGGGCCGATAGCCGCGCCCGGCAGGTCCTCATTGCTTGCGGCGGTTCATCCGGTAGTGACAGGTGATTTTTATTATGTTGCCAAGCCGGACGGCTCCCATGCCTTTGCCAGAACGCTGGCGGAGCACAATGCCAATGAAGAGAGGTATCTGCAGTGAAGCAACCGGAGCTTCTGGCGCCTGCCGGAGACCTGGAAAAATTGAAAGTGGCCGTGCTTTACGGTGCTGATGCCGTCTACCTGGGTGGACGGCTTTTTGGGCTGCGCGCCGGCGCGGGAAATTTCAGTGAAGAAGAAATGGCTGCCGGGGTACGGTTTGCTCATGAAAAGGGAGTCCGGGTTTATATTACGGTAAATATATTCGCGCACAACAGCGATCTGACTGTCCTGCCCGGTTATCTTGACACTGTCCGGGCGGCCGGCGCGGACGGAGTGATTGTATCTGATCCGGGCGTGGTTGAGCTGGTAAGAAAGTTTCATCCGGCGTTACCGGTGCATTTAAGCACGCAGGCCAATACCACCAATTGGTCTGCGGCGCGTTTTTGGGAAAAACAGGGTGTTTCCCGGATCATTCTGGCCCGCGAGTTGTCACTTGATGAAATCAGGGAAATCCGGGAGCGGGTGGGGGTGGAACTGGAGGTATTCGTCCACGGCGCCATGTGCATTTCGTATTCCGGGCGCTGTTTGTTGAGCAACTACTTCGCCGGCAGAGATGCCAACAGGGGCGACTGCGCGCAGTCCTGCCGCTGGAAGTACGCCCTGGTGGAGGAAACAAGACCGGGAGTGTACCTGCCCTTTGAAGAAGATGAAAAGGGCGCGTATATCCTTAGTTCACGGGACCTTTGCCTGATTCGGCACATTCCCGAGCTGGCGGCGGCCGGCGTCAGCAGTTTTAAAATCGAAGGCAGAATGAAAAGTATCCATTACGTGGCCGGGGTTGTGAAAGCTTACCGTGAGGCAATCGACGCTTTTTTTGCCGTCGGGTCGGGTTGCTGGAACCCGGACGCCTGGCTTGAGGAAATCAGCAAGGTAAGCCACCGTGAATACACCACCGGTTTTCTTTTCGGAAACCCGGGCGCGGCGGGCCAGCATTATCACAGTAAGATTTACCGGCGTCGCTATTCCTTTGCCGGCTTGGTTCGGGGCTACGATTCGCATACCGGGCTGGCGGTTGTGGAGCAGCGCAACCGCTTCGCCGCCGGTGACGAAATGGAAATACTTACGCCGACGGGAGGGCCTTTAAAGCTTAAGATCAGCGCTATTTACGACGAAGAAGGGAACTCAATAGAGGCCGCCCCGCACCCGCAGCAAATTGTCAGAATACCAGTGCAGAGAGAACTGCAAGAATACTCCATGCTGAGAAAGCCGCTGGAATGATAATTATTAAGTATATGTTCTAAATCAAGGACAGCGTGAAATACTTGCTGTCCTTTTAAATTGCAGCGTCTATGTATAACTATCTACATATCCGGCTAAGCTCTAATATATACTTGCATGGAAGGACCAGGAAATAATGGGTTCTTTAATTCAGAAAAGACAAGTTGTGGTTTTTTATTTATTTATTATAATCGTAGTTCTCTTAATTGGAAGCCTCTGGATGATTCAAATCAGGGACGGGGGAAAATATGCCGCTATGGCTCTGGAACAGGGAAGCATTTATGTTTCCCTGGAAGATGTGTGCAGGGGAAAGATTTTGGACAGGAACCTGGTTTCTTTGACCGGTGGGCAAGAAGCTGAGAGAATTGTGGTTTTCCCTTCCATCATAGAGAAAGAGGAAGTAATCCGGGGTCTTTCAGAAATTCTTGACGTGCCGCGCACGGTCCTGGCGGGTTTGCTGAACGGCGCTCCTTGTTACCTGCCCTACCAGTTGTCGCAAGCACAGGTGGAGGCGGTAAAAGAGCGTGGTTGGAAAGGCGTGGCGGTTCTGCCGGTAAATTTTCGTTACGGGGACAGGCCGCTGGCGGCTCAAGTAACCGGCCACCTGGGAAAAATCACCTCGCGGGAAGAGTTGTCCACATTAAGCAGTGAGAGCAATAAAGTATATCATTACGGTGATGTGGTCGGCAAAATCGGTCTTGAGTCGATGTATGAGTCTGAGTTGAAAGGTGAAAGACCTGAGCGGTCGGCAAGAGTTTACCGCGATGCGGGCGGCAATATTTTAAACGGCTCTGTATTAACGGTGGAAGAGGGGGGCAGGGACGGCAGGCGGCAGGATTTGGTGCTGACTATTGACGCCCGGATTCAGCAGGTTGTGGAAGATGTGATGGACAATAAGGCGATCAAAGGCGCGGTGGTAGTAATGGAGGCGGGCACGGGAGATTTGCTTGCCATGGCGGGCCGTCCGGCCTTCCACCCGGCACGGGTGGAAGATTATTTGCGGGAAGGCGGCGGGGAGCGTTTTTTTGACCGTTGCACCGCTCTTTATCAGCCCGGTTCTATTTTTAAAATTGTGGTTGCCGCGGCTGCCCTGGAGGAAGGTGTTGCCGGCACCGACAGCTTGTTTACCTGCGGCGGGACAAAAGATAATTTAATTCATTGCTGGAATGACGCGGGGCACGGCAGCATTACTTTTTCCCGCGCTTTTGCCGAATCGTGCAATCCTGCTTTCGCCAGGGTAGGTTTAAGTCTGGGCGCGCAAAAAATAATTGGGTATGCCGGAAAGCTGGGTTTGGACAACCAGTCTGTCACAGGCTATCCGGTGACACCCGACCCGCGCCAGGATTTGAGCCTGATTGGAGAGCCTTACAATTTGGTAAACAGCAGTGTCGGCCAGGGGCCTGTGCTGGTTAGTCCCGTCCAAGTCACGGCTATGGTGAACGCGGTTGTTTCCGACGGTGTTTACCGGGTGCCGCGTCTTGTAAAAGAAGTACGTAAAAGCAGCGGAGGGGCGGCCGAAGAATTTGCCTCAGACGCCGGCCGCCAGGCAATCCGGCCTGATACCGCCGCTGTGCTGCGCGATTTATTGGAACTGGCAACTGACGAAGGCGCCGGGAAAGAAGCCTCTGTGCCGTTCTATGGAAGCGCCGGCAAGACGGGATCGGCGCAGACCGGCAACAGTAAACAATCGGTGAACGCCTGGTTTACCGGCTACGCCCCGCGGGTCAATCCCCGCTATATTGTCACCGTTTTGGTTGAAGACGGCGCCAGCGGCAGTGAATCGGCGGCGCCTGTTTTCAGGGAAATAATGGAACAGATTTTGCGTTTTGATTAATGAAGCAGCTTTTCCAATTCGTTACGGTTAAAACCTACCACTACCTGGCTGCCCATAGTTATTGTCGGCACGGCCATCCGCCCGGTTTTCCTGATCATTTCATCCCGGGCGCGCGAGTCCGCCGCCACGTTGATTTCTTTGTAATTCACGCCCTTGTCTGAAAGAAACTCTTTCACATGGGTGCAATGGGGTCAGGTGGGTGTTGTGTAAACGGTTACTTCTTTTTCCATGTGTATCCCTCCAGTATTCTTTCTTATTAGTTTTCGATAAATGCAATGAGGATTATACGCAATATTTCTGACAATTGCTGCAAGTGTGTCATAGAGTATGTCATGGGGACGGTTCTTGAAGGGATCAATTCGGAAGTTTACCCGTAAAAAGGCTCAACTATCAGGTATTAGCTAATAGTTGAGCCTTAACAATCCCAATGTGAAAGCCCTATAGGCAAAATTTTTGATTGGCCTAGAAGAACGAAGTCGCGGCCACTGTAGAGCTACGGGATTTCATTTTTTTATTATTACCTTTTGATATTTGACCTTCTTGAATTTACTGTCTGATTTTGACAAAAACTTTGGAAGTATATGCATCAAAAATCGCCGGATGAATTCAACGCCTTTTAGCGTTAGAAGTCCTTGTCTGGCCGCGATTTTATACCAGTCTTTTTCGTAGTACTGATTGAGAAACTCCGGAAAAGCTTTAGATTCTGGTATTCTTGGGTACTTCCATAAAACTTAAGCAGGTTTTGACGCATACATTGCTTTAGGCAGTACAGATATTATCACGGAATTTTCTTGACAATAACTTTACAGGAATAAAAAACTTCTTAGAACAATTGTTGTGTATCGACTAAAATATTGGTTTTACAAAAAATTTATTTCTGTGCAGTTAAAGACCAGCCGAAAGGGTAATCTTTTGCTCTATCAAATCGATCAATGAAAAGAAAAGAAATTTGAATTAGACGAACTATTAATAAGCAAATTACCTTTAACGGTAAAAAAATAATACCTTTAAATCGCAATTTTCCAGTTCTAATACCAGCTCCCGGTATAAAAGATAGGATCTTGGGAATTTCATATGCCCATCTTGTAAACATGCCTCCAAACGGTGTTATTGTAATTTCATCAAATCCAGCGTCCTTACATATGGATTCCAATCCAAATGAAGTGAATCTATAAAAATCATATGGTACTTGATGTTCCTTATGGGCCATTGGTGCAGTTAGAAAAAGTTTCCCACTAGGTTTTAATACGCGGTACAATTCTTTTACTGCTTCACCAGGTCTTTCCAGATGCTCCAATACTTGAGTGCAGAGGATAGCTTCAAACGATGAATCATCAAATGGAAGATCGTCCAAGGGCGCTATGTAATCCAAGTTATGATAATTCCATTTCTCCTCTCCAACTGCCAGATCAACTGAAATATATTTGCAGTGTGAAAAGAATTTTTTATAAGCACATTCTCCCGCTCCGGCATCTAATATGATTGTTCCATAAGGGAGGATTTCCGAAACCGTTTTTACAAATCTTGTAACATGCCATCTGCCAATATCTTTCATCTTTGGTTTATTTATAAAATCTTCATTTAACTCATTAAATTGTGCACCTGTTAAAGAAAAATCCGGTTTCTCAATAGTATCTTCAGGCAACTTGAGCATAGAGCTGATAGTATCATCGCGAGAAGTCATTAATCTTACTCCAATCATTCAATTACTTTTTTGATATGTGAATATATCAGAGACCTGCCTAAAATTATAGAACTATTTTTAATTCATCATTTACTATATATGAAAAATATGAATCATTAGTGCTATGTCTATCTATTGGTACCTATTGGAATATATGTATGGTAATAACAGAAGGCCACCATTAGATGGGCCTTCTGTTATGAAAGAGTTTATCCAGTTCATTACGGTTATAACCTACTACAACCTGGCTGCCCTTAAGGAACGTATTTTTGTTTCTGGCAATAATTAGGCAAATATTTATCAATTGTAAAGGCCGGCTTTATTTTTGACCTGCCGACAGTATTAGTACTGCGAACCGACCACATGCGGCGTGGTATCGCAGTAACCTTTTCTGCCGCCTTCCCATATCATGCTTTAGGTGTATTTTTGGCAAAATAGAAGCATTTGGCTTGGGCTGAAAAGAGGTAAAACTGTGGCAAGCAAGGCTGAGCCTGTTTTAATAATCGGCGCCGGGGTGGCGGGAGGAGTTGTGGCTGATGTTCTTAGCCAAAGTCAAAGCAATGATTTAAAACCAGTTGGTTTTATTGATGATGATCTCAAAAAACAAAAATTAGTATTGCATGGTTTGCCGGTTTTAGGAACCAGGAATGACATCCTGGCGATTGTTCACCGTTATGATATTAAAAAAATTATCATCGCGATACCTTCAGCGTCCGGCCGCGTTATCGGCCAGATCATTGAAAAATGCCATCAGAGCAAGGCTCATTTAAAAATCCTGCCGGGTTTTTACGATCTGATTACAGGAAAGATAAAAATCAGCAAAATCAGGGATATTGAGGTAAGCGACCTGCTTGACCGGGAGCCGGTAACGCTGGATGTGGAGCGGATAGCCGGATATCTGACCAACCAAAGCGTGCTGGTTACCGGCGCCGGTGGCTCTATCGGCTCCGAACTAAGCCGTCAGGCTGCGAAATTTGCTCCAGGACAATTAATTTTGCTGGGACGCGGAGAGAACAGCATCTATGAAATTGAACTTGAGTTAAGGGAAAATTTTCAGGGCTTACAGCTCATCCCTGAAATAGGCGACATTAAAGATCGATCGCGCATGAGGCGGTTATTTGACAAACACAGGCCTGACGTGGTATTTCACGCTGCCGCCCATAAGCATGTTTCATTTATGGAACAGTGCCCGGAAGAGGCGGTAAAAAATAATATTACCGGCACGAAAATATTGGCCGAATCGGCCTGCCGGGCCGGTACCGGTATCTTTGTCCTGATCTCGTCGGATAAAGCAGTAAACCCCACCAGCATTATGGGAGCCTCAAAACGTGTGGCGGAAATGATTGTGCAGAGGATGAACGGCAGGGGGAAAACTCGTTTTGTCGCTGTTCGTTTCGGCAATGTTTTAGGGAGCCGGGGCAGTGTGATCCCTTTGTTTAAGAGGCAAATTGCCCGGGGCGGTCCGGTCACCGTTACCCATCCCGACATGGAGCGTTATTTTATGACTACCGTTGAGGCGGCGCAGTTGGTTATCCAGGCCGGTGTTCTGGCCAAGGGCGGAGAGATCTTTATTCTGGATATGGGTAATCCGGTGAAAATTCTTGATTTAGCTAAAAAGCTGATTAGTCTTTCAGGTTTTGAGCCTGAAAAAGACATACCGATCCGGTTTACCGGCATTGGCCCAGGTGAGAAATTAGTTGAGCAACTGGTAGGTGAGGGTGAGAAAACCATACCCGCCGGGCATGAACGTATTTTTGCCGTATCCGGGTGCGGGCAAGACTTTGACCTTTTGGAGGCCTCTCTCTATGTTCTGGAAAGTCCGGGCTTTTCTTTCCGGGAACATGAAATAATTGTTTTATTGCAAAAATTAATTCCTGATTTTAGAAAATAATCACTTGGGACGGTGTCTTCCGAATGGCGGAATACAAAGAGCAAGGGGAACACCCGGGGAAACAATTAATAGAAAAAATAAACAGCCGGTCAGCCGAAGTGGCGGTAATCGGCCTTGGTTACGTTGGCCTGCCGCTGGCGGTTGAACAGGCCAAAATCGGATTTTCAGTGATGGGCATAGACAAAGATATAGAAAAGGTGGAACAGATAAACAACGGTGAAAATTATATTCAGGACGTTTCTGAAAATGACCTGCGAGCCCTGGTTAAAAATGGTAATTTGGCCGCGCATCACCGTTTTGATCTGCTTAATGAAGCCGACATAATCATCATTTGCGTGCCGACTCCTTTAAAATCAATGAACCAGCCGGATCTTTCCTACGTTGTTTCGGCAACGAGGGAAATAGCCGGCCGGCTCAAAACAAATCAGCTAATTAGCCTGGAAAGCACTACTTTTCCGGGAACAACCCAGGAAGTGGTTCTGCCTATTCTGGAATCAACAGGCCACACTGTCGGCAAGGACTTTTTTTTAGCTTTTTCCCCGGAAAGGGTTGACCCCGGCAACAAGCGTTATACCACCAGGGATATCTCGAAAGTGATCGGTGGAGTCACTCCCATGTGCCGGGACGTGGCCTGCGCTTTTTACAGCCAGAGCATGAAGCAGGTGGTACCGGTATCGTCCCCTGCCGCCGCGGAAATGACCAAAATATTCGAAAACACCTACCGGTCGGTCAACATTGCCCTGGTTAACGAGTTCATGATTCTCTGCGACAGGATGGGTCTTGATATTTGGGAGGTTGTGGATGCTGCCGCCACCAAGCCCTTTGGCATTCAAACCTTTTACCCGGGGCCAGGTGTAGGGGGGCACTGTATACCAGTTGATCCGGTTTATCTGGCCTGGAAGGCTAAAGACTACGGCTTTTACACTCGTTTTATCGACCTCGCCGGAGAAATAAACATGCAAGCGTCAGAGTATGTTGTTCAGAAATTAGCCGCCATCCTTAATAAGCAAAAAAAATGTTTGAATGGAGCGAGAATATTAGTCCTTGGTGTTGCTTATAAAAAAGATATTGATGATATAAGAGAATCCCCGGCATTGAGAATTATTAATTTTCTTCAGCAAAACCATGCTGAAGTTGTCTACCATGATCCTAACGTGCCAAAATTCCAGCTTTCCGGTGAGCATGAAGGATATATGCAAAGCTTGAATCTTACAAGGGAAGAAATAGCCGGGGCGGATTGTGTGTTAATTCTAACTGATCATTCTAGCATTGATTATCAATGGGTTGCTGAGCACGCCAGGCTTATTTTGGACACGCGCAACGCGACTAAAAATGTACGGAAAGGAAAAGACAAAATAACAAAAATTTAAGGGGGGAAGGATCAAGATTTTTGTTGTGTTTTTAATACTAATAGGGGTTGCCGCTGGTGTTCTTACGGCCGGGAATATGCTGGTAATACCGCTTTGCTTGATATTCGGCGCTGTTATTTTATACTTAGCCGGAGCGCATCAGGTCCCGGCGCCTGATCGAAAATTTTTATTCAAACTGGCGCTGGGCGCGCTTTTAGTCAGGTTGCTTTTTATTGTGGCGACGCACAGCTTTGATACAGCTTTTATCAGCTATGTCAATACTTCAGACGCGCTTTATTATGAGTACATGGGCCGGCTGATTTCCGATACCTGGCATGAAGGCGAAAGCATAGTAATAAACAAAGCCAACTACGGTTATTTATACTGGAACGGTCTGTTTTATTTCCTGGCGGGATTTAAGCCGGACCTGCTCCGTGTATTAAACAGCATTGCGGCTATTGGTACAGGGTTATGCCTGTATTTTATTTCTCTGAAGCTAAGCGGAGCGAGGGCGGCCAGGATCAGCTTTGTTCTTGCTGCTTTTTTCCCTTCGGCAATTCTCTGGTCAAGTTTAAATTTGAAAGACAGTTTAATAATTTTTTTAATTACCCTAATCGTTAAGCAAAACCTTGAGCTGATGGAAAGGTTTAAGATCGGAAAAGTGCTGTTTATGTGCCTGCTGCTGATGGCGCTGGTCTCGCTCCGGTTTTACGTGGGGATATTGCTGGCCATTTGTATCAGCGTTTCGTACATTTTTACTGCTACCAAATTTCTTTGGTGGCAGAGGTTTGCTTATACACTGGCGATCTTTCTAATTGCCGGGCTTGCTTTGCAGCAAATGGGATATGGTTTTTTGGGAACGGATTATATCCTCAGCCAGAGTATTGAAACAATCGGGGAGCAGCACCAAAAAGGAGCTTACGGCGAGGCTGCTTTTGCCGGAGAAGTAGCTTTTAACAGTTATGCC
Source organism: Pelotomaculum terephthalicicum JT (assembly GCF_022410535.1). Classification (GTDB taxonomy): domain Bacteria; phylum Bacillota; class Desulfotomaculia; order Desulfotomaculales; family Pelotomaculaceae; genus Pelotomaculum_D; species Pelotomaculum_D terephthalicicum. The sequence goes on from NZ_JAKNBL010000028.1 coordinate 24,289, forward strand.
GACGCTCTAAAATATTTGCCTGTCGGGATATTCTACTTCCTTTTTGCACCTCTGCCATGGCAGTCCGTCGGCCAAATACGTATTATCGCAGTGCCGGAAATGATATTCTTGTATATTTCATACTACTATTTTATTAGAGGAGCAAAACAACTCTGGCGGCATCAGCGGGGCGCCTGTTTGTTCTTCCTGCTCGTAATTGTATTCTTCGGATTTATTTACAGCCTTGGTTCTTCCAATATGGGCGGCCTTTATCGCGTTCGCCTGCAAGTAATAATGATAGCTTTTATTTTAATCAGTGAAGGCATGCAAGGGAGCTGGACTTTAACAAGAATATTCGGCCGCCTGGTTAAAAGAAAGTCGATTACTGGCTGATTGCTGAAGATATGGAGGCACAAAGAGTTGAAAGTACTATTTCTCCCAACGGCGTCGTTAAACGACCCGGCCAGCCGGTACAGGGTTTACCAGTACCTGGACTACTTGCGCGGGCAAAGAATTGTGGCCGACTGTAAGGCGGGTGTTTCTGATCATATATATGCCAGGTTTGCTCCCAGCAAGGGCATATTAGCCAAGGCGGTTTTTTTCGGGCTCAGGGCGCTTTCCCGCGTCCTGGCTGTTTTCATAATATGGCGTTACGATGTAATATTTATCCAGCGGCTGGCTTTGCCGCATGTATACCCGTTTCCTGAGGTGCTTGTCTGTATGGTTGCCGGGATACTGGGCAAAAGAACTATTTTTGATTTTGACGACGCAATTTTTACAACGTACTCTCACCGTAAAAGAACTCTGGCGGAAAAATTTACCGACCCTGGCCGGGTGGCCAGGATAATAACCCGGTGCGGCACGGTAATAGCCGGCAACGCCTACCTGGCCGCCTACGCCAGGAATTATAGCAATAATGTGGTAATCATCCCCACTACGATTGATTTAGACAGGTATCCGGCGAAAGAAATTACAGATAAAAAACCGGGCGAGCCATATGTGATCGGCTGGATTGGCACGCCCAGTTCCTTGCCGTACCTTAATTTTTTAAAACCGGTTTTTCAGGAAGCTGCCGGGAAATACAAGATCTTGGTGCGAGTTGTCGGCGGGCAAGATTATGATTGCCCCGGTGTTCAGGTGGAACATCGAACCTGGTCCCTGCATAATGAAGCCGGCCAAATTCTTACCTTTGACATAGGAGTAATGCCCCTTGCCGATCATGAATATGACCGTGGCAAGTGCGGGTTGAAGCTTCTCCAGTACATGGCCGCGGGCATTCCCGCAGTGGCCTCACCCGTTGGCGTAAATAATGAAATTGTAGCAGACGGGGTAAACGGTTTCCTGGCCGGCTCTTTGGATGATTGGGTGAAAAAAATCTGCGGCTTAATCCAATCAGCCCAACTGCGCCGGGAGATGGGCCGGCGGGGCAGGAAAACAGTTGAGCATTATTTTTCTATACAGTCCAACCTAGCCAAATTGGTGGGGGTCCTTTATGGGCTCCAAGAGGAGATAGAGAATGGTAAACGATAATATCATCCGCGCGCGTCCTTGTCCGTGTTGTTATTTATGCGGAAAGCAGGGGCAGCCCGTATACCATGGTTTGCAGGACCGGCTCTTCAACGCGCCTGGAGAATGGAATATTAACAAGTGTCCGGATTCCGAATGCGGCTTGATGTGGCTTGATCCGATGCCGCTGGCGGAAGATATCGGCAAGGCTTATCAGAGCTATTATACTCACCGGGAAACGGGTTGCCCTTCTGTCACTTGGCCCCGGCGTATCTATCAGTGGGCCCGGGAAGGCTATTTAGCTAAAAAGTACGGGTATAACAATAGCTCTGTTAATAATTGGAAGAAAATGCTGGGCCAGCTGTTTTATTTTCATCCGGGCCGGCGTGCAAATCTGGATTTTAGTGTGATGTACTTATCTTCAGTACCCAATGGTCTCCTGCTTGACGTGGGGTGCGGCAGCGGCCAAAAGCTAATGTTTATGGAAAAGCAGGGCTGGCTCGCAGAAGGGGTGGATATAGATCCTGTTTCAGTTGATCAAGCCAGGGCAAAAGGTCTGCAAGTGCGCTCAGGAAGCCTTGAGGCCCAGAGTTATCCGGATAATTATTTTGATGCCGTTACCATGAGTCACCTCATTGAGCATGTTTATGATCCCCTGGCAGTTTTTCAAGAATGCCACCGCATCCTTAAGCCTGGGGGGCGTTTGGTGGTGGTTACTCCGAATAATGAAAGCTGGGGACATAAAATATATAAAACTAGTTGGCTTGCGTTGGATCCGCCGCGTCATTTGCATATTTTTTCGCTAATGTCACTAAATTCGCTCACGAAAAAAGCAGGTTTCCAAAAATTCAAGAGCTCAACCACAATTCGGGAAGCGAACGGGCTCTTTGTGGCCAGCAGAGCAATTCATAGCACAGGTAAATATTTATGGGGCAGTTCCATAACGTATCCTGTTCGTATTTGGGCACGGGGCATGCAGCTTGCAGAATGGGCCATTTTAAAGCTTAAGCCGGGTCTCGGTGAGGACATCGTGATGGTAGGAGAGAAATAATGGGCAAACAGCGCCTGTCCGTTGCCATGTGCACGTATAATTGCGCCGAGTACTTAAAGGAACAACTTGACAGCATTGCTTTGCAGACTCGCCCGCCGGATGAATTGGTTATTTGTGACGACCGCTCATTTGATGCCACGGTGGAGATAATTAAATTCTTTAAAGCCAAGGCTGCTTTTCCCGTTCGTTTTACTATTAATGAACAAAACCTGGGAACGACGAAGAATTTTGAGAAAGCCGTCAGCTTGTGTACAGGGGATATTATTGTTTTGTCCGACCAGGATGATGTTTGGCATCCGGAAAAGCTAATGCTTATCGAGGCAAAAATGTCAAGTTTGCCATATGCCGGCGTTGTTTTCACAGATGCTGATGTTGTTGATGAATGTTTGCGTCCAATGGGTTACCGGCTCTGGGAAGCGAAGAGGTTTAGCCCTGCGGAGCAAAAAAAGGTATCTCAGGGAAGGGCTTTCGAAGTATTGCTCAAGCATAATGTTGTGACAGGCGCAACGATGGCCTTCAGGGCAAAGTACAGGGAGTTGTTCCTGCCTATTCCTGCCAGCTGGCTGCATGACGCCTGGATAGCCCTGATCATTGCCGCTTATGCGGAATTGGCCATTATCCGCAAACCTCTGATTAAATACCGTCAGCATTTAAATCAACAACTTGGCGCAAATAAAAAAGGATTTTTTCAACAAATAGCCATGTCGCAGCAAACCGGCCCGAATACTTATTTTGCCCAAATCGACAGGTTTATGGCGGCCCAACGTCTATTGACAGAAAACTATTCTGCTCCCTGTAAAAAAGAAGTTTTATCAAAACTAGAAGCGAAGATGAGGCATTTATTAGTTCGCGGCAGTATCTCTAAGCAAAAAATGCGGCACGGGCTGATAGCCATAATCAAAGAATTAGCAACGTTGCGCTACCACCGGTATTCATATGGATGGAAAAGTGCGGCACGGGATCTTTATGCCTTTCTGTTCCTTTTCCACGGCAGTCCGCCCAGTGAACGATAGATCCTTGCGAAAGAGTAGCCGCTCATTGCCGCGGTTAACAGAAGCCCCAGCACCAATGGCATAATACCCGGGAAAATTCTGGCCCATGAAATGACTGCGGCGCATGCCAGCAAGGCAATCAGGAGGGCCAGATTTGTTTTGCTCCAAAAAAAACTGTTTACGCGAAAAACGATTGCCCATAGTAAAATGAAATAAAAAACGTGAGTCAGCAAATAAGCAATTCCAATAGCCTTTAGGTTCCATACCGGCAGACCAACCCAAATCAGCCCCAAATATATTAAATTCCAAGAAATTTCCGTAAGCAAAAAAAGTTGGCTGCGTCCCTGGGCCACTAGAATAAACCCCATTGTCCAACTGGCTACCTTAAACAGATCACCGGGCAACTGCCAGCGGAGGATACCAACCGTTTCTTCAAATGCCCCGGAATAAAGGATGCCGACTACCTGATGGGTCAGGGTGAGCATAAACAGAATAACCGGGCCGGACATAAGCAAGGCTACCTCGGCCTGATTGTTGACCATGACGTTGGTTTTTTCACGGTCTTGGGCAACTGCAGTCAGCCTTGGATAATAGTCCTTTCCCATGGCTTCCAGGACAAAACCCAGGTAAAGTGCGGAGATGCTATATGCCGCCTGGTAATAACCGGCGGCGGATATGCTGATTGTCCGTGTGAGAATGACGCGGACGGCTATTTGGGCCGCTGCTCTTAAAAGATTTATGGCCATAAAAGCAAAACCAAGACTGAATAATCCGTACAGGGGCTGTGAGATGGTTTGCCAGGATATATGGACGTCAATTGCCGGAATCCTGCGTGTTAACCACCAGGAAACAACCAGAAGAGTCAAGGGGATGCTCAGGACGGCTATCACCACTCCACTTTCTCTCAGCTGCCAAACTGCCAGGACTGTTACCAGTGTTCCGCCTAAGGCGCTGAGTATATATGTCCTGGCAATGTCGACGAGACGGCGCATGCCGTTGAGAGTTGCTATTTGGGCGTTGTATATATTGGTTGCCCATACCCCGGCTGCCACCCAGGCTATCATCCAGGTATAGCTTTCATCACCCAAGGTCATAACGGCGACAGGTTTGCGGAGCATTACCAATAGCACCGCGCCAAACAAACCCAGTATCACCGCAGCCCACAATAAGGCTTTCCGGGTAAGGGCGAGACATGCCGCATCCCCGTTGGCCCGGGCTTCAGCAATCTGGCGGACGCCGCTTGAGGCCAGGCCCATCCCGGAAACTGTTGAGGCAGTATTCAGAATGGACTGTAATAGCCCCAGGAGGCCGACCCCCTCCGGTCCCAGCAGGAGCGCCATCACTTTACTTCTGATGAGACCGGTAAGCATAGAGACAGCCGATGTGCCGCCCATTATGACTGAAGCCTTAAGGATTTGCCCTGTTGTTCCCTTTTTAGCGCTGGCCAATTATCTTCATCCCGGCAACTTCCTTGTAAAGCGCGTTATATTTGTTAACAATGGACGGGAGGCTAAAATGCTCCTCAATGCGCTGTCTGGCGGCCCATCCTAAACGTTTTCTGCCTTCCGCATTCATCTTTAACAGTTCGAGCCAACCCTCTGAAAGTGCCCGTGGGTCCTTGGGGGGAACAACTTTACCCGTTTTACCCGCAATCAAGGCCGAATCACCCGCATCAGTAACGACGCAGGGGACACCGCATGCCATTGCCTCGCCGATAACGTTTGGAAACCCCTCACTGTATGAAGAAGAAGTAGCGATGTCCAGGGAAGCGGTGAGACGCGGCATATCCTCTCTTTCCCCAAGAAGGTGACACTGAGAAAGGATGCCTGCATCACTGATCCATTTAATTAATTCAGGATTTTCCCGGGTGACTCCGGCTCCGCAGAGCAGAAAATGGATATTGGGTAGGCAGGCGTTAAGATGTGCCGCGGCACAGACAAAATTATAATGATCTTTTTGTGGAGCGAAGCGCCCAATTAAACCGATTAACAGCCCCTCTTCGGGAATACCTAACTCTTGGCGCACATCAAGCCGCGCCTTGGGGTCCGGCTTGAAAACAGCCAGGTCGAACCCGTTTGGGATGACCACCATCTTGTCTGCCGCATAGCCAAGTTCAGTATGTACCCGGCGGGAGGCCTCCGAACAGCAGACAATCCTGGCCGGCAGCCGGCGGGACAAGCGGGCGCAGGCCTTGGCGGCCCAGAGGGTAGTTCGCTTGGTGCCTTGCGGATCAAGGTTACTGTGGCGAATACCCCAGGTGACCGGTATGCTCCCGGCCAGCTTTGCCGCCAGCCCCCCGATAAGGTCTGCATGGTACATCCAGGTCTGGATGCAGTTGGGAGGGTCTTCCCTGAGCCGGCGTGCCAGCCGTAATATATAAAGTGGGTTCGGTACTCCCCGGCGCATTCCCAGCGCGTGCACCGGCACACCCAGATCCTGAATTTTTCTGCCGACTGCTCCGATGTTCAACAGCGAGATTACCTCAACTGCAACAGCCGCCCGATCAATATCCGAAATGATTTTGTATAGCATCATTTCGGCGCCGCCGGTGTTTAAGCCGGTAATAATGTGTAGAATTTTATTTTTAATAGATTTTTTTTCTTTCATTATAATTAACTTCCAAATTAATGGGGAAAGGTGGTGTATTCCCTTTCCCCATACTCTCGTTTTGGGCGCAGATCTTAATAGCTGCGTTCACCCTTTTCCAGAAGCCGTTCTCTGGAACTCCATTCTTTAAGGCCGCCGTCGTAGTTTATCACACTGGGATAACCCATTAATTCATGAAGCACATACCAGGCTAAGGAAGAAAGCGAGCCGGTGGTGCAATAAACATATACGTTTTTATCCGGAGTAATCCCCTTGGCAGTAAAAATAGAGACCAGCTCATCCAATGGTTTAAAGGTTTTGTCCTCGTTCATCAGCTCATCCACACTGACATTAACGCTGGAGGGAATATGGCCGTTTAAATATTCGTTATTGGGACGGACGTCCACTATAATATTGTCCGGGCTATTGCTAGATGAAATCTCTCCCATTTCTTTCAGGTCTGTGGTATATCCCTGATCAGCTTTGTCCGGATTGAACGCAAACTTGGACGGCCTGTGGCTGGTTCTTTCACTGCTTAGCTGGTAACCTTCCTCCTGCCATTTATCAATTCCGCCATCAAGAATTTGAATCTGATTATCGCAGCCGTGCAATTTAAACATCCAGTAAACCCGGCCTTGGAGACAGCTGTCATTGCCATAAATAACGATCCGGCTATGATTATCAATACCCATTTCTGATAAATACTTTTGTATTTGTTTCGCCGGAGCTACACGGAACCAGCGGGCGGTATCGGTATAATGGGAACGCAGGAGAACACTGGCTCCGGGGATATGGCCGCCCTGGCAATTTTGAACGTAGTCCTTGTTATTCGCGGCACGTGCGTCAAGGATGATCAGATTGGGGTCATTTAGAATATTGTTTAGCTCGCTGGCAGTGATGACGGCGTCTGGATTGCTGTATTCCGCTATCTTTTCTTCATCCGTTAGGTTAATATTCTGATAAGTAGGTTGTACGATGGTTGACGAGCGTTTATAGCCGGCTATAAGAACAAAGGTAGTTAAAAAGACAAAAAAGGCAATTAAAAAGTAAATTAAAAAAAATCGTCTCTTTTTATTCATTTTCTCCCTTCCCTCTCTTTATGATGAATTGATTTTTTTATAAACCTGTAGCAACCGGTCCTTTATATTCGAGCCACTCATTATAAGATCCGTCGTAGTTTTTTACATTTGGATATCCCAGGAGTTCGGAAAGGGCGAACCAGACCAGTGAGGAACGCACTCCTACGTTGGAATAGACAATAACTGTCTTGTCCTGCGTTATTTTTTTACTTTCAAATAGCTCTCTTAATTGGGGAGATGGTTTAAATGTCATATCTTTATTAAAAAGCAGCGTCGACGGAATATTCATGCTGCCGGGTATGTGTCCCTTGGCATACTCGGCATCGCTGCGGGCATCCACAATAAAATAGTCATTGCCGCTGACGGCTGCCTTTACGTCTTTCAGGGTGGCAAGCATTGATTCCGCTTTTGAATTTGTTAAATCGAATTTAAACTCTACCGGTGAACCTTTGGATATTACGTTGCTTGTATCGCCGCCTGATTCTTTCCACTTGTCCAGGCCGCCGTCTAAAATCTTGACATCGTCATAACCGTACATTTTAATTGCCCAGTACAAACGGGCTTCTAAACCATCACCGCCATAGAGAACAATGCTGGTATTATTACTCACCCCGCTTTTTCCAAGCATGCTTTGAAATTCAAGAGGGAAAGCCATACGGCCGGGATATGCTTGGTTGTAATAATTGCTGTAAAGGATTGGCAGCGCTCCGGGTATATGACTTTGCAGGTAAGTCTGCTGGTATATTCTAAAAGTCCTGCCACGGGCGTCGAAAACGAGTATCTCGGGGTCAAGAATTTTTTCTTTTAATTGGTAGACGCTTATTAGAGCATCAGGATGGGCATAGCTTTCAATCTTTATTGCGGCCAGCTTGCTCTCAGGGTCTAATTTAGTTTCCTGCTCTGCTGCCGGAATGGCGGTGGTTTGTTTGTCGTTGCACCCGCTTACGAAGACGATTCCGAGCAACATAATTATGAACAGAGTAAAGAAGCCGGCTGTAAAGTGGCGTTTGCTTGTTGTCCCATCCTCCGCTGTTGTCCCATCTATACGCTTCAGATCATGGATAATACTGCTTCACCTCCTCGTCTACATGTCTTCCGATGCTCCGAGATATCTTATGACGCTTCCCCAGGTGAGGTTACAATCCCGGAACAATGATTTACAAATGTCAGCTGGAACATAAATCTTTGACAAGACATAAAATAACAGGAATGAATGAAGCGGATTAAAAAACTGGATGGGGGGGAGCAAGATGACGTTTATTTGGTTATGGGCATTGGTTGCAAGCGCCGTAATTGCCGGTGTTTTTTTGATTATAACTTTGGCTCGCATAGAAGCAGGCGCCGGAGGAAGGAGTAAGTGGCTGGCATTTACTTTTTGTTCTCTTGCGGTAGTTTCCGGGTTAATTATTTTTAAACCCAGGCAAAACGCGGAACAAGTTCAATATATGCCTGCTCCTGCTTCGGTTGAAAATCAAGTGAATGAGTCAAGGAGTGCAGCACCACAGAAAAGTGTTGCGGAGCCCACGGGCTCTTCAAGCGGGTTGGCCGGGGGGGTGAAATCAAACAGCGCAGTTGATGAAAATCAGGACGCCCAAGAAACCCGTGATAGCGCCGGGGATGCCCCAATAGAAGCGCAGAAGGTGTTCGACCTAGCTGATTACAGGGATCCCGTACTTGAGGAAATTTTATTTCTGAAGCGTCAGGCAGGAGAAATAAAGGAAGGCACAGGATCAATGGAAGCTCTTGAAGAAACTTCAGCAGATAAAGTCAGCGATACCGCATCACCTAAACAGTCTGAGCAGCAATTGGATGACTCAAATTATCATCAATCAGGTGAACAGCAATTTTCAGAAGGACAGACGGAGCAGCAGAAGAGCCAGATTCAACGGGTGGTTAAGGGAAAGGTATTGGCAACCTCTCTTAATGTGAGGGATAAGGGAGACCTGAACGGACGGATCATCGGGACGTTAAAGTCTGGTGACAGCATTGAAGTGTTTGTTGAGCCTGAAACTGGTGAATGGTGCAAAGTTAAATTGAATTCCGGCCAAACGGGATGGACAATGAAAAAATATATAAGCATTGAACCTTAATAAAAGCCTGGTTGAGTAACATCATCAAAGCAGGCTCAATATGATGCGGTAATATATGACAGTTGCCGTTCTGTTTTCATATATTAAATGGGGAGGGAAGGAAAGACGATGAATCTCAAGGAGTTCGGAAGGATTCTGGGTGAACTCAAATTAGTGCTGGTTTTAATTCCGGTAGTGGCCATGCTGACCAGTGCGGTGATCAGCTTGTTTGTGATGTCGCCTGTTTATAAATCCTCCACAACGCTTATGGTCTTTAGAGACCAAATGTCATCTACGGAAATTAATATTAATACCCTGACAATAAATTTAAGATTGGTTAAAACTTATAGCGAGTTGGCTAAAAGCCGTGGCGTTGCAGAAGAAGTAATTAAAACGAATAATTTAAATCTGACCCCGGAAGAGCTGAGTGCGAAAATTCAGGTGGATCTGCCCGGCGAGACCGAAATACTAAGAATTACGGCCAGCGACTCCAACCCTGCGGCCGCAGCCTTAATCGCAAACGGAGTGGCTCAGGCGCTCACAGGGAAAGTATATAAGGTTTTAAGTGTTAAAAATATTCAAGTACTCGACCCGGCAGTACCGTCTGCATCTCCGGAAAGCCCTAATGTTATTTTAAACATCATTCTAGCCGGCATTTTCGGCCTCTTAATAACGGTGGCGATCATTTTTATCCGGGAATACCTTGACGACACCATCAGAAATCCTGAGGAAATAGAAAATTATCTCAAGCTGCCTGTACTGGGATTAATACCTGTGGTACAAATTCAAAATGGTGCCGGAAAGGAGAGCAAGAGTTGAGCAGTTACGAACTGATTACTTACAATCAGCCCCGCTCCTTCATATCCGAATCATTCCGGACATTACGGGCCAACCTCCAGTTCCTGGGGCTGGGGGACACTGCAAAAGCCATTTTGCTGGCTGGAAGCGGATTTGGCGAGGGGACATCTTTTGTTGCAGCCAACCTTGGGATAGTTTTTGCGCAAACAGGTCAAAAGGTGATTATTGTTGACTGTGATCTGCGCAAACCCCAGCAGCATTGGATTTTTAATGTAGATAACCAGTTGGGTTTGACCAGCATTTTATCCGGATTCAAGGAACCCGAACAGGTAATAAAGGCCCTTCCAATGGCAGGGCTAAGTATTTTAACAGCGGGTCAGCTGCCTGTCAACCCGACGGAATTATTAGGCGGTCAGAAAATGGGCCAGCTTATTGCATGCCTGAAAGAAAAAGCTGATGTTATCCTGCTGGATACCCCGCCGTTAACTGTGGTAGCCGACGCCGCTGTTTTATCCAAAAGGGTGGATGGCGTGCTTATGGTAGTAAGGTCCAGGGCAGCCTCTCATAATTCAGTAACAAAAACCAAAGTGCTTCTGACAAACGCGAAGGCAAGGATCCTGGGGGTAGCTTTAAATTGCGCCAGAATGGATGAAATAAGCGAAGATTATTATTCGAACTACAACGAAGTGGTTGCAAAATCCCAAAAACAAAAAAAAGCGGTAACAGCCGGAAAGCTGAAAGAAAAAATGTAAATTATGCAAAGACTGGTGTTGTTTAATGGGTGCCATTCTGGTCACCGGAGGAGCCGGTTTTATAGGTTCCAACTTGACCCTCACCCTGGTTGAACTGGGTCACAGGGTGCGGGTTTTGGATAACTTTTCCACTGGCAGTCTGGACAATTTACAGCCGGTGTTAAAAAAAATAGAGGTGCATAAGGGAGACCTGCGCAGTTTGCGTGATGTGCGGCAGGCCGTTGCAGGTGCGGAAGTGGTTTTTCACCAGGGCGCGTTGCCGTCGGTGCCCCGGTCGGTGGCCGATCCGCTGACTACAAGCGAAGTAAATATTTCCGGAACCTTAAATGTTTTTTGGGCCTCCCGGGACGCCGGAGTCAGAAGAGTGGTATATGCATCTTCGTCATCCGTTTACGGCAACAGCGATGTCTTGCCAAAGCTTGAAAGTATGCCTCTCTGCCCAAGGTCGCCTTATGCGGCAACCAAACTGGCCGGGGAGATTTATGGAAGAATTTTTTATGAACTGTATCATTTGGAGACTGTCGGCTTGAGGTATTTTAACGTTTTTGGACCGCGCCAAAATCCAAAATCAGAATATGCGGCAGTTATTCCCCGGTTTGTCAGCGCGTTATTAAGCAGGAATCCACCGGTAATTTACGGCGACGGGAAGCAGTCCCGGGATTTTACCTTCGTTGACGATGTTGTTCAGGCGAATCTTTTAGCCTGGCAGACTGCCGGAGTTGCCGGTGAAGTGTTTAATATCGCCGGTGGGAACAGGATTGCTTTGAATGATTTATTAGATGCTTTGGCAGATATTACCGGCTCCCAGGTGGATGCAGTATATTTAAAAAGCCGTCCGGGTGACGTTAAGCATTCAATGGCCGGTATTGAAAAGGCGTCCAAAATGCTGGGCTATTTTCCGAAAACCAATATTAATGAAGGGTTAAGGTTAACGGTTGAATGGTTTGCGCGGGAGAACGGCCTGTGAAGCCCCGTATAATTCATGTTACCACAATCGGCATTACCGCTTACCGGGCCCTCCTGGCTCAATGCCGGTACTTCCGTCAAAAAGGACTGGAAGTAGGGTTTGTATTCAGCCCTTCGCCCGAGGGGGAATCTTTGCGCGACCTGGGCTTCCCGGTAACAGAGATCTTTATCGACAGGGAAATAAATGTTTGGTCGGATTCCGGGGCAATTCTGAAAATGTTCCGTTATTTCAGGAACATACGGCCTGAGATAGTCCATACCCATACCTCCAAAGCCGGTGTGGTAGGCCGGGTGGCTGCAAGACTGGCCGGGGTTCCAAGCGTTGTTCATACTGTACACGGGTTTCCCTTTCATCCCGGCATGCCGCAAGTGAAATACCGGTTCTATCGGCAAATCGAGAGGTGGATGGCCGGGATTACAGACATAATGTTATCGCAGAGCGGGGAAGACGTTATTATCGCGGGTAAAATGGGCATTAAGCCCCGCCGGGGAGAGCTGATCCATATCGGGAACGGTGTTGATCTTATTGAATTCGACCCCGGCAAGTATTCCCCCGGCGAGCGTCTCCGGGTCAGGGAAGGCCTGGCAATCAGGGAAAACAACCCGGTGATTACCATGATTGGCCGTATTAACCGTGAAAAGGGGTATCACGATCTGGTGGAAGCGCTGCGACAGGTGCGGGATATACCCTGGCAGGCCTTATTCATCGGCCCTGATGAGGGTTTTTTGACTGTCCTCATGCAGTTAATCGACCGCTGCGGACTGCGGGACAGGATACAGGTACTGGGCCCGCGCGGTGATATCTCCGATTTGCTGGCGGCCACGGATATTTACGTGCTTCCTTCTTACCGGGAAGGGCTGCCCCGCTCTCTGATCGAGGCCCAGGCGATGGCTTTACCCTGTGTGGCTACGGATATCAGGGGATGCCGGGAAGTGGTCGAGAAAGATGTGACAGGATTTCTGGTAAATCCCGGGGATAGTGAAGCCTTGAGCGGCGCGCTGCGCAAATTGCTGCTGGATCCCGGACTCCGCCTGCAAATGGGGCAGGAGGGACGGCGGCGGATGTGCCTCAATTTCGATGAGGCTGCCGTAAGCCGAAAGGTTATGGCCATATATGAGGAAGTATTGATGTATAGAAAACAATAAGTATAAAGTACGGTGTTGGATGATTAATAACATGACTGAGCAATCCTGATCACCAATATATAGGCTCTCGGCATTAGATGGGAGGAATCATTAAATCTGGAATAAAGCAACTGGAAATTCTGGCATGCCAGGCTAAAAAGACTGTCCTTTTCACGACATTCCTAAAAATGGGCATGGCAAAGAAGC
>NZ_JAKNBL010000029.1 GCF_022410535.1 Pelotomaculum terephthalicicum JT
ATTTCTCAGTTTTTCATGATTCCTGCCCTTCAAACCCTTATTCCCCGTTTTATTTTGGGGTAAAATCTTTTTTTTTGTTCCTTTCAACCCTTGTACGCTCTGGCTTCTCAAACATCGCAATTAGCTCTGAAGAAAAGCAGCAGGAGCCAGGAGTCAGCATTCAGAATCTCATTCTGACTCCTGGCTCTTAACTCCTCCTGAGCAGTTGCATCTCCTTAACGGCAACCACTAAAAAGGGGCCGGAGCCCCTTTTGTGTTGCTTCCAGCTGTCTACTTGATTTCCACAGTGGCGCCGGCTTCGGTGAGCTTGGCTTTTATTTCTTCGGCCTCTTGTTTGTTAATCTTCTCCTTGACCGCCTTGGGCGCCGCATCGACCAGATCCTTGGCTTCTTTCAGGCCAAGAGCGGTGATTTCCCTGACAACCTTAATCACGTTAACCTTTTTATCGCCAATAGCGGTAAGAATTACATCAAATTCAGTCTGCTCCTCGACTTCAGCGGCGGCTGCGGGAGCTGCTCCAGGGGCGGCGGCAACAGCCACCGGGGCGGCGGCGCTAACCCCGAACTCCGTCTCAAAAGCTTTGACCAATTCGGACAGCTCCAGAACAGTCATGCCTTTTACTGCTTCAAGAATCTCTTGCACTTTAGACATTTGCGTAAACCTTCCTTTCAATTAAGAAATCTTTTAATATTTTCAGGTGTTTAGAATTAAGCAGTCGGTCTTCAGAATATTTCGCTCCGATTAACCATCATCTCATGCTGACTCCCGGCTTCTGAATTCCGAATCCTGAGTCGTGGCATAATCCGGCTAAGCTTCACCGGCGCGCTGCTGGCGAACCGCCTCCAAAGTGTAAACAAAACTGCGGATAGTTCCTTGAAGTACACCTGCAAAACCATAAAGCGGGGTTTGCATGCTACCCAGTATCTTAGCCAGAAGCACCTCACGCGGGGGTAAATCAGCCAGATTTTTAATACCCTTGGCGTCGATGACTTTTCCTTCCAGAATCCCGGCCTTAATATCCATCTTTTTAGTTTCACGGATAAAATCGACAAGTATTTTGGCAGGCGCCACCGGATCTTTGCCAAAGGCAATCGCCACGGGACCCTCCAGGTACTGTTCCACACCCTCAACGCCAAGGCGTTTGGTAATTAAACCGGTCAGGGTATTCTTCGCCACCTTTAATTCACAACCTGCTTCCCGCAGCTTCCGGCGCAGTTTTGTGGCCTCAGAGACATTCAAGCTACGGAAATCGGCAAAGATCGATACTGTAGAGCCTTCAAATTTTTCTTTTAACTCTGAAAGAATTTCTTCCTTTTTTTCTTTGGTGATAGGCACTCTTTGATAACACCTCCCTTCTGAGCGGTTGGTAGTTAGTAGTTGGCAACCAAATATTCTAACAACCAACAACAGACAACCAACAACCAAAATGGCCTCTGCAGACAGAAACACAGAGGCCACGTTATTTATACGCGGGGGAAAAGGCCTCGGCCGGCGGCTTTTCTAGGCCATTATGCAAATTGCACCGGCTGTCTACAGCTTATTATTTATTTTTTAGGTAAGCCCGCAGGCCGCCATATCTATAATCATATGGAACGCTAGAGAGAAGCTTTTTGGGTATTAACCCTTACTCCCGGCCCCATGGTAGACGACAAAGAAATGCCTTTGAGGTACTGGCCTTTAGCCGAAGCAGGCTTGGCCCTGTTCAGGACATCTAGCAAAGTGCGCAGGTTTTCCTGCAGCGCTTCGACGCTGAACGAAACCTTACCGATCGGAGCATGAATAATACCTGCCTTATCCACCCTGTACTCGATTTTACCAGCCTTTACTTCCTGCACGGCCCGGGTGATGTCAAAGGTGACGGTTCCGGTCTTGGGATTGGGCATCAGGCCGCGGGGACCCAGAATCCGTCCCAGCTTGCCCACGGTCCCCATCATATCCGGGGTTGCGATAGCCACATCAAACGCCAGCCAGCCTTCTTGCTGAATTTTAGCCACCATATCTTCCGCACCTACAAAATCAGCGCCTGCTTCTTCAGCTTCCTTAGCTTTATCGCCTTTTGCAAACACCAGCACGCTGCGTGTTTTGCCTGTTCCATGCGGCAGTACAACCGCGCCACGCACTTGTTGATCGGCATGCCGCGGGTCCACACCCAGACGGATGGCTACCTCAACAGTTTCATCAAATTTTCCGGGGGCTGTTTTTTTTACCAGCGCAAGCGCCTCGGCCGGTTCATAAGCCGCGCTGCCGCCAATTTCCTTTAATGCGCTTAAATACTTCTTCCCATGTTTTGGCATTATGTTTTTCCTCCTTGTGGTTTTAGCGGAAATGTTTCCTCCCACTTACCCTACGCATTAACTTGTCAACCTTCTACGATCTCAATACCCATGCTGCGGGCAGTGCCCTCAACCATCCGCATCGCCGCCTCCACATCGGCGGCGTTTAAGTCGGGCATCTTTATTTCAGCAATCTCACGGACTTTAGCGCGAGGGAGTTTCGCAACCTTTTTGCTGTTAGGTTCACCGGAAGCCGTTTCAATCCCCGCCGCCTTCTTTAGCAGGACGGCCGCAGGCGGAGTTTTGGTGACAAAAGTAAAGGAACGATCTTCAAAAACAGTAATCTCCACCGGGATGATCAAACCCGCTTGAGCAGCGGTACGCTCATTATATTCCTTTACAAAAGCCATGATATTTACTCCGTGCTGTCCCAGAGCCGGCCCTACCGGCGGCGCCGGGGTGGCTTTGCCTGCCGGAACTTGCAGTTTTATTATGGCAGACACTTTTTTCGCCATCTGCATCCACACCTCCTGTTCAATAGTTATGATGTTTTCTCTATCTGACTAAAATCCAGTTCAACCGGGGTTTCCCGTCCAAACATGGAGATTAATACTCTTATTTTTTGTTTTTCCGTGTTGACATCTTCAATTATCCCGATAAAGTTTTCAAACGGGCCGGAAATTACGCGGACATTTTCACCTACGGAAAGAGTAATCCGCGTCCGCGGCTCGTCAACTCCCATCCTTCTGATAATCTGCCTGGCCTCGTCGTCATTCAAAGGGATAGGTTTTGAACCTGAACCCACAAAACCTGTCACTCCGGGGGTGTTGCGCACGACATACCAGGAATCGTCGGTCATAAACATCTCCACCAGCACATACCCCGGAAAAACCTTCCGCTTGGAGATTTTCTTTTTGCCGTCCTTTATTTCAATTTCATCTTCCATCGGCACGAGTATGCGGAAGATCTTCTCTTCCATACTCATTGAATCGATCCGTTTTTCCAGGTTTGCTTTTACCTTATTCTCATAACCGGCATAGGTATGTACGACATACCACTTCTTCACCATAAAATACAAGGGACCTTTTTCTTAGTCTTAGGTCCCTCACCCCCTTAAAGAAAAATTATCTTGGCAAAAACTGTCCCAGGACCCTACTCATAATTTCGTCAAACAACCAAATCAAACTGCCTACGATTACTACCGCCAATAATACCACCGCAGTATATGCAACAACCTCCCGGCCGTTAAGCCAATGGACCTTTTTTAACTCATTCAGCACTCCACGCAGAAACTTCTTTATCTGTTCAACCCGGTTCACTTTGTCTTTTCTGACAATAATCTTGCCGGCATCCTTTTTTACCAACACTTTCTTTTCCTTGCTGGCCGCATTTTCTTTGCTGGCCGCAATTGTATTCTTTGACTGCTCTTTCGGGCTGGTTTCTTTTTTGTAAGTCTTTTTTTTATTGTTGCTATCTTGTTTTTTCATCAATGCCATAAAACGCCACATCCTTAACTTTTATCTCAAACGCGCCCGACCTGAAATAATACCGGCGTATACCATCAGACCAGAATGCGGCTGTGATTTCAAAAGATAGCCGTTAGCTACCTGGTTTCCTTATGCAAGGTATGGGTCTGGCAAAACCTGCAGTACTTCTTCATTTCGATCCTGCCGGGATCGTTTTTCTTATTCTTCATGGTAGTGTAATTTCTACGTTTACACTCAGTGCAAGCTAATGTAACACCTACTCTCACAAAAGCCACCTCCCCCAAAACTAAAAAAAAATTCTACCCCTTTTTGAGAATTAACCTTACTGAATTTATCACAATTAAATGACCGTGTCAATAGCTTCCCCGCACACCCTAGTCGTATTTTAACAAACTTTCTGGCTTATTATACCATGTGTTGTCTTTATCATCATCACGGGCGGCAAGCGGGAAAAACATGATTCCCCAAATGAAAAATAAAAACCAGTGATCATATCACCGGTTTTTTCTTTGGTAGCGGCGCAGGGACTTGAACCCCGGACACCACGGGTATGAACCGTGTGCTCTAACCAGCTGAGCTACGCCGCCATATTAAGACATTAAAAATAATATCAAAAACCAAATTCCCTGTCAAGCAGAACGATCATTATTTAACCTTTCCTACCTCGTGGCAGTTCTGTTTCTTCTAAATTTTAAGACCAAAAGACGACAAAGGCATAAAGAAAAGAGCCCGAAGGCTTTTTAATGTTTTACTTGTAACTTTTAAATTTCTTAATTAATTTTTCCCAAATATCATATTTCATCATTGGTGTGCATAATTTACAATTTTCAGGATACATAAGACT
This sequence comes from Pelotomaculum terephthalicicum JT, assembly GCF_022410535.1. GTDB lineage: Bacteria > Bacillota > Desulfotomaculia > Desulfotomaculales > Pelotomaculaceae > Pelotomaculum_D > Pelotomaculum_D terephthalicicum. The sequence continues at coordinate 4,605 of NZ_JAKNBL010000029.1, forward strand.
CAAACAATTAAACTCCTGATTATTTAATGCTTTTTCTGTTCAGTAAAATCCTTCCTTCTTTTCATTAAAATCAAATTCAATCTTCACGTTCTTGTTAACTCTATCGCAATAAAATCTCATTGCATTTTTCATACCTTTTATCACTCCCTTACTTGCTACATTCGCCGGAAGGGATGATAGTTCCTGCAATGCAATAAAATAAACAAGGCCGCTAGTCTCTCCTCCTGTCCTACCAACCTGGAGGCAAACCGTTTTTATGCTTGCCGGTGATTGGGAAGCAGCCATCAAGCCGTATAGGAAAAAAGTACCCATTAAGTCTTATTAAAAATGAAGATTCATAAAAAAACGCGCTAAAATTTGAAAATGACACCCCTAAAAAACCGCATAAAAAAAGCCCTTAAACCCTTTCAGTTAAAGGACTTCTTTCTGGAGCCACTAATCGGGATTGAACCGATGACCTCATCCTTACCAAGGATGCGCTCTACCTACTGAGCTATAGTGGCAAAATATACGCCGCATTCTTTAAACACATAAATCTTCACTATCAACCTAGCCGCATATCGTAGTTTAGCATAGTTCAGAAACGCATGTCAAGCCCCGGCATCCCGTTCGTCTATAAAAATAAAAAACCCGCAATCACTTGCGAGAATAGCTCATCTGGTTGCGGGGAGGGGATTTGAACCCCTGACCTTCGGGTTATGAGCCCGACGAGCTACCAGCTGCTCTACCCCGCGATGATAACTAACACCTGACCTGGAACCAGCGATTGTGGAGCCGGCGATGGGACTCGAACCCGCAACCTGCTGATTACAAATCAGCTGCTCTGCCAATTGAGCTACGCCGGCAGTGACACAATAAACATTATAAGTGATTATCCTGCCCCTGTCAACACCGTGCCGGCAAAACAACAAGATTCTCCCGCCACGGCAAAACCCACTCAACCGGCAACATTCATCGCATATGTTAATAACTGGGCAGTTGACTAATTATTTGATTATTTGATTCAGACTTCCCGCTTTTCCAGATAACGCTCCAATTTACGCTTAACTCGCTGTAAAGCGTTATCAATGGACTTGACATGACGTTTCAAGTCTTCAGCTATTTCCTGATAAGATTTCCCTTCCAGGTAGGACATCAGCACTTTCCATTCCAGCGAGCTGAGAATCTCACCCATTTTTTCTTCTATATTGTCAAATTCCTCTTTGGATACAATCAACTCTTCAGGATCCGCAATTTTGGAACCGGAAATAATGTCCAGCAAAGTACGGTCAGAGTCTTCGTCATAGATCGGCTTGTTTAAAGAAACGTAGGAATTTAAAGGAATGTGCTTTTGTCTGGTCGCTGTTTTGATGGCGGTAATAATTTGCCTGGTTATGCATAACTCGGCAAAAGCGCGAAAAGATGAGAGCTTGTCCGCCCGGAAGTCCCTGATAGCCTTATACAAACCAATCATGCCCTCTTGGATAATATCCTCCCGGTCTGCCCCGATTAGGAAGTAGGAGCGGGCTTTAGCCCGGACAAAATTTTTATATTTATTAATTAAAAATTCCAGCGCGTCATCGTCACCTTCACGGGCAAACTCCACTACCTCCTCGTCAACACTTAGCTGATACACGTTCAGAATTTCCCTTTGGGCTTGAAGACTCACATTATCCCCCCGCTCTGTATCTATCACCGACGTAAAAAACAAAATACCTCTCCCGCTTCTGATAATAAAGTCCGGTCCAATACCCGAAACTATCTTTTATTTCCACTGGTTAAGGTATAAAATAATTATGTTGTCCCATTCCTTTACCATACTATTATAGCGAAGGGGTGGAAACTCGTCAAGGAGAATTAAACAAGCCCGGCATTGCCGGCTACCCCTTTTCCCTGCGCCACCTTTCCAGCTTCAAGCGCACCTTTTCCAAAAGCCGGTTCTCCAGATAACTGTCCGCCGGTTTGGACCCCGACCACAGTTCTTCACTTTCCAGTTTAAGATGGTTAACTTGCATACGCAACTCACCTGGAGTAATGCGGTAAGCCCCCCGGCCAAAAATAATGCCTTGTTCAGCCCAGTCCGACGTGGCCACATACACCAGTCCTTCTTTGGAGAGGTCTCCGGCCAACCGCTCGATCAAAGTGTCGGCTGTCTCTCCCTGCTGAGTAAAAACAACTTCCACACCGTCGATAATTTCCGCTTTATCAGTAATATTTTTTTGTTTGTAAGCGTCAAAAACCACTATGACTTTTTGTCCGGAGAGAGACGAATAATCGGCCAGGATGGCCACAAGCTTTGACCTGGCATAGTCAATGCTGGATTCTTTGAGTTTTTCAAACTCAGGCCAGGCGAATATTATATTATAGCCGTCAACTATGAGATACTCCCTCATGCTTCAAGGCCTTTCTCCTCTGCCGGATTACTTCGTAGACGAGCAGGGCGGCGGCAACGGAAGCATTCAACGAATTAACCTGGCCGAACATCGGCAACCGCACTAAAACATCACACCGGTCTTTCACCAGCCGGCCCAGCCCCTTGTCCTCACCGCCGATCACCAGCGCCAGCGGCCCGTCCAGCGGGACATCCCAGAACAGCTCCTGCCCGCCCGGCTCGGCCCCGATGAGCCAAATCCCTCTTTTTTTCAAAGTATCTATTGTTTGGGCAATGTTGGCGACTCTGGCCACAGGCACGTGCTCAATCGCCCCGGCGGACGACTTGGCCACGGTGGGGGTGAGCGGCGCGGAACGGCGGCGTGGGATAATCACCCCATGCACACCCGCAGCGTCCGCTGTGCGCAGGATCGCCCCCAGATTATGAGGATCGCTGATTTCATCGAGCAGAAGTAAAAAAGGCTCCTCGCCCGGCCGTACCGCTTCGATGATTTCTTCAACCGCCACATAGGCCTTGGGCGCCACCAAAGCGATTACCCCCTGATGGGCGGTTTCCTGCACAAACTTGTTCAGGGCTTGTTTATCCACTTTTTGCACGAGGATACCCTTTTCCCTGGCCAGGGCGAAGATCTCCCGCAAAGGTCCTGCATTGCTCTCCTTGACCATCATTATCTTGTTAACCGGCCTGCCGCCCCGCAAGGCTTCACGCACCGGGTTGCGGCCCGCTATAACGTCGTCCAGGTGGATCGCCCCTTCGTAATCAGTAGTCAGGAGCCAGGAGTCAGAATGAAAAATTCTCTTTAGTTATTCTGACTTCTGACTACTTATTTTTTTCTGCTGGCTTCCTTCAGTAATTTCATTGCTTCAGATTTAATTATAACCTTCCCCCGGCAGTCTTCGTGCTGCATTTCATTCTCAGGACAATAACCTAGAACCTTGCAGTTCGGCCCGGCATTAACAAACAAATCAGGCGCCGCCGCTTTGCATAGTCCCAACATTTTATTCGCCAGATCCCTAATTTCATTTTGCGCTCTTTTGCAGCAACGGATGCTGAACCAATCAGATAACGCATGCGCGTTCATACCTATGATAGCTTTAAATTCTGTCGCTTGAGGTTTTAAATACCGCAAGTCCTCTTCCGGAAACCCGTTTTTTACTCCGGCTTCATACCAATTTTCTATAATATCCAGAACTTCATCCACGCCAACAGCATAGTTTAGTTCAACCTCTTCATCAGGCAGATAATTCCGCAGGGGTGTTCCATCAGCAAGAGTCAACGCCTTTACGGGAACTTTATAATTAATCCTATTATTCTCAATACTTTTTGGTATAACTATGTCGAACGATCTTTTTCCCTCTTTATTCAAACGTCCGGTTTTAATCATATACGAAGCTATTCTTTTTCTAACCAATTGGATTTCTGTTACCCGGGCAAAACCCTCTATCCCAAAAAGAAAATAATCGAATTCAACAGCTGCTTTATGTCCACTGTTCACAATCCTTTGAACCAATTCCTTTGAGTAGGGCCTGGCGATAATCTCATCTAAAGATTTCTCAGAGCCGACAAACCTGGCGGCAATATCCGTATAAATTTTTCCCCCGCCGGCAATAAGCTGAACATGACCTTCACCAACATAACTTTTATTCAAGCTTATTCACTCTCCCATGGCACTTCTTCGCCCGCTGCTTCCAGCGCTGTTTTGATGATTTCACCAAGCCGGTGCGAGTCCCCTTTTAAATAAAGGTAGCCGATCAGGCATTCCAGAGCGGTGCTTTGCCGGTAGGCGATTACCCCGGCGCTGCGGGGAATGTGCGGAGATTTGGCGTTCCGGCCGCGGCGCGACACCGCCGCTTCTTCCTCGGTCAGTTTGCCGTCCAGAGCGCGCAACACCCTGGCTTGCGCCGCGGCATTAACATATTTAACCGCTTCTTTGTGCAGCCGGTTTACTTTAACAGTACCGCACCCTACAAGATGATTGCGCACCGCCAGCTCGTAAACGGCGTCCCCGATATAAGCCAGAACCAGCGCCGGCAAATCGCCCGGGTGTTCGACACTTCCAATTCCTAAGTCCTTAAAGTTTAACAGCAATCCTATCCCTGCTTTTTCCAACGGACTCCCTGCGGGGTATCCTCCAGAATAATGCCGAGCTCTTTAAGCCCGTCCCTGATCCGGTCTGCTGATGCCCAATCTTTCTTCTTACGGGCTTCCTGCCGCACCTCGATAATCAAGTTTATGAGCCCTTCGGCCAAACCCGTGCCGTCCTCCGGCACATTATCCAGGATTATTTCACCTGTGTTTTGGTCAACTTTGAAAATTCCCATCACTTCATTAAATGAAATGAACAATTCCTTTGCTTTCAATAAAGCCGCACGGTCCGCAGGCGATAATTTCCCTCCCAGACGCTGGACGGCGGTGTTCACTTCTCTGATGAGGTCAAAAATAACACCGATGGCCAGGGCAGTGTTAAAATCGTCGTCCATAGCCGCCTCAAACGAGCTTTTTAAAGAATCCAGCACAGCGCTGAACTCCGCGGTTATTCCCGTTTCCCCTTCTTCCTGGGACTTGCCCAGGGCTTCGGCCAGCAAACGCAAGCCGGTTTTGATTCTCTCCAGGCCCCGCCCCGCGGCGGTCAGTTTTTCGTCGTCGAAATCAAGCGGGCTGCGGTAATGGGTGGACAGCAAAAAAAAGCGGACTAATTCCCCGGGATACTTCGCCAAAATGTCGCGCACCAGGAAAAAGTTGCCGAGAGACTTGGACATTTTCTCCTCGTTTACGGTAATGAATCCGTTATGCATCCAGTAGCGGACAAAAGGCTCGCCGGTAGCCGCCTCGCTTTGCGCTATTTCGTTTTCGTGGTGGGGAAAAATCAAATCAAACCCGCCGCCGTGGATATCGAAATTTGAACCGAGGTATTTCAGGGACATGGCGGAACATTCAATATGCCAACCCGGCCGCCCTTGCCCCCAGGGGCTGTCCCATGACGGTTCGCCCGGTTTGGCGGATTTCCAAAGGGCAAAATCCATCGGATCGCGTTTCCGCTCGTCCACGTCAACACGCGCCCCCGCCTGCATGTCCTCGAGACTCCGGCCGGATAGCTTGCCATAACCGGCAAATTTCCGCACCTCAAAATAAACATCGCCGTCAACCACGTAAGCCGACCCGTTTTGCACCAGCTTATCCACCATAGCGATGATTTCCGGGATGTGCTCGGTTACCTTCGGGTTTTTATCCGCGCGCCACACATTCAGGTTGTCCGCGTCTTGATAATACTCAGAGATGTACTTGCCGGCCAGTTCAAGAGGGTTTACCCCTTCCTCCCCGGCGCGCTTGATAATCTTGTCATCCATATCAGTAAAATTTTGCACATATGTCACGTCATAGCCTTTATATTTTAAATAACGTCGGACAGTGTCAAAAAATACCATCGGCCGCGCGTTGCCCAGATGGATGTAGTTGTAGGTAGTGGGACCGCAGACATATATGCCGACCTTGCCGGGTTCCCGCGGCTGAAAGGTCTGCTTGCGCCTGGTAATGGTATTGTAAACCTCCATCGTCCGGCCTCCTTCCAAAAAATTAGTATTCAGGAGTCAGGAGTCAGAATTCAGAATGTTTGGGAACGATAGCATTTTCTCGTTTCGATTACTGAACACTGACCATTCACTTGTTTCATTCTCTTCTATGATACGCAGGATAAAGTAAGAGAAGTTACTATGCAGGTATTCAGAATTCAGGAGACAGAATTTTAAATGTTTAGAGACGATAAACCTTTCTCTTATTCTGACTCCTGACCAATTATTTACCCGCGATCATTTTTAACGCCCTGTCAAGGCGGCTACAAATTTTATCCTTGCCGAGGATGACCATAACTTGACTGAGGTCGGGGCCGTGGGTGCTGCCGGTCAAGGCTACCCGCACGGGCATAAAAACCTGCTTGCCCTTGGCACCGGTTTCTTTGCCGGCTCCTTTTAAAACACTCTTTGCATCGGCTTGGGTCCACTCGCCGCCGCCGGCCACTTTTTCACGCAAGGCGGCCAGTACGGCCGGCACCTGCTCTCCCGCCAGAACCTCTTTCGCCTCTTTCTCTTCCGCCTCAACCACGTCCGCGAAAAAGAACGCCACATGATCGGTAATCTCCGATAGGCAGGTAAGGTATTCCCTGACCGCGTCCACCACCATTTTAACCCATGCGTATTTTTGTTCGGACAGCGGCGTGCTGATATACCCGGCCTTTTCTAAATAAGGGATGGCTAAATCCGTTATTTCCCCCAGGGGAGCCTGCCGGATGTAGTGCCCGTTCAGCCAGTTCAACTTATCAAGGTCGAACACGGCGGGGCTTTTAGCTACTCTCTCCAGGGAAAACTGCTGTTTCAACGCTTCCATGGTGAGAATTTCCTCTTCCCCCCCGGGCGACCAGCCCAGGAGAGCCAGAAAGTTGTCCAGCGCCTCGGGCAAGTACCCTTTTGCCTGATACTGCTCAACCGCTGTGGCGCCGTGGCGCTTGCTCATTTTGCTCCGGTCCTTCCCCAGAATAAGCGACACATGGGCGAATTCGGGCGGTGACCAGCCGAGAGCGTCGTAAAGCAAAATCTGCCTCGGAGTGTTCGGCAGGTGCTCTTCCGCGCGGATCACGTGACTTACCGACATTAAATGATCGTCAACAACCACCGCGAAATTATAGGTGGGGATACCGTCGGACTTTAAAATAATAAAGTCGCCGATACCGTTGCACTCGAAAGAAACGTCCCCGCGGACAAGATCATTGACGTTGATCACTCTATTTTCCGGCACCCGGAAGCGGATCACAGGCTTCCGGCCGGCAGCCTCCAGCCGGACCCTTTCTTCCGGGGACAAGCTGCGGCAACGGCCCAAATATCTGGGCATTTCACCCTTCTTCAAGAGAGCGTCCCTCGCCGCGGCGAGTTCTTCCTCCGTGCAATAACAGCGGTAAGCGCAGCCTTTTTGCAGGAGTTGCTCAACATACTCCCGGTAAATATCCAACCTTTCGGTTTGCCGGTAAGGTCCGTGCGGCCCCCCGACTTCCACTCCCTCGTCCCAGTCCATGCCGAGCCAGCGCAAGGCGGCCAGAATATTTTCCTCCGATTCCCTGGTGGACCGCTCCATGTCGGTATCTTCTATCCTTACAATGAATGTACCGCCGTAACGGCGGGCAAAAAGCCAGTTGAACAGCGCCGAGCGCGCCCCCCCGATGTGGAAGGGACCGGTAGGGCTGGGCGCAAACCGCACACGAACGGATGACAAGATCAGTTCCTCCTTGTTAACATGCTCTCCCATAATATATTGCCGCTTTTCACGCGCAATAATTGTAGCTTATTATAACACCACATTCAGCGGGCTGGCAACACCAGGGCTATCGCGTAAGCGGCAATGCCGCCGCCTGTGCCGGTAAACCCGAGCCCCTCGGTGGTGGTGGCCTTGACATTTACCCGGCCGGGCTCGATAAGCAATGATTCTGCCATTCTTACTTTCATCTCGCCGATGAAAGGTGCCAGTTTAGGCGCCTGGGCAACGACCACGGAATCAATATTCCCCACCGTCAATCCTTTTGCCGCAAGCACGTGCCCGACTCTGGACAACAGGTTCAGACTGCTGATCCCTTTATATTGCTGGTCGCTGTCCGGAAAATGCCTGCCGATATCACCTTCCCCGGCAGCGCCTAACAAGGCGTCCATCACGGCATGCGCCAGCACATCCGCGTCGGAATGTCCCAACAGACCCTTTTCATACGGAATATTCACACCGCCCAATACCAGCGGCCTGCCCGCCACCAGCCGGTGCACATCATAGCCAAATCCAACCCGCAACTGCTTACCCCCCTGAACAAAATATCTAGGTGACCTTTGGGTATATATAAACGGCGATTTTGAGGCCTAATTAAAAGAGCGAGTGAGCCCGAGGATAAGTGAGGGAACTGTTTGAGCGAGAGAAGCGAGCGAGTTTGACCAAATCCGAGGGCGATAGAGCTCGCGGCTGAGGAAAGGGGACACACCTCCCTAACGGGCCTATATTTAGGGTCGGAGGAATGTCCCCGATTATATGGCCGAACATGAGCCGTGTTATATGGCTCGCATCATTTCCTAAGCAAGAACAAAACCGCCGCTAATATATGCCTCGCCGGATGCCGGCTTACTCAGCCACTCGCGCGCCTGGCCTTGATTATTGCGGACGCGACAAGCAAATCCTCCGGTGTGGTAATCTTCAGGTTTTCGTAAGAACCGGCCACAATTTTAACCGGCCGCCCCAGCATCTCAACCAGCCCGGCATCGTCTGTGCCGGTATATTTCATCCTCATCGCCCTTTGGTGCGCTTCAATAATCAATTGATGGCGAAAGGCCTGGGGCGTTTGAGTCAGCCATAAACGCTCCCGCGGCAGCGTCTCCGCGACAAATTCCTCCTCGCCGGCCAGTTTCACCGTGTCTTTCACCGGCACCGCCAGGGTTGCCGCGCCATATTGCGCGGCGCCTTCCACCACCGCCGACAGTTCCTCCGGCCTGAGCAGCGGCCTGGCGCCGTCGTGGATCACCACGATGCCCGTATCAGCGGAAAGCGCCAGGAGGCCGTTGTAAACAGACTCCTGGCGCTCACTTCCACCTGGTACAATAGCTGCGACTTTACGAATGCCCAGCCGCTCAACAATCGTGCGGCGACAATAAGTCTCTTCTCCCGGACTTGCCACCAGGACAATGTCATGAACGACCGGACTGTCTGCAATCACTTTTAACGTATGACCAATTACCGGAATTCCCTCTAATTGAAGAAATTGCTTCTTCACAGCCAGACCCATCCGCGCTCCGCTGCCGGCAGCCGGCACTACCGCCGACACTTTAACCAATAACGTTCACCTCATTGTAATGGCCCGAGCCGGATTCACCTTTTCTTTCAAACTTTGGCCTGGCAAAAATCATCCGCCCGGCGGCCGTCTGAAGCACACTGGTCACCAATACCGACAAGGTCTGGTTCATATAACGCTTACCGCCTTCCACCACGATCATCGTACCGTCGTCAAGGTAGGCCACTCCTTGTCCAATCTCTTTCCCGTCCTTGACAACCTGGACAACCATTTCTTCACCCGGCAGCACAACCGGTTTGATGGCATTGGCCAACTCATTGATATTTAAAACTTTTACACCCTGCAGTTCCGCTACTTTATTTAAATTATAGTCATTCGTAATAATTTTGGCGTTTAATTTCTGGCCCAGTTTAACCAGCTTGGAATCCACCTCAAGCACGCTTTCAAGCCCGCGGTTATTATCATAGATCTGTACCTTGATATCCAGTCTTTTTCTCATTTTATTCAAAATATCCAGGCCCCGCCGTCCCCTGTTCCGTTTCAGGAGGTCGGAGGAATCCGCAATATGGCGAAGCTCATCAATTACAAAAGCAGGTATGATTAATGTCCCTTCAATAAAACCGCTTTCACACAGATCGGCAATTCTGCCGTCAATAATCACGCTGGTATCAAGTATTTTGGCATTGCTGCTGCGATTATCCGGCTTGGAACCGCGCTCCTTGCCGAATTTGGGAAAGCTTGAAAAAAGGGCGAGCAGATCTTCCCTCTTTTTAATCCCGATACTCAAGCCGAGGTAGGACAGGAGCAACGTGATCAGCAGCCAAATCACCTTGCCGATTGGGCCCATATAGGACAGAATAGAACCCATCAAATTAGCTATTATAAGTCCGGTAATCAAACCAACCGAACCCATCACCAGATCCTGGGTCGGCGCGCGTTGGAGATATTGTTCAATAAACACAGTCAGCCGGACGGCGCCGCGCATGAGCAGCGGGGAAACCGGGATGCCGGCGAACAAACCAATTAAAGTTGAAAGACCGATTAAACCGAATTTGAGCTGCTGGGGAAGATCGTTTATAAAAGCAACCAAACCGCTATTAATCAAGCTCATGCCGGCAGCGAAGCCCAGTCCGGTAAAACCAGCCACGAGAACGATATATATGATCTTTTTAACCATTTTTCCACCTCCTTTCGCAAAATATTACTTATACAGTATAATAATATTATATAGCTTATAGCATTGCCGTTTCAACCGCAAACATTACCGGTTTATGGGAAATAAAATAAATAACGCCAGCGACAACTGACGTTATCAAGCGAAGGCGCCATCAAGCAAAGATTGAGCTTTATCCTCCTCAAGTTCCGTGGCGAGCACCAGCTCGCTTATCAGAATCTGCCTGGCGTTTTCCAGCATCTTTCTTTCACCGGAAGACAGCCCTTTTTCCCGATCTCTCTTAATCAGGTTGCGCACTACTTCCGCAACCTCGTAAATATTGCCGCTTTTTATCTTTTCCAGGTTGGCGCGGTATCTCCGGTTCCAATTGGGAGACATCGCCGAAGACTGTTCGCGCAGGATGTGAAAGACTCGCTGCACCCCTTCCCGGTCAATTACCTCTCTTAAACCCACTCCCCCGCCGTTGGCTATAGGAATCATCACTTTCATATCACCAACCGGGAGCCGCAGTATATAATATTGCCGTTTTTCCCCCAAAACCTCTTTTTCCTCAATGGCCTCAATAACCCCGGCGCCGTGCATCGGATATACCACTTTATCACCAATTTTGAACAAGGCGCTATCCTCCTTCGAATATTTCCCATGTATAAATTATAGCATAGAGTCTAGCCCCTGTCAAATAAACTATAATTTTAGCATAGCCGTACGGCACTGTCAACATGTTTGGGCTGATAAAGCATAAAATTTTCTTATCTGTGACGTTCCTGCATCAACTGCTCGTGATAACGGCTCAATCCTTCCTTAATCGATCTGGCGCGGACCTCGCCAATACCTTCGACATCATCCAATTCTTCTATTGTCGCAATCAGAATTCTTTCCAAGGTGCCGAAGGTTTTTACCAGATTATCAATAACCGGCAATGGCAGCCGGGGTATTTTTTCCAGAACACGGTATCCCCGCGGGGAGACATGCTGTTCAAGAATACTGGCGCTGCCGGGATAGCCCAGGGCACGGGTGATCAACGACAGGTCCAGCAGGTCCTCCGCCGGCCAGCTGCCGATAATGTTCAGGATATTTAAAGGATGCTTTTCCCCGGCGCCGGTAGCGTAATCCTGAATAACCAGCAGTCCTTCCTCTTTAACGTTGACCGTTAATTCTTCTTCCTGCATGGTAATCAAACGCCCCTCGACGCCCAGTTCGCTGATATACCTTTCAATTTCATTGACCACGCGCAGAACCATTTCCGTCCGTTGAATGGCCTTGGCCACATCATAAAGCATTACCGAATCCTCAAATTCAAGAATACTAAGCCCCACCAGAACCTTATTCAAAACCGAACTGTATTTCTCCAAGGTTTGGATGGCCTGGTTCGCCTTGGCCAAAACAACGCCCAATGCGCCTAACACGTATTTTAAATTTCCTTGATACACAGTGATCACACCACGGCGCTGGGAAATTGCTATAACCATGTTTCCGGTTTGTTTAGCCGCCCTTTCGGCTGAGCGGTGGCGAATGCCTGTTTCGCTCGAAGGCAGGTTCTGATTGGGGATTAACTGAGTGTTAACCCTTAATATTTTTTTTGCGTCACTGCTGAGGATAATCGCACCGTCCATTTTTGCCAACTCATACAAGTTGGCCGGGGTATAATCGGCATTAACATAGAATCCGCCTTCCGTTATTTCCATTACTTCCGGTGAGTCCCCAAGAACAATCATCCCGCCTGACTTGGCCTTTAAAATATTATCCAGACCTTCACGCAGCATAGTTCCCGGCGCCACCGCGCGCAGAACTTTCAACAGCTTATCTTCATATTTCTCTTCCTTCAATTATTCCACCTCACAGCTTGATAGCCACTTCCAAGGCTTCCATCAGCGTACCCGCCCGCAAAACCTGGGCTTCCGTCATATTTTGAATTTCGCTTTGCGCGGACAGCAAAAAACGGCTGAAACCCAGCTTATAAGCCTCGTTCACCCGCTTCGCGGCACCCGGCACCGGGCGAAGTTCTCCCGCCAGGCCGATCTCACCAGCCGCGGCGAGACCGGATTCCACCGGAACATCCCGAAAACTCGAAGCCAGAGCCAAGGCAATACCCAGGTCAACCGCAGGCTCATCCAGTTTAACCCCCCCAACCGCATTCACATAAATATCATTACTGCCAAGGTTCAATCCAACCCTTTTCTCCAGCACAGCCGTGATCAGGGCCACCCGGTTGTGATCCACGCCGGCCGTCATCCGCCGCGGCACGCCATAACCGGCGGGGGACACCAGCGCCTGTATTTCAACGAGCAAAGGTCTCGACCCCTCCAGACTCGACACTACCGCTGTGCCGGGCACACTCCCGCCAAGATGATGGCTTAGAAAAAGCAGCGAAGGGTTGGCCACCTCAACCAGTCCCTGGCCACGCATGTCAAAAACACCTATCTCATTGGTAGACCCAAATCTGTTTTTTACCCCTCTGAGAATGCGAAACGACTGGTGCCGGTCGCCCTCAAGATAAAGAACCGTGTCCACCATATGCTCAAGAACGCGCGGGCCCGCCAATAATCCCTCCTTGGTCACATGACCGACCAAAAAGACGGATATTCCGGTAGTCTTGGCCAGACGCATCAACTGCGCGGTACATTCACGCACCTGCCCGACGCTACCGGGAACTGAGGCAAGCTCGTTCTTAAACATTGTTTGTATGGAATCAATAATTGCCACGGGGGGGTTAACATCACTAAGATGCCGCTCAATTAAATCAATATCGGTTTCGGCAACCAGCAATAAGTTGGGTGACAAAGCCCCCAGCCGGTCGGCCCTGATCCTGATCTGCCGGACCGATTCCTCACCGGACACATAAAGCACCTGCAGCCTGTCGCTAAACCGGTAGGCAATTTGCAGCAGCAGGGTAGATTTGCCGATGCCCGGGTCGCCGCCGACCAGGATTAAAGAACCCGGAACCACTCCGCCCCCAAGAACACGGTCCAATTCACCAATCCCTACAGGCAGCCGTTCCTCTTCCAGGGCGGAAACTTCCGTCACCGGACTCGGAAGAACCCCTTTGCCGGGGGCAAGGCCGGCAACCGGGCGACTGCTCAATTCTTCCACCATACTGTTCCAGGTACCGCAGCCGGGGCAACGCCCCAGCCAGCGGGTCGATTGATGTCCGCACACTCCACATTGAAAAAAAGACTTGGCACGCATGGGAAAAGCACCCAGTTCTGTTTTTAATTATTAATTATATCATCCGGGGCACTCTATAACAAGGAAACATTAGAGAAAAATCGACAAATAATAACTTTCGGTTAAATAACAGCAGGGATTAGACATAACGTTATAGAAGATATTAAAATCCAGCGCAAACTTGTGGATGCGATACCCGCCCGCCGAGGCGATCTGCAAAGGAGGATTTCCATGGAGTGCAAACAGGAAAAAAACAAGGAATATTGCAGTTGCACTTACCAAACGTGTTCAAGAAAAGGGCTTTGCTGCGAGTGTATCAGCTATCACCGTGAACACGGCGGAGCGCCGGGCTGCTTATTCCCGCCGGAAGCGGAAAGAACATACGACCGCTCCCTGAAAAAACTGGCCCGTTGCTTCCGCGCATAATTGGCCAACCACATTATTTTTCGCCGTTTATCCCCAGGGATACCGTCACTGCTTTACCAATTCCGTGGATAAGATCAACCAGATGATTACAACCCTGGGGTCCGCCCACCAATTCCCCGATTTCTTTCTTTTCCATACGGGCGATCTCTTTCCCAATAAGCTTAAACACATGCTCTCTGTTCTCAAGGCAAACCTGGTCCGGAGCCCTTAAGAAATTCCCCGCACAGTCAATAATTGCCCCTTTATCGTTTAGATCAACACGTACGCCCAGTTCATGGAACGAGTCACTGAAACTCCCGGACGCGGTTAAATACCTGTCGTCACGGCGGCAAACCCGGCAGTGCAAAAACCGGTTAAAAAGGTTTCCCGCGCGATGATAATCGCCGATATAATCAAACCACCTGCGCGCGATACGCTCCAGATTGCTGTAGTAACGGCATACGTTTAAATATATTTTGTCCCAGTAATCCTCGTAAGCCTTGGCGGACGGGTAACCTCTGGCGATAAAAATAAAGGTCTCAGCCTGTATTATACCCTTGACGCATTCCGCCAGCAATTCTCTCGGCAAACCGCCCGCCTCATCACCAGCCGCGCGCCGCAGGAACCCGCCGGCGCTAAAATAGGCCTCTACCCCGGTAAGTTCAGGAAGCTCCTTGCCGCCGTTCATACTATTGCCCGGCGAACGGTAGACATCCCACCGCGCATCTTTTATCCGGAAGCTTTTGAGGTCGGCAACCAGCCTGCCCACCGCTTCAAAATCGGTGCTGATCAAAATGCTTTCGGCCAGCAATTCATCACCGTGAACGACCTTGACAGTGGAAAAAGAACTGCTTTGGTATAGGATTTCCATTATATTACCTCCTCTTTTCTCGAACATTGAACAGAACATCATTTATTATTTATTGTACAACGATTGCTATTATTTTGATAGACTGCCAATTGCACACAAAGTTGTTGCGGTAAACCTTTCCAATGTTTAATTAATTGAGTAAATGACCATACTATCAATAATACTTACGAAAGGAGATATATGCGGTGTCACTAACAGAGTACTTTAACGGCGTGCAAAAACGTCTACCTGAAGAAGCGGAAAGAGTAATCAGATCCTTGGAAGACAGCGGCCCTATGAATAAGGAAGATTTATCGCTTACCGCTAAAGTAAAAAGAGCCGTGTTAGACCATGTGGTCATGCAGCTTTACGCACTTGGTATTGTGGATGTCAGCACCGAAGGGAAAAGCAAAATATGCAGCCTGACGAAGTTAGGTTATGAATTTTCCAGCTTAAAGGATGCCGTTTAGAGGCATCCTTTTTCTATACCAAAATCTTTGATTCTCTTGGGTTCATTTCCTGTCTACCGGCATTTTTAAAGGGAAGACTTAATCTTTCGTCCTGTGAATGTTGAGTACTTAATTACATTTACCCAAAAAAATTCCTTTTGTCATAATTAGTCACTTTCGTGTTCTAAACTAATTATGCAAAAGGAGACAAATAAGGGAGATACGCGTGGAAAGGTTATTATTGGCAGTGGACACAAGCGTTAGCTCACTAATATCACGCGCGCATCAACTGCCAAACATTGATCAGGATAAGCTAATACCGGATTGAAATCCAGTTCATAAATCTCCGGTATTTCTTCAAGCAACTTACCGGTATGTATAATGAGATCCGCTAACGCCTCAATGTCGCAGGGTTGATTCTGTCGAACACCCTGCAGAATCTTATATATCTTAGTTTCTTTAATCTGTCTCAATGCCTCTTCTCTATCGAGTTGCGCCAACCTGAAAGATACATCTTGCAACACTTCAATTAATATTCCGCCGGCCCCAAACATAACCACCGGTCCAAATTGCGAATCTCGCAGACCGCCAACAGCTACTTCCACACCCTGAGGCATTGACTTTTGAACAATCACTCCATTTATCTCAGCGCCCGGTACCTTGTTACGGACGTTTTTAAGCATGGTTTCATACGCATTTTTAAATTGTTCCCCTGACTGAATACCGGTAACAACACCACCTGCGTCAGTTTTATGAATTATCTGCGAGGATACTACCTTGATCACCACAGGAAAACCTATAGATTTAGCGGCGTTTATCCCTTCTTCCACATTTGCGACAAGCCTGAACTGTGGACAAGCTATTCCAAACTCACCGCAAACATGGTAAGCTTCCGGTTCTAACAAGTGACTCCTTCCTGTCTTCAAAACATTTTTAACGAACTTTTTATAATCCATAATCTAACCTACTTTTCCTCCACTCACTATGCCATACCATGTTCGCCATAACGGAAGCAGCCACATCAGGAAATTCCAAAGTAGGTATACCTCCACGCTCAAAGAGACGTCTTAGTTCAGCAACATGAGATCCGAACGTAAAAACGTTGAGCAACGGCTTCCTCTTTTCTTTGGAAAATGAATTATACGCCTTGAGGATGTGTTCGACAAGCTTTTCGTCGCTGAAAAAAGCTGGTGGTGTGATCAAGTAGATCAGCCCATCAACACCTTCATCCGCGAGAACTGTTTTAATAACCTCTTCATGCAACTCCTCGGTGACAGATGCCGTCATATCCACATAACCTTGAGGCTCATCAACAGCAGCAGTGTGAGCTAGTATTTCTTTTAAATGAGTTTTGGTGTGATCAGACAAGCAGGCCATTTCCACAACACCAGTGGCTAGCAAAGCGTCTATGCAAATCGTTCCCGGACCGCCAATACCCGTGAGCACACATATCCTCTTCCCCCGGGGCAACGGCTGCTTGCTTAAAGCACAGATAGTATGGTAGAATTCCGCTACAGTAGCGGCTCGAATAATTCCAGCCTGGCGGAACGCTCCATCATAAATCTTGTCGTTGCCGGCAACCGCGCCTGTGTGACTGCGTACCGCTCCGGATCCGAAGGCTGTTCGCCCGCTTTTAAAGACCACTATCGGTTTCGTTTGCGAAACCTTACTAGCCACTTCTATAAAGCGTCTTCCCTGCCTAATTCCTTCCATGTACACGGCAATAACTTTAGTGTTTTCGTCTTCGCCCAAAAATTCCACTACCTCATCCATATCCACGTCGGCCATATTACCCACTGTGAGAAACTTGCTGAGGCCGAAAAGCTCCAGATCTTTGGCCCACATGAGAAACGAGGCGGCGAACGCGCCGCTTTGGGAAACGACGGAAACCCCGCCTTTAAGGTACGGCGGCAAATCAAATGTGGTATTAACACCACTGTATTGATCAGCGATTCCCAGGCAATTTGGCCCAATCACACGTATGCCGCGGGCTTGTAAAGGTTCCAGCATGGCCTTCTCTTTTGCCAGGCCCTTCGCCGAACCCCCTTCACTAAATCCAGCTGAGACAACCACTATACCGGCTACGTCTCCTTTTTCGTCCCACCGGCGGGCTATCTCCCGCACAATATGAACACATTCATCCGCGCCGACAATCAACACAACTAAGTCCAGCCGGCCAGGGATATCCAAGATGTTCTTATAGCACTTGAGGCCTTCGATTGTTGTTTGCGTAGGATTAACCGGATATATTTGTCCATCGAAATCCATTGCTTTTGCGTTCCGTACGATTTGGTTGCCTAGCCTGCCGGGCCTGGGCGACGCCCCGACAATGGCAATACTCCTGGCGTTGAACACGCCACTCAGACTACCTTTAGTTACTTGGCTGGCAACTCTCATTATCGTTTCCTCTGATTCTTCGCTATATAGTAATAACCATGTTTCGTTACATTTACGCTCTGCATACATATTCCAAAACTAGTTTATTGCAATTTTCATTCCACACAACTAAGCGCATAGCATTTTTCTTAATTTATTTTTTTTTTATTAGAGTTTATTTAGAGTTTATTTCAGTCTTTGCGGGAATTATTTTAGAGACAACCTTAATAAAAACAAAATTAACTTAATATAAAACATATGCCATTTCACAATACTTACACATATTAATGCCTGTATAGTATTTATCCAATTGTCCTATAATCATACAGCCAATCATACACCGTATCATTATAGGACAATTGCCCAACTTCTATAATAAAAACAAAATTAACTTAATATAAAACATATGCCATCTTACAATACCACACATATTAATGCCTGTATAGTATTTATCCAATTGTCCTATAATCATACAGCTAATCATACACCGTATCATTATAGGACAATTGCCCAACTTTTAAGTGGGGTCTCCCACTCGATGCTGTACAAATTTTAACATCCATGCATAGTCGAGACTCCCGAAGAAATTTTTCAAATCTGCTTCTAGAACCCAGGCCTCCCCGGGTAAGAGCGTTATCTTTCTCTCCATCTACCCGCCCCATTTACTCTTGGCAGCCTTCGGTAGCAAGGACTTTGTTTTGATTGGCAAACTCGTCCAACTAAAAAAGCTTCCGGCATAAAACCCGGAAGCTTTGATTTTCCTGGCGCGCCCGAAGAGATTCGAACTCCCGACCTTCTGATCCGTAGTCAGACGCTCTATCCAGCTGAGCTACAGGCGCAAATTATTCTCTTTTCCACGTTGCAATATATTTTAACAAAATCATTATGGTTAGTCAAGCTATTGCTTTGTCGTGTTTTTTGCTTAGTCGCTTTTTCCCACTCCGCTTAATAAGTTATAATAAAAAACTTCGGGCGGGTGTTCTTATGGAAGCATCAATAATTATCCCCTGTAAAAATGAAGGCGCAAATGTCAAAATGACTATAGACTCAATAATTGCAGCCGCGCCAGGCAATAAAGACGAAATCATCGTCGTGGACGACGGTTCCACAGACGGCTGCTGCGCATTTCTGCAAGAGAGTTCCCTCTATCGGAAAGTTAATTACCTCCCCGCTCCGGGGTTAGGGGCCGCACGGGCGCGAAACCTCGGCGCTTCGGCAGCTCACGGCAAATACCTGATCTTTTGCGACGCGCATATAACCGTACCGGCAAACTGGCCGCGCGTCCTCCTGGATACTTTTTCCCGGCACCTTGAAGTTGACGCTGTTTCGCCGGCCATAGGCTCTTTGAAAAACCCGGCGGCGGCAGGCTACGGGCAGACCTGGAACAAGCGTCTGGAAACCGTCTGGCTGCCGCCGCCCGCTAATCGGGAACTGACAAGCGTACCTCTGTTGCCGGGGGGATGCCTCGCTATCCGGGCCGAAGCGTTTCACCAAGTAGGGGGATTCGACAGCGGCTTTATTGTTTGGGGATATGAAGACGTTGAAATCTCACTTAAACTGTGGCTCTTCGGATACCGGTTATATGTGAACCCATCAGTTAAAATACTGCATTTGTTTCGCAATAAACATCCCTACCCCGTAACATTTGATCATGTGCATTACAATCTGCTGCGCATGGCTTACTCTCATTTCAATTATGACCGCATTAAGAAAATCCTTGACTTGGTCAGCTCCCCCACCCGGCTAAAAAAAATTGTCAGCAGAGTGCTGCGCGGCGGCGCCTTGGAACAGCGGCTTGCTTTTTTCACCCGGCGGAGATTCGACGACGACTGGTTCATGCGCCGTTTCAGGATAGATTTTTAAAGAATTTCTGTTCATAAGCCAAAATAATTTATGTACAATATTTGCCCAATCTATGGTAAAGTGTAGATAGGAATTTATTAACATGGGGGGACAGACAAACTCTATGAAAAATAAAAGGATTTTATCGCTGTTGCTATGTTTTGCCTTATTTCTCGGCGTTATTTACCCCGTACAGGCGGCATCTACCTCAACGGCAAAACAGTTGCTGCTCAGCGGTCTGCAAAGCTATAGTTTCAGCCCGCCGGACGGGCTTCTGGAAAAAGCTTCAGGCACCGCCGCCCTGGTTTTAAAAACATTCGGCGGCTCACTCGTCTCGGATGATGAAGCGCTAAAGAAATTGAACGGCTCTGAGCTGAAGTTTGACTACAAGCTCAACTCCCCCGAAAAAAAAGCGGCGCTGGACTATAATTTGTCTTACAATCATAACAACTATTCCGGCAGCCTGTTCATTGATGACAACAAGCTGATCCTGTCAACGGAAATTCTGTCCTTGCTCAAAGATATCGACCCGGCTCTTGAAACCGACAGACTGAAAAACATTCCCCAATACGTCTATTATACCGGAAACGAAATCGGTGAGCTATGGAACTCATATACATACCGCGAGGGACAATACCTGCCGCCGGGCTCCAAGGATTTGCTGGTTTTCATGGTTGAAGCTATTCCGGACAAGTATTTTTCTGTCTCGTTAGTCAACCAGAAAGCCACCTTTAGTATAGACCAGCAGGGGCTGTGCGATGTAGTATACTCGTTTATGCAAAAAAGCGTGGATGAAAAGGAAAGATTGGCGTCCATAATAGCCGAAATAGGTTCCTCTATGGAACCCGAAGCAGACAAGGAAATAATTAAAAGTGAAATAATAGCCGGAATTGACGCTGGCGTCAGTAATGGCGACTACCCGGCAAGCCCCGAGAAAATACAGCAGGAACTGGCAAATATTTTTGATTTAGAAGAACTAACATACGAAGTTTCCCTGTTGCCGGCGGGGCAGCGCAAGCTGGCTGCGGCAATGAATTTCGGCGGCAATTCGGAATCGACCGGCAGGCTAACGGTAAACACCGATTTTACCGGCGGCAATGAGAACTTGAAAGGAACATACAGTGTAAATTTGTCTGTCCGGGACGAATGGAAAAAAATAGATATTGCCGGGCAAATCGAAGGGCAGATGCGGCAAACCGGCAATGATGCCAAGTCCGATGATTCTATCAAGGTAAATGTAAAAGACGTGAGCGAGAACATTACTCTTATTGACTTGCATTTAGAATGCAGTTCCAGGGACAAAGCAGATAAGGATGTCCGGGTAAATATCCCCGTGCTAACCAAGTCAAACAGCTCGGATATTGATTCTTTGCTGAATGACGCCTCATGTTCACCCGATTATTCAGCGAGAATCCATGTGCTGGTAGACGGCAGGCCGATTCCTTTTGACGTCCCTCCGTACGACAAAAACGGCGTCACCATGGCGCCGGTGAGAAACCTGGCGAAAGCACTGGGGGGCGAGGTAACATGGACCGAGCCGGATCAGGTGACTATTTGCCGCGCAGACACCTCCATCACCATGTATGTCGGCCGGCAGACATACACTGTCAACGGCGTTGAAAAACAATGCGGGACACCCCCGTTCACCAGGGATGAGACGATAACAATGGTCCCTTTAAGGACTATTGCTGAAGAATTAGGCTGCCAGGTGAAATACGACAGCGCCTCAAAAACTATTTTCATCAGCCGGGCTAAAGACTTAATAGAACAAGGTCCGGGACCCGCCCTATCACAGGGTCCGGCTTCTACAGACTTATAAAATAATGGCTACATTTTATAGGATGCGATTACTTCTATAGCCATTTGGCCTATCTTAAAGGGAAAAATCAGGGGTGTGCACGAAGCAAAATAAAACACTATCCCTTCACACGGAATAACTCATATAAGGCAGGCCGCTTTCCCTTATCGCTCATTATTCAGTTTTTATATAAGCGCTAATCTCAATTTGAGGCCACAATCCCTTTATTGTGGCCTCAAAGGAATTGGATTGTTATCTTGTCATTCAATATGAAGCTACAACTGAACTATTTCTGTAGCTATATTACTACAAAATACGCTGTCATGTTCCACAAATAAAATTGTGGGTTTGAACTCGAGCAATAATTCCTCTATCTGCATACGGGATATTGCATCAATGAAATTAAGCGGTTCATCCCAGATAAGCAGATGTGCCTTTTCGCAAAGGCTTTTGGCAATCAGCACCTTTTTCTTTTGCCCACCGCTGAAATCCCTCATATCCTTTTCAAACTGTACTCTCGAAAAATCAAGCTTGCGGAGTATTGCTTTGAAAAGGCTCTCGTCTATACCGTTCTGCAAGGCGTAATCGGATAAATTTCCGTTAAGATATGACGTGTCTTGCGATACATAAGATATAAGCAGACGGCTTCCTTTTTGAAAGCTTCCTGTATAGGTTATGTTCTCTTCGCAAATCAGCTTGATGATACTCGACTTGCCCGAGCCGTTTTTGCCGCAGAGAGCAATTCGGTCACCTTGTTCAACAGTAAAGCTGACATTTCGGCAAGCGGCTTTCTCTCCGTAAAAAATTGAAACATCATCAAATGCCACAAGACGATTTGCGTGATAGTAAAGCTGTGCTATTTTAAGATTTTCCGAGTTTTCAAGGTTTTTAAGCAAATTGGATTTTTTTGCTATAGCTTTTTGCTGCCTTGCTTCAATCACCTTTGCTCTTTTCATTAGCTTTCTTGATTTTACTCCCTCATAGGAACGCCGGCCAATGCTTTTTTCGGTTTTGGCAGGATCAAATCCGATTTTTCTGCTTTCCGCTATGTTAGACCAAGCGGCTTTTTCTCTTGCGGTTTTTTCGAGACGTTTAATTTCTTTTTTCAACTTTTCATTTTCCGCAAGCTCAAAGCTGTCCTGACGTTCTTTGTTAACAAGCCAAGACGAAAAATTACCTCGCTGAATTTCGATATTGGTCTTGTTAATCGAAAGAATATGGTCAATACAACCATCGAGAAAGGCTCTATCATGGGATACCAAAATAAAGCCCTTTTTGCTGTTCAGATAATTGCTGACGATTTCTCTACCATGCATATCAAGATGATTGGTAGGCTCGTCAATAAGCAAAAAGCTGTTTTCCCTTAAAAAAAGCGTTGCAAGCAAAACCTTTGTCCGCTCTCCGTTTGAAAGCGTGCCAAACGGGCGATACAGCACATCCTCGTCAATCTCAAGGAGAGATAACTCGCGCATAAGTTCCCAATGCAGATGCTCAAGGCTAATGTTTTCTACAATCTCAATGGTATTTATAGTCTTGTCTGCAACCTCGAAAGGGAAATACTCAAAACTTACCGAAGCGGAAATGCTGCCGCTATATTTGTATTTACCGAGCAGCAAATTTAAAAAAGTAGTTTTTCCCCTGCCGTTTCTTCCTGTAAAACCGAGTTTCCAGCTGGCATCTATTTGAAAGCTGACATTTTCAAAAATGTTATCGTAACTGCCTTCATAGGCAAAGGTTAGGTTTGAAATGTTGATTAGCGACATAGCTTTGTCCTCCTGTGAAATTATGAAAGCTGCAAGAAAGTTAATTCTTGCAGCTCACAAACACATCAATGCCCAAGCCAAAACGGCAGGACAAAGCTATATTCGCTGAGTTAAAGGAATTAGTAACTTTCTTGCACAGGCATAACAAAACACGCGGTAACCGCCGCTTCCATGAATTTCATTATGCCTTAATATATTAGCAAGAAATGTTACGCATCCTTTCAACTCCAATCTTCCAAATTTATTCAATAATATCATACGATAAAACAATTTTCAAGTAAGAGAAGCATCCCCGTCTTTTCATAATTTCAACCAAGGTTTTTTAATATATCATGGTAACGCATAGTCCCCAAGTCGCTTGGTTCTCCCTTTTTGCAGAAGGCAAGCCCGGCTAATTTCCGATTAAGCCGCTCCACTACAATCTTGCCGTCAACCAATTTGGATTCCAAAATCCCAAGCGCATCCAGAAATCGCTTATCCCTCTTTGCGCTATCGTAGAAAGAGAGAACGTAGACATAAACAAAAAGGTTGTAATTGGCAAAAGGATACTCAACCTGCATGAACAGAGTACCAATTCCATAATGACAAGGGCCAAGAGGCTTGCGGATCGTCCAATGCTCAAGCAGGAATTCTACGGCTCGATCAAGGGCTTGTTCTTTATTGAGCAAACTTGTAAATCGAAAAGCATTCAGAGCTGTCAACGTCGGGCCGGGATTTGAAAACTCTGTTTCCGGGCCTCTCCCGAAACTAAACTTCTTACAACGCCAGCCGCCGTCACTGTGCTGTATCTCCAAAAGGTGGTCAAAGGTACTCTGAAGCCTGCTGTCGGAAGCATATCCTAAATGGCAAAGAACATTGGCGGCGTTAATGGTATGGCAGGGATATATTGCGCCTTGCGGGGACAACTTAAACCGCCCGTCTTTCCGCCATGAACTTAAAAACAGGTCGGCAATCCCCATTAATAAAGGATCGGAAGGCTCCATACCCAATTCCAGCAACAGAAACGCACAATTAAGGGTAGAAAATGGGCTTCCCTTACATAGGCGTTTGTCGGGAGTAGTCCAATAGTCAGCGCCGTTGTCATAACGTTTTGCCACTATCGCGTCAACATCAGATTGATATTGTTTTGCTATTGCCATTGTTATCCAACCTCTTTAATTTATCGACTACCTTTCTCATTTTAATCCTATTATCTAATCACGTATTCCTCGCTGCCTCTTTGGCATAGCAGTAAAATTAGATTTATTTTCATATGCATACTACAATACTACATAATACATGCATAAGAAAAGCTGTCGCCCACTCCTATGTTTGGTTCAACAGCTTTCAACAGGATATTGGCGGAGAGTGAGGGATTCGAACCCTCGAGACAGTTTAACACCGTCTACTCGCTTAGCAGGCGAGCGCCTTCAGCCAACTCGGCCAACTCTCCACAATATTTCCTTCTTCTTTACAATTCACGATATCATGGCGGAGGGGGTGGGATTCGAACCCACGGGACCCGCAAAAGGACCAACGGTTTTCAAGACCGCCTCCTTAAACCGCTCGGACACCCCTCCGTTCAATCCCGCCATCTGCCGGTTTATACACATGATAACGTACTAATAAGTTTATCATAGATGAAATTATGTGTCAATTTAAGAATGATGTCAATAAATTCTGGACAACCCGCCCATGTAAGGCCTCAACACTTCCGGCACGGTTACTGAACCGTCGGATTCCTGGTAATTTTCCAGGATGGCGGCCACTGTGCGGCCGACCGCCAGGCCTGAGCCATTTAAAGTATGCGCCAATTCAGCTTTCCCTTTATCGTTCCGAAAGCGGATCCCTGCCCGCCTGGCCTGGTAGTCTTCAAAATTACTACAGGAAGAAATCTCTTTATAATCCTGATA
The DNA here is from genome assembly GCF_022410535.1 of Pelotomaculum terephthalicicum JT. Lineage (GTDB taxonomy): Bacteria > Bacillota > Desulfotomaculia > Desulfotomaculales > Pelotomaculaceae > Pelotomaculum_D > Pelotomaculum_D terephthalicicum. The sequence continues at coordinate 29,498 of NZ_JAKNBL010000029.1, forward strand.
ACTGGGCAGCCAAACTTCGATATCATAAGTTTTCGCAGAAGAAAAGCCCAAGTCGCCCGCGCAGAGAACAACCACACGGTAAGGCAGGCCCAGCAACTGCAGGACTCTTTCCGCATTAGCCGTTAGTTTCTCCAGTTCGTCGTAGGAATGCTCGGGACGGCAGAATTTTACCAATTCAACCTTGTTGAACTGGTGCTGGCGGATTAATCCGCGTGTGTCCCGGCCGGCCGCCCCCGCCTCAGCCCTGAAGCAGGCGCTATAGGCGCAATGATATATAGGCAACTTTTCGCCGTCGAGAATTTCGTTACGGTAAAGGTTGGTCACAGGCACTTCCGCGGTTGGGATCAGGTAATAGTCAGTACCTTCAATTTTGAACATATCCTCGGCAAATTTTGGCAGTTGCCCGGTACCCACCATACTGTCCCGGTTCACCATAAATGGCGGAAATATCTCCACATAGTTATGCTCAGCGGTATGCAAATCCAGCATATAGCTGATCACTGAACGTTCCAGCCGGGAACCGGAACCTTTATAGAAGCTGAACCTGGCGCCGGTGACCTTGCCGCCCCGCTCAAAATCAATGATATCCAGAGCCTCGCCGATTTCCCAGTGCGGTCTGGGTGAAAAATCAAAGTTCCTGGGTTCGCCCCAAGTGCGCACCACCGGGTTATCCGCTTCGGAGCTGCCGGCCGGCACCGATTCATGCGGCACGTTGGGGATGTTCAGCAGGATAATTTGCAGTTTTTCCTCAATGACTTTAATCTCTTCATCTCTTTCCTTTATCTGTTGTGAAAGCTCTTTCATTTCCAGAATCATGTCTTTGGTTTCTTTGCCGGCCTTCTTCAAACGCCCGATTTCCTCGGACACAATGTTGCGCCTGCTTTTCATCTGTTCCACAATAAACAGTTTGTCCCGGCGCTGTTCGTCCAGGTCAAGAAAATCATCCAGGGAAACCGGAGAGCCTCGTTTAGCAAGAGCTTCCCGCACCAGCTCGGGATTGCCGCGAACAAATTTTAAATCAAGCATTACCTCTCCCCCAGTTGAAATCATAAAATATAGTTATGTAAAATATTAGTCGTAGTATTATACTATAACGGTAATAGTTTGTAAAATAATTCGGCAGTCAAAATTCAGGAGTCGGAATTCTGAATTTTCAAGGCTGATTCCTGAGCAGTTGAATAAGTCAATATAAAGGCGCCTCTCTTGAGGCGCCGTCTAATATATAAATTCTCGGCAACTGGTTAGAGAATTTTATAAACCTACGTTTTTCACACTCAGCACTCCGTCGATTTTAGATATTTCCGCCAGGGTTTCCTCAGGTACGGGAGTATCAACATTCAAGAGCATTACCGCTTTGCCTCCAATAGACTTGCGGCCTACCTGCATACCGGATATGTTAATGTCATGCGCTCCAATCAGGTTGGCTACCGGGCCGATGATCTTCGGCTTGTCGGTATGTGGAACATAAAGCATGTGCCCCTCAGGCACCGCATCCACGTGGTAGCCGTCAATGAACACAAACCGCGGGTCGGTGCCACCGAAAATAGTCCCGGCCACTGAAATCTCATCTTTGTCCGAAATAACCTTGACCGTTATTAGATTGGCGTAATCGCCTTCTTCACCGGCCTGCTGCTGAACCACATTGATGCCGCGATCTTTGGCCAGGGTCGGGGCGTTAACAAAGTTGACCATTTCCTGCAGGATGGTATCCAGGAAGCCTTTTAATACTGCCGTGGTAATGGGGGCGACCTCCTGACCCGCCAGATCTCCGCTGTATCTGATTTCAATCTTATCGGTCCGCCCGCTCGCCAACTGGGCCACAAATTTGCCCATTTTTTCCGCCAGGGTCAGGTAAGGCTTGACAACCGCCATTACTTTCGGACTCAAGGATGGAATATTAACAGCATTCTTCACAATGTCACCTTTAAGGGCCGCCACAATCTCCAGCGCCACGTCAAAGGCCACGTTGAGCTGGGCTTCCTCGGTAGAAGCGCCCAGGTGCGGGGTACCAATGAAATTGTTTAATTCGAAAAGCGGGCTCTCCGTGGTAGGCTCTTTTTCAAATACGTCCAGCGCCGCCCCGGCGACTTTGCCCGACTTCATCGCCGCGTACAACGCTTGCTCATCAACCACGCCGCCTCTGGCGCAGTTAACTATCCGCACCCCGTCTTTCATCAGGCTGAAGGCTTTCTCCCCGACGATATATCTGGATTCCTTGGTCAACGGCAGGTGATTGGTAATAAAGTCGGCTTGTTTAAATAACTCTTCCAGCGGGAGCAACTGTATTCCGAGACTCTCAGCTTTTTCCTCGCTGATATACGGATCGTAGGCGATAACTTTCATCTCCATGCCCTGAGCGCGTTTCGCCACAGCCGACCCGATCCGGCCCAATCCGATGACACCTAAAACTTTATCCCTGAATTCAACACCCATAAAGGATTTCTTGTCCCACTTGCCGGAACGCAGAGTTGCCCATGCCTGTGGAATATTGCGGGTAAGCGCCAGCATCATGGCCATGGTATGCTCGGCTGCGGCAATGGTATTGCCGTCCGGGGCGTTCACCACAAGTACTCCTTTTGCTGTGGCGGCAGCCACGTCGATATTGTCGATACCAACACCCGCGCGCCCCACGATGATCATCCTGGAGGCGTGCTCCAGCACCCGGGCGGTGACTTTTGTGGCGCTCCGCACGATCATGGCGTCGTATTCACCGATAATACCAACCAACTCATCCTCGGACATTTTTTCCCCGATAACCACTTCGATATCCGGTTCGCGTCTGAGAGCGGTCAAGCCGATTTCAGCAACACCGTCCATAACCAGAACTTTTTTCATCCTTATTCCACCTTTCCCAAGAATACTTCCTGAGCCGCCTTCACACCCGAACCAAGCTTAACAGGATAGCCGACTTGCGCCAGTGCCATTTCCAGCGCGCTGACGGCAATCATAATATCCATTTTATCAGCAAAGCCCATATGAGCTATCCGGAAAATTTTCCCTTTCAATTTTCCCTGGCCGCCGGCAAAAGCGATCCCATACTGTTTTTTCAGTACCTTGCGAATATCGTCAGCGCCGATGCCTTCCGGGCTCCAGATGGCTGTGAGCGCGTTGGACGCGCAGCGGTCTTCAGAAAGCAGCTTTAATCCCAAGGCTTTGGCGGCAGCCCGCGTAGCCTTGGCCAGCAGAGCATGGCGCGCGTAAACATTGTCCATGCCTTCCGCCAGCATCATGTCCAGGGCGGCATCCAGCCCCAAGAACATCGACACGCCGGGTGTGTAAGCGGTATTCCACTTATCATATACTTTCTTGGCCGCCAGGAGGCTGAAATAAAACCGTGGCGACTGGTTTTCATTGACTACCCGCCAGGCTTTTTCACTGACGGTAACCATAGACAGGCCGGGCGGCAACATAAGCGCTTTCTGAGAAGCCGTGCACAGGATGTCGACACTCCACTCATCTGTTTTATGTTCAATAGCGCCAATGCCGCTAACACCGTCGACCAGCAGCAGGGCGGGCGTTTTAGATACAAGCGCGGCAATTCCCGCAATATCGTTTTTTACACCGGTAGAAGTCTCGTTCTGGGTCGCCAGGACAACTTTATAGCCGGAATTAGCGGCTAGTTTTTCCTCAACGACCTTTAAATCAACATCATTGCCCCAGCCAAAATCCACCTCGTCAATCTGAGCGCCGTATGCCTTGGCGATATTTGCAAAGCGCTCGCCGAAATTCCCGGTAATCAAGGCCAATACTTTATCGCCGGGGTTTATTGTGTTGGCGATGGCCGTCTCCAGCGCGCCGGTACCGGAATTAGTCAATACAAAGATGTCGTTATTGGTTTGAAAAACTTTCTTTAATTTTCCAACAATCTGCTCATGCAATTTGGCAAAATCATCGGACCTGTGGCCTATGAGAGGTTGCGACATGGCGGCAACCACTGTTGGCGGTACAGGTGTGGGACCAGGAATCATTAAATATTTTTTGTCTTGCATTTGAAGCTCTCCCCTCTCTCATTTTAAATTTAACTTTAAAATATTAAAACCCCTCATCCCCAAAAAACAGGGACGAGAGGTTAATCCCGCGGTGCCACCCTTTTTGGCCTGAATAATTCCAGCCCTCTTGAGCTTGTGATAACGGGAACTTACCCGGGTTTACCTACTACTGCTTTCAGTAAACCTCCTCCAGGGAGCCTGTTTCATCATGCCGTTCTTACCGGTTCACAGCCACCACCGGCTCTCTGAAAAGGATACAGCTGATTACTTTACCCCTTCACAGGGTTATTATTAACTTATTAATTAAATATACTATATCCGATCTCAATTTACAATATCAAAAATATTGTTGAATTATAAACAATTTTCTATAAAATAGCGGTGGAGCCTCAAATCTGCGGTCAGCTCAGGATGAAAAGCCGCCGCCATAAAATTTCCCTGACGGGCTAGCACTATCTTCTCTTCATATTTCGCCAGCACTTGAACACTTCTGCCGACACTTGTAATATATGGGGCGCGGATAAAAACGGCCCGGTATGGTCGCGTTCCCAAAACAGGTATATCCAAATCAGCTTCGAAACTGTCAACCTGCCGCCCGAAGGCATTGCGCTCCACCGATATGTCCATCAAATTAAGGCGGGCCTGCCGGGAACCGTTGATTTCCTTAGCCAACATGATCAGCCCGGCACAGGTGCCGAATACCGGCAAACCATCTTCGCTCATTCTTGTGATGGGCTCAAAAAGTCCGAATTCGTTCATCAGCTTTCCTATGGTTGTGCTCTCGCCGCCAGGTATGATCAACGCTGATATACCATCAAGCTGCGTGTTCTTTCTGATTTGCGTCGACTCTACTCCACATTCCGCAAGGATTTTCTGGTGTTCCCTGAAAGCTCCCTGCAGGGCCAGAACACCTATTCGCATAATATACTAAACTTCCTTCCACGATATTTTTTCTACCAGCCGCGGTCTTGCATGCGATATTCAGGAGAAATAGTGGCTATCTCCACACCCGGCATCGCTTCGCCCAGGTTCTTCGAGACTTCCGCCAGCATGCCGGGATCGCTGTAATGTGTAGTTGCGGCTACAATAGCCTTGGCCCTAGCCGCCGGCTCATTTGACTTAAATATCCCGGAACCCACAAATATCCCGTCACAACCCAACTGCATCATCAAGGCGGCGTCAGCCGGAGTGGCTATTCCGCCTGCCGCGAAATTCACCACCGGGAGACTGCCTGTTTCGGCTACCTGCAGCACTAACTCGTAAGGCGCGCCCATTTCTTTTGCCGCAGCCATCAGTTCCTCTTTAGGCATGTTCTGCAGCCTGCGCATTTCACCCATAACCATCCGCATGTGGCGCACAGCTTCCACCACGTTGCCGGTCCCCGGTTCGCCCTTTGTACGGATCATTGCCGCTCCTTCGCCAATCCGCCTCAATGCTTCACCCAGGTTTCTGGCGCCACAAACAAAAGGCACCTTAAAAGCATTTTTATTTATGTGGTGGTTCTCGTCAGCCGGTGTTAAAACTTCGCTCTCATCAATGTAATCCACTCCAAGAGACTCAAGAATCTGCGCTTCCACAAAGTGGCCGATACGCACTTTTGCCATTACCGGAATAGTAACAGCTTCCATTATTTTTAAAATAACGGTGGGCTCAGCCATCCTGGCCACTCCCCCGGCAGCCCGTATATCAGCCGGTACCCGCTCAAGCGCCATTACCGCGCAGGCGCCCGCTTCCTCCGCTATTTTTGCCTGCTCCGGGGTGGTGACATCCATAATCACGCCACCCTTCAACATCTCAGCCAAACCTTTTTTAACCAACCAGGTTCCTTTTTCTGCCACTATAATGCCCCCAATACTACTTCTTGTTAGCTATCAAATAATTTTACAATATACTATCCATAAAAACAAGATCGGACAGATTTTTAAAGCTGAAGATACCGCCCGACAACCGGCTCTATGAGCTGGAATGTTTTATTCAGCAACGCTCCGGCTGCAAAAGAAAGGCACAAAACAATCATAAAAACAAAAATTAGCCGCCAAATCATTTTCATGGTCGGCCACCTCTCAAGGGTTTATATGTAAATAATACCATATAATGTCAACTTTTATTTTCTTTGATTTATTCCACTATTTTACTGAATTATTCCTATTTTCGTTCAATTGCTATAGATTGTTGAAATATGACCGTGTTCGAAAAGCTTTTGGGGGTAGTCGGCCCGGGGTTATCCTCCGCTCTCTCCGCAATTTTTATGATACTCAAATAGCATCGTTTTATCAACCGCCGCGTACCAGGCTGCCATGCGCTGCCTACGCGTCTACTCGGGCTTTTCTGCATGCCTGCACGCGCTATAAACCGCACCCAGTGCTCCGCGCCGCTCCGGACAAACTCCCGGTCCGGGCAAGTCAAGCCTTTTCGAACACTGCTGCTAGTCTTAAGCAATAAAGAAAGGGGATAAACCTTCTTATGAGGAAGCCCCCCAATAAAGAAAGGGACATACCTTTTTTCAAAAATAAAGTACCCTTGATAAAACGTTTGACATTTTAACACTTCTTTATTATTCTGTACAAAGAAACAAAACCAAGAAGGTTTGGAAAAGCTCTGCTGTTAATCAACTATCAAAAAGAAGCTATTATTATAAACAAACTATGAAGGGATGCTGTAAGGAACAGCTCTTTTCGTGGTTTTATTTTTTAAAGGAGGGCAATATGAACAAGAAATTATGGGAAAAATCAGTGGCGTTTCATGGACATGAATGCCCGGGACTCGCCATAGGCTTCAAGGCTTGTGAAGCAGCGATGGAAAAAATGGGGATTGCATTCTCAAAAGATGAAGAAATCGTATGTGTTACCGAAAACGATGCCTGTGGAGTAGATGCGATTCAAGTTATCACAGGCTGCACATTAGGAAAAGGCAACCTTCTTTACAAAGGCACGGGCAAAATGGCTTTCAGTTTTTTCAGCCGGTCCGATGGTAATAGTCTCAGAATGATTGCCAAGCCTTTTAATGATGAAATGGACCGCCGGCAGCGCCAGGAGTATATATTGAATTCGCCGGCGGATGAAATTTTTAATTTCAACAAACCAAATTTCAATCTGCCGGAAACAGCAAGAATGTTTGCCACAGTAGTTTGTGAACACTGCGGCGAAGGCGTACCGGAACATAAAATAAGAATGAATGACGGCAAAAAGGTATGTCTTGACTGCTTCAAGGATTATTCCAGAGGCTGGTAAACTATGAATATTGCGTAACAGCATGTGATGCCGCAGGGAAAACAACAGACTGTTTGTACCGAAAGGTTTGAATTTAAAAGGAGACGGGGAAATTTGAAGCGGACCCTATCAGTTATGGCTAAGGATTTCGGTGGATTTAAGAAACTGGTTCTGCGGTAAATTTAAACTTATGGCAGTAATTCATAAAAATAAAGGGACATACCCTTGTAAATTACTTTGGAAAAGAACCCGGCACCAAGCCAAATAGCCGAATAAGAGACTGGAAACATAAAACCTCACGGTGTTTTTTCACCGTGAGGCTTTTAAAAATTCTCTGGCAGCGTCCTACTCTCCCAGGGGCAAGCCCCAAGTACCATCGGCTCAGGAGGGCTTAACTGCCGTGTTCGGTATGGGAACGGGTGTACCCCCTCCGATATTGCCACCAGAAAC